>JAWHCX010000004.1:0-102680 GCA_032567735.1 Gemella haemolysans | reverse complement strand
AATTACATACGTATACGCAGATGGAACTCCAGTATTAAATGAAGATGGAACACCAAAAACAGTAACACAAGAAGCTAAATTCACACGTGAAGCAAAAGTTAACTTAGTTACAGGAGAAGTAACATACGGAAACTGGTCAGAAGCTAAAGACTTAGAAGAAGTTAAATCACCAGTAGTTAGAGGATTCTTAGCTGATAAAGCAAGTGTTCCTACTGTAAATGTAACTGCGGATTCAAAAGATACTACAGAAGTAGTAACTTACAAACCACTAGGATCATGGGTACCGAATATCCCAGGACAGCCAATAAACCCAATCAAATATCCAAATGATCCACAAGATCCAACAAAACCAGGAACTGAAAAACCAAAAGTACCATACGTACCAGGATTCACACCTAAGGATAAAGATGGAAACCCACTTAAACCGGTAAATCCAAATAATCCAGAAGAAGGATACGAAGTACCAAATATCCCAACAAACCCAGGTGAAGATACACCAATCAACTACGTAGCAAACAAAGCAAACTTAGTAGTTAAATACGTAGATGAAAATGGAAAAGACTTAGCTCCTTCAGAAACAACAGAAGGAAAAGTAGGAGATGAGTACACAACAACTGGAAAAGTAATCAAAGGATACGTATTAGTACGAGTAGAAGGTGAAGCAAAAGGTAAGATTGGAACAGATGGTTCAACAGTAACATATGTGTATAAACCATTAGGTTCATGGATTCCAAACATTCCAGGACAACCAACAAATCCAATCAAATATCCAAATGATCCACAAGATCCAACAAAACTAGGAACTGAAAAACCAAAAGTACCATACGTGCCAGGACACACTCCAGTAGATGGAAACGGACAACCACTTAAACCAGTTGATCCACAAGACCCAACTAAAGGATATATCGTACCAGATATCCCAACAAACCCGGGTCAAGATACACTGATCAACTACGTGGCAAATCCAAAATCGCAAGATAAACCAGGTCAAAATAGTACTCCAGTTCAACCAAAAGCAAATGGTCAAGTTAAGAGATTAGCAAATACTGGAACAACAGAAACTAACACTGGATTAGCAGGATTAGGATTAGCGACATTTGCAGGAATGCTTGCTGCATCAAAACGTCGTAAAGAGAAATAAGATTAAGATAATAAAATAATAAAATCATAAAGACAAAATAGTAAGAATAAAATAAATGGCTTGAAAGCATCCTTGATAATTTTCGAGGGTGCTTTCGTTTTGTATTTATAAAGTTTAAAAAGTGATTTATTCTGAATTAAGTGTTTATTTTCATTTGCACAACCTAAACGACTAAAGTAATCTTTGTGGAAATGCATTTTTTGTTTACATATTTTCAACAGTAGATAACATCAGTAGTAACGTTTATCTTCATTTAGGTATTCCCAGATGAATATAACATAAAGTTTTCAAAGTCTTTCCTTTTATTCGGAGGCCTCTCATAAACTTAATTTGACTAGAATTTTTCCTCGTGATAAAATATGTATAATTATGAAAGGAAAAGGCTTTTTGGTGTGTTTTTTCGCACCTAATAGAGCAGTAAATAGAGAGGTATAGTGTATGAATATTATTTTTTGTACTTCACCATTTCAAGTCTTAGTAGCGCGAGAGGTCGCTAAGGCTACAGGTGAGAAGTTTTTTGGAATATATTTAAAAATGTCTAATGATAATAGGCAGAAAATATACGCTGATAAAATGAAGGAGTTTTGTGAAGATACTCTATTTATTGATAATAAAGAATGGCCTAATGAGCTTAGGGAAAAACTAGAAAATATCAAAATAGATAAGTTCTATCTGGCGAGTCTAGATAATCCAGTGGCACACATGATCTTTAATCCTAATTTTATGAGATTATTTACGTTTGATGATGGCAGTACCTCGATTATTTCGCCGAATATGTATACTCGCTATACCGATAGAGTAGTTGGACCAAAAGATATAACTCTAGAAAATGTTATTAATCTATCTAATGGTCACTACACAATATTCGATACTAATACCGTATTCTCAACTGAAAAATTAATAAAAATACCTTTCGATACTGAACCAAAAGATTTCGCTAGAGCTACTAACGGAAAAACAGTGAAGGTCTTTTTAGGACAAGCGCTTGGAAGTTGCATAGATAAAAAAGATATAAAAATTACAGAAAAATTGACGCAGAAGGCTCTGGAGAAACTGGGGGAGGTATTATACTTTGCTCATCCTCGAGTTAC
The DNA here is from genome assembly GCA_032567735.1 of Gemella haemolysans. Taxonomy (GTDB): domain Bacteria; phylum Bacillota; class Bacilli; order Staphylococcales; family Gemellaceae; genus Gemella; species Gemella haemolysans_E. The sequence goes on along the minus strand of JAWHCX010000004.1, from coordinate 100,448 downwards.
AGTAAATATAGAAAATGCCGAGACCATCCAATCAGATAAATGCTTCGAAGAAGAAATTTACGGCCTGTTGTCTAACTATGAGAATGTAGAAGTCTATGGATTTTATTCTACCTCGCTACTTCTTGTAAAAGATATTCCAGGTGTGAGTGTTCGTTGCTTTAGAACATTTTTAACGACTAATGAGGTGAAGATACTAGGTGAATACGGTGTTGAGTCGATAGATTTACCTTTGTCGGACACAGAGGTGGATATCGTTATGCCTGTTTATAATCGTGAAAAAATTGTCGGTAACGCAATCGAGTCTGTCTTGAATCAAACTCATAAAAACTTACGATTGATTATTGTCGATGACGGATCGCGTGATGGGACTGAAGAAGTATGTAGAAAATATCTAAATGATGAGAGGGTTGTTTATCACAAGGTTCTTCATGGGGGTATATCGAGAGCCCTTAATGCAGGGATTTCACTAGTGACTGCGAAATATATCGCAAGGCAGGATTCTGATGATGAATGGATGCCGTGGCATTTAGATTTTCTTCTTAATGAATTAGAACAAAATGATAAGTTAGATATCATTGGTTCGAAGGTTGATACGGATAGAAGTAAATTGCATGGTGGAATTAAAAGAAATAATTTCAATAACCTTTCTGGAGAAGAACTGTGGTTTAAGTTAGCCTATAAAAATATGTTTAATCACTCTACTGTAATTTATAAGAAATCCGCAGTTGAGGAAGCTGGGGGTTATGATCCGGAGTGCGATGGTTTTGAAGATTGGCACCTTTGGGCGCGTATGGTAACTAAAGACAATGCGCTCGTGATGAATACGCTGACTGCCTACTATGGTCTTCCTGAAGAAGATGATAAAGGTATAATTTTTAGAAGTAGGCTTGCGAAGAGTCGCGGTTTAAGATTAGAGGATGTATTGGAGTAGAAAATGGTTAAAGTATTTACGATAAAAGAAGGTGTTCCTTGTAATATTTATGGATTTGAAAGCAGTCAACTCGCACGTCAAAATATTTTTGATGAAATAGGTGTTGAACAGAAGTTAATTTTGACGAATCTAGATAATTTTGTTCCTAATTTTGTAGAAACTCTTGGAAATCTAGGGTTTAAAAACTTCTATCATGTAATTTTTGAAAAATCTGATATAGCTAGGGATAAGCCAAGTGTTGATAAAAGTTTTCTAGAAAATCTAGAAGACGTTTTAGAGGTGGAATATACCAAAGAAGGTTATGTAGGGTTAGTTCAATACAAAGATGGAAGTTTAGAGTGTTATACTTCGCAACTATTGTATAAATATATTCCTAAAGAACATAAATTTATCCTTTTTAATAAAGATGGAATAGTATTAGAAGGTGATGTTTCTGAAAATTATCATAAGTATCATATAAAGGAAACTGGTGCGATAATGTCGCAATGGCAGTTGGTGAGTGAATATTTTGCAGAAAATTCAACTATTGATGACAGATTTATTATAGATATGGTTAATGAGTATCCTTTGCAGCTAAGGAAGTTTTTCCAAAATACAGGAAGAGAGCTTTTTGCCTATACGCATTATAATATTCTTGCTCCATTTATGAAGTTTGTCTTGCAAAGTTGGTGCACTAATGTTGTCGCGAGTCCTGTCTTAGAAGAAAGATTGGGAAGTGATAGGGTAAGATTTCTACCACCTGTTTATGTAGAAGAAGTTAAAGAAGAAGTATATACAACTGTAAAAAATTGGTGTATAGTTGGTAATATGACGATTATAAAGAAATGCGAGGTTGCGATAGAAGCATTTAGACGTACGCCTGATAGTACACTTACAATCTACGGTAACTTACCAGATGGATATACAAAGGATAACTTACCTGATAATGTTAAATTTGCAGGTTTTGTTAAAAAGGTACCATATGAGAATCATGAAGGGTATATATCTTGTTCTTTAAGTGAATGTTTCGCTAATTCTGCGGTAGAAGCATCTTCGAAAGGTCTAGTTTGCCTGCTTTCTAATGTTGATTTAGGTCATAGATATTATGTAAGTATCTGCAAAAACACGAAAATCTTTAGTTCTTTTGACGAATTATTAGGATTTCTTGTGAAATATCAAAAAGATGGAGAATATAAATCGTCAACTTTCGCTAGAGAATATATAAAAGATAAAACGGTGGAGTACTATAAGAAAGTATTGAAATTATAGTAAATAGATACCTGCTGTATCAAAGAGGTAAATAAATATATGTTAACTTAATATCTTCTTGGTAAAAAATCAGGAAGATATTTTTTTATTTTTCAAAATAGCACCTCGAAATTTATTAGTATAAATTGAGTAGTCTTTATGTGTTATTTTATAAATTGTTGTTTTTCAGAAAAGGTCATGATAGAGTAGTTGGTTCTGATTTTTAACAAATAAAAAATGTGTTAAATATATTGGTAAAACGATAACAAAATAATTGACTAACTTTTCTGAAAATGATAAAATTTAAGGGATAAGCTATGAATGTATAAGCAAGTTTACATAGTGTTATTTTGAAAAAATAACTAGAAGATTTAATAAAAATTATAAGTGGATCAAGGGTTTTTGAAAAATAAGTAATTTTTGTTAATGATTTATAGATTATTAGGAAAAAAATAATGTATTTATATGTTCAGAAAGAATGGTGAGGGAAGGTTATGTTAAAAAATAATAAGAAAGAAAAATTTTCGTTAAGAAAATATAAAGATGGACGTACCGATTCGAAACTAATAGGTGCAACACTATTAGTAGGTATGGGGTTATTAGCTAGTAGTGGGACTGCCTTAGCTAACGTAGAATCTAACGGAACAAATACACCTACGATTATAAGTGATACATCTAAAGTTGAATCTGCAAAGGCTACTACTTTCACAGATGATACAGATGCATCTAAAACTTTTAAAGTTGATGCAGTTTTAGATGGAGGAGTAACTGAACCAACAAAAGCGAATATCAATACTGGTGATACAGATGGTAATGACACAGTAAACTTCAAATCAGGAGCAACTGTTAATTACAAATTGGATTCTGATAAATCATTATTAAAAACAGAAACAGTAGAAGCTGAAAAAGGTACGGTTACAACACCTTATGATAAAAAAGGTCTTGCGTCAGATACAGATGGTAAAGATTACCGTGAATCAACAGTAGCTAAAACTGGGGATGCTGTTAGTGAAACTACAGGTAAAAAAGAAACAGTAGAAGCGAATAATAAAGTCTATGAATACGTACGTTCAGAAATTGAAGGTACTGATAAACCTAAATATGATAAAACAAGTTTCAACAATATTGAAACAGCAGTATCTCCAGAAGGAATGCACAATAAACTAGGAGAAATCGACTATACAAAAACGACAGGTAAAGTTTATTTAGTAGAAGAAACAGCTGAAGGACAATATGGTAAATTCGTAGAAGCGAGTGGTGTAACTAGTGATGAAGATGCAGTTGCAAAATGGAAAGCTGGAGAATCTACTGCTAAAGAATTTACTAAAGAAAATGTAACACTTCAAGAAGGGGACACAGTACTTGTTCTTGATAAAGATACGTATGCAGTCACAGATACTATAGAAAGAAAAAGTAAAAAAACAGGTACGAATGTCACTTATGTTGCCGTAAAAGAAACTGTTTATGACGGAACTTCCACTGATATTTATGGTATGACCTATGCGATTCTTAGAGAGAATTATACAGCTATTAAAGATATTGGGGATGATGGTATTTTTGGTACTGCTGATGATAATGAAAGAAATGCAACTTCGAATGGTACGCAAACAAGAAAATTAATGGATGTTTTTGATTTGTCAGGAAGAGAGGATAAATATTCTAAATATCTTCAAAAGACACCGGATTTAGACACGTCAAATGCTTCAGTGAAAGATATATTGAAAGATGTTTTTGCAACTGGATATCGACTTGTTGATTTCTTTTCTAGTAATGCGGAAAAACCTACGGATATCGAAGCGATTAATACAGTTAAAACTAATTTAGATAACAAAGTAGATGAGCTTGTTAATTACATGAAAGAGAATAATATTCGAGTTGGTTTATCTAATAATAAAGTTGGGTTCTATGTAAATGACGCTTCAGCTGACAATGACTCATCTAAACTAGATCAATTTGAAACAAAAGTTAGAGAAGTAAGTACGGTTTTAGATGCTTTACCTATTATTGATAAAGTAAAAACTTCTGGTATTGCTTCAAAAGAAGAAGGTCAAAAATACGGAGCATCTGATGCTGATGTATTTCCTGTTTCTAAAGATGTTATTGAAACTTATGAATTTACAACTGTAGGTGGTTTAGTAGTAACAACAAACACTAAGTATGATAGAAATGACGGACATGATGTAATTTGGAATAAATACCCGATAAATACAGAAGGGAAAATTAATATTTCGAATGTGACAACTGATGGAGCATGGGGTGTTACAGTGTCAGATGATAAAAATCAAGCTACGTTGACTAGATCTAAACGTGAAGTAAAAGAATGGGAACCTTCTGATGAAACAACAACGGATACTGTTACAGTTACTAAAAAAGAAATCATCACGCCAATTCGTGCTTACAAAGTAATGGGTGAAGAAAAACCAGTAGTAACTCATTACTACAACTTAAAAATTACAAAAGAAGAAGCGGGAACTGCAACAGCTACTAAACAAGGTAGTGTCGTTATTAAGTACGTAACAACTGACGGAAAACAATTAAAATCAGAAACTGATAAAGATAATGTAACACTTGAAACTAAAACTATCGTAAGCCTATATTCAGGTGAAACAAAAGTTGATGAACGTACTGATATCGCAACTGTAGAACAAAACTACGACACAACTCCAAAACAATACCCTACATTAGTAGATGCTGACACAGGATTTACATACGAGTATGTAGGTCTAAAACAAGGCTCTCCAGCTGCTAGTGGTAAAGTAGTGGAAGGAACAACAGAAGTTGTTTATGAATACCGTCTAGTAAGTGAAGAAGAGAAAACTCCGTCTAAATCAGAAGTGACGAAAACAGGTTCTGTTGATGTGAAACATGTTGTTATCAACGAAGATGGAACGTTAAAAACATTAAAAGAAACAGAAGTGGTTAAAAACAATGTTCCTTTAGAGTATGAAGATACTTATGTAACTTACTCAAAAGGTGTAAAAGTATCTGAACGTAAAGAAAAACGCACAGTTACAGAAAAATATGATACTACTGATAAACAATACCCAACGTTAAAAGACGAAGCTACAGGTTTAGTTTATAAATATGTAGGACCAACATCTGACTCAGCTCCAGCAACAGGGGACGTAACAGAAGGTGAAAAACACGTTATCTACAGCTATACTCTAGATAAACAAGAAGAAACAACGCCATCTAAAACAGTTGAAGCTAAAGGATCAGTAGTTGTTAAATATGTTGATGCTGATGGTAATGAAATCAAAGATCCAGAAAATGTAGTAACAGATGCAGTTGTAAAAACAACAAAAATATACGCTACTAAATCAGGAGATGTTGTACTATCAACACGTGATGAAGTAACAGAAAATGATGTAAAATACAATGCTGTTGAGAAGAAAGTTGATACAATCAATAAAGATGGTAAGAAATATGTCTTCCGTGGAGTATATGAAGTTTCTGATAAATATAATAACGTATTAGAAGAAACAGGTAAGGTGAAAGAAGGAATCACTACAGTTGTATACCAATACGATTACGTTATTCCAGTAGATCCAAACAAACCAAATAATACTACTCCAAATACTCCAAAACCAGAGGATAAAATCCCTAATGATCCAAAAGGTCGTACATATAAAGATTTAGGAGTATTAAAAGAAGTTAAACGTAATATCACTTATGTTTATGAAAATGGACCAAAAGCAGGGCAAGAAGCAAGTGCACCAGTTAACCAAAATGCACGCTTCACAAGAACTGCAGAAATCAATAGTAGAACTGGTGAAGTGGTGTATACTGCAGACTGGACTCCAACGCAAAAACTTGCTGAAGTAGTGTCACCGAAAATCGATAAATATGCGGTTGATAAAGAAAAAGTAGCGGAGTTATCGGTAACACATGAATCTGCAGACAGTAGTGAAGTTGTTAAATACCGTGAAAATCCTGAAATTATCGAACATGATGCAGCGAAAGATAAAAAAGGTTCTGTGGTTGTTAAGTATGTTGACGATAAAGGAAATGAAATTGGTGAAGCGATAACTGTTAAGGATAATGTGGTAGTAGAAAAAGCTACGACAAAAGTTTACGCAGATCGTGAAGAAACTACTTATACAGCGACAAATGAAGAATATAGTACTGTAGCAAGCCGTAAAGATGTTATACAAGCTAATGGTAAGAAATATAAATACAGTGGTGTATATGGAGCTTCTAATAAATTCAATAACACAACAGAAGAAACAGGTAAGGTAAAAGTAGGAACTACAACAGTCGTTTACCAATACGACTACTTAATTCCAGTGGATCCAACTAAACCTAACGAGGGAGAACAAAATCCTCCGAAACCAGGGGATAAAATCCCTAACGATCCTAAAGGCCGTACATACAAAGATTTAGGTTTACTAACAGAAGTTAAACGTAACATCTCTTATGTTTATGAAAATGGACCAAAAGCAGGACAAGAAGCAAGTGCACCAGTTAACCAAACAGCTCGCTTCACAAGAACTGCAGAGATCAACAGTAGAACAGGAGAAGTGACTTACACAACAAGCTGGACTCCAGCGCAAAAACTTGCTGAAGTAGTATCACCAGAAATCAAAGATTACACTGTAGATAAAGTGAAGGTAGATGAATTAACTGTAACGCATGAATCAAAAGATTCAGCGGTTGTTGTTAAATATTCACAAGTTCCATCAGTAAGTAAACGTGATTACGCTAAAGATAAAAAAGGAACAGTTGTTGTTAAATACGTAGATATTAATGAAAACTTCCTTGCGGATGATGTAGTAGCTAAGAACAATGTAATAGTAGCTGAAGCGACAACTACAACTACTGGGGACAAAGAAGAAACTACATACAAAGCTACAGGAGAAGAGTATGATGTGACAGCTCCTGAAACAATCGTAGTAGACGGAGTAACATTCAAACTGAAACGTGTACTTCCAGCTGGAGATAAATTCAAAAATACTGTAGACGAAAAAGGTCTGGTTAAAGAGGGTGTAACTACTATTGTTTATCAATATGTAATGCAACTTTCTGCTCTATCTGTCGATAAACCAGAATATGAAGGAGGAGTAGTTCCGTTAGATCCACCGATTGTGGAAAAACCAGAACTTAAGATTCCTGGAGAACCAACTCCAGCGCCTAAACCAGAGCCGATGCCTGTACCAAAACCAACGCCGGAAGTACCGGTTAAACCTGCAGTAACTGCACAGATGAAACGTTTAGCGAACACAGGTAGCGAAACATCTAATGCAGCGGTATTAGGATTCGGTGCTCTAATCGCAGGTATAGCTTTAGCTGTAAGAAAACGTCAAAATGAAAAATAATAAGTTTAAAAGATGATTAATTTCATTATGTAAATCACAGGGCGCTCTTGGATAGAAATCCAGGGGTGTTTTGTGTTTATAGATAGTGTGAAGTAATGTTGCCGAATATTTGATAAAAATTATTTAATGTGTTAAAATTAAAAACGTATTACATAGATATTTAGAAAACATCTAGATGTTAATTTAGTGATTTCTTGTAATTAGAAAGATGTAATAAAGAAACGTAATAAAATAACAAAGGGGAAAATTATGTTTAATAATATTAAAAAAGAGAAATTTTCGCTAAGAAAGTATAAAAATGGTAGAACTGATTCAAAATTAATTGGAGCGATAACGATTCTAGGTATAGCGATGTTAGCTGGAGGTGGAACTGCATCTGCCAATGTAAGTTCTGGCGCACAGAATGAAACAACGCTAGTAAGTAAATTTGAAAAAGTTTCATCAAGTGCAAAAACGACTTTTACAGATGATCAAAATCCTGCGAAAAAAGTAACTGTTGATGCGGTGGCTGACATACGATATAATCGACCTGCTAAAGCAAATCAAAACACAGGAAATGTTGATGGTACAGATTCTATAAAATTCGAATCTAATGCAACAGTTAATTATCTATTAGAAGATGATAATTCAACACTAAAAGATTCGAAAAAAGTAGCTGGTGAAGAAGGGATAGTATCGACTCCTTATGATAAAAAAGGAATTGCTTACGATACCGATGGGAAAGATTATCGTGAATCAACTGTAGAAAAAACAGGTACCGCTATAGATGAAGATACAGGTAAAGAAGCGGTAATCCAAGCTAATAATAAAGAATACAAATGGATTCGTTCGGAAGTAGTAGATGCGAATAAAGCAACTTATGACAAAACAAAATTTAATGATATAGAAGCTCCAGTATCTCCGGAAGGGATGCACAACAATCTAGGAGAAATCAACTACGGAAAAATTACAGGAAAAGTGTATTTAGTAGAAGAAACTTCAGACGGACATTACGGAAAATTCGTAGAAGCTAGCGGGGTATCTAGTGATGAAGATGCAGTTGCGAAGTGGAAAAATGGGCAAGCAACAGCAAAAGATTTCACGAAAGAAAATGTGACTCTTAAAGAAGGTGATACGGTTCTTGTTATGGATCGTGATACATATGCTCATGGAAGTGGTACGAGAACTGTTAATACAGTAAAGTATAGACGAGAAAAAATTCCTGCGAAACCTTCATATAATTATACTGAAGGTTTTAATAGAACAGAAGGGATTCCAGGGAAGCCGACTTATGCCTTTTGGATGCAACCAAAAACAGGGGAATTTCCAACTATTGGGGATGACTATATATTTGGTACAGCTGATGATGGAAAAGTGAATTTTAAAGATGAGAATATCTTATATTATAATAATATTTATAAAAATTTACCTCCAGGAATAACAGGATCAAATAAATATAATTTCAAAAATGAATCTTTACAAGAAATTTTAGAAGAGATGCATGCTCAAATAAATGGAATATTAGATTACTTTGATCGTAATGTGAATAATGAAGCGGATAAAAAAAGGGTTTTAGCAAGAAGAGAAGAGTTGAAGCAAAATATTGCTAAGACCATTGAAATGATTAAGCAAAATCAAATCAAAGTTGCAGTTGAAGATGAAAGAGGATTAATGTTCTCTCAAGGAAATCAAGAAATTTTGAAAAAATTGAGAGATCAGATTGAGGGAGCTCAAAGTGTATTAAGTGATTTAGAAATCACATTAGGAACGTCGAAAGAAACTTTAAAAGAGTATAACCAATTAAAAGATGTAGAGTTAACGACAAAAGAAGTTCTAAAATACTCTGAAAAATATGGTTTTGCATCAGGTGTGATTAAGTCTTACCATAAAGATAAAGAAGAAGAACGTTACAGCGATTGGGAAAAAGTTAATCCCGAAGTTGAAACAAGAGAAGGCTCTGTTTATGCGAATAAAGGTGCTGTGACAATCTCTGACGATTTGAGTAATATTAATGTTGTTAATGAAAATTCAACTACTAATGAGACTGAATTTACTAAGAAAGATGTCACAACTAAAGAGGAAACAAATTACGTAGTTAAAGAAATAATTACTCCGGTTCGTGCTTATAAAGTGATGGAGGAAGGAGAATCTGTAGTTAATCATTATTACAGATTATCTACAAAACTATCTGATGCACCCGTGAAAATTGAAAATACAAAAGTAGGTTCTGTTAGTGTGAACTATGAATCTGAATCAGGAGAAATTTTAAAAGAATCGGAAGTACTTGCGTCAAATGTACCTTATGAAAAAGTGAAAACGTACGATGTTCTTTCAGGTTCTACAAAAGTAGGGGAAGAGAAAGTTACAGAAAACTTAGAACCGACTTATGATGCAACTGCGAAAAGATATAAAACAATTCTAGGTGATAAAACAGGATTTACTTATGAATATTTAGGACTAAAAGAAGGTTCAGCGCCTGAAGAAGGAATAATCAATAAAGAAAAAACACAGGTTACTTATATTTATCGCTTAGTAACTAAAGAAGATCCGAAACCTAAAGCAAAAGAAGTGTTAGGTTCTGTAGTTGTTAGGTATGTTGATGCAGAAGGAAATGAAATCAAACAAGCTGAAACATTGGTGAAAGATGCTGTATTAAGAGCAACTTACACATATACTACAAGATCAGGAGATAAAGTAGTATCGACTAGAGAAGTAGTTAAAGAGTTTACTGTACAAGACTATAGTACAAAAGAAAAATTAGTGGAAAAAATAACAACTGCAGATGGTAAGACATATAAATACCATGGAGTTTACCCAGTTTCGACTAAATTTAATAATGTAACTGCAGAAACAGGTAAAGTTGTAGAAGGTGTGACGACAGTAGTCTATCAATATGATTACGATATTCCTGTAAAACCAACTTGGCAGGTACCGTCTGATGCACCGAAAAATGAAGTTCCAGAATATGAGGGTGGAGTATCCCCGATAGAACCGCCAGTGTTAGAAGTACCTGAATTTAATGGAGGAGCATCATCGATAGAACCACCTGTATTAGAGGTTCCAGAATATGAGGGTGGAGTATCCCCGATAGAACCACCGGTGTTAGAAGTACCTGAATTTAATGGAGGAGTTCCATCAGATAGACCGACTATATTAGAAGTTCCTGAATATAGAGGTTCATTGGTTAAACCTATACCGAATCCTAAAGAAAAACTTCAAGCTTTACCGACTGTAGAAGATCTTGAGGAAAGTATTGTAACACTAAGTACTGAGAATAGAAAAAAATCAGAGAGATTACCAAATACTGGTGACACATCATTAGATGCTACTGCTCTAGGGTTTATGTCGATGTTAGCTGCCTTAGTTATGAGTGTAAGAAAACGTCGAAAAGAAAAATAATTTTAGACTATACTATGTAGTTTGGAAACATAAAAATAGCTCAAAAATCAAATTTCAAAAGAGGTTTGTTTTTGAGTTATTTTTTATTTTGAATTTAGGTTAGTAATTGTTATATGAATTGTTTTGTTCAATAAATAAATGAATATTTTTTAATGACATAAATGTCAAATTGTATTTTTTTTTTTTTTTTATCGTAAGAAACTGCATAAGAACAAGGTTTCACCTAGTTTTCTTTTTAAGGTTTACGTAATTTTTTTGCTGGTAAATTTGTAGGAATTTTAAAAAATATAAGTATTATTTTATTTTAGGTATTTTAAAATTATTTATTATTTTTAGAATACTGAAAAACGTTAAAATAATTGATAAATAGGCTATTTTAAGATATAATAATAACGTGAAATAATATTGACAAATACTTGATTTTGTAACGTTTTTGTAACATAGGAAAGTTTTGGAAATAATTTCGTTTATATGTAAAAATATTTACCGAAAATCATACTTGTTATTTAAAGATTAAAATTGTAAAATTTGTGAAAAAAATGTGGTGATTTAAAGCAAGTTTAAAGTTGATTTTTTAATATGGTATGATACAGTCATTATGATTTTATTTATTTTATAAAAAAGGAGAAAGCAATGTTCAGTAAAAATAATTTAAAAATGAACAGTACGAAGCAATCTGAAAAGATTAACCAGTATGGAATTAAGAAATTCAACGCTGGAACTGCATCTGTATTGATCGCTTCTGGTTTCTTATTCCTTGGTGGTGCGGCTCAAGCAGCGGATACTACTAAGCAAGAAACACCAGTAGAAACTACCGCTAAAGATAAATCTACCGAAAAAGTAGAGATTCCAAAAGCAGAAGTAGCTGAGAAAACAGCTGAAAAATCAGTTGAAAGCACAGTTGTTAAAACTAGTGCCGTTAAAACAAAACTACAAGAGAAGATTAATCGTTTAAACGATTTATTCGTAACTCTTGCAGGACGTGACCTATCAGAAACTCAACAAAAATTAACTGTTGATGCTGCGATAGAACTTAATAAGGCAAAAGACCTTATCGTTGATGAAAATGCAACTCAAGCACAAGTTGATTCGCAAACAGTTGCGTTAGAAAACTCAATCAGCTTCCTTAACAAATCTTTAGAAGCTAAAAAAGTCGAAGACAAAAAAGCTGAAGATAAAAAAGAAGCTAAATCAGAAGAAAAATCTGATAAAAAAGAAACTAAATCAGCAAAAGAAGAATTAGAAAAAACTATTTCTGAAGCAAAAGTTATTAACCAAACTGCGACTGCATTTGCTGAAAAATCAGTAAAAGAAGAATCTAAAAAAGCTGAAATCAAAGCAGCGGTAGCAACAGCAGAAAAACAAATAGCTAAAGTTCTAGACGTATTTAACTCTGATTCATCAACTAAGAGCGACTCAGAAAGAGAACGTAAAGAATTAGAAAGAGCTATCGAAGCTGTATACGCAACAATGCAACGTGCAGGTCACCGTGGTAAGTTAGAAGGGTTATTAGCTGGAGAAACTACTACCAATACAGCAATAATTCCACCAACTACAAAAACACCTGTAAAAAATATTAATGAATTAACAGATGAAGAGGTTGCAGCGGTTAAACGTGAAATCATGAATGCTAACCCAAGTATTACGGATCCTTCTATGATTGAAGTAGTAAAAAAAGGAAACGGAACTGCTGGTGGAGCAACTGTTACTTTAAATGGTGTTCAAACTAATATTGCTTCTGGAGATACTGTTGTTGGTACTGCAGGTACTAAAAATTTAGAGCAACTTAAGAACAACATTAACTGGTTTGACTTTGCAGCAGCATCAATCACATATCCTAATGGTACTGTAGTAGGACCTGCAAGAAAATTAGGTCAACCAATTACGAAAACTATTACTTATCCGAATGGAGATGTAGTAACTGGTAAAATTACAATGGTTCGTGATGTGACATACGCAGACGGATCAAAAGGACTAACAACTGATGATAAATTCTTAAATTCAGGAACTGCAAAATATGTAGAACATCTATACTACACAGGTGGAGCTCAAAACGATCACGAGCTTTACGAAGCTTTACAAGAAGGTATGAAATTCAACGTTAAAACTAAAGTTGAAGGATATGCTTTAACAGCAACAGTAATTAAATTGGGTTCAAAAGATGTAAAATCTGATCCTAATAGAACAGCTGCAGGACCAGTGAATGCTGTACGTGATTATGGAGATTGGGGATCTGAGAAACAATTATCAAAAGCACAAGCTGAGGATAAACAATTTAAACAAAATGCAATAAATAATAAAACAACATTTGCTAATAACCCAACTGTTTCAGTAAATGGTGTGGCATTAACACTACCAGAATATCCAACAGAAACATTTGCTAATACAGATGCCTACTATGCGAAAGCAGCAGCTTATCATAAAGCTGTTCAAGATTACAACAAAGCTATTGAAAGTCAAGGTTTAACAGCGACAAAACTTGCTGAAACTGGGTTCTCTTATGTTAATGTGAATGGTAAGGCTGTACCATCAGGATCAGCTAATCTTTATAAAAAAATTGGAGATCAAAGACATGCGGATGTCTTAATTACATCTCAAGATACTCAATGGTCATACTTGAGAAAAGCAGGGCTTCCAACAACAAATCCAGATGGAAGTGAAATGCTTACAGCTTTTACATCATCACGTGATGAATCTAACGTTGGTGTAACATTTGCTCTTTCTGCGACATATAATGGTCGTATTGTAGATGTTAACGTAATTGCAGCTGATGCTGAAGAAGCAGGGCGTACAGAAATTGTTCAATTCGAGACAGATGGAACGAAATGGGAACAATTCATGGCATTAAATCTTCAAAAAGATATTGATGATAAATCAGCGAAAGGGGTTTATCCAAGTAATGAAAGCGATGTTAATGCTGACGGACGTCTTGCGCAAGCGGGATATAATCCAAAAGATTGGGTTAACTTAGACGAAAAAGGGAAACCTATTGCATACGGAACTAATACATTTGGAGCAAACTATACATCAATGGGTTCTAAAAACTCATTACCAATCGCTCTTTCTCAAAACGTTAAGACACTATCAATGTACTTGAACTCTGCAGGAGCACAAGCAGGAACAATTGGATTCATGATTTATGATGGAGGAGATGCTCCACAATCTTACGGATCAGCTCAGCACATTATTGGGGATTTTAATAAAGAGGTTGTTAAGAATGGAGTTAAAACTCAGGTAACGGCTACTCAACCATACTTAGGTAATGTTAAAGGAGACCCAGACTTCCGTTCAACAAAAACTGACCCTTCAGGTGGATGGGTACTTGATGACTTAATCACATCAGAAAAATATAAAGAGACACCATTAGAATCAGGAAAAACAGTTGTAACAACAGATAAGGGTGTAACAGGTACATACTTATTATTACCGAATGGTAATGCTGTAATTGAAAAAGAGGATCACACACGTGTACTTTTAAATCAAGGTGATGTTATTGAGATGGCGAACCCAGTATCTAAGCTTCCGATTCGTGGAGTTTATAACCACACAACAGGTGCTTTAGGTGAAGGTACTCTTGGAGATGAAGGAGAAAGCCAACTTCTTGATCCAGCGGTAGCAACTGAGTACAAATTACGTCAAGCCCAAGGTAATGAATATGTCCTTGAAGGTGTTCGTGCTAACCTAGGTGTTAATAATGATAAAGCTTATATCCGTGGATGGGTAGACTTCAACAACAACGGTAAATTTGATCTTAATGAATCTTCAGAAATCGTAGAAGTTAACAAAAATGGAACTTACAATATTAAATTTAAAAACACACCACAATTACTAGATACTTCAGCAGATAGCTTAGGAGTACGTTTACGTATTTCATTAACAAAAGATGAGATTCTAGAACCAACAGGTGTGGCATCATCAGGGGAAGTAGAGGATTTCCAAACACATGTAGTTCACATGCCACGTGGTACTAGACATGAGACAAAAGATTATCAAGGTCGAGAACAAACAGTTACACTACCAACTAATGCGATGTTTACAGCGAATGGTAAAAATAAAGATTCTAAATATACGAAATGGGCGCAAATTGAAAATGAGAATTTATCGCCGAAAATAGTTCTAACTGATAAGCAAGTCGCGTCAGAAGAAGCTATTGCTGATAAGTCTGGATTACCTGCAAATTATCGTGTAGACTCTACAGGCAAGGTTCATGTAGAACGAAATGGTGCCACTGTATATTCAGGAGAATATGTAACAGTAAAAGATAAAAATAATAAAGTTTTGGGTAAAGGACTTAAAGTTACAAACCCATTAACTGGGAAAACAGAATATTTATTAAGTGAGTACACAGAATATGATACTGCAGGAAATGAAGTAGGTACATATAAAGTTAATCCTGCTAATGAAGGTAAAAATACTTCTGTAGGAAATGGATTATATGAAACTACATTAACATTTAAACCTAATAAGTCTTATGTGGGAACGGCGAAAGGTATTGCAGTACGTGCATGGGATGATAATAATAATTCAACTGGATGGGAAGCTAATAATGATACAATTGAGGCTTCTAAAGCATCTACCACATTAGCAGAAAAAGATAAGGTTCTTGAAAATACAAATAATGGAAATAATGGTTATAAAACAATGGATACTAGTTATATTCCAACTGTTATTGATGTGAGACCAATAGGTGAAGATACTACAACTACTGATGTTCAAGGTAAAAAACAAAGTGCTAGACCTCAAATCCCAGTATACGGAACAGTGGAAACTGAAACAGGAGATAAGATTACAGATTCTAGGTATGCTAATGAATTCGAAATCATAGATAAGAATAAGAGTATAAAATTAGCGGATACTTTAGAAAGTAATAAATCTTCATACGATAAAGATACTGAAGTAAGTAAGGCTACTACATTAACACTTGCTGATGGGAAGGTAGTGACATATACTCCTGATAAAGATAAATTACCAGCGCGTGCGAAAATTGCTGAAGATGCAGATGTGGTAGTAACAGGTACAGGTTCTGTTGTAGTAAATAATGTTCGACTTGTTACTGGAAAAACTATCCCAGCGGGAGCTAGTCCAGTTGATCCTCATCCTGTTACAGCAGACACGGTTGTTACTCTAGCCAACGGTACAGAGACTACTATTCCTGCCGGAGGAAGAATTCCAACAGGAGCTAAACTTAAAAATCCATTAGTAACAACGGCGAATAATACATGGAATAATGTCACATATAATACAGGTGATACTATACCACGAGAATCAGGTAATAAAATTTCTACCCTAGCTAAAGAAACAGCTATTAGTCAAATTGTAGGAAAAGGAGATGTTGTAAAAGTTGACGGTAAATATCGTGCAACTAACACGATTCCAGCGGGTACTAAAGTCAAGAGAATATTACCGTTAAATCAAGTTATATTACCAAGCGCAACACATCTTGATCCTACAACAGGAGCAATAACAGAGGTTCCACGTAGTTATGACCTGGCAAACACTAACGATTCTAAAGTAACAATCACAGGTGAAGGGGTATATGAACTTGTGAAAGATGCAAGTGGAAAACCAACAGGTGAAGTTACATTTACACCAGAACCTGGATTTGTAGGAAGAGGAACAGGTGTAGATTTAGTACAACCAGATATAGACTATAATGATGTTGTAGCAAATGATAAAGTTACAGAAAAATATGGTACTGATTACGGTAGAGCAAAATACACACCAATAGTAACACCAGTTACAGAAGCATCAATTACACGTACAATTCACTATGTGTATGAGAGTGATAATGATGCAACAGCTACTAGTCAAGCTTCTTATAAAAATAATAATCCAATTTTATCAATCAATAATGAACCAGTAACACGTTCTCAAACTCTAAACTATACTCGTACATATAAAATGTTTGATGAAGATGGTGTATTAGACCAACCGATGGTAACTGCGAATACAGTTAGAGATGTAAATGGTACAGAATACACAGCAGGAACTGAAATACCTAAAGGTACTAAATTCTCTCAAGGAACATTGATTATTTCCGATTGGAAACATGGAGAAAATAACGAAGAGATGAATAGTATAGTTTCTCCTACTGTAAAAGGTTATACAGCGAATGTTGTAACTTTAGAATACAATGCTCCAAATGCAACAGGAGAAATGGCTCATATTAAAGATACTAAGGAAATTGGTACTTATAAACCGATTGATAGAAATACAAAAGATGTCGGAACGTATAAACCAGCTTCTTCTGCAATAAGATCAGACGACAAAGACAACTTCGATATGTATGTTGTTTATAAAGCTGATACTCAAAAAGCCAAAGTAACATACATCGACTTAGATGCAACAGGTGATGATCGTATTCTTGAAGTTCAAACAGCAGCAACTGCTCCTACTACGGGTGCGGATGCGAAAACAACTTACGGGGTTACAACGCTTCAAGGTAAATCTCATACGAAGATTCCTTACCTAACAGCTGACACAATCAAGAAATATGAAGACCTTGGTTATGAATTAGTAACTGATGACTATACAAATAATACTCAAGGTACAGCTATTGAAGGTGGACGTAAGTTCGATGATGATAAAGATGTAGATCAAGCATTCAATGTTTATCTACGTCACAAAAAAGTTCTTCGTCAAATTAAAGATACTCAAGAAGTAACACGTACAATCGAATACAAATATGCAAGTACAGATGATGTACCGGCAGATAAACGTGGGACAACGGCTGCACCGACAGTGACTGAAACACTTCACTTTGAACGTGACCGTACAATCGATTACACATTAGCTGCGAAAGAATATCCAACAGAATATGCAACTTACAAAGCAGTGTTAGATAAGAGTGGATATGATTCTCCTGAAGAATACAAAGCTCGTACAGTTTACTACGATCACATCACAAACAAAGCGATAGCTGCAGATGCAACAGATGTTCAGAAATCAATCGTTACATTTGGACAATGGACTCCAGTAGGTGGAACATCTAACGATGCAATTAAATTATCTGAAGCAGAAAAAGCTAAAGATGATAAATTCAACCTTGTTAACTCTCCAGAAGTGACTGGATACACTCCAGATAACGCTACTGTAGAAGCAACTGCAGCAATCGATGCAGAAGCAGATGACTACAAGATCACAGTACTTTACACTCCAGTTGCTCAAAAAGCTGTAGTTAAATTTGTAGAAGTAGATTCTACTAATACGAATAAAGTAATTACTCCAGGTCTTGCAGATCCAATCGCAGTAACAGGTAAATCAGAAGCAGCTTACCCAGCTACAACAGCAACTTCAGTAACTGATAAGATTGCTGAGCTAGTTAAGAAAGGTTACGAATTAGTAAATAACGGATTTGTATCAACTGATAAGTTCGATAAAGATGCAGCAGTTGATCAAGAATATGTTGTGAAATTCAAAGCTAAAGTAGTTGATATTCCATCATTCGATCCAACTAAACCGAAGAGTGATGATAACCCAAGACCAATTCCAGGAAAAACGCCAATCGATCCAAATAATCCAGATGGACCAAAATGGACAGAAGAATTAATCAACGCTGTAAAAGTACAAGAAGAAGTAACGCGTACAATTAAGTATGTATACGAAGATGGTACTCCAGTAGCAGAATCTGATTTAACAAGTGTAGCTGATAAGAAAGTTAAAACACTTAAATTCACTCGTCCTGGTAAGATTAATGTAGCGACAGGAGAAATCACATACGGAGATTGGTCAGCGAACCAAAAATTTGAAGCTGTAACATCGCCAGTATTAGAGAAATACACAGCGGCAGTTGCAGGAGTAACTCCAACAACAGCTGATGTACCAGAGAAAACTGTAGCAGCTACAGATAAAGACTTCGAAGAAGTAGTAGTTTACAAAACTAAACTAATCACAGTTGATCCAAAAGCTCCAGGGTATAAAGAACCTAAGAAAGATCAGCCAATTAATCCAAGTGATCCAAATGGACCAAAATGGACAGATGAACTACTTGCGAAACTTAAAAATACTGAAGAGGTAACACGTACAATTTCGTACACTTACTCAACAGAAGCAAGTGAACTAAACCAAGCTGAAAAAGATGGAAATAAAGGTGGAACTAATGTAGCAGAACCATTCACTACAAAAGTTAATTACACTCGTGTAGCTAAAGTGAACCCAGTAACGGGAGAAATCACATACGGAGAATGGGAAGCTAAAGATAATGACACTACATTAGAAGGGAAAGCAGAACTTCCAGCAGTAGCAGGTTATGTAGCGACAGGAGATGTAGATTCATCTAAGAAAGATGTAACATCAGTTAAAGCTGAAGATAAAGATATTACGGAAAAAGTAGTGTACAAAGCACTAGGTAAATACGTACCAGTAGTACCAGAAGGATTTACACCACCAACAATTGAAAATCCACAATATCCAAATAATCCAACAGATCCTACAAAACCAGGAACACCAACAACAACGATTCCATACGTACCAGGAACTACACCAGTAGGGCCAGATGGACAGCCGTTGAAACAAAAAGATCCGAATGATAAGACTAAAGGGTATGAACCACCAGCTCCAACTACACCAACAGGAGACACAACAATCGTTTATACGAAAGATGGTTCTCAAGTAGCGGTAACTAAGTTCGTAGATACAACTGGTAAAGGACTAGAACCTTCAGTAGTAGATACAGGAGATACAGGTAAAGCGTTCACTAAAGATGCAGATGTAACTGCAGCAATTAACAAAATTTTAGCTCGCGGATATGAAAAAGTAGCCAATGTAAATGCAGGTGAAAAAGACTATCCATCAACAGATGCTGAAAAAGTATTCGACGCAGATGCATCAACTAACCAAGAATATACAGTAACATTTAAACCAATTATTAAAGATATACCAACTGATCCAACTACACCTGGATATGTTAAACCAGAACCAGGACAACCAGTAGTTCCAGGTGATAATAATGGACCAAAATGGCCTGAATCAGTTAAAGATCTGAAAACTACTGAGTCTGTAACGCGTACTATCAAGTATGTTTATGACGATGGAACTCCAGTACCAGACGGCAAACTTGGAACAGAAGTAGCAGGTAAGAAAGTTCAAACTCTTGAATTCACAAGAACAGCTAAAGTTAACCTTGTGACAGGAGAAATTGAATATGGACCATGGACACCTAAGACAACTGCTGGATTTGAAGCTGTAACAACTCCTACAATTGACGGATATACATCAGCGTTAGTAAGTAATCCAACAGTAAGTGACGTACCAGCGAAAACTGTAACGGCTGATACAGCTGATTATGAAGAAGTAGTTGTTTACAAAACAAAACAAATTACAATTGATCCAAATGATCCAAACTTCGATCCAAACAAACCAGTAGATCCAAGTAATCCTAATGGACCAAAATATAAAGATCTTAAACTAGCTGAAGAAGTAAAACGTACAATTACGTATACTTATGCAGATGATGTAGCAGATACTACTAAACGTGGAACTGATGCAGAACCTAAACATGAAACTACAGTAAGCTTTACACGTACAGCAACAGTTAATGCTGTAACAAAAGAGATTACTTATAGTGAATGGACAGCTAAAGATAACGATACAACTCTTGAAGGTAAAGCTGTAGTACCAGTTAAAACTGGATATGTAGCTACAGGAGATGTTGAGTCATCTAAGAAAGATGTAACGGGTGTTAACGCAACGGATAAAGATATTGTTGAAAAAGTTATCTATAAAGATTTAGGTAAATTTGTACCAGTTGTTCCAGAAGGATTCACTCCTCCGACAATTGAAAACCCACAATATCCAAATAATCCGGACGATCCAACAAAACCAGGAACACCAACAACGACGATTCCTTATGTACCAGGAACAACACCAGTAGGACCAAATGGAAAACCATTAACTCCGAAAGATCCTAACGATCCAACTAAAGGATATAACCCACCAACACCAACGAACCCAACTGAAGATACTACAATCGTTTATACGAAAGATGGTTCTCAAGTGGCAGTTACACACTTCATCGAAGTAAATAGTGAAACTGATAAGACTGAAAAAGGTGGAGTAGCTCAATCAATCGTTGATACAGGAGATGCAGGAAAAGCATTCACGAAATCTGCAGATGTAACAGCGACAATAAACGCATTGAAAGCTAAAGGTTATACAGTTGTTGAAAACAACTATCCAGAAAATGGTAAATTCGATGCAGACTCTAAGACTAACCAAGAATACAAAGTTCTTGTAGCGGTTAAACCTGTAACTGTAAATCCAAATGATCCGGCTCCAACTCCAGGTAAACCAATTGATCCTAATAATGAAGATGGACCAAAATGGACTCCAGAGTTAATCAAAGAGTTAGAAGATGGACGTAAAGAAAAAGTTAAACGTACAATCAACTATGTATATGCAGATGGTAAGAAAGCTGCTGACTCAGTAGAAGAAACTAAAGAGTTCAAACGTTCAGCAACAATCAATCCAGTAACTGGTAAGATTACATTCGGAGACTGGTCACCAGCGCAAACATTTGAAGCTGTAACTTCACCAGAAATTAAGAACTACACTCCAAATAAAGCGACTGTACCAGCATCAGAAGTAACAGCAACTGCTGAAGATATTAATGAAACAGTGGTTTATACTACAAAACCAGTAACATTAGATCCATCTAAACCAACGGATCCAAATACACCGAATGTTACTCCAAAACCTGATGACAAAGTACCAAACGATCCAAAAGGACGTACTTACAAAGAATTAGGATTAATCGAAGAAGTAACTCACACAGTTCACTACAAACTAGCTGACGGATCAGATGCAGGTATCCCTGATAATGTTCAAACATTGACATTCACTCGTACAGCTGACCTAGACCCAGTAACAGGAGCAATCTCTAACTTTAGTGATTGGAAAGCTAAAGGTGACGATACAACAATCGACGCTGTAACAACTCCAAACAAACCAGGATATGTAGCTTCTGCGAAAGTTTCTACAGCTCGTGAAAATGTTAAAGCTACTGATAAAGATAGTGAAGAAACAATTATCTACCGTAAACTTGGTTCATATGTACCAGTGATTCCTGAAGGCGTAACACCTCCAGCGAACACTGATTTAACACCAAAACCATATGAAAATCCAACTAACGAAGATCCTACAAGACCAGGAACACCTGCTGAAACTCCAGTAGTACCATACATTCCTGGAACAACACCAGTAGGACCAAACGGTAAACCATTAACTCCGAAAGATCCAAACGATCCAACTAAAGGATATGAAGTACCGAAAGTACCAGAAGACCCAACTCAAAACACTACAATTACGTATGTTAAAGATGGTTCTCAAGTAGCTCTAGTTCACTTCATTAAAGCTGATGGAACTGCAGTTCACGTATCAGTTGCGGAAGCAGGAGACACAGGTAAAGCAATTAAGACAACAAACATTGATAACGTTAAAGCTGAATTAGAAGCTAAAGGTTACGAAGTTGTTGCACCAACTGATCCAGCTTATACAGCAGAACGTGTAGCATTCTACGCTGATGCAAACCGTACATTCGATGATAAAGATGATAAAGGTGATAGTGGAATTAGCCAAGTTTACTACGTAATCGTTAAAGAAGGAATTTCTCCAATCGATCCAGATAAACCGCTAGATCCAAATAATCCAAACACAACTCCGAAACCAGGAGACAAAGTACCTGGAGATCCAAAACAACGTACATTTGAACAACTAGGATTGCTAGATGAAGTTAATCGTACAATCAACTACAGATATGCTAATACTGACAAAGTAGAAGAAGCTAAACGTGGTCAAGAAGCTGCGGCTACTGTAGAACAAAAACTTCGTTACTCTCGTAAAGGTGATCTAAACAAAGTAACAGGTGAAATCACTTATACTTCTGATTGGACGAAACCACAAACATTAGCTGAAGTAGTATCTCCAGTAATCGAAGGATATGTTGCAGATATTAAAGCAGCTGAAAAAGTAGATAACGTTGCTCACGATGCAGCTGACTCAGTAGTAAACGTAGTTTACTCACCACTAGGTAAATACGTACCAAAAGTACCAGAAGGATTCGAAGTTCCAAAACTTGACAAACCTCAATATCCAAATGATCCAAAAGATCCAACAAAACCAGGAACACCAACAACAGTGATTCCTCACGTTCCAGGAACAACTCCAAAAGATCCAAATGGAAACCCACTGAAACCAGTAGATCCAAATGATCCAACTAAAGGATATGTTCCGCCAACACCTGAAAATCCAACAGAAGATACGCAAATCACTTATGAAAAAGATACTCAAAAAGCGAAAGTAACTTATGTTGTAGAAGGAACAGGAACAGTACTTCACACAGACAACCTAGAAGGTAAATCTGGAGATCCAATCAAGTACAGTACAGTGGCTAAACTTCTAGAACTTAAAGCTATAGGATATGACCTAGTAACTGATGGATTCACAACAGCTGCAGATAAGAACTACGATAAAGATACGAAAGTAGATCAAAGTTTCGTAGTAACAGTTAAACCACACGTTGAACCACTTAAACCAGTAGATCCAGAAAATCCAAATGATCCAAACAAACCAAAACCAGGACAACCAATCGATCCTAACAACCCAGATGGACCAAAATGGACAGAAGACCTAATTAAGAAAATTGACACAACCCGTCACGTTAACCGTACAATCACATACGTTGACGAAAAAGGTAACAGAGTAACTTACACAGATAAAGCTGGTAAAGATTCTACAGAATCTATTAAAGATAAAGTTACATTCACACGTGAAGGTAAGATCAACTCAGTAACAGGTGAAATTACTTATGAAAAATGGACTGCTAAAGATGGAGATACAACATTTGATAAAGTAGAATCACCAGTAGTTAAAGGATACATCCTGAAAGATGCTAAGCAAAAAGAAGTAGCAGCTACAACAGGATTAACTGCAGACTCTAAAGATGAAAACATCGAAGTTGTATACACTAAACTAGGTTCATGGGTACCAAAAGTACCGAAAGGTGAAACACCAATCGATCCAATTCCATATCCAAACGATCCAAAAGATCCAACTAAACCAGGTAGCGATAAACCAATCGTTCCTTACATTCCAGGAACTACACCAAAAGTACCGAAAGATCCAACTAAACCAGTTGATCCAAATACTAACCCACTAGTTCCATTAACACCGGTTGATCCAAAAGATCCAACTAAAGGATATGAAGTACCACCAGTACCAACTGAGCCAGGTAAAGATATTGAAATCAATTATGAAAAAGATGAGCAAAGAGCAACAGTTAAGTATGTTGTTGAAGGAACTGGAACAGTACTTCACACGGATAACCTAAAAGGTAAATCTGGAGAGCCAATCGAGTACAGTACAGCGGCTAAACTTTTAGAACTTAAGAAATTAGGATATGACCTAGTAGCTGACGGATTCACAACAGCTACAGATAAGAACTTTGATAAAGATTCTAGTAAAGATCAAGAATACACTGTTGTATTAACTCAACACTCTGAGCCACTTAAACCAGTAGATCCAGAAAATCCAAACGATCCAAACAGACCAAAACCAGGACAACCAATCGATCCTAACAACCCAACTGGACCAAAATGGACTGAAGATCTAATTAAACAAATCGATACAACTCGTCACGTTAACCGTACAATCAAGTATGTTAACGAAAAAGGTGAGGAAGTAGCTAAGAAAGTAACAGATAAAGTTACATTCACTCGTGAAGGTAAGATCAACGCTGTAACAGGTGTGATCACTTACGGTGACTGGACAGCTAAAGGTGGAGATACAACATTCGATAAAGTAGAATCACCAGTAGTTAAAGGATACATCCTGAAAGATGCTAAACAAAAAGAAGTAGCAGCTACAACAGGATTAACTGCAGACTCTAAAGATGAAAACATCGAAGTAGTTTACACTAAACTTGGTTCATGGGTACCGAAAGTACCAGAAGTAGCAACTCCAATTAAACCAACTCCATATCCAAACGATCCAAACGATCCAACAAAACCAGGTAGCGATAGACCAATTGTTCCTTACGTACCAGGAACTACACCAGTGGTACCAAAAGATCCAACTAAACCAATTAGTCCGGATAATCCACTAGTTCCATTAACACCAGTTGATCCAAAAGATCCAACTAAAGGATATGAAGTACCACCAATACCAACAGATCCAAGTACGGATACACCAATCAATTACGTAACTGATAAACAAAAAGCTATCACAAACTTCGTAACTGAAAAAGGTAAAGTAGTATCAACTCCAGTAGTAGATGAAGGTGATTCAGGAGCTAACTTCACTAAGTCTAAAGTTGATGAAGTAACTAAGACTATTGAAAAACTTGAAAAAGCTGGATACAGAGTAGTTAAGAACGACTTCCCATCTAAAGATACAGACAGAGTATTTGATAAAGATAAATCTGTAGATCAAATCTTCAATGTAACAGTAGCTGAGAGAATTATTCCAGTTACACCAGGTAAACCGGTAGATCCAAACGATCCAAACTTACCGAAGAACCCAGATGGAACTCCAGTAACACCATCAACTCCAGAATCAGGTAAACCAGTATTCCCTAACGATCCAAATAGTCCAGTATGGCCAAGTACTGTGAAAGATCTTGTAACTGAGAAATCAGCTACACGTACTATCAAGTATGTAGATCGTAACGGAAAAGAAGTAACTGAAACTCGTGTTGAAACAATTAAATTCACTCGTGATGCTAAGATTAACTTAGTAACAGGAGAAATCACATATGGAGAATGGACAACAGATCGTAACGATGACATCTTCAATGGATACCCAGTACCAGTTGTTAAAGGATATATCGCTAAAGATGGTGATTTAGAATCATCAACTAAAGATGTTAAAGTAACACCTGATACAATCAAGGATATCAACGAAACAGTTGTTTACGATAAGTTAGGATCATGGGTACCAAACATCCCAGGAACACCAACAAATCCAATTCCATATCCAAACGATCCAAAAGATCCAACAAAACCAGGAAGCGATAAGCCAATCGTTCCTTACGTGCCTGGACACACTCCAATGGTACCTCAAGATCCAACAAAACCAGTTGGACCAAATAACCCATTAGTACCGTTGAAACCAGTTGATCCAAATGATCCAACTAAAGGATATGAAGTACCAAACGTACCGAATAATCCAACTGAGGATACACCAATCAACTATGTTCCAGTACCTAAACCAACACCAGTTCAACCAGTAGCACCTAAAGCGCCAACTAAAGTTAAACGCCTAGCTAACACTGGTACAACTGAAACTAACACAGGATTAGCTGGCTTAGGAATGGCAATCTTCGGTGGATTACTTGCAGCAGTAAGACGTCGTAAAAACAACGAAGATTAAAAATAAATGGGAGTGACTCAAAAATCGTGATTTTTCGTAGAAATCGATTTTTCAGAGTCACCCCCACACAGTTTATTAGATATCTAAAAAGCTTTTATAAAGCGAATTTAGATATCAATAAACCACTGTGTCTATGAATTCTCATATACACTTTGTAAAAATTTAGGTCTTTTGGATTAGGCCGAGAATAAGACCCACTTTCGATACATTTCGAAGGTGGGTTTTGTTGTAGTTACAGTAGTTGAATAGACTCCTCAATGGTTAGTAGGTTGTTTTGTGAAATTCGGAACATGAATTCATTATTTGAAAGAAAATGAGATTATATATTATTAGAAAAACTACTATTAATGGAGTATAATAAAAGTGAAGAAGAAAAGAAGTATAGAAGGGGTTGTTAATTATGGAAAAAGTACAAGGAGCTAATGCTTGTTTGTTGAGTGATTTATCGATGAACATGAAGGAAGCAGCGGAATTCATAAAGAAATTACAAGAAATGCCTGAAAAAAACATATGGATGATAGAAGTAGAATACTATTGTAATAATTGCAACAGATATTTTGATGCTGAAAGCCAAGGGTTTGGGTATCCAACCTGCCCTTACTGCGGTTCGGATAATGTTTCAGACTTCTAAGAAATCATAAAATATATGCTCCCAAAAAGGACAGAAAGTAAATTTTTACTCTCTGTCCTTTTAAACGTTCCATTAATTAAGATTTTACACTAAATAATAAAAAATCTAAGCAGCAAATTGCTGCCTAGATTTCATTTCCTATTTTTCTCTATATTCCGAATTTGACAAAGAGCCCCAAGCAAAATTAGCAGCAATCCCAGTTGAATAATGTATCTTCAAAGTCTAAGTTTGCTAATTTTTCTTTGTTGATAAAGAAGTTTGCCACTCCTGAATCTCCCCACATAATTAGATTATCTTTTGTGTTTGGATCCCATTCACTTTCTATTTGAAGAAGTAATGTGTCGTATGCTTCTTTATTTTCTGGATCACGAGGATCCCATTGAACGAATGTTGGATAACCGCCGATAGCGTGTTTAACGCCATCAAAAGCTTTAAATAGAGTTGCATAGACTTCACTATCAAGGTCTTCGTATAAATCTTCTACTTGTTCCTCTGGGAATAATTCTCGGATAGCGTCTTTTGCGATATCTTCGAATAAGAAGTCCGTAGCTGTAATTGTTGAAGTTCCTTTGTTGAAAGTTAACGCAAATGATGCATCTTTTTCTTGGAATGGTGAATATTCCTCGTCGTTATCTTCGCTAGGAAGACGATACTTACTTAGTACATCTCCGTTTGTTATGTTTTCGTCTATATCTTTGATATATTTTACAACATTAGTTCCTTTAGAATCTAATCCGAATGAATCATCGCGTGAAATCCAGAATTGTACTAATCCTTCTTTAGGATAAATATCATTTTCTGGAAGTTCAGTGCAGTTGATTTGAGCTAGAAGTGCAAGTTGATTGCCTTCTGCATCTACTGGCACCTCGGCATCTTTTGCGATGTACGGTACTCCTCCGAATTTGCTAGTTTTAATATTAAGACCTCTATCTCCATTAATAGAAATCGCGATATATTCTTTTGTGTTTTCATTTTTAATTTTTTCTATAACTTTATTAATATTTTCGATTGTAATCATAAACCCCTCCGGTATATGTGCGTATTTTAATTTTTCTTTGAATAGAGTGTTACACCCTCGAATGCATAACACATGTAGAATAATTTCAAGTATATTTTTGTGGTGAAACTTTATAAAATTTGATTAAAAGTGCTTGCTTGATTGTCATTAATCAAATTGTAAAAAATTGTCTAGATATTGTACATAATAGTTAGATGTACAATATCCCACGCTTTCATTCTATCATAGGTCATGAAGCAGGTCAATAGAGTAAGTGTTTGTTGTATATTTAAAATATTTAAATGAATTATTATTTAATGAAAAATGTTGGAGATGATTTTTAATGTTCGAGATTAGTTTTTAACTTGTATATATATTTGCAATGTTGTTCACTGATATCCTATTTAGTTAAGAAATTATGATGCTAATATTCGTTTTTTATCAAAAAGTATAATATAATTTGTGAATAATAGGTCAAGTTTTTTAGTCTGAATTAATAAAAATAATTACTTTATTAATATAAAATAAATGAATATTGTTACTAAAATAAACTGATTATTATTTGTAAAGAAATTTTGATAAAAACTTTATGATGTCAGGTTTTTTGTAGTTAAAATTAGAAATAGTGACACTAAGTGCTTGTAAGCAATAGTTTTCATTTTTTTATAGTTTTTGACATCTTGAAGTCAGTAAAAATTTAGAATGATTCTTTATGGTGATAAGTAATATTTAGTAGTAGAAAATGTTGATATTCTCATTATTTAGGAGGGTTATTTATCTTTTAAAATTAAAACTTATGTACTTAACTTTTATGAATCATAGCTATTTTAAAAATATATATTAAAGAATGAAGTCTAGTTCGTGGACAAAAAGGATTATATTTGGTATTATTAATAACGGAATTCAAAAAATGGATTTCAAATTAGTAGTATGCATTCAAGTTAAATATCGTAATCAAAAAAATCAAAGATAAAGAGTTTGAAAAAGGTTTTGTTTAGAAGAAAATATATCATAAGAGGAGATATTTAATTTAACGCTATAAAGAGTATTATATATCATAGGAGGAAGTTTGATGGTAGGAAAAAATAATAAGTACTTAAAAACCACAAAAGAAGGTACTAAAGTAGAATCTTATTCTATCAAAAAATTCAAAGTCGGTACAGCATCAGTAGTAATCGGTGCTAGTATCTTTTTAGGTGCTGGAGCAGTGTCTCAAGCAGCTGAGGAAGTTTCTAACAACACTACTGCGGACAACACAACAAACGCAGGAGCAAAAGATGAAGCACCAAAAGCAGAAGCACAACCAGCAAAAGTAGAAAACACTAAAGAAAGTGTTGCAGCAGCAGTAGCAGAAAAAGTGGAAGCTCCAAAAACAAAAGTAGCTGATAAAACAGCTCTTAAAGCAGGTATTGATAGTTTAGAACAAAAATTAGCGACAGCTAAAAATGCTGACGAAGTTGCAGTAAAAACAGCTCGTGAAGAATTAGCGAAAGCAAAAGAAGTATTCGCAAAAGCTGATGCAAGTCAAGATGAAGTTAATGCAAAAGTAACAACACTAAACGTGCTAACTTCAGTAGTAGCAGAATCAGAAGCAACTGCAGTAGCTGCGAAAGACGAAGCTAAAAAAGCTGAAGAAAAAGCAAAATCAGAAGCAAAAGAGTCAACAGAAGTTAAAGAAGCTAAGAAAGAATTAACTCAAGTGACTTCAGAAGCAGAAGTAACAAACGTATTAGCTAAAGAAGCGATTCGTAAAAACGAAGTGAAAATCGAAGCTAAACCAGCTGTAGAAAAAGCAGTAGTTAAAAACGAAGAAGTAATTAAAGTAGCTAACAATTTACTTGGAAGTGACAATGTAACAAAAGAACAAATCGCTAGAAGTTTAGAAGAACTAAGCAACTCTATTAAAGCGGTATACGCTGAATTAGAAAACGCTGGTGTTCGTCGTGATGGTAGATATGGAGTAGCTCTTTCAGCTAACGAAGGATACACAGCTGCTTCTACAGAACTAAGAAAAGAAAATGGTGAATTCCTTGGATCTACAGGTAAATCTTACAAAGTGCTAGATGGTAACGCTAACTATAAAGTTTATGTTCATGGTTATCAATCTGAGAACACTGATGTACCTGCGGTTGGTAATGGCCAAGCAGGGGTAAGTGGTCGTACAGATATTCCGTTATCAAAAACAGAAGCTCAAAAAGTGGGACGTGAAGCAGAACTATGGAATGGAAAAATCCGTGTTACAGGAAAAGTTAACAGAGCTAATAACACATACGGTGCAGGAGGTGCTTATGAGTATCTAACTACAGAAATCTACGGATATACTTATGAACAAGGAAACCACTATGTATATCTTACAGATGTAAAAAAACGCTTTAGTTTATCACCAGAAGCAACTGCTGCAGGATATACAATTGCAAAAGTTGAAGCGAGCAACTTACCTCCAGGATTGGCTTATAATGCAACTACAGATACTGTAGAAGGATATGTAGCATCTACTCTTCAAAACGGTGTATATGACATGCGTTATATTATAACTGTAGAGAAAGGTGGAGCTACTCAGCAAGTTACTTTCAGAGACTTAACAGCTGGATGGGTAGGATGGCAAGATTCAACTGCACCACTTATTCAAGGGTCATCAAAATTAGTAACAATAGGCGATCAAGTTAATCATAATATTAAATATGTTGATAATGATGGAATGACTCGTGATGAAAGAGCTGATTATGTATACAGAGATGGTGGAGAAAAAGTTGTTGCCGGTTCAAAAACTGCTCCTAAAAAAACAAGTGGAGCAACCTTTACTGCAGTTGATGGATCTAAAGTAAATACCGAGAACGGGCCACAAACTGTCACAGCGCATACTGCCTTAAACGGTAATTATACAGGAAGTAAAACTTCAATAAATGATGTTGTACCAGGATTAAGTTACGATCCAAAAACTGGAGATATTACTGGAACAGCAAGTGAAGCTGGAATTTTCACAGCAGCTGTTTATACGAAAGACTATAATAATACAACCAATGCAAGAAATATGGATTGGAATATGTATGGTCAAGAAGCGCATGAAAACATTACTATTGCTGTAGCACCAAAAATTACAGTATCTAACGTAGAAGCATATGCTACAAAAGTACCAGTAACTGTTTCAAATGGAGCTAACAAAGCAGAAATTACAATGCCAGATGGTACGGTAACTAAATTAGCAGTTAAGGATGGAAACTGGACAGTAGCAGCTGGAACAACAAATACTGCTGTAAATGAAGGAGATGTACTAGGAGCAGCTTCTACAACAGCACCTTCAAAATTCAATCTTCCGGTAACATCTGATGCTACACAATACGTAGGTGTAGATAGCATCGCAGCAAAAGCAACAACTGATAAGGTAAAAGCACATATTCAACGTGAATTTGCTATGGTAAATGACGCAGCAGGTAATACATATAAAGCGGTATTTAACAGTGCAACAGGTAAATATTCATTACCTACTGAAAAAGCTTATGAATTAACAGATAATGGTAATGGTACATCAACTCTTATTGAACGTCGTGTTTACACAGATGCTCAAGCAAATGGTGATGTTAAATTCGTTGTTTATGAATTTGAACGTACATGGAATGCAACATCTTCAGCGGCAACATTAGTAGATAAAATTGCTGAAATCCGTAAAAATGGTGAGGTAACTGCAGTAGGTAATGTTACACGTACAGAAACTCTAGTTAAAAAAGATAACACATCTTCAGAGCAAGGAATGGTAGTTACAGTAAGTTATGATTCAGTAACAAACCAATGGACATCTTCTGACGGTTCAAAAGTAACAGCTAAAGAATCAAATGCTGGTTGGGAAGTTGAAACAGCATCAGGATTTAAAGGATATGTTTCATACCGTGAAGCATCTTCTACAGATGTAGCATCAATTCAAAATGCTAAACCAGCTGGAACATCAACAAGTTACTCAGAAGCAAAAGATGCTTCAGTAGATTTACTAAAATCAGAAAAAGCTAACGTTGATTTCACAGATACTATCGATGATAAATCTGATGATGCTCAATCAGAAACAATTAAAACAAAATTAACGGTAACCGCTCCAGATGGAAGCCAAAAAGTATTTGATGCGGCGAAAGCTGAAGAAACAGCTTATATTCAAGCTCAACGTACAGCAGCAGCTAAAACTCAAGCAGCAGCAACAGCTGTAAAAGAACAACAAGATACACAAAACGAATTAGCTCGTCTTCAAGAACTATTAGACCGACAAACGAGAATAGCAGATGATGCTCAAAAAGCATTAGATAACTTAAAACTACGTACAATTTCTCCAACAGCTCAAGAATTAGCAGAAAGAAAACTTGCGCATGCCAAAGAGTTTAAAGCATCTATTGAAGCGCAATTAGCAACAGCTCAAGCAAATCTTGCAACAAAAAATACTGAAGTAGAGTCAGCGCGTACTGCAGCTTTAGAAGCTGAAAAAGCGGTAGAAACAGCACGTACAGCTCTTAAAACAGCTGCAGCAGCAAACCTAGCAAACCCAGAAATCGCAGCATATACATTAGGTCAATATGGAAGCTATAAAGTTACAGTAAGAGCAGTAGACTCAAACGGTGTTGTAACTACTCCAACAGTAGGAGGAACAGATTCAGGTGAAGTAACTGAAGATGCAGTAGCAGAAACAACTTACTACATCGTTGTACCTAAACCAGAAATTTCTTCAGGAGCACAAGATACTCCACAAAGCGATACTATGGAAAAAGGATTCAAAACTGGACTTCCTGAAAGTTCTACTGTATCTGACTACAAACTAGTAGATCCAACAACAGGAAATAAAGTTTCTTCAGTAACAACTGATGAAGGAACTTACACAGTAGATCCAACAACAGGAAAAGTAAGCTTCACACCAGCTCAAGGATACATCGGAACTGCTAAACCATTAACAGTAGCAGCTAATGTAACTATCCCAGGAGAAGATGGTAACCCTGTAACAGTAGAAGCATCAACTACATACACACCAACAGTATATGGTGTTAAAGGTAATGCTGATACAACTAAAGATATACAAGGGGCAGTCCAAACTTCTAAACCAGGAATCGAAAGATTCTCTAAACTAAATACTCCAGAAAACACACCAGATGGTACAAATGTTGATTTAACTAAAGCTAAGTACTCATTAGAAGGTGCTGACAATGAAGGAAAAGTTGTTGTGCCAAACGAAGGAACTTATACAATTGATCCAACAACAGGTGTTGTAACATTCACTCCACTTCCAACATTTACAGGAACAGCTCAAGGTGTAGATGTAAAAGTAACAGCTAATGCAACTGATAAAGAAGGAGCTACTGTAGAAGTAACAGCGACTGGAAAATACACTCCAGTAGTTGAACCTGCATCTCCAACTGCAGAAGCGGCAACATCAACAGATGTACAAGGTGCAACTCAAGAGCATCCTGTAACATTCAATGATTCGAAAACAACAATCGATGGTGTTGAGAAAAAAGTACCAATCGATCCAACAACATACACATTATTAGATGAAAATGGACAACCAGCTACAGAAGTACCAGCTAAAGATGCTTCAGGAAAAGTAGTAGGTACTTACACTGTTAAAAATGTAGATGGAAAAGCAGTTGCAGTATTTACACCAACAGATAAAACATATGTAGGTAAAGTAGAACCAGTAACTGTTCAAGCGAAAGATAAAAACGGAACACCTGTAACAACTACTTATACACCGAATATTACACCGGTAACACCAACAGGAACACCAGCAACTTCTGAAGGAATCCAAGGTTCACCACAAGAAGGTACTCCAACATTTACGCAAGGACACCCAGTTGCTCCAATTAAAATCGATGCAACTCAACCTGCTAAATTAGTAGATCCAACAACAGGTAAACCAACAGACGAACCAACAATTCCAGCTAAAGACGCTACAGGAAAACAAGTTGGTACATACACAATTGATCCAACAACAGGAAAAGTAACATTCACACCGAATAAAGATTTCGTGGGTACACCAGTACCAGCAACAGTAGAAGTGAAAGATGCGAATGGAA
The DNA here is from genome assembly GCA_032567735.1 of Gemella haemolysans. Taxonomy (GTDB): domain Bacteria; phylum Bacillota; class Bacilli; order Staphylococcales; family Gemellaceae; genus Gemella; species Gemella haemolysans_E. The sequence continues at coordinate 66,562 of JAWHCX010000004.1, read as the reverse complement.
CACCAGCAACAGCGACTTACACACCAACTGTTAAACCAGTAACTCCAATTGGTAAAGTTGCATTTACAGAAGATATTCAAGGTGCAACTCAAAGCGGTAAACCAGCCTTTGAAGGTGGTAAAACAACAGTGAATGGTAAAGAAGAAACTGTACCGATGGATGACACTGTACCAGCAACATTCGAAGACGGTTCAACTACAAAAGTAGTACCAAACGAAGGTACTTACACAGTAGCTCCAGACGGAACAGTAACATTCGTACCAGAAAAAACATTCACAGGAAAAGGTACAACATTAACAGTAATCCGTAAAGACAAAAACGGAACACCAGCTCGTGGAGAATACACAGCGGTAGTTCACCCAGTAACACCTACAGGATGGGATGTAATTTCTGCAGATATCCAAGGTCAAGAACAACACGGAAAACCTAAGTTCAAAGGTGGAACAGTAGAAATCGGTGGAGAAGAAAAAACTGTAGAAATCGATGAAAATGTAGCACCGGTAGTACTTGATCCAGCGACAAAACAACCAGTGGCAGTAGGAACTCCAATAAAAGTTGAAGGAGAAGGGGAATATACTCTTCAACCGGACGGAACAGTGAAATTCGTTCCTGAGAAAACATTTGTTGGTGAAGCTAAAGGGGTAATCGTTCAACGTGTTGATAAACTTGGACAACCAGCTATTGGTAAATACCGTCCAATCGTTATCGGAGCTAAACCAAAAGCACAACCAGCTACTTCACAAGACGTTCAAGGTCAAGTTCAAAAAGGAACATTAACATTCATCGATAGTGTGGTAGATAAAACGACTGTACCTGATATCGATCACCCAGAAGTAAAAGTAGCAGTGCAAAAAACTGTACCGATTGATCCAAAATCTTACACATTATTAGATGAAAATGGACAAGTAGCTACAAAAGTTCCTGCAAAAGATCCAAAAGGAAATGTAATCGGGGAATACACTCTTGAAGTAGTAGACGGTAAAGCTGTCGGAGTATTAACTCCAAATGCAACTTACTACGGAGAAGTACAACCAGTTCGTGTTCAAGCAGCGGATGAAAATGGTATCACAGTAGAAACTACTTACACACCATACATCACACCAGTAAAACCAATAGCGACTCCATCAACATCAGAAGGAATCCAAGGTAAATCACAAGAAGGTACACCTACATTCAAAGAAGGTGACAAAAAAGTACCTATTAACACTGAAAAAGCACCAAAACTAGTAGATCCAACAACAGGTAAAACAACAGAAGAAAAATCTGTAACAGTACCAGGAGAAGGAACTTACGAAATTGATGAAAATGGAAAAGTAACATTCACACCAGAACCAAACTTCACTGGTGAAGCTAAAGGAATCGAAGTTCAACGTGAAGATAAAAACGGAACACCGGTAAACGGTAAATATACTCCGTTTGTTAAACCAGTAACACCAAAAGGTGAAGATAAAGGTACTGAAGATATTCAAGGAGCAACGCAAAAAGCAACTCCAACATTCACAGGTGGTAAAACTACTGTTAACAATAAAGAAGAAACAGTAGAAATTAACTACGATAAACCAGCTAAACTAGTAGATCCAACAACTGGAAAACCAACAGACGAAACAACTGTAAAAGTACCAGGAGAAGGAACATACACAATCGATCCGAAAACTGGAGAAGTAACATTCACACCAGAACCACAATTCAAAGGTAAAACTTCAGGAATTACAGTTCAACGTGAAGATAAAAATGGAACACCAGCAACAGCTACTTATACACCAACTGTAGTACCAGTAACACCAAAAGGTGAAGAAAAAACTACTGAAGGTATCCAAGGAGCAACACAAAAAGCAACTCCAAACTTCACACCAGGTAAAACAACTGTTAATGGAGTAGAAAAAACTGTAGAAATCGATACAACAAAACCAGCGAAATTTGTAGATCCAGAAACTGGTCAACCAACAGATAAAACTACTATTAAAGTACCGAACGAAGGAACATACACAATCGATCCGAATAGTGGAGAAGTAACATTCACACCAGAACCAAACTTCACAGGACGCGGAACAGGTGTAACAGTTCAACGTGTTGATAAAAATGGAACACCAGCTGAATCAACATACACACCAACAGTAGTAGGAGTAACACCAAAAGGTAAAGAAGCTAAATCTAAAGACCTACAAGGTGAAACTCAAACAGGAAAACCAACATTTAAAGGTGGAAAAACAACTGTAAATGGTAAAGAAGAAACAGTAGAAATCGATAACGATAAACCAGCAACATTCGAAGACGGTTCAACTACAAAAGTAGTACCAAACGAAGGTACTTACACTGTAGCACCAGATGGAACTGTAACATTTGTACCAGAACCAAAATTCACAGGTGTAGCAACAGGTGTAACTGTTAAACGTGTTGATAAAAACGGAACACCAGTAACAGCGAAATACACACCAACAGTAATTCCAGTATCACCATCTGGAGAAGATGTAACATCAGTTGGTCCTAAGAATACACCACAAGAAGGAACACCAATCTTCAAAGGTGGATCAGAAAAAGTTAACGGTAAAAACAAAACAGTAGAAATCGATAAAGATGTACCAGCGACATTCGAAGACGGTTCAACTAGAAAAGAAGTACCAGGAGAAGGTGTTTACACTGTTGATCCGAACGGAAAAGTAACGTTCACTCCAGAAAAAGACTTCGTAGGTGTAACAAAAGGTGTAACTGTTAAACGTGTTGACAAAAATGGAACACCAGTAACAGCGAAATACACACCAACAGTTCTAGGAGCAACATCAACTAAAGATGTAGAATCTGAAGGACCAAAAGGTAAACCTCAATCAAATACCCCAGTATTCGAAGGAGATGTCGATAAAGATGTACCACCAACATTCGAAGACGGAAAAACTATAAAAGTAGTACCAGGTCAAGGAACTTACACTATCGATCCGAACGGAAAAGTAACATTCACTCCAGAACCAGAATTTGTAGGAACAGCAAACAGCGTAACAGTTGTAAGAAAAGATAAAAATGGTAAAACAATTTTTGCATCTTACACACCAACAGTACGTCCAGATACTATCTTCAGAGATAAAGAAGGAAAAGAAATTCCAGGATATCCAAGCGAAGATGGAACTACTCCGAAGAAAGATATCCCAGGATACAGATTCGTAGAAACTGTAACTGATAACGATGGAAATACAAAACACGTATACGAAAAAGTTAAAACTTCATTCAAAGATAAAGAAGGAAAAGAAATTCCAAACTATCCAACGGAAGACGGAACTACTCCGAAGAAAGATATCCCAGGATACAGATTCGTAGAGACTAAGAAACTTCCAAACGGAGACGTAGAACACGTATATGAAAAAGTTACAACTCCAGTGACAGAAAAAACTACAACATGGGTAGACGAAAATGGAAATCCATTGAAACCTGTAGAGAAAGGAACAAAAGTTCCAGGAGAAATTTCAGGATATGAGTTCGTGAGAACTGTAATTGATAAAGATGGAAATGTGCGTCACATCTTCAGAAAAACAACAAATTCTAAACTAGGGCAACGCCTAGCAAACACAGGTACAACAGAAACTAATACTGGCTTAGCAGGATTAGGAATGGCAATCCTAGGTGGACTACTAGCGGTAGCTCGTCGTAAAAACGACAAAAACTAATTTGAAATCTAAACAAAAAACCGAGTAAACTAAACTCTTAAAATGAAGACACTCTCGATAATTTTCGAGGGTGTCTTTTTTATGACTAACATTGATTTTTCGTTAGAACTATGCCGTTCTTATCTAAAAAGAGTAATAGCTCATACAGTTTCTTGTTGCTGCGGGTAAATAAAAAACTGACGAGGCGAAGTCAGTTTAGTATATTGTATGATAGGAGTATTAGATATATATTAGATATTCACATAGAGAGTGGTTGATATTTGTTCTATCTACTTAATAAAAAACTTTCACAAACTCCCTTAATTCGTTTGTGTATTCTATAGGCTGTTCGTAATGATATATGCATAGCTTCTGCAGTTTTTTTTATGTCTAGAGATTTTATAAACTCGCAAAAAAATTTAAGTTCCTGTTCATCTAGGGTATCTTTCAAATATTCAAACAACTGAATGTACACAAATGAGTAATTATCATCTGTTGCATCTTTTCTGTTATTATCGAAAATATCTAAAGGTATACTTTTATCCTTATTTCTGTAGCGAATCTCGTCAATTAGTTTTCTCTTAATAGTAGTAAAAGCGAAACGGTCGAAATCTTTTTCTTCAATTTTCCCTTCATTAAGAATTAAGAAACTGACTAATAAACCTTCTAAACCATAATTATAAAATTCATGATGAAGTTTTCTTGGTATTTTAACTTTGTAAAGAGCTCTAGTGATTAAATCCTTTTTAATTTCTAATAATTCGTAAAAAGATTCTGTCTCCCTATCATTCAAATAGTACTTTTTCATAACAATTTCCTCCTAAAGCCACTCTCTACATGAATACCTCTATGAAGACAATGATAAAAAGTAATTTATGAATTAAAAGGAGTGAGAAAAACAATCCTTAGCGATATAAAATACAAATAAATATACCCCCTTACGAAAAATCCCTCTTCACTATATATAGTGAAATTTTTAAAGTTTTGTAACAAATTTTGTGTAATAGTTCACACAAAGTTCACACTGTACTAGTTGTCAATTTTATGCTTAATCAGTAAAATAGCTAGTTGTTTATATAATTTATCACGATGACGGCTGATAGTCATAGCATTGCTTTGTTCCTTAATCGCTATACTACGTAAAGACTCCCCTTTTACAAATAAGTTGTATAGTAGAAGTTGATCTTCTATCGATAATGTAGCTAAAGCGTCATACAGTGCGTTATAAGTTTCTTTAGTAATGACTATTTCATCAGGTAATGGAGAGTAATCTCTAACTAAATTTTCTCCGTCGCTCTCTTCTGTATCGAAGGCATAATAATGAATAATATTGTGGTCAGTATCTTTCTTATTTATATATCTTTCTCGATAACTCATATATCTAATAGTTGAAAATATTTCATCAGTAATATCTATTACATGGTTTTTATCAAGTTTAAATTTCTTCATAAATAGCAACTCCTTTATCTAAAATGATGTAAGGGGGTTTTTAGGGGATAATGATTATAACAGAATTACAGAAAAATAGTAACTAATAACATAGAGTAATTCTAGAGATTTTTAGAATCTCTAAAATAAAATATATGAAAAATTAATAAAGTTAAAAGTTAAGTTATTGACAAACATAATAGTGAAATATTTTGTAAATGTTTTCCGGATGAATAATTGTATAAATGTCTACAATGTTAAAGAGAAAAGCGCAGTGCATATTGTTTTACAAAGCCCCAAAAATTGTTTATAGTATCACTTATGTCTATAATGATTCTCAATATATTAAAAGCAAAGTAAAGATACTGAAAAAGCTACTAAATAGTGTTTTTGTCTAGTTAAAATAGTCGGAAGTACTATTAAAATAAATTAAAGTTACTTAAAGTAACATTTTTTAAAATTTTTTGAGAATTTATGAGTCACTTTTATGGACAAAAAAATTTAATTTAGGTAAAATGATTTTAAGAATCCTAATGGATTTCTCATCATAAGTTTACTAATAATAACAAAAAGATGTAGAATAGCAAAAAATGAATATTAAGTCGGGGAGATGCATTAAGAGGTAAAGTTATTTGTCTTAATATCGAAACAACCAAAAAGATAGAACCGAAAAGTTTTATTTCTTTAGGTACAATTAAGATGGAATATTCAATAATCGACTATTCAAGGTAATATATAAAGGAGGAATATATGGTAAGTAAAAATAACCAATATTTAAAAGACGCCAAACAAGGTACAAAAGTAGAATCATATTCTATTAAGAAGTTTAAAGTAGGTACAGCATCAGTAGTAATCGGTGCAAGTATCTTCTTTGGTGCTGGAGCAGTATCACAAGCTGCTGAAGAAGTATCAAACAACACAACTGCAGACAATACAACAAATGCAGGTGTGAAAGCAGAGGAAGCGCCAAAAGCAGAAGCAAAATCAGTAGTAGAAACTACTAAAGAAAGTGTTGCTTCAGCAGTAGCAGAAAAAGTAGGAGCTGAAACTCCAAAAGCAGAAGTTAAGAAAGAAATCTTAAAAGCTAGTATTGCTACATTAGAAGAAAAATTAAAATCAGCTCAAGATGCTGACAAAGCAGCTGTAGAAGCGGCAAAAGAAGCTTTAGAAAAAGCTAAAGTAGTATTAGCTAACGAAGAAGCTACACAAGCTGAAGTAGATGCACAAGCTAAAGAAGTACAAGTCTTAAGCCAAGTAGTAACAGAAGCTAAAGTTCAAGCTTTCGATAAAAAATTAGAAGAGAAAAAAGAAGCTGACCAAAAAGAAAAAGAAACAAAAGCTACAAAAGAAGAAAAAGAAGTAGCGGAAGCTAAAAAAGAATTAACACAAGTAGCTTCAGAAGCAGAAGTAACTAACAAACTTGCTAAAACTGAATTAAGCAAAAAAGACTTAAAAGTAGAAGCAAAACCAGCAGTACAAGCTGCAGTAGTTAAAAACGAAGAAGCATTAAAAGTAGCTAAAGAATTACTAGGAAATGACAAAGCGACTAAAGAACAAATCGCTAAAAGTTTAGCAGAATTAAGTAACTCTATCAGAGCTGTTTACACTCAATTAGAGAACGCTGGAGCTAAACGTAATGGTAAATTCGAAGCAGTATTAGCAGATGCAACTACTACAACTCTTAAAGATGCAAGTACTGAAACAGGTAAAAAATGGTTAGAAGACCATGGGTACACATCTCTTGCCGATATTCCAATCTTAAATAAAGGTAAAGATGACAAAGCTATCCGAAACTTAGGGAAACAAATCCAATGGTTAGATTTCACTGATACAACAGCTTGGACTAATTTAAAATCAAACGGTCAATTACAAGTAGGATCTGTATTCACAAAACAATTAATGCCTGGTTATATTGTAAAACTGACTGTTAAGGAATTAAAACCATTCCACGCAACAGAAATTTATAAAAACCGTGTAGCAGGAACAGATAATGCGGATACATATGATGCATCTGCACCAAACGTATTTAAAGATGGTCAAGCAAATGGTATCGGTGGTTCAGCTCAAACAAATTGGTCTCATATTAAAAATGCCGGTCTTGATTCAACTCCACATAAAACTACTATAGCAGGAACAAATGATAGAGCAGAACAAAAAAATGGTACTATAGGAGGGGTAGTTTTTAAAGTTGAAGCTACTTACAATGGTAAAGAAACAAAACCTGGTATCGTTATGACTACAGGGGAAGATATCGGGGATGCTGAATCTGAAATTTATACAACAAACGGTACGCCATGGGATTTAGTTGCAATGGTTGGTAACGAATCAGAAACAAAACCTTATAACCCACTATCAAAATTAAAAAATGTAACAAGTCCAAACTTATTCTCTACAGCGAGTGCAGGAGTTCAAAAAGCATTAGCTAATGGTAGTTTTGCAACTCCAGATGCGGCGACAGGTGGATTAGGTTCACAAGTGTTTGGTGGATACCAAGATAATGGTGGACGTGCAACTCCTATAGTTGCAACAGCTGGTCCTTCAGAAGTAGGTATGTTCATGATTTCTGGTGGTGCGCAATCATCTATGATCGGTATTAAGTTATCTGACTTCGGAGATCTTCCAGAATCATACGGAACTGCAGAACACTTCATAAGAACGGAAGCATTAAACTATAAAACAAACACAATCGAAGAAATACAACAACCATACTTAGGTAAAGTGAAAGCTGACCCTGAGGCAATTAATGGTACTCGTGTAATTGGCGTAGGTTCAGATGATGAAACTGATTCTGCCGATGAAGGTGTAGATCAATTAGTATCTGCAGAGAACGTGGTAAACAACAAAGATACAGGACGCCCAGAAGTTCAATTAATTAGAGGACCAGAAAACACTTATAAAGTAAAAGTTATTGCTTCAGTGAATGGTAATGATAAATATAAAGGAACTAATGAGAATGCATATGTTCGTGGATTTATCGACTTCAATGGAAATGGTAAGTTTGACAAAGGTGAAGAATCAAATGTCGCAGAAGTATCTGCAAATGGTCAAGAAGTAGAATTAACATTTACTAACACACAAGTAGTAGATACTAGTAAAGATGTTGTAAACTTCCGTGTTCGTATCGCAAAAGATAGAAAACAAGTAGAATCACCAACAGGAATTGCTTATACAGGGGAAGTAGAAGATAACCAAATCCAAGTAGTTCACCCACCTCGTGGAGACTATGAAGAAACTACTGGTAAACAAGGTGAAAAACAAAACATTGGTATCGAGTTTATTAACCGTGTAGAAGCTGATGCATCTGAATTAGGTTCTAACAATGGTAAAACTACATTCAACGCTTATGGTAAAATTAGCTACACTGAACAACGTAACTCAATTAGTTTAGCATCAACTAAGAAAGTTCAAACTGAAGGTGTAATGATCGTTAAACCAGATGGAACTTTAGCTAAAACTTACACTAAAGCAGGTCAAGGTACTTATGAAGTAACTGACACTGGTGTAACATTTACTCCAGAACCTCAATTCGTAGGTAAAGCGGATGGTATCGTACTTCGTGCGGTAGACACTAACGGTGAGTCAACTGGATGGACTGCATTAACAGATCAAAACAAACTAGCTAATGTTAATGATGGTACACACACAACTACTACAAAAACTATGGACGCAGTTTATGTACCAAACGTAACTCCAAAAGAAATCACTGCAAACCCTGAAACATCAACAGATATTCAAGGTAAAGAACAGAAGAAAACTCCAACATTCACAGCAGGAGCAGGTACAGATAATGCTACACCAGTAACTCCAAGTGCACAGTACCCAGCTAAACTAATAGATCCAAAAACTAATGCTAAAGTTGACTCTGTAACTGTAGATGGAGAAGGAACTTACACAATCAACCCAACAACAGGTGAAGTAACATTCCAACCACTTCCAACATTCAAAGGAACTGCATCAGGTGTTGATGTAACATTAACAGCACCAGTAGGTCAAAATAAAGATGGACAAGATGTAACAGCTACGGCTACTACAAAATACACTCCAACAGTAATAGCTGTAGAACCAACAGCTAAACCAACAGACTCAGCAGGAGTACAAGGTGAAACTCAAAAAGGAACTCCTACATTCACAGCAGGAAATGCAGAAGTACCAATCAAAGAAAACTCTCACAAACTTCTAGATAAAGAAGGAAATGAAGTTCAACCAGGACAAACAACTCCAGCATACGCTGAAGACGGAGTAACTCCAGTAGGTACTTACTCAATCGATCCAGCAACAGGTGAAGTAACATTCACACCAACTGACAAAACTTACACTGGAAAAATAACTCCAGCTAAAGTTCAAGCAGAAGACAAAAATGGAACTAAAGTAAACACTACTTACACTCCACACATCGTAGGTGTAACACCAACAGCGACACCAGCGGAATCTTCAGGTATCCAAGGTGAAGTTCAAGAAGGAACTGTGTCATTTGCACCTGGTGATACAACAATCGAAGGTGTTAAAAAATCAGTACCAATCAAAGCTAACTCAGCGGTTCTACTTGATGCTTCAGGTAACCCAGTAGCGGCAGGTACTCCAGTAGACGCTTTAGATCCAGAAGGAAATAAAGTAGGGGAATACACAATTGACCCAGCTACTAACAAAGTAACATTCACACCAACTAACAAAGCATACAAAGGTAAAGTGCAACCAGCTAAAGTTCAAGCAGAAGACGAAAACGGAACTAAAGTTAAAACAACTTACACTCCAACTATCGTAGGTGTAACACCAACTGCTTCACCAGCTGAAACAACAGATGTGCAAGGTGTTGAACAATCTAAAGAAGTAACATTCAAACCTGGTAAAGCAACAGTTAACGGTGTTGAAAAAGAAGTGCCAATCGACACTACTTCATACAAACTATTAGATGAAAATGGACAACCAGCAGAATCAGTACCAGCTAAAAACCCAGCAGGAGATGTTATCGGTACTTACACACTTAAAGTTGTAGACGGTAAAGCAACTGCGGTATTTACGCCAACTGATAAAACATATGCAGGTGAAGTACAACCAGTTACTATCCAAGCTAAAGATACAAATGGAACAGCTGTAACAACAACTTACACACCAAACATCACACCAGTAGAACCAACAGGAAAACCTGTAACATCTGAAGGTGCTCAAGGACAACCTCAAGAAGGAACTCCAACATTCACTCAAGGTGATGATAAAGTTCCCATGAAGATCGATGCGACTCAACCAGCTAAATTAATCGATCCAGCTACTGGACAACCAACTGATGCAACAACAATTCCAGCGAAAGACGCTAACGGAAAAGAAGTTGGTACATACACAATCGATCCAACAACAGGTAAAGTAACATTCACACCTAACAAAGACTTCGTGGGTACTCCAGTACCAGCTACAGTTCAAGCAAAAGATGCGAATGGAACGCCAACAACGGCTACTTACACTCCAACAGTTAAACCAGTTACTCCAGTAGGTGTTAATACATTTACTGAAGATATTCAAGGTGCACCACAAAGCGGTAAACCAGAATTCAAACCTGGTAAAACTACAATCAACGGAAAAGAAGTAGAAGTACCAATGGACGATAATACTCCAGCTAAGTTAGTTGATCCAACTACAGGTCAAGAAGTGACTAGCGTAACAATCCCAGGAGAAGGAACTTACACAGTAGATCCAGATGGAACAGTACACTTCACTCCAGACCCACAATTCAAAGGTAAAGGTAAAACATTAACTGTAGTTCGTCAAGATACTAACGGAACAAAAGTTACTGCAGAATACACAGCTGTAGTACACCCAGCATCTCCAAACGGAACAGAAGTTGAAACTGCAGGTGTTCAAGGTAAAGTACAAAGTGGTAAACCAAAATTCATCGGTGGTAAAGTAACGATTGGCGGAGTTGAAAAAACTGTAGATATCGATGAAGCTGTACCAGCGAAACTAATTGATCCTAAGACTGGTCAAGAAGTAACAACTGTAACAATTCCAGGAGAAGGAACATACGAAGTTAAAGAAGATGGAACTGTAACATTCACTCCGGACAAAAACTTCAAAGGTAAAGGTACTGAATTAACAGTTAAACGTGTTGATAAGAACGGTACTCCAGCACTTGGTAAATACTCAGCGGTAGTAATTGGTGTTAAACCAACTGCAGAACCATCAGTAACTTCAGACATTCAAGGTCAAACTCAAAGCCAACCAGTTAAATTCAAAGGTGGGGTAGTTGAAGTTGAAGACCCAATGACAAAAGTTAAAACTGAAGAAGTAGTAGCAATCGATCCAACAACTTACACATTATTAGATGAAAAAGGACAACCAGCTACAGAAGTACCAGCTAAAGATCCAGAAGGAAATGAAATTGGTAAATACACTCTTGTTAAAGAAGATGGTAAAGATCCAGTTGCAGTATTCACTCCAACAGATAAAACTTACACAGGAGCAGTTAAACCAGTAACAGTTCAAGCGAAAGATACAAACGGAACAGCTGTAACAACAACTTACACTCCAAATATCACGCCTGTTAAACCAACTGCGAAATCAGCTACTTCTGAAGGTGCACAAGGTCAAGAGCAAAGTGGAACTCCAACATTCACTGAAGGACACACTAAAGCTCCAATTGACCCAACTGTACCAGCTAAATTAATCAATCCAGAAACTGGTGAACCAACTGACGAAAAATCAGTAACAGTACCAGGAGAAGGAACTTACACAATCAACCCAGAAACTGGTGAAGTAACATTCAAACCAGAACCAAACTTCACAGGTAAAGCTCAAGGTGTTGAAGTTCAACGTAAAGATACAAACGGAACTCCAGCTACAGCTAAATACACACCAACAGTTAAACCAGTAACACCAACATCAGATGATGTAGTATCTGAAGATGTTCAAGGTGCTAAACAAACTGGAACTCCAGTATTCACACCAGGTAAAACAACAGTTAACGGTAAAGAAGTAACTGTAGAAATCGACGAAACTGTTAAACCAACATTAGAAGGTGCTGATGAAGAAGGTAAAGTGGTAGTACCAGGAGAAGGAACGTACACTATCGATGAAAATGGTGTAGTAACATTCAAACCAGAACCACAATTCACTGGTAAAGCTAGCGGTGTAACAGTTAAACGTGTTGACAAAAACGGTACAGAAGTAACAGCTAAATACACGCCAACAGTTAAACCAGTAACACCAACATCAGATGACGTAGTAACTACTGATGTTCAAGGTGCAACTCAAAAAGGAACTCCAGTCTTTGAAGCAGGTAAAACAACAGTTAACGGTGTAGAAAAAACTGTAGAATTATCTGATAAACCAGCTAAATTAGTAGATCCGAAAACAGGAGATCCAGTTGATTCTGTAACTATCGAAGGAGAAGGAACTTACACAGTTACTCCAGATGGAACTGTGACATTCACTCCAAATAAAGACTTCACTGGTCAAGCAACAGGTGTAACAGTTAAACGTGAAGATAAAAACGGAACACCAGTAACAGCTAAATACACTCCAGTAGTATTACCAGTAACTCCAACAGGTAAAGACGTAACAACAATCGGTGAAAAAGGAGAACCTCAATCAGAAACTCCAGTATTCACACCAGGAACTACTAAAGTAAACGGTAAGACTGTAACAGTACCAATCGATGAAACAGTAGCTCCAACTCTTGAAGGTGCAGATAAAGATGGTAAAGTAGTAGTACCAGGAGAAGGAACGTACACAATCGATAAGAGCGGTAAAGTAACATTCACTCCAGAACCAGACTTCGTAGGAGAAGCTAAAGGTGTAACAGTTAAACGTGTTGACGAAAACGGAACACCAGTAACAGCTAAATACACACCAACTGTATTAGGTAAAACAACTACAGAAAACGTAGTATCTGAAGGAGCTAAAGGACAACCTCAATCTAATACTCCAGTATTCAAAGGTGATGTAGACACTACAGTAGCTCCAACGTTTAAAGATGGATCAACAACTAAAGAAGTACCAGGAGAAGGAACTTACACAATCGATAAAGATGGTAAAGTAACATTTACTCCAGAAAAAGACTTCGTAGGAACAGCTACTCCAGTAGAAGTTGTACGTAAAGATAAGAACGGTAAGACAATCAAAGCTTCTTACACTCCAACAGTTCGTCCTGACACTAAATTTGTAGTAGTAGGAAAAGACGGTAAAGAAACTGAATTACTTCCATCTAAAGATGGTAAAAACCCATCAGAAACTATTTCTGGATACAAACTTGTTAAGACTGAAACTGATGAAAAAGGTAATACTAAACACATCTACGAACCAGTAACAACTAAACACGTAGATAGAAAAGGTAACCCAATCCCAGGAACAGACACAGAAGAAGGAACAAAAGATCCTAAGAACATTCCAGGATACAAAGTAGTAGAAACTAAGAAACTTCCAAATGGAGATACAGAATATGTATACGAAAAAGTAACTACATCATTCGTAGATTCACAAGGACGTACAATCCCAGGAACAGACACAGAAGAAGGAACAACACCTAAGAAAGATATCCCAGGATACAAATTCGTAGAAACTAAGACTCTAGAAAATGGAGACACAGAACACGTATACGAAAGAGTAACTACAAAACACTTAGACAGAAACGGAAACCCAATTCCAGGAACAGACACAGAAGAAGGAACAACTTCAGCTAAAACTCCAAAAGAGGTTCCAGGATACAAACTAGTAGATACTAAGAAACTTTCAAATGGAGATACAGAATATATCTACGAAAAAGTAACAGCTCCATCAGTTGAAAAACCAAAAGGACTAATCAGAGATACAGAAGGAAACGTAATCCCAGGATTCGAATACGACATGTTATCACCAGTTCTAGATATTCCAGAATATCAATATGTTGAAACAGTAACAGAAAATGGAACAGTTAAACATATCTATAGAGCGAAACAAACTATCCACAGAGATACAGAAGGAAACCCAATTCCAAACGTACCTGCGAAAGAAAAAGGAACAAAAGAAAGAAGAAATATTCCAGGATACCGCTTAGTAGAAGGTAAGAAACTTTCAAACGGAGATACTGAATACATCTACGAAAAAGTAAAAGCAACTACAACATGGACAGATGAAAATGGAAACCCATTAAAACCATCTGAAAATGGAACTAAAGATATGGGAACAGTCGAAGGATATGAGTTCGTAAGAACTGTAGTTGACGAAAATGGAAACATCCGTCACATCTTCAGAAAAGTAACAGCAGTTACTCCTAAAGCACAAGTTAAACGTTTAGCTAACACAGGTAGCGAAACATCTAACACAGCGGCAGCAGGATTCGGTGTATTACTTGCAGGAATTGCAGCAGCAATCAGAAAACGTAAAAAAGAAGACTAAGATTTATTTATCAGTCTAAAATAAAGAATCACCCTCGATACATTTCGAGGGTGATTTTCTTAGCTTGTACAGAGGATTTCGAGAAAAGCTAAAAATTCATTATTATGTATTTCTAGCCTGTTTTTATAGCTAGAAATGCTGAGAAACCTCCTCCCCGTATCCCTCGCCCTTTTGTTGCGGACTAACCCTATTTATGATAAAATTAATTGATTAAAATAGTATATAGATGATGAATCCGCGGAGATATATTAGAGTGGATATATATTAAATTGGATAAATATTAGATAGAGAAAGGAAGTATTATGCCGAGAATAATAACTATGCACCCGGTTAGAGAAACGAATAGATATGGTTTTGAAACGACTCAATTATATAGAGCGAAGGTGGCGAGAAACTTAAATGTAGACTATCTGCATTTAGCAAGTGCTCCTCAAATTAGAGATAATTGGAAAAAAGATATTAAAAAACTAGGTTTTCTAGACGAGGAAATTATTTGTGTGCCGTTTAGTTATTCTGACATCGGTCATAAAGATCCTTCGATTCGTCCTGATGTTCTTGAATTAGAAGAAGGCGACGAACTTGTTCTGACGGAAGATGGTTTTGTAAGCTCTGTTACTCTAAGTGATGGTTCAGGTAAGTTTTATTTCACTGAAGCTCCGTTTCTTTTCGAAGATTACAAAGCTGGAGAGGTACTTTTGTATAATAGAGATGGTAGTGTAGCCTTAAAAATGAAATACATGGATCCATTTAAACAACCAGTGCCAGTTCGATTATTTTATCCTGGATATATCTTCCTAAAAGATGATGAAATTCTGGTAGAAGAGGACTTGCTTGTGAAATATCTGGCGGTTAACGCTAAGCAAGACGATCTACTTATTCGTGATCAGCACATAGTTCCAGCACCGAACCTATGCCGTTTTATGGAAAATACTGGAAAAAATTATTATGAAGTTATACATGAAAATGTCCTTCGTAATTTAGAATTTGCGAACCTTCGTGGGAAAACTAGTTATCTAGTCGCTGGTGAAAGGCTTACTGAAGAACTTGCGAAACTTGACTATGATGTGAGATTTTTACCACCGATGGTTACGGAGAATTTTGCTGAGGTGAAAAATATTGGTCCAGTTACTGATTACTGCCTTGTAGGAAATATGCAAGAATTGAAAAATGTAGAACTTGTTATTAAAGTTTTTATTCAATTGTATAATCTTGGTTCAAAAGCAAAAATCACATTTTACGGAGGAACTGAAGAGCGACTTAACGAGCTAAAAGCTAAGTATGAACTTACTCCTAATATCAAATTTGTGGGAATTGTGGAAGAAGTTCCTTATGAAAAACATCAGTGTTATATTTCGGCGAGTTTTTCGGAACTTTTTGCGAATGCTTTTGTAGAAGCGGCTAGTAAAGGCCTGTTAGGATTGTTGTCTGATGTTGATTTTGCACATAGATATTACGCTAGTCAGTCGGATGCGATAATGTTATTCAGAAGTCAAATTGGACTAGTAGAAAAAATAATGCAGATGGAGCAAGCCGACTTCCAAAAATCTAATGAGGGTAATATAAACCTAGCGAAAAAATATTCACTAGAAAATGTAAGCAAGTATTACTTGGATTTAATGAACAAGAGTTAAGCAGGCTCAGCAATATAATAAAAATAAAGGGCTGGCTCGACAAAAATGTTTCTTTGAAATCATGATTGTTGAGTCACACCTTTAAATTTAGATAAAAAGTGAAAGGAGAACAATATGCAAAATTTAATTATCGCAACGACACCACTGCAGGCGAAGATAGCAAACTATATCGAAAACTTGTATTCAGAAGAAAAATTTGTAAAAGCGTATATTACACCTGTGATGAATGAAAGGCAGGAACACTATTCTCGTGATTTTGATTTAGTATTTCATATTGCTGACGAAGCAACTTATGACCAAGTTCTTAGTGCGTGCGCGAAAGAATACGATAAAATATTCTACGCGAGCTTTGACAATTCGTTAATATTAGATATAGTTGCTCGTTCGAAATATAACCATCTGATGAGTTTTGATGATGGGTATGCGGATATCTATCCAAGAGGGATGTACGCACTACCTTTGGATTACAGACAAGTAGGGAAGTACGGCTTAACACGTGATGATTTAATTAACAATACAGAAAAACATTACACATTGTATGATAGTGATTTTCATGTTGTCGCTAAAGAAAAGTTGGTGTACATGGAAGATTTCTTTAAGTTAGATATAGAACCGGTTAAAAATGGTAAAACAGCTAAGGTACTTCTTGGGCAAAACTTTTCAGAAGAAGATGAGAGTATATCGGTGAACTTTATTACGACTTATGCAAAAGCATTAAATGTTGATTACTATGTACCACATCCAAAAGAGAAATTCAAAATCGACAATGTGAAATACTTAGTGACACCTTTAATATTCGAAGATGCTCTAGTTGAGTTATTAAAAGAGTATGAGTTTGTTGAAGTGTATCACTTTACATCATCTGTGAGTTTACATCTAAAAAACACTCAGAACGTGAGTGTAAAAGGAATAGCAGTACAGTATTATAATGATAGACAAAATGAATTAAGACGGTTAGGTTGTGAATTTATAACTGTAACACTAGGTTGGTAGTTTGTATATACAAATATACATAATAGTGAATCTAAAATGTCTAAAAAATATTAAAAAAATCACAATAAAAAGACTGAAAACTTAAATCCACTCTTTAGGGTGGATTTTTGTCGTTATATACAAGAGATTGCTAATTATATACATTATTAATCAATTGAAATTTATGTAAATAAAAAAAGTAAACAATATTTTATATTATAAATGTCTATTTGATATCAAAATAATTGCATCTCAGATATAAAAGTGGTAGAATATACAATGGAATTTTTGAGCAAAGATATCTATATAAATTTAGTTCGGAAAAATCATGAAAAAAATATTGTTAAGTTATAAAAAATAAAAAAAGGAAGGTAAATTTATGTTAATAAATAAAAATGATAAATTCTCGATACGTAAGTTCAAAAACGGACGTTCTGACTCGGTTAAAATCGGAGCAATCGGTGTAATCGTTGGTACTGCGATCGCATTATCAGCTGGTGCTAACTCTGCAGAAGCAAAGATGACAGAAAACAGCGACAACACAACAACGATTTCAAATGATAAGGGGTCAGTAATTGTAGATACAGCTAATATTCAGAACCCAGATGCAGGTAGGCAGTTTTCAACTGATCCAACTGCAGAGGGAACAAATACAATTACTAAAACAGGAAAAGTAGATTACAAATATGTAACTGCTGAAGGTAATACTGTTCTAGAAGAAAATAAAAACCAAAATTCTGGTGCTGATAAAACAATCGAAACAACATACGATGTTTACGGTAAATCAGGAGAAGTTTTCAAAGAAACTACTGGTGGCGATGCAGAAGATAGCGACCTAAACGACGCTAAAGAAAACGGTAAGAAAGCAACAATCGAAAAAGATGGGAAAACTTATCACCTAATCGGAGAATCTAAGGTTGAAAACACTGGAAACGGTGGAGGAGTGTACTCTGACACAACTCTAGGTGATGTAACCGCGAAACTTACTCCAGAAGGATTAAGTAATGCAGAAGGTAAAATCACTTATGATACTGTAAAAGCTGGTGGAAAAGCTTGGATCGTTGAACAAACAGGGAAAGGAACATATGGTAAATATGTACTAGCTGATTCAGGTGCAATCACTTCTGATGCTAAGATGGTAGAAGCTTTCAAAGCTGGAGAAACTGCAGCAAAAGACTTCACTTCAGCTAACGTAACAGCTGATGGTGGAATCAAAGAAGGAGACTATGTTTTCGTCCTTGAGAAAAATACCTATGTAACAGCTAAAGCTGAGAGTTTTTCTTTAACAGCACAGATACAATTGTCATCTAGTGATAATGTAGCAGATAGTAAAGATGGAACTGGGGCTACTTTAAATAGAACATATGCAATGGTACAAAACTTTAAAGCGGCTCCAGATACTGCAACAGGAGAAGCAAACAAAACTCTTGTAAAAAACTATCTTGCATATCTTCAAGAAAAAGGATTTGAAGATAACCTCCTTAATTTTAAACGATATATTACTTTAGGAATGGCGACAAAAACTGATGGTCCTCTGGCGGTTAAAGCTGATAATGGAGATCAAGTTGATGATAAAGGAAGACCTACAACTGATATAATAGCTGATATAGCAAGCGTTACTGATCAAGAAACAAGTACTTTAGAAGATAGTCCTAATTTTCTTATGAAATTTTCTGATCCTGCGCCGGAAGTTGAAGAGTACTCTTATCGTGATGAAATCACTCCACTTCGTGCATACCGTTTAGCAAGTGGTACTACAACAATCACTTACACTTATGCAGAAGAAAAAACTCGTGAAGTAGAAAAAAAAGGTTCTGTAGTAGTTAACTACCAAACAGAAGACGGAATAGAATTAAAAGCTCCTTACACTGATACTCCTGAGACAGTAGCTGAAGTAGTAACTGAGAAATACTATGTTGATGCTGATGGACAAGAAGTAGTTGTAGAAGACAAAACTGTTAGAACGCCTAAAAACGTAGCGTACAACACTAAAGAAAACGAAACTGAAAAACCACAAAAACTTACAGATGCAGCTGGAAATGTTTACTACCTAAACGAAGCAAACACTAAAACTTCTGTAAATGATACAGAAACTACATCACCAGCTGAAACAGGAACAGTAGTAGAAGGTGTTACAAAAGTAACTTACATCTACGAAAAAGCTGGATCAGTAATCGTTAACTACAAAACTGAAGATGGAACTCCACTTACAGGTACAGTAGTTGGTGATGAAAGCAAAACTGTAGAATCAGGTGCAAAAGATATTGATAACGGTAAACCAGGTACAGCTTATAACACTGCAGATAACGGGCTAAAACCAACTCGTATTAAAACTGCAGAAGGAAAAGTATATGAATTGGTTCCAGAATCAACTGAAGGTGAAGAAGAAGGTGAAGTTGAATCAGGGACAACTAAAGAAGTAACATACGTTTATAAAGAAGTAAAAGGTAATGTAGTTGTTAAGTACGAAGATACTGAAGGTAACTCACTTGCTGATGATGAACAAGACGAAACAGATACTTCTCTAAACGTTAAATACGATACAGCAGACCACAAAAAAGAATCTATCGAAAAAGATGGTGTTAAATACTACTTAACAGCTAAAGAACTTAAAGATGGTTCTAAACCAGCTACTGGAGATGTTGTTGAAGGAACAACTACAGTAACATACGTTTATGAAAAAGCTGGATCAGTAATAGTTCACTATACGGATCAAGAAGGTAACCCAATATCTGGAACAGATCCAGAAGGAAATAATGTACCGGAAACTAATAACGATACAACAGATGGAAAACCAGGAACTGACTACAACACTGCAGATAACGGAATGAAACCAAACCGTATTAAAACTGCAGAAGGAAAAGTATACGAATTAGTACCTGCTTCTACAATTGGAAATGAAACTGGTAAAGTAGTAGCTGGAGAAACTAAAGAAGTAACATACGTTTATAAAGAAGTAAAAGGTAACGTAGTCGTTAAGTATGAAGATACTGAAGGTAACGTAATCGCTGAAAACGAAAAAGACGAAACAGATGCTTCTCTAAACGTTAAATACGATACAACAGACCACAAAAAAGACGAAATCACTAAAGATGGTGTTAAATACTATCTAACAGCTAAAGCACTTAAAGACGGTTCTAAAGAAATTGGAGATGTAGTAGAAGGTACTACAGAAGTAACTTATGTTTACGAAAAAGCTGGACAAGTAGTAGTTAACTACCAAACAGAAGACGGAACTCCAATAGTAGGTGTAGACGCGACTGGTGCTAACGTAGCTTCAGGTGCTAAAGATACTGTAGAAGGAAGACCAGGATCAGCATATGACACTTCTGATAACGGAATGAAACCAAACCGTATCACAACCGCAGAAGGAAAAGTATACGAACTAGTACCAGCATCAACTAAAGGTGCCGAAACAGGTACAGTAGTAGCTGGAGAAACAAAAGAAGTAACATACGTTTATAAAGAAGTAACTGGAGATGTAGTAGTTCACTACGTTGACACAGAAGGTAAAACAATCGCAGCTGATAAAGATGACCTTAAAGGTGCATCTCTAAGCGGAAAATATGACACTGCTGTTGATAACAAACCAGAAAAAATCACTGCAGAAGACGGAACTGTTTACTACATTACTAAAGCTGGACTTAAAGATGGTTCTAAACCAGAAACTGGAAACGTAGTAGAAGGTAAAACTGATGTAACTTACGTTTATGAAAAAGCTGGATCAGTAATCGTTAATTACCAAACAGAAGATGGAACCCCATTAACAGGAACTGCAGATGGTAAAGATATTGCTTCAGGTGCTAAAGACACTGACAATGGAAAACCAGGTTCTAAATATAACCCTGCAGATAACGGAATGAAACCAACACGTATCACAACTGCTGAAGGAAAAGTATACGAACTAGTACCAGCGTTAACTAAAGGTGATGAAACAGGTACTGTAGAATCAGGTCAAACTAAAGAAGTAACATATGTGTATAAAGAAGTTAAAGGTAATGTTGTTGTTAAGTTCGAAGATGCTGAAGGAAACACACTTGCTGAAGACGAAAAAGACGAAACAGATGCTTCTCTAAACGTTAAATACGACACAGCAGACCACAAAAAAGATGAAATCACTAAAGATGGTGTTAAATACTATCTAACAGCTAAAGAACTTAAAGATGATTCTAAACCAGCTACTGGAGATGTTGTTGAAGGAACAACTACAGTAACTTACGTTTATGAAAAAGCAGGACAAGTAGTAGTTAACTATCAAACAGAAGATGGAACTCCATTAGTAGGTGTTGATGCGGCTGGCGCGAATGTAGCTTCAGGTGCTAAAGACACTGTAGATGGAAAACCAGGATCAGACTACAACACTTCTGATAACGGAATGAAACCAACTCGTATCACAACAGCAGAAGGAAAAGTATACGAACTAGTACCAACAGCAACTAAAGGTAGCGAAACTGGTAAAGTTGTTGCTGGAGAAACTAAAGAAGTAACATATGTTTATAAAGAAGTAACTGGAGATGTAGTAGTTCACTACGTTGATGCAGAAGGTAACGTAATCGCAGAAGACAAAGAAGATACTAAAGGTGCTTCTCTAAACGCTAAATACGACACAACTGACAACAAACCAGAGAAAATTGAAAAAGATGGAACTGTTTACTACTTAACAGCTAAAGCTCTTAAAGATGATTCTAAACCAGAAAACGGAGACGTAGTAGAAGGTAAAACAGAAGTAACTTATGTTTATGAAAAAGCAGGGCAAGTAGTAGTTAACTACACTGATGAAAAAGGTAACACTATTCAAGTGAGTGGTGTTGATACAAAAGACGGTAAACCGAACTCAGACTACAATACTGCGGGTAATGGAATGAAACCGAACCGTATCACTACTCCAGAAGGAAAAGTATATGAATTAATCCCTCAATTAACTAAAGGTAATGAAACAGGTAAAGTTAAAACTGGAGAAACTATAGAAGTAACTTACGTGTACAAAGAAATCACTGGTAATGTAGTAGTTCACTACGTTGATACAGAAGGAAACACATTAGCTGCAGATACTAAAGATGTAGAAAATGGATCACTAAGTGAGAAATATGATACAACTGACAACAAACCAGAGAAAATCGAAAAAGACGGAACTGTTTACTACTTAACAGTAAAAGAACTTAAAGAAGATTCTAAACCAGAAAACGGTGCTGTTGTAGAAGGTACTACAGAAATCACTTACGTATACGAAAAAGCAGGACAAGTAGTAGTTCACTACGTAGATGAAGCTGGAAACACACTTCAAGCAGACGTTGTGGGTACTAAAGATGGTAAACCAGGTGCAGCGTACAATACTATGGATAAAGATGTGAAACCAACTCGCATCACTACCCCAGAAGGAAAAGTATACGAATTAGTACCAGCATCAACTAAAGGTAACGAAAACGGAAGTGTTGAAGCAGGTAAAACAACAGAAGTAACATGTGTGTACAAAGAAGTTAAAGGAAACGTGGTAGTTCGTTATGTAGACGAAGCGGGTAACACAATCGCAGAAGATGTTAAAGATACTACAGACGGATCTATAAATTCAGCATATGACACAACTGATAACAAACCAGCCGTAATCACTACAAAAGATGGTAAGAAATATGTATTAGTGCCAACTGCAACTAAAGGTGACGAAACTGGTAAAGTAACAGAAGGAACAACAGAAGTTACTTACGTATACAAGGAAATTAAAGAAGAAACTCCTGAAAAACCTGAGAAACCAGGAACACCAGGTCAAACTCCAGGTAACCCAGGTGAAAAACCAGGAACTCCAAACACACCAGAAAAACCAATGGATCCAAATTCTCCATCTAAACCAAAAGGAGAAAGAAGTCCAGCAGACGTAGTTAAATCTGAATTTAAACGTCTAGCAAACACTGGTAACGAAACAACTAACACAGCTGCAGCAGGATTCGGAGCATTAATCGCAGGAATTGCAGTAGCAGTTAGAAGACGTCAAAAAAATAAATAGGATTAAAGTAGAGTAACTTTACGACTATTAGTCATAAATCGAGGAATGAGAACAATCTCATCCTCGATTTTTTTTGTTTTCTAATCGATAATAATCGCTATTCTAGTAGCTATGGTTCTTTGTAAAATTCGATTGACTTTAAAATTAGAGGGAAGATATGTTAATGAACATATAAACCATGGGGATTAATTTATGAAAGTAAAATAAATAGAAATTTATGTTTAAAAAATACAATTAAATTATAAAATTAAGAAAAAATTTTCATAAAAAATAATATTTTTGATAACCTTTTAAAAGTTGATAATTATTACTAATTTACAAAGATAAATATTAGACTTTTGAATAAAATTCTGATAGAATATATTTTGTATAATTATATAATAGGTAAACTTTATGAAAAAATAAGTTTTTTACAAAAGTTAGTATTATAAATATAAAAAAATGGAGGCATATTAATGGTAGGAAAAAATAATAAGTACTTAAAAACTACTAAAGAAGGTACAAAAGTTGAATCTTATTCAATTAAAAAATTCAAAGTCGGTACAGCGTCGGTAGTTATCGGTGCGAGTATCTTCTTGGGTGCTGGAGCAGTAGCTCAAGCAAGTGAAGAAGTGTCGAATAATACGACAACTGATAACACAACCAACGTAGGGGAGAAAGCGGTAGAAGCACCGAAAGCAGAAACTAAACCAGCTGTAGAAAACACTAAAGAAAGTGTTTCAGCGGTAGTAGCAGGGAAAGTGGAAGCTCCAAAAACAAAAGTAGCTGATAAAACAGCTCTAAAAGCAAGTATTGAAAACTTAGAACAAAAATTAGCAGCGGCTAAAAATGCTGATGAAGTTGCATTAAAAACAGCTCGTGAAGAATTAGCGAAAGCGAAAGAAGTATTCGCAAAAGCTGATGCAACTCAAGATGAAGTCAATACGAAAGTAACAACACTAAATGTACTATCTTCAGTAGTAGCAGAATCAGAAGCAACTGCAGTAACAGCTAAAGAGGAAGCAAAAAAAGAAGAAGCTAAGGCAAAATCTGAAGAAAAACAAACTTCAGAAGTAAAAGAAGCTAAGAAAGAATTAACACAAGTAACTTCAGAAGCAGAAGTGACTAACGTATTAGCTAAAGAAGCGATTCGTAAAAATGAAGTTAAAATCGAAGCTAAACCAGCTGTAGAAAAAGCAGTAGTTAAAAACGAAGAAGTAATCAAAGTAGCTAATAACTTACTAGGAAGCGACAATGTAACTAAAGAACAAATCGCTAGAAGTTTAGAAGAATTAAGCAACTCTATTAAAGCTGTTTACGCTGAATTAGAAAATGCTGGTGTTCGTCGTGACGGTAGATATGGAGTAGCTCTTTCAGCTAACGAAGGATATACTGCAGCATCTACAGACTTAAGAAAAGAAAATGGAGAATTTCTTGGTTCTACAGGTAAATCTTATAAAGTATTAGACGGTAACGACAAATATAAAATTTATGTTCACGGATATCAATCAGACAATACAGATGTGCCTGCGGCTAATAGTGGACAAGCAGGGATAAGTGGTCGTACTGATATTCCTTTATCAAAAACAGAAGCTCAGAAACTTGGTCGTGAAGCTGCTCTATGGAAAGGGAAACTTCGTGCTACAGGAAAAACTAATGGGAATACAATATGGGGTGCAGGTGGTTCTTACGAATACTTAGCTACAGAAATTTATGGATACACATATGAACAAGGCAATCACTACGTGTATATCACTGATGCTAAAAAACGTTTCACTTTATCACCGGAAGCAGAAGCTGCGGGATATAAAATTAAAGATATCAAACTAAGTAACTTAGTTCCTGGTACAGGATATAATGAAAAAACAGATACTGTAGAAGGATACGTAGCATCTACTCTTCAAAATGGTGTTTATGATATGCGTTATATCGTCACTGTTGAAAAAGACGGTCAAACTCAAGATATTACTTTCCGTGACTTAACAGCTGGATGGGTTGGATGGCAAGACTCAACAGCTCCATTAATTCAAGGATCATCTACAATGGTAACTATTGGAGATGAAGTGAACCATAATATTAAATATGTTGATAACGATGGAATGAGTCGCGATGAAAGAACTGGTTATGTATACAGAAGCAATGGAGAAAAAGTTGTTGCCGGTTCAAAAACGGCTCCTGGAAGCACGAAAGGAGCAACTTTTACTGCAGTTGATGGATCTAAAGTAAATACCGAGAACGGACCACAAACTGTCACAGCCCACACAGCCTTAAATGGTAATTTTACGGGAAGTAAAACTTCGATAAATGATGTTGTACCAGGATTAAATTATGATCCAAAAACTGGAGATATTACAGGAACAGCGTCAGAAGCTGGAATTTATACAGCAAATGTTTACGCCAAAGACTATAATAATACAACCAATGCGAAAAATCAGGATTGGAATATGTATGGTCAAGAAGCTCATGAAAATATTACAATTGCAGTAGCTCCAAAAATTACTGTATCTAATGTTGAAGCGTATGCAACAAAAGTTCCAGTATCTGTTTCTAACGGTGCTAATAAAGCAGAAATCACAATGCCAGATGGAACAGTTACAAAATTAGTAGTAAAAGACGGTAAATGGACTGTAGCTGCAGGAACTACTAATACAGCTGTAAAAGAAGGAGATCAACTTGGAGATGCTTCAGCAACAGCACCTTCAAAATTCGTTCTTCCAGTAACTTCAGATTCTACACAATATGTTGGGGTAGATAGTATTGTAGCTAAAGCAACTACTGATAAAGTTCGTGCGGACTTACAACGTGAAGTTGTGAAAGTAAAAGATGCAAATAATAAAGAATATACAGCTACATTTAATAGCGCAACTGGTAAATATGCTCTTGCAAATGAAGATGCATATGTACTAAAAGACAATGGAGATGGAACTACAACATTAACAGAACGTCGTGTTTATACAGATGCAAAAGCAGATGGTAGTGTGGATTACATCGTTTACGAATTCACTCGTACATGGAATACAACATCTTCAGCAGCTACTTTAACAGAAAAAATTGCTGAAATTCGTAAAAATGGTGAAGTAACAGCAGTAGGAGATATAACTCGTACAGTTACTGCATTACCAAAAGCACAAACAGCTGATACAAAAGGAGTTACTGTTACTGTAACTTATGATTCAGTAACAAACACATGGACTGCTTCTGATGGTTCTACAGTTACTGCTGAAAAATCAAATGCTGGATGGAAGATTTCTACAGATTCAGGATTTAAAGGATATGTAGCTTTCCGTGAAGCAACTGGAACAGATGTAGCTTCTATTCAAAATGATAAACCAACTGGAACATCAACAAGTTACGCAGATACACAAGGAAACTCTGTAGACTTATTGAAATCACCAAAAGCAAATGTAGCATTTGAAGATAAAATTGATGATGAGTCAGATGATGCTCAATCTGAAACAATTAAAACTAAATTAACGGTAACTTCACCAAGTGGAGCTAAAAAAGAATTCAACTTAGCTGATGCTGAAGAAAAAGCATTTATTCAAGCACAACGTACTGCAGCAGAAAAAACAAAAGCGGCAGCAGAAGCTGTTGCAAATGCTCAAGGTACAGCAAATGAATTAGCGAAAATTCAAGAATTAGTAGACCGTCAAGATAGAATTGTAGAGGACGCACAAAAAGCATTAGACGATTTAAATCTTCGTACAATTTCACCAACAGCGAGAGATTTAGCTGAGAAGAAATTAAATGCGGCAAAAGAACAACAAGCATCACTAAAAGCAGAATTAGATAAAGCGGCAGCAGCATTACCTGATGTAGAAGCAAAAGTGAAATCAGCTCGTGATGAAGCTCTTGCAGCTGAAAAAGCTGTAGAAACAGCTCGTGAAGCATTGAAAACAGCAGCTGAGAAAAACTTAGCAAACCCAGAAATCGCAGCATATACTCTAGGTGAGTATGGAAGTTACAAAGTAACAGTAAGAGCTGTTGATTCAAACGGTGTTGTAACAACTCCAACAGTAGGAAAAACAGACTCAGGAGAAGTTACAGAAGATGCAGTTGCAGAAACAACTTACTACATCGTAGTTTCTAAACCTGAAAAATCTTCTGGAGCAGAAGGACAAGAACAAACTGATTCAATGGAAAAAGGATTCAAGACTGGTTTACCAAATGATGCAGAAGTATCTGACTACAAACTAGTTGATCCAGTATCAGGTAAAAAAGCAAGTTCTGTAACTACAAGTGAAGGTACTTATGAAATTGATGAAAACACAGGTAAAGTGAACTTCACACCAGCTCCAGGATTTATCGGTACGGCTAAACCATTAACAGTTTCAGCTAATGTAACGTTAACAGGAGATGATGGAAAACCAGTAGTAGTAGAATCTTCAACTACTTATACACCAACTGTATACGGTGTTAAACCATCGAATGATGAAACAAAAGGAAAACAAGGACAACCTCAAGAATCTAAAACAGGTAAAGAGCGTTTCTCTGAATTAAACACAGCAACTAATACTCCAGATGGTACAAATGTAGACTGGTCTACAGCTAAGTACTCACTAGAAGGTGCTGATGAAGAAGGTAAAGTTGTAGTACCAGGAGAAGGAACATATACAATTGATAAAGATGGTAAAGTAACATTCACACCAGAACCAACATTCAAAGGTAAAGCACAAGGAGTAGAGGTTAAAGTTTCGGTAACAGCGACTGACTCAGAAGGAAATAAAGTTGAAGTTACATCTAGTGGGGATTACACTCCGGAAGTTGAAGCTGTAGAACCAACTGCAGAACCTAAAGAAACTTCAGGAAAACAAGGTAGACCACAAACTCAAGATGCGACTACAATGTTCAAAGAAGGTGACAAATCAGCACCAATCGATAAGTCAACAATCAAACTAGTAGATCCAAATGGTAATGAAGTAACAACAATGCCAGCTCTTAAAGATGGAAAAGAAGTAGGTACATATACTCTAGATCCAGAAACTGGAGTGATTACATTCCAACCAAATAAAGACTTTACTGGAACACCAGACCCAGCTAAAGTAACTGCGGCAGACAAAAATGGAACAAAAGTTGAAACAACTTATACTCCAACTGTGACTCCAGTAGTACCAGAAGGACAAGATAAAACTACTACAAACCTTCAAGGATTACCTCAACAAAGTAAAGTGAAATTTACTGAAGGAGATCCTGAATTCCCAATCGATGATAAAGTACCTGCAACATTCGAAGATGGTACAACTGAAAAAGTGGTACCAGGAGAAGGTACATACACAGTAGATCCAGATGGAACAGTTCACTTCCAACCAGAAAAACAATTCACAGGTGTAGCTAAAGGAGTAACTGTAAAACGTGTTGATACAAACGGAACACCAGCTACTGCAAAATACACACCGATTGTTAAACCAGTAGTACCAGAAGGATTCGATAACATTACTACAGGAGTGCAAGGTCAAGAACAAAAAGGTAAACCTTACTTCAAACCAGGGGATTCAAAAGTACCAATCGACTACGATAAACCAGCGAAATTAATTGATCCAACAACTGGACAACCATCAACTACGAATGAAGTCCCAGCAAAAGATCCAGATGGAAATGTAATTGGTAAATATAAGATTGATTCAGATGGAGTAGTTACATTCACACCAACAGATAAGTCTTATGTAGGACCTGTTCAACCAGTAACAGTTCAACGTGAAGATAAGAATGGAACAAAAGTAGATGCTGAATATACTCCAGTAATCGTAGGGGTTAAACCAACGGCTAAGCCAGCTGAATCAACTGATGTACAAGGTGCGACTCAAAAACAACCTATTACATTCAAAGGTGGAACTGCAGATTTAGAAGATCCAGTTGGAAATCCAATTAAATCAGATCCAGTACCGATTAATCGAGGTTCAATTACATTGGTAGGTGAAGATGGAAAACCAACAAATGAAGTGGTTGTAAAAGATCCAAAAGATCCAAATAAAGTAATCGGTAAGTATACTCTTGTTAAAGAAGATGGTAAAGATCCAGTTGCAGTATACACACCAGAAGATAAAACATACGTAGGAAAAGTTCCACCAGTAACTATCCAAGCAGCGGATATGAATGGAACTCCAGTAAGAACTACTTACACACCTAACATCAAACCAGTTAAACCAACAGCAACACCAGCTGAAACAACAGATGTTCAAGGTAAAGCGCAAACGGGATTACCAGAATTCAAAGGTGGAAAAGTAACGATTAACGGTGAAGAGAAAATTGTTCCGATTGATGAAACAAAAGCTCCAAAACTAATCGATCCAACAACAGGAAAACCAACTGATAAAGTTGTAGTAGATGGAGAAGGAACATACACAATCGAAGATGGAAAAGTTAAATTCCAACCAGAACCACAATTTACAGGAACAGCTACAGGTGTAGAAGTTCAACGTGAGGATACAAATGGTACAACTGTAAAAGCTAAATACACTCCAACGGTAACTCCAGTTAAACCAACAGGAGAAGACGTAACATCAGAAGATGTACAAGGTGTACCTCAAACAGGGAAACCAGTATTTAAAGGTGGAGATAAAGAAGTTCCGATTGATGAAACAGTACCTGCCAAATTAATCGATCCAGAAACAGGAAAACCAACTGATAAAGTTGCAGTGAAAGATGAAGGAACTTATACTATCGATGAAGATGGTAATGTAACATTCACACCAGAACCGCAATTTACAGGACAAGCAACAGGAGTAACTGTTCAACGTCAAGATACAAACGGAACAACAGTTCAAGCAAGCTACACACCTAAAGTTAAAGGTGTAACTCCAACAGCAACACCAGCTAAATCTAAAGATATTCAAGGTAAACCACAAACAGGATTACCAGAATTCAAAGGTGGAACAGTAACGGTTAATGGTGTAGCAAAAACTGTTGAGATTGATGAAGCAAAAGCACCTAAACTAATTGATCCAGAAACAGGAAAACCAACTGATAAACCAGTAGTAATCCCTGGAGAAGGAACATACACAATTGAAGATGGTAAAGTTAAATTCCAACCAGAACCACAATTTACTGGAAAAGGAAAAGGTGTAGAAGTTCAACGTGTAGATAAGAATGGAACGCCAGTAACAGCTAAGTATACTCCAAAAGTAGTGCCAGTAACGCCAACTGGAGAAGATAAGACATCAGTAGGACCAAAAGGTCAACCACAAACAGGAACACCAGTATTTGAAGGTGGATCAGTGAAAATCAATGGAAAAGAAGAAATTGTTGAAATTAATACTGACGAACCAGCGAAATTAATCGATCCTAAGTCAGGTGATCCAGTTGATTCTGTAACAGTTGAAGGAGAAGGAACATACAAAATTAATCCTAAGACTGGAGAAGTAACATTCACACCAGAACCAGAATTCCTAGGAACAGCTACAGGAGTAACTGTACAACGTGTAGATAAGAACGGAACAGAAGTAACGGCTAAATACACTCCAACAGTAACACCAGTAACAGCAACTAAAGACAAAGCTACAGAAGGACCTAAGAATGCTCCTCAATCAGATACGCCAGAATTTACAGGAGACGTAGATTTAAATGTACCACCAACATTTGCTGATGGATCAACTAAGATGGTTGTTGAAGGAGAAGGAACTTATACTATCGATAAAGATGGTAAAGTAACATTCACTCCAGAAAAAGATTACGTAGGAACAGGAGAAGGTGTAACTGTTGTAAGAAAAGATAAAGCAGGAAAAACAATCTCTGCGACTTACACTCCAACAGTTCGTCCAGGTACAGACTATGTAGATGAAAATGGTAAAGAAATTCCAGGATTCCCAAGTAAAGATGGAGAACAACCTAAGGTAGATATTCCAGGATACAGATATAAAGAAACAATCACTGATGAGCATGGAAATACTCGTCACATCTATGAACAAGTAAGAACATTCCATAAAGACAAAGATGGAAATGAAATTCCAAAAGTTCCAACTGAAAAAGGTGAAAAACCTAAGAAAGATATCCCAGAGTACCGTTTCGTAGAAACTAAGAAACTACCAAACGGAGACACAGAGCATGTTTACGAAAAAGTAAATACATTCTTCAAAGATAAAGAAGGAAACGAAATTCCGAAATATCCAAGTGAGCCAGGAACAGTAGATAAGAAAGACATTCCAGAATACAGATTCGTAGAAACTAAGAAACTACCAAATGGAGATACAGAACACGTCTACGAAAAAGTTAAAACATTCTTCAAAGATAAAGAAGGAAACCTAATTACTGTTGATAAAAATAATAAACCTGTGGAATCAACAGAAGAAGGAGAAAAACCTAAGAAAGATATTCCAGGATATAAAATCGTAGAAACTAAGAAACTTCCAAACGGAGATACAGAGCACGTATACGAAAAAGTTAAAACTTCATTCAAGGATAAAGAAGGAAAAGAAATTCCAGGATATCCAACAGAAGAAGGAGAAACACCGAAGAAAGATATCCCAGGATACAGATTCTTAGAAACTAAGAAACTACCAAATGGAGATGTTGAACATGTATACGAAAAAGTAACACCACCAGAAGTTAAAGCGCCAGTTAGACGTTTAGCTAACACAGGTAGCGAAACTTCTAACTCAGCTGCAGCGGGATTCGGAGCGTTAATCGCAGGAATCGCATTAGCAGTAAGAAGACGTCAAAAAGAAGATAAATAGGATTAACTCCTAAGACGCTTTATGATAACTGAAAAATCGAGGTATGAGAGAAATCTCAGCCTCGATTTTTTTATATAGTAAGGTTGTTATAGTTGTTTTAAATAAAAAGAAAAGTACGGTTGACGTACATTGATTAAATATGTTTATATTATTTTATTTAAAACTTCCTATATAAAAAATATTAATACATTATACATTAGAAAATTAGAGTATTGGTGAAGATAATCAACGCTATTTTAACTATATTTTAAGTATATTTTAAGTTAGGTTGTAATGTAATAGAAGACTCGGTCTATAGAAATATAAAAGTTTGTAAAAAAATAAAATTTATTTAAAAAATGATTGACGTAAATTTCCATTTATGATATTATTAATTCCGGTAAAGATACGTATTTATATTAGATATCAATTCCGAAAAAAACAAATTAAGGAGAAACTATGTTTAAAAAACTTTTAAAAGCAGTATTGCCAGCATTACTAGTTTTCTCATTTGCTAATGTAAATGATGCAAAAGTAGAAGCTGCAAACAAAAAAATCAACGTAAGAGTTGATTACCTTGAAGAAGGTACTAACAAAAAATTAGCAGAAAGTGCAAAATTATCAGGAGATGAGAACGTATTTGCGACAATTTCTCTTCCTCAAAATTTAGCTAACGAATACAATATATCAAAACGTGATTTTTCTAATGAAAGTAAAAATCAAATCGCAGCTAATAAAATCTATGATCAAGAATTAGTATACCAAGTGTACTTCACTAAAAAGCCAGCTAGCCAAATTAGCAAACCGTACACTCAAACATATACTTATGTAACTACTCAAACACAAGCTCACGTAGTAGCTACAACTCAAGTTCATAAACAACTAGTTGCTTCGGGTTCTGTAAGTCACTCTTCTACTACAAATCACACAGTAGTGACAAACCATAAACCTACAGTAGTAACTACACACAGACCAACTCAACGACCTACAGCTGTGGTACACAGACCAGTAGCTCAAAAACCAGCAGCGCACAGACCTGTTGCTCAACAAAACCACAAACCTGTAAGAAAAGCTGCTCCACAAGCAAAACGTCGTGGAAGATAGTATTTAAGGGTTTTAAAAATTTAAACTCATAGCCAACTAATCTTGCGTACAAATCAGGTTCGCAGACAAGTAGGCTCGTAGTCAATTAGATAGAGATAAGCTAGCTCGTATTCAAATGGGCTTGCATTCAATAAGACTCACAGCCGAATAGGTTTGTAACTCAATTAGGTTTGCAGCCGAATTATTTTGTAGATGAATTGGTATGCAGTCAAATAGACTCATAGTCGAATGGATTTACAGTCGAATTAAATTGCAGCCAAATCAAGTCATAGCCAATTCCGGGGTAAACGAAAAAATTAATTAGAAACCTAAGTAGTATTTTGCTACTTAGGTTTTTTAGGTTCTTTGTCAAATCTGTGGTATGGAGAAAGTCGATGTTAATGGTTCTAGAATAAACTTTGAAAAGAATTAGAATATCTGAAAAATTCTATATAAACCATAATTATTTATGATATAATTTAGATGTTAATTGAAATAAAGGAGAAGTTTATGAAAGCAAGAAGTAGGAAAATAGAAAAAACACTAGCGTGGATTGCCAATATTATGATGATTTCAGTGGTAGTCTTAATGTATACGGGATTTTTTGGAAGACAGCTGGAAGCAATATTTTTAACTCCTGAATTTATTAGTTTAACGTTATCTAAATCCGGAGAAACTTTTTTTCTTTATACAGGAATAGATATTGATAAAATGGTTGAATTTCTTATAAAATTTATTAAATTTTCAGTCTTACTGACATCACTTATAGCGTTATTAGCGACTTTCACGATGAAAAAAAGAATTTTTTCAGGGGTACTATTTTTATTCTTGGCTATTATGATTGCTGGAATGGCGACAGAAGTTGCGTTTCCTGTCTATTTGTTGTATTTTATTGTTGCGATCTTGTTATTTACAAGAAAAGGCTAAATATTACTAATTTAAAGTATTTTGTGATATAATTTAATCAACACATTTTAAAAGGAGCACTTTATGAAACCATTTAGCAGAAAAGTTGAAAAAATCTTAGCGTGGATCGCGAATGTTATTATGATACTTATAACAGGGTTACTATCTCTTGGAGCATTTTCTAGTCAGTTAGCGACTGCGTTTAAACAAAAAGAATTTGAACCGATTCTTTATAACTTATTACAAGACCCAGGAGTAGAATCATTACTAAAAAGCTCAGGTTTAGACATCGTATCGTTACTTGTATTATTAGTAAAAATTTATACAATAGTTGCGATTGTAGCCTTAGTATTAGCATTAATAGCGTCATTTACTATGAAAGCGAGAATTGTTTCAGGAATTTTATTCTTACTTTCAGCGATAGTAATCGGAGTAATGACAGTTGGAATACTACTTCCTGTATACTTACTATACTTTGTTGTAGCGGTTATGCTATTCGTAAGAAAAGCGCCTAAAAATCCAATCAACACAGATTTCACACAAACATCTGAAAAACCAGAAATAGACAGATTAGAGTACCTATAAGAGTAGGTTACTTATATTTGTTAAAAATAATAAACTATTCTATTGATTGAAAATTGTCGAAAATAAATTGTTTCGTCTGAACGTCAATAGGATAGTTTTTTTATGTAAAAAGTGTAAAATGAGGTGCTAAATTCTCAAATAGTTAATGATATGGAGTGGTTTAAAGGTTGTAATCTAATAAAATCTAGTGTAAAAACGTTCAAAAACCTAAGGATAAAAATTTCAAATTGAAATATCTACTAAAATAATAAGAATTAAATTTATAAATTATCTAAAATAAAAAATAATTTTTCTGGAAGAATTTTTTTCGGAAATTGTAATGATAGAATCTGTTTTAAAATAAGTAAAATAATCTATTGTTTTAAGCGTTTTAAAATAGGCAAATCTTTGATAAATGCTTGTTTTTGTAGTATAATTGTTAGGATGAAGTATTTTTGAATAGGTTCGTAAAATGATTGAAATAATTGTAAATTCTAGGAGTAAGAACAGTCTTGTTGAACTTGAAAAAATAGAGCATGATTTAAAGAGGAAAAAGCAGGAGTACAAGGTGCTGAAAACCTCTAAAAATAAGAATGCAAGAGACTTGATGAATGAAATACGAGGTGATGAATTAATTGTCATCGGTGGTGATGGTACTATTAACGAAGTGATAAATAACTATCACGGTAAAGAATTCATTTATCTTGCATACGGTTCTGGTAATGATCTCGCGAGATCTATAAAGTTCGATAAAACTGTTGAAATAAATAAATTATTAGATTCAAACAAATTTATAGAATATGATGCAGGTGTTGTTAACGATAGAAAATTCTGTTCGGGGTTTGATATCGGTTTTAATGCTGACATAATTAAAAGAGCTAATGGCTCAAAATTAAAAAAATATATAGGAAAGTATATCTATCTTCTTCAAGGAGTAATAGGTATTTTCATGCTGAAAAAATATAAGGCGAAAATATCGTGGGATTCTGGTGAAATAGATACTGATAGCCTATATTTACTAAATGTTATGATTCAACCTTATGAAGGTGGTGGGATAAAGTTTTCACAAACTGCCACAGGTCAAGATGGCAAACTTCATATTATGGTCATGGAAAACATGAATATTCTAACATTTATCTACAATTACCTTTGCTTACTTCTAAAAAAACACAATAGATTAAAAAGAGTTAAACATTTAACTACGAACTCATTAACAGTGATGACAAATCAGAAATATTTTCAGATAGATGGAGAACTAATAAACAGTGAGGAACGATTAAATCTGAGCTGTCTTAGAAAATTTTATAAATTAAAGAGGATAAGAAAATAATGAGAAGAAATTCAAATAGTCGTAATGCTAGAACTGAATCCGGTATAGGAGCTTTTGACATAGTTAATGGAGTATTGGCTACTTTGCTGATTATACTTGGAGGACTAGTAAGTTGGACGATGTTAAAATACGACTTCCTAAACTTTAGAGGAGTCAATTATGCAATAATCGGAGTAATAATCGCAGCGATAGTACTGTCGATATTCCTAATTATCAAGAAAAAAGCGAAAATATTTAATGTAATTATGTTAATAATTATGAATATTGCTTTAGTGTTTTCTTACATGCAATTTAGAACAGCAATTGGGCTATTCGATAACTTAAATAACAATGCAACGGTAAGTGAATATACGATGAATGTTGTAGTCTTAAAAAATGACAAAGCTGAAAAACTAGCTGACTTAAAAGATGCTACAGTATCAGCGCCAGTTTCTTCAGATGGAGAAAATATCAATAAGTTGATGAAAGAGATTCGCGATAAAGAAAAACAAAGTTTAAATCTTTCAGAATCGAAAAACTACTTCTCAGCTTATGAAGAACTAACAGCGGGAACTGCTAGAGCGATGGTGCTAAACAGTTCATTTGAAGACTTAATCACAAGTCAACACCCAGATTTTAACGATAAAACTAAAGTAATATATTCGTATAAAATTAGAAAAACTGTAAATACGAAAGTAAAACAAAATGTTGGAGATACATTCAACGTCTACATAAGTGGTATAGATACATACGGACCAGTATCGAGTGTAAGTCGTTCAGATGTTAACATTATTATGACAGTTAATAAAAAAACTGGAAAAATCTTATTAACTACAACACCACGTGACTCATATGTGAAAATTGCTGACGGTGGTAATAATCAATATGACAAACTTACGCACGCAGGACTATACGGAGTTGAATCATCAATTCATACATTAGAGAATATCTACGGTATTAAAATTGATTACTATGCAAGACTTAACTTCACATCATTCCTAAAACTAATCGATACAGTTGGTGGGGTAGATGTGTATAATGATCAAGCATTTATATCACATGGAGGAGAAAAATCTTTCCAACCAGGTTTATTACACATGGATTCTAAAACAGCGCTTATATTTGTTCGTGAAAGATATGGTTTAGCTAGTGGAGATCACGATCGTGGGAAAAATCAAGAAAAAGTTATTGCAGCAATAATTAAAAAACTAACTTCGAAAGAAGGATTAGCGAATTATCAAAGTGTAATTAAAGAACTAAGCACATCGATTCAGACAAATATGCCGATAGAAACAGCTATGGGACTTGCGAATGAACAACTAAGCGCAGGAAAAGATTATAATGTAACTTCTCAGGCGTTGACAGGTACTGGAAGTATTGGTTTACCATCATATGCAATGCCTGGAGCACAATTATATATGATGCAAATTGATGATAAGAGTTTAGCAGAAGTTACAGCGAATATTAAAGATGTATTGGAAGGTAAATAGATGAAAGACGGTATTAGAATGATAGACATACATTCCCATGTGATTTTCGGAGTGGATGACGGAGCGAAAACTGAGAAAGATACTCGTGATTTACTAGAAGAGAGTTACAGACAAGGTGTTAGAACTATTATCGCAACACCTCACAGAAGACGCGGGATGTTCGAAACAGACATAGAAATAATTAAAGAAAATTTCAAGAGAGTAGAAGAAATCGCAACTGAGGTAGCAGATGATCTAAAAGTTTACTTAGGAAGTGAAGTCTACTACAAAGAAGGAGAAATTGAAAAAATCGAAAGTGGTGTATACCCAAGATTAGCTAATACGGATTACGTATTAGTCGAGTTCCCTTATGAAATGCGTTATAAAGAAATCCATCGAGCAATAAATAAGATAATCTTACTAGGGTTAACACCGGTAGTAGCGCACGTTGAAAGGTACAACGATGTAGATGGAAAAGGTGTGCAGGAGTTAATTAACATGGGTGCTTATATCCAAGTTAATGCAGCAAGTGTTCTTAAGCCAAAATTAATCGGTGATAAACATAAACATTATAAAAAACGTGCTAAGAAATACTTGGATGAAGAGCTAGTTCACTTCATCGCAAGCGATATGCATAATATGGATTCTCGTAGAACATTTATGAAAGAAGCATATGATATTATTGAGGAAAAATACGGACCAACAATTGCATATGAGTTATTCGAAAAAAATCAAGAAAAATTATTAATGAATAAAATAATATAAAGAGAGGAAAAACAACAAAATGGATAATCAAGAAAAAGATTTGATACAGTTAGATATTATGCTACTGTTAAGAAGAATTTGGGAGAAGAAAATATTAATAGTATTAGTAACATTATTATTTACTGCAGCATCACTTGTTTATAGTATTTTCTTAGTGACACCACAATATTCATCTACTACGAAAGTGTACGTAGTTAACCAAAAGAAAGATGATAAAGCAATCACAACACAAGACGTTCAATTAGGATCACTATTAGTAAAAGACTATAAAGAAATTATTCTTTCTAACAAAGTTATGGAGAATGTTGCAGAGAAAAGTGGTCTAGGACTTACGGCAAAACAATTAGCAGGGAAAGTTAGCGTAGAAGCACCAAAAGACACACGTATTATCTCAATTACTGTTCGAGATAAAGATCCACAAGTAGCGAGTGACTTAGCGAATACTCTAAAAGAGGTATCAGCAGATCAAATTAAAGAAGTAACGAAAATTGATGATGTAACAACACTAGAAGAAGCAAAAGCTGCTACATCACCAAGCTCTCCAAATATTCCTAGAAACGCAATTTTAGCGACAGCATTAGGATTTATTTTAGCTGTAGCGGGAGTAGTATTATTTGAATTATTAGATGATAGAGTTAAGAGAGCAGAAGATATTGAAGAAACAATGGGGCTTGTGCTTTTAGGTGTAGTTCCAGATACAAAAACAGGAAAGAGATAGGATAAGAAAACATGGCACAAATTAATTTACTAACAAACCAAAAGATAGTAGATCCTAAAAATGATGAATATTACAACGCATTACGTACTAATATTCAATTTCTAGGAAAAGATAAAAAAGTAATCGCAATAACATCAACTTCGGAAAATGAAGGGAAAAGTACAGTGTCAACTAACTTAGCTATTTCACTAGCGAAATTAGGTCTTAAAACTATTCTAGTTGATGCTGACACACGTAAATCTGTTATGGCAGGACGTTTCAAATTCAAACACAAAATTAGTGGATTAACTAATTATCTTTCTGGAGTATCTCCAATTGAGGACGTTATTTATGAAACTGACGTAGAGCACCTTAATGTTATTCCAGCTGGTCAAGTACCACCGAACCCAACAGGATTATTACAAAATAAAAACTTCAATATTATGATTGAAGTTTTCAGAGAGTATTATGATTATGTAATTATTGATACACCACCTATCGGACAGGTAATCGATGCAGCTATCGTGGCTCCTAAGACTGATGGAGTAGTGCTTTTAGTCGAAGCGAATCGCGTTAAGAAGAAAAGTATAGAAAAAGCAAAAGAACAACTAGAAAAAGGTGGAGCAGAATTCCTAGGTGTAATCTTAAACAAAGTTAACTCAAATGAACTAGGGTACGGTGGTTACTACGGTCACTACGGTAGCTATGGAATAAAAGGGGATAAAAAATAGTAGGGAGGGAAAATAAATATAATGGAAAAGAACTTAGTTAATAGACAGTTCGAGGGAGTAAGGAGTAAAGCCGGGTATTTATTTTTCAAGAGATTATTTGATATATCTATAGCATTAGTAGGGATGATAGTGTTAGTAATAGTTACTATCATCCTAGCTATCTTTTACAGTTTTGGAAAAAATAAAGGGAAAATATTTTTTTCTCAGGAAAGAATAGGTTTGAATGGTAAAAGATTTAAAATTTATAAATATAGATCAATGGTAGAAAATGCTCAAGAAATTTTGAAAAGAGATCCGAAACTTTATCAAAAATATATAGAAAATAGTTATAAACTTTTACCAGAAGAAGATCCAAGGATGACTAGATTAGGTAGATTTATAAGAAAACATAGTATTGATGAAATTCCACAATTTATTAATATCCTAAAAGGAGACATGAGCTTTATAGGACCTAGGCCTGTTATAGCAGAAGAGTTGCTTCAATATGGAGAAAGAGCAACAAAATTTTTATCTGTTAAACCTGGAGCAACAGGGTGGTGGCAAGTTAGTGGAAGAAGTCAAGTAGGTTATCCAGAAAGATGTGATGTAGAATTGTATTATGTGGATAATTGTTCGTTGAAATTAGATGTAAAAATATTTTTCCTGGAATTGAAAAGAATAATAACAAGGGATGCTGCGTATTAACGTCTACAAGTAGTTAAATAAAAAAAGACTGTGTTTCGTCGCCAAACTAAAACACAGACTAATATAAGTGAATATGGATATATTAACATAAAAATTGATAAAATGGAAGAGAGAGGATTAAATTTGACTACAAAAATTAGAATATTAATAGCAACACATAAAGAGTTTACTCCTCCTAAAGACGAAATATACCTGCCTATTCATGTTGGTGCTGAAGGTAAAGGTGAACTTGGTTATCAAAAAGATAGTATTGGTGAAAACATATCGTGTTTAAATCCATACTTTTGTGAGTTAACAGGAGTGTACTGGGCATGGAAAAATCTGGATGTAGATTATATTGGATTGGATCATTACCGTAGATACTTTAGTACCAAAAAAGTGAAATATAAAGAAGGTATTAATATAAATGAAGTAGTCTTAGATAAAAAGAGTACAGAAGAGTACCTAAAAGAAGCGGATATTTTAGTTCCAAAATTAAGAAAATATTACATTGAAACACTTTATGATCATTATGCAAACACACTAGATGGTAGTCATCTTGATAAAACAAGAGATATTATTTCAGAGATGACACCAGAGTATATTAAGGCTTTTGATAAAGTTATGAAACAAACTAGTGGACATATGTTTAATATGTTTATTATGAAAAAAGAATTACTCGATGAATATTGTTCGTGGCTATTCCCAATTCTATTTGAACTACAAAATAGAGTAGATGTAGCTAATCTTACAGCTTTTGAAGCAAGATTATTCGGAAGAGTAAGTGAGCTTTTATTTAATGTTTGGTTAGAATATAAGAATTATCAAGTGAAAGAAGTACCATTTTTTGATGCTTTTGAAGTGAATTGGTTAAAAAAAGGAGGAGCATTTTTAAAAGCGAAGTTTTTCAAAAAGAAATATAAAGAAAGTTTCTAAAGGAGGAAATATGTCTCAGATAAAAATAATTCAAAATAAAATTTTAGAAATACTTAAAATTTTTATCGAAACATGTGAAGAAAATAACTTGACGTATTATGCACTAGGTGGAACATTATTAGGTGCTGTTAGGCATGGTGGATTTATTCCTTGGGACGATGATATAGACATAGGTATGCCCAGAGAAGATTATGAGAAATTTAAAAAAATAGCTAGTGAAAAATTTAATGATAGATATCTATTTTTAAGTGAAGATACTCCTGGTTATAAAAAAGCTTTTTCAGTAATTCGAGATACTTCAACAAAGATTATTATGAATTATAGCAATATAGAGCAAGAGGAGAGTTTGTGGATAGATATATTTCCGATTGATGGTCTACCAGAAAAAGGTGTGAAGAGAAAATTGCATGAGAAACAGTACCTATTTAGAAGAATGATGGTACAGTTATCTCAATTCAATTCAATAGTGAATCAAAATAAAATGAACAGACCTTGGTATGAAACGGCAATAATTAAAATTGCAGGGATTGTAAAAATTGAAAATTTACTGTCTTTTGAAAAGGCGCAACAAAAGTATCTAGCTACTATAAAGAAATATAGTGTGACAGAGGGATATGCAGGAAATTATACAGGGGCATATAAGCTTCGAGAATTAGTTCCAAGTGAATACTTTGGAAATGCCAGAAAATTACAATTTGAAACAGTTGAGTTAAGTGTCCCAGAAAAATCTAATGAATATTTATCTGCAATATACGGTGAAAACTATATGGAGCTTCCACCAAAAGAACAGAGAGTTCCTCACCAGTATGAGATTTTGAGTTTAGGAGAATAATAGTAATGAATAAAATAAGAAAAACATTGAACTATTATAAAGACATAAAAAGTAAAAAGAATTATTTTCCAAGTAATGTGTTGAATTGGCAACTAGCTGGAAAGTTCCTTGGTCAAATTCCACGTCTTATCGGAGAGAGGAATGCAAGGAGAATTTGTGAAAAAAGACATAGCGTAACAAAAGAATTTCTAATTTCAGAATTTAGTTCATTTTTACAAAATTATGAATTCAAGTCTCATAATAAAACAAATAGCAAAGTAATATGGAGTTTGTGGTTACAAGGATATAATTCGGCTCCTGAGTTAGTGAAAGCTATATTAGATAATTCGAAAGAATATGCAGAGCAAGAAGGTTTCGAATTTATATTATTAGATGAAAAGTCAATGTTTGAATATGTCGATTTTCCTCCGTATATTATTGATAAAATAAAAAAGGGAATACTAACTCATACTGCTCTTGCTGATTTATTAAGAGTTTCATTATTGGCAAAGTATGGAGGTGTCTGGCTAGATTCGACAGTACTTTTAAAGAAAGATTTTGATTCATCTAAATTTATGAAGAGATTCTATACAATTAAAACAGGAGATATGGAGGATTATTCTCCTAATGTTTCTAAACATAGATGGAAAACATTTGTACTATCGGGGAACAGTGAATTATTTACTTTTACAAGAGATTTCTTTTTTGAATATTATAAGAAATTTGATTTGCAAATTGATTACTTACTAATTGATTATATTTTTGATTTAGGATTTGAATATAGTGAAATAATAAGAAATCAGATGCTGGAATTGGGAGAATCTAATCCTAATTTATTTTGGTTAGAAATACATTTAGGAGATGAATTTAATCAAAAAGTGTGGGATAATATTACAGAAGCTACGAAAGTATTCAAAACAACGTATAAGTTATCTGAAGAAATTAAATCAAATAAGAATAATTTTTATTCTAAATTAATAGATAGAAAGTTATAGGATGAAAAAATGAAGAAAAAGATATGTTTTGTAAAATGGGTAGTAAATGAAGCTGATGGGGGATTAAAGGTTGCGGTTAATCTAGCAAACGAGCTGTCAGAGAAGTATGAAATCCACTTACTTTCAATTTTTGCTACTAGGGAAGTTTTCTTTGAATTAGGTGAAGATATACATTATCAGGTTTTATCCAAAGAGAAGTTATCCATGACGAAAGACTTTTTTAAGGCTGTAAAATTACTGAGATCATACGTTGTTGAGAATAATATAAGTATTTTATTTGGAATTGGGATTACAATGAATGCTGTAGGAGTAGCAGGAACACTTGGATTGAAAACAAAGTTTGTTTCTTGTGATCATACAAATTCTATATCGGATAACAGAACTCGGGTACAGAAAATACAAAGATATATAGGTGCATATAGTGCAAGTAAAATAATAACTTTAACAGAAAAAGATAAGTTAAATTACGTTAGAAAATATAGAATTTCAAAAGATAGAGTTAGTTATATCTATAATTGGATGGGAGATATATTTAGAAATAATGAAACATATTCGATAGAATCCAAAAAAATTTTAACAGTAGGTCGCTTTCATTTTCAAAAGGGATACGACTATTTATCAAAAGTAGCAATCAATGTATTATCAAAATATCCTGATTGGAAATGGAATATATATGGATCTGGTGATGATCATATTAAAGAAAAGTTAATATCTGAGTTAAAAGAAGGCGGAGTAATAACACAGGTGAATTTTAAAGGAAATGTTAAGGGGATAGAGAACATATATCCCAATCATGGAGTATATGTAATGACTTCTCGCTATGAAGGATTACCTTTAGTACTATTAGAAGCAAAACAGTATGGATTACCAATTATTAGTTTTAATTGCCCAACGGGACCGTCAGAAATAATTCTAGATGGCGAAAATGGATATTTAATTGATAACTTTGATATTAATGAAATGAGTAATAAAATTTGTAAACTTATTGAAGGTAAAGAGTTAAGAGGAAGATTCTCTGAAAATTCTTTGATTGATACAGAGAAATTCAGTAAAGAAAGAATTCTTCAACAATGGGTTAACTTGATTGAAGAAATGACAGGAGGAGAACATGCAAGATAAATTGCTTACAATAGTTGTACCGACATATAATATTTCTGAATATATAGAAAAATGTATAAATTCATTTTTAGAAGTTAATGAGAAATATTATAAATATTTTGAAGTGATTGTTGTTAATGATGGTAGTATAGATAATTCTGTTCAAGTAGTCGAAAATTTAATTATAGACTCTAATTTAGATTTAAGAATAATCTCTAAGGAAAACGGTGGACATGGTTCAACTATAAATGTAGGAATAACTGAAGCTAAAGGGAAATATTTTAAAGTTATTGATGGTGATGATTGGATAGATATCAGTAGTTTTGAAACGTTATTAGAAAAGTTAAAAATAATAGATGTAGATATGGTAATTTCAAATTATACAGAACAACATGTGTATAATAATAGTAAAAAAACTATTGGTTTTGTAGAAAGGATTGTACCAGATGTTATCTTAGAGGGTTTACCAGATAGAAGAATTCCAATGCACGCACTAACGTACAAGACATCTATTTTAAAAAATAATAACATAAGATTGAGTGAAAAAACATTTTATGTAGATACTGAATACACATTGTTGCCTATAAAATATGTAAAAAATTATGTATATTATAATTTAGATATTTATCAATACTTTTTAGGTAGGCCAGATCAAAGTATGCATATTAATATTATGAAACAAAAATCGGATCATCACTATAGAGTAACTAAAAGAATATTAGAATTTTATAAGGAAATCCATACTGACAAGATTCAAGAAAATATTGTCAGAGAAGCATTAATTTATTTAATAAATAAACAGTGTCAGCTAGCAATAATGAATGATAAATTAGAAGAAATGTATGAATTATTTGACTACGCTAATAAATGTGGCTTTAGATGGAAATACGATAAAGAAAAGAACGTG
This sequence comes from Gemella haemolysans, assembly GCA_032567735.1. GTDB lineage: Bacteria > Bacillota > Bacilli > Staphylococcales > Gemellaceae > Gemella > Gemella haemolysans_E. Next base: position 21,977 of record JAWHCX010000004.1, on the reverse strand, counting down.
ACATCTTTAATTAGTTTTAATTATAGAATGAAAAGAATTTTTGATTGTTTTGCTAACTCATTAGTTAAGAAGAAACAAAAAGAATGGAGTGAGATAGATGCTTATTAGTGTTATTATTCCTGTTTATAATGTAGAAGAGTATCTTCATTATGCAATTGAAAGTTTAGAAAAACAAACTTATAAAAATTTTGAAATAATTCTTGTAAATGATGGTTCTACAGATGATTCAGGAAAATTATGTGATGAGTATTCTGAGAAATATTCAAATGTAAGAGTGTTTCATAAAGAGAATGGTGGATTATCTGATGCGAGAAATTTTGGTGTTCAACAAGCTAAAGGAGAATTTATAACATTTTTAGATCCAGATGATTATTTAGAAGTATATTCTCTAGAGTTATTAGCGGGTATCCAAGAAATGTATGATTGTGATATTGTTTCTACTCGAGTTAAGGCAACAGAATTATATAATGTTTATTCTAACCATTATTTGACTGAAGAAAATTTTAAGAATGTGGTTATTATGGATCGTGATGTTTTTCTTGAAGAAGCGTTTTATGATAAAGTAGCAACTGTATCAGCTTGTGGAAAGTTATACAGAAAAAGTATTTTGGAAATTCCTTTTCCGATAGGAAGAATATACGAAGATCTATATATAATTAGTGAGCACGTTGGGAAAGCGAATAAAATAGTTCATACACCAATACAAATATATAACTATTACAAGCGTCAAGGAAGTATTGTGAATTCAAAATTCACATCTAAGCAGTATGATTTTTTTGATGCAATAAATCATAATAGAGGTATTATTAAAGGGAAATACAATAATAAACAGAATTTAGAAAATGCAGTTAATGCTAAAGAAGCTATTGGTTCTTTTAAAATTATAGGATCAGCTTATAAAACAAGTATAAATGATGTTTACAAAATAAAAAAAATTGTAAAAAGAAATTATACTAATATATTGTCTAATAATAGGATAAATTTCTTTTTTAAAATGAAATTTACTTTATTTATATTATCGCCTAATCTGTTTAAAATTGTAAAAAGGTTGAGAGCTAAGAAATAGGATAATAAAAAATTAAATATTAAATAAAAGAAAAGTGAATCAAGAATATTTTAAAGTATTCATTCAATTATCAATGTGCTTAAAAACTAAAAAGCCAAGAGAAACTATTCACTGAATTTTAGATAAGGAGGATATTATATGTTTTTAATTTTAGCTGTTTATATAGGCTTATTTTCTCTGTATCCAATAATTACCACACCTCTTCTTATGATACCTTTGACATATCGTTCTAGATACAGTAAAATTTTTCTTATCTTGTTTGTTTTAGGAATCTCTTTAATATCATTAAGATATATACCGTTTCCTACAGATGATGCGGCGTATCATTATAAAGCAGCATATTTATATCAATCGTATGATAATGTTTTTGAATGGTTTTCTTATTTGATGTCAAAAGATATACCAACAGAATATGGGTATTATAATTTTCCACTATTTGGCTTATTTTTATATATTTTTAGTAACACAGGAACCTATTCATTAATTAGTTTTATCGTATGTTTTACTGTCTACTATCTATATAGTTCTATTATATTAGATATTTTCCAAAAGAGTGAAATTTCAAAATGGTTATTTTTAATAGGGTTTGTAACTATTTTAACATTTGTAAATGTTCGATATACAGCGAGTGGAATGAGGTATGCCTTAGCGGTTTCTATTACTATTGCGTTATTTTATAAAGAAATTGAGAAAGAGTTTAAAATAAATAAATCATTATTTTATTATTTAATACCAATATTAATTCATTCAAGTAGTCTTATATTTATTTTATTAAGAATGCTATTTCCATTGTTAAAGAATGATAAGATGTATAAAAAGTTAGTTGTTTTACTTACTTTACCAGTATTAGCTTTGATATTACCTGTATTTAGTATAAATAATGGTTATCTTTTATTTTTAGTAGAAAAATTTGATTCATATCAGATTACGGAGAAGTATATAGAACTGTTTAAATGGTCAGATTTAGCATATGTTTATATAGGAGTTCTAGTTAGTGTTATTTTCATTATTTATTATTATATAATTCTTAGATTTCAAAATAATGAAAAATTGAAAAATTTCTACACTTTTGTAATGTATATTTGTTTGTTAACCTTGTCGGTATCACCATTTTTAACATTATTAGATAGATTTCTTTGGTTTGTTTATCCATTAGTAACTATCTCGATCTTATTGTTTATTGCTAGTAGTACAGAATACTCCCCTAAATCTAAAAAAAATAGATATCTTTTATCGTATTTTATATTAATCTTATGCTTCGTAGGACCATTGATTTGGAATAAGAACTTTTTTGAATTTCTTCGTTTGCTTGATTATAACTTTATTGAGATATTAACAAAAAATGTCTATGAGTATTTTAGTGATTTACACCAATTCTCATTAAGTGAGGTAGTTAGACGATAAATATAAGATATGTAAGACAATGTTATATAAGAAATTAATGATTATGTAAAAGGAAGAGTGATTTCGTGAAACAAGCATATTTAATTATTGCACATAATAAAATAGAACAATTAAAATTTTTAGTATCTTTATTAGATTATGAAAAACATGATATTTATATTTTATTTGATAAGAAATCTAGAGTTACTGAAGATCAAAAAAGACAATTGGAAGGAGTTGTGAAGAAATCTACATTATATTTCACAAAAGAGATACCTATCTACTGGGGAGATTATTCCCTAGTGGAAGCTGAGTTAGAATTATTTACGACTGCTCTGAAAATTAATGATTATAGTATGTATCATTTATTGTCTGGTGTAGATGCACCTCTAGATACTGCGGAAAATATCTATAATTTTTTTGACGAGAGAAAAGATTATAATTTTTTAACGATGGTATCAGATGAGCTATTTGAAAAAAATAATATATATGAAAGAGTATCTTTTAAATACCTAGCCCCACACTTATCCAGTAGAAGTGTTAATAATAAAATCCTTAAAAAGATACTAAATATTTACAGAAAATTCGAGATTAGTATTCAGAGGAAGTTAAAAGTAGATTTCTTTAAAAAATTCTCTATAGAATTAAAATATGCTTCAAACTGGTGCTCATTAAATCATAAAGCAGTTCAAGTATTAGTGAAAGAACGAGAATTAATAGAAAAAGTTTTTAAACAAACAAAAGTTAATGATGAATTATTTATTTCAACAATATTAGAAAAAAATGATTTATTAAATAGTGTATATTCACTAAAACCGACAAATGATCAACCAACAGATTTCCAGGGCAATCTACGTTATATTAATTGGTGGGATGGAAGCCCATATACTTGGACAGATTCTGATGTAGATGTAGAACAACTTAAATATGGTAAAAAACAAGGACACTTATTTTCAAGGAAATTTGACATAGATAAATATCCAAAAATGAAAGAAATAGTATTAGAGATTATTAATTTAAAAATAGAAGGGGAATAACAATGGGTTCGAATCCTAAAGTATCAGTTATTGTTCCAATATACAATGTGGAAAAATACTTGAGAGAATGTTTAGATAGTATACAAAATCAAACGTACACAGATTTTGAGTGTATAATGATAAATGATGGTTCTGTAGATAAATCAAAAGAGATTGCAGAAAGTTATTTGAACGATAAACGATTTATTTTGGTTAATCAGGATAATTCAGGACAGAGTGTAGCAAGAAATAAAGGGATAAAGATGTCTAAAGGAGAATTTCTTTGTTTTGTAGATAGTGATGATATTATCAATATAAGATTATTAGAAATATTGCTAGCTTATGAAAAGGATGACCATGATATTATTGAAGCTGATTTCACGGCTAATAGAGAAAAATTTGATAATGAGAATTGTGAGAATGTAAGTATTACCTTTAAAGGAGAAGGAGAAGAAGTGTTAAAAGCATGTATAGACACATGGGCAATTACACATCAACCGGTAGCCAAACTATATAGAAAATCATTAATTGAATCAAACTTATTTCCTGAGGGCTTAATTTATGAGGATTTGTATACTGGGATTGCAGTATTAAAAGAAATAAGAAGAGCAATAAAGATTAGTGTTATTGGATATTATTACCGACCTAACCCCAATGGTACTATGAAGGGGAGTAATATCGAGAAACAATTAGATATTTTTAAAATTTGTGAATTATTAGAAGAATACTATGCTGATAAAACGAATCTAAAACACTATATAAATACGGTTATTTTTCATAACATAGCACAAAGATATTTAGAAATAAAAAAATATACAAATGTATATGATGATAAGTTCAATCAATGGTTAAATAAATATTCTAAGAATGCATATCCTAATGATCATTACTTAAAAACTTATAAAATCTATCCTAAAAAATTTTACTATGTGAAAAATTTAGAACAATTATGCAAAAAGATTGTGACGAAATTAAAAAAAGGAATATTAATGTTGAAAAAATAACCTTAATATTACCAATTTATAATGTTGGGGATTATCTAAAGTAATGTCTTAATAATATACAGAATTAAACTTATAAAAATTTTATATTTTATTATTTGCAATTAAGAGAGCTTTTAAACAGAATGTTAGCTAGGTTTGTTAATAAGTCTAGAAAACAAAATTAGGAGGAACACATGTACGATTATTTAATAGTAGGAGCTGGATTGTCAGGCGCAATCTTTGCTCATGAAGCAACAAAACAAGGAAAAAAAGTAAAAGTAATAGATAAACGTGACCACATTGGTGGAAACATCTATTGTGAGAACATTGAAGGAATCAACATTCACAAATATGGTGCGCATATTTTCCATACTTCTAATAAAGAAGTTTGGGATTATGTGAATCAGTTTGCTGAGTTTAACAATTACATTAACTCACCAGTAGCAAACTACAAAGGTAAATTATACAATCTACCTTTCAACATGAATACTTTCTATGGATTATGGGGAACTAAGACTCCTGCAGAAGTAAAAGCGAAAATCGCTGAACAAACAGCTCATCTGCAAGATAGTGAACCTAAAAACTTAGAAGAACAAGCGATTAAACTTATTGGTACTGATGTATACGAAACTTTAATTAAAGGTTATACAGAAAAACAATGGGGACGTAGAGCTACAGAACTACCACCATTTATTATTAAACGACTTCCAGTACGTTTCACATTCGATAACAACTACTTCAACGATAGATACCAAGGTATTCCAATTGGCGGATACAATGTTATTATCGAAAATATGTTAAAAGGAATCGAAGTAGAACTAAATGTAGACTTCTTTGAAAATCGTGAAGAATTAGAAGCAAGCGCGAAAAAAGTGGTATTTACAGGAATGATCGATCAATACTTCGATTACAAACACGGAGAATTAGAATACAGAAGTCTTCGCTTTGAACATGAAGTATTAGATGAAGAGAATTACCAAGGTAACGCTGTAGTGAACTACACAGAACGCGAAGTTCCTTACACTCGTATTATCGAGCATAAACACTTTGAAAAAGGTACTCAAGAAAAAACAGTTATTACACGTGAGTACTCAGTAGATTGGAAACGTGGGGATGAACCATACTATCCAATTAATGATGCTAAAAATAATGAAATGTATCAAAAATATTTAGAAGAAGCAAAAGGTAAAAATGTTATCTTCTGTGGACGTCTTGCAGACTATAAATATTATGATATGCACGTAGTAATCGAAAGAGCTCTTAATGTAGTAAGAGAGGAATTAGGTAATAATGACTAAAAATAGAATAAACTGGGTAGATTTTGGGAAAGGATTCGCAATATTTCTAGTAGTTATAGGTCATGTATTTACTGGTTTATTTGATTCTGGAAAATTTACAAGTGATGCCAAATGGTTATCCATAGTTATTGCATTTATATATATTTTCCATATTCCAGTGTTCTTTGCGTTATCAGGATATTTTTTCAAATCTGTAGAAAATTTTAAAGAGTATTATTACTATATGAAGAAGAAAACAATAGTATTAGGATTACCGTATATATTTTATTCTATAATTCATTATGTATTACAGAAACTAGCGGGGGGAGCAGTGCGTGTTCCCACTACATTGTTTAATTTGATAAATATTTATAAAGAACCATTAGGAGTTGCATGGTATTTGTATACATTATGGGCCCTATATTTAGTATATGGATTCTTATCAATATTTATCAAGAACAAAAATCATCTTTTTATGATTAGTATACTTGGATATACAATTACATTAGTATATATGTCAGAAATATTTTTTGTAAAAAAAGTTCTAGCATGGGGAGTGATTTTTATGTTAGGTTCTGTATTGAAAACAGTTAAATTTAATGATATTAGATTTAGAAACCTAATTCTACTGGGGACTATATTTAATATCGTATATATTTATACAATGTATATTTCATTTAATATAGATGGTAAAATAATAACGGACTATAATTATCCTAGATGGTGGATTATTGGATATATAGGTAATGTTATCTTAGCATTTATAATTTTTCCAAAAATAGAAAAAATATCTCAAAACATTTTTAGGTATTTTAGTAAATACGGGGGAATTAGTATAGGGATTCTAATTTTCCATTCACCTATTAGTAGTATGATAAGAATAGTCTTGTTAAAAATGGGAATTTTCAATATATATATACATATAATTTTAGGAGTGGTATTAAGTTGGTATTTAGCAATTCTATTAACCAAGCTTTTTAGGAAAATTAAATATCTGGATATTATTTTTATACCACAAAAATATCTCAAGTTTTAATTTTGATTCTATAAAGAATAGTTTAAAGTTTAACATAGTTAAAAACTGCAATACTTGAAGTTAAACAAGTATTGCAGTTTTATTATATCTCCCACTTAAATACAGTTTTAAAGGCTGTGTTTAAATCAGTCGCAAACACCCTATGAATGTCTTTAATATTTCTCACAGGTTGTTCAAGTTCAATAATATTCTTGAATCTTCTTTCGAATTTCTTATTACTAAGCATCTCGATAGCTTTCTCAAAGTCGATTCTACCAGAACGTGATGAACCTATTAGAGTTAGTCCTTTTTCTAAGATATCACGTGTATTGATATTTACCTTATATTCACTAACACCCATTAGTACTAGGCTACCTTGTGGTTTGATGTATTTGATTATGTCGTTTATCGCATATCCACTGCCATCTCCACCGCAACATTCTACACCGTGGTCGAAAGTTAAGTCTTCAGGAATGTCATCAGTAATATATCTTTCTTTTGCGAAACTGAACAGTTCTAATTTCTCCCAGTGACGACCTATTACGATTATCTCACATTCTGGAAGAGTGTAGTTTATTATGTTTGCCATTACATAAGCTAGACTACCATCACCGATTATCGCTATTCTATCTTTTTTACTATGTGAATTTTTTAAGAATCTATCCATAGCGTGAATACCTACACTTATGAACTCTGTAATAGCCGCAACAGAATCTTCAACATCGTTATAAGCTACCACTCTATCTTTAGGTAGAGCTACAAACTCTCTCATAAAACCATCGAAACCACTTGATAGGAAGTGTGTTCCTGGCATATAGTTTTCATAAAACTCTTCATCACTTTGTCTTGGTGGTTGGTTAGGTATCATTACTACCTTCTGTCCAATTTTATACGTACCTGTTGGGTCTGCGATTACTATTCCCGCACATTCGTGAATAAGTGCCATAGGTAGTTTTTTAGCTAATACCTTTGGATCTCTTTTCCCTTGGTAGTATCTTTGGTCTGCATGACACAATGCCATATAGTTTGGACGGATGATGATTTTATCACCATCATTTATATTCTCTTCATTATATTTTATATTAATAAACTTCGGTTTAATTAATTGATATATTTGATTTATCATATTACTCGTCCTCTAGCATACTTTTAGCTATCTTAAGGTCAGTTACTGTAGTTATTTTGATATTTGAGTATTCTCCCTTAGCTAGTGCTACTTTTTTCCCTTTTATAACAAATATCTTACATGCATCTGTAAGTATTTGTTTTTCTTCTTTGTCTAATGAGTTATATAGATTTAAGAAATCTAAACATTTGAAACTTTGAGGTGTTTGACCTTGGTAGTAGTGAGCTCTGTTTGGAATATTTGAAATATATTCTCCGTTAGTGCTTTCTACGATTGTATCTACTGCTTCTACTACTGTATCTACTGCATCACTTTCTTTAGCTAGACGTATGTTGTCTTTAATAACTCTAAGTGTGATAAATGGACGAACTGAATCATGAGTTACGATAATATCTTCGTCAGTTAACGGTTTGTATTCATTAATTCTGTTTATGATATTTTCAATCGTTGTATTTCTATCAATACCACCAGGTGTAATAATGATTCTATCAGCAAACGCTGAAACATATTGTTCAACTAAGTCTTCTGCGTGAGATACCCAATCTTCATGAACACCGACTACGATTTTTTCGATTTCAGGTTCTAATAAGAACTTCTCAATTGTGTGAATAAGTATTGGTTTTTTACCTAATTCTAGGAATTGTTTTGGCATATTACTTATTCCCATTCTAGTTCCTGTTCCACCAGCTAATATTCCTGCGTATATCATTTTGTTCTCCTTTAAAATATTGTAATATTTGTTATCAATCACTATTAATTATAACATGAAAGGTTAGAATTTCAAAAAATATTGATAACTAATATTAATACAAAAATAGTTGAAATATAGCTATAAATTACGTATACTTATACTAGTAATAAAAATTTAGAAATCTCCTATATTTTTGGAGGTTCTCACATATGATGAGGAAATATAATGAAAGTAATAAAAAATTATTTATATAATCTTTCGTATCAAATATTAACTATTATTTTACCGATAATAACAGTTCCATACGTAACTAGAATTTTCACGAGTGAAGATCTAGGGAACTACGGATTTTATAATTCTATTGTGAGTTATTTCTCGTTATTTGCGATGTTAGGAATTGGTATATATGGTACGAAGCAAATAGCTGCTGCAAATGATGTGAGTAGTACATTTTGGAATATATATGTGATTCAACTTATCGCAAGTATATTAGCAATTTCTGTTTATGTAATAGCGATATTAAGCGTTCCACAAATGAGAGGTATAATTCCATTAATACTAGGTATAGCTCTGTTTACGAAAATGTTTGATATTTCATGGTTGTTCGCAGGGAAAGAGGATTTTAAAAAAATAACGTTGAGAAATACAGTTGTCAAAGTAACTGGTGTACTAAGTATTTTTACTTTTATTAGAAGTAAAGAAGATTTATTTCTTTATGTTTTTCTGATTGTCATGTTTGATTTCTTAGGTCAAGTTGCAATGTGGATACCAGCGAAAAAATTTATAAAACGTCCTTCATTTAATATGAAAATAATGAAGAAAAATTTACATCCTATTGTATTGTTATTTTTACCACAAGTAGCAATATCACTTTATGCTGTATTAGATAGAACGTTATTGGGACTTTTAGGATCATACTCGGATGTTGGAATTTACGAACAAGGTCAAAAATTAATTAATATGCTTCTTACAGTAGTTAGCTCATTAGGAACTGTTATGGTACCGAGAGTAGCGAATCTTCTATTTGAAAGAAAAGATAAGGAAGCACAGAATATGGTGAAATTCTCATTTATTCTGTACAACCTTATAATTTTCCCAATGATTTTTGGACTTATTGCGATAAATGAAGTATTCGTTAAATTCTTCTTAGGGAAAAACTTCCAGGATGTTAAGTATGTACTGTATATCATCGTGTTTAATATTATGTTTGTAGGTTGGACGAATATCCTTGGATATCAAGTACTAGTAGTCAGAAATAAAAACAAGGAATTTATGTTGTCGACAACGATTCCTGCTTTTGTCAGTGTAGCTGTTAACATTGCAGTTATTCCATTACTTGGATATATTGGAGCGAGTATAACGGCTGTAATTGTTGAGCTTTTAGCTTTTATTATTCAATGGTATTATTGCCGTAATATTATTAATAAGCGCTTATTGTTCAATAAAGATTTAGCAAAAATCATATTATCATCCCTTGTAATGTTTGGAGCTGTAATGTCGTGTAAAATGACACTAGGATTTGATGGGATTATAGGTCTTGTAATTTACCTTGCAGTTGGTGGAATTAGTTACTTAGTCATGTTATTCTTACTGAAAACTGTAAATATTAAAGAGATGAAGGAAATGCTTAATTAGTAGTTTGACTCTGAAAGATAATTACATATTTTATAAAAAACCAACTGAGTTTAATCTCAGTTGGTTTTTGAATTGAAGAGTTTATAATTTTCATTAGAAAAAAAGTATTAAATACAGTATAATTAGGAGGAAGAGAATTTGTCTAATCATGAGATAGGAGTAGTTTCGAATGCAGGTTTTTGATACAAAATTAAAAGATGTGAAAATAATAGAGCCAGATGTTCTTGAAGATGAACGTGGTTTCTTTATGGAGAGTTATTCAGATGAAAAGTATAAAAAACTAGGTATAGATTTTAACTTTGTTCAAGACAATCATTCGTTATCAGTTGAAGCTGGTGTTGTTAGTGGTTTACATTTTCAAAGAGGAAATTCGGCTCAAACGAAGCTTATTCGTGTAGTAACTGGAGAGGTATTAGATGTAGTCGTTGATCTTAGAAAAGGTAGCCCCACATATGGTCAGTGGGAGAGTTTTATCCTTTCAGAACATAATAGAAGACAACTTCTAGTTCCTAGAGGATTTGCCCATGGTTTTGCAACATTAACATCTAATGTTAACTTCATGTATAAGTGTGATAATTGTTATAATGCAGAAGCAGATGCAGGAATTGCATTCGATGATAAAGAGCTCAGAATTGATTGGCAGATTGATATATCAAAAGCTATTATTTCAGAGAAAGATAAAAAACTTCCTACATTTAAAGAATTTGAAAAGAACAATGATTTTGAGTATGGGGAAGTGTAGGAAAGAGCAGATTGCTGAATAAAGGGAAAGCAAGCTAGTATTAAATGATTTTGAAAAGGTAAATAAGATGAAGAATATTATAGTAACAGGTGGAGCTGGATTTATTGGTTCTAACTTTGTACATTATGTTATAAATAACCATCCAGATATTCATGTGACGGTTCTGGATAAATTGACTTATGCGAGCAATAGAGAAAATCTTTCTGGACTTTCAGAGGATAGATTTGAATTAGTTGTTGGTGATATTGCGGATGCGGAATTGGTAGATAAACTTGTTAGTAAGACTGATGCAGTAATTCACTATGCGGCTGAGTCTCATAATGATAATTCACTAAAAGACCCATATCCATTTTTACACACGAATATTATTGGGACGTATACTTTAATCGAAGCTTGTCGTAGGTATAATGTTAGATATCATCATGTTTCTACAGATGAGGTATATGGAGATCTTCCTTTACGTGAAGACTTACCAGGTAATGGTGAAGGAGTTGGAGAGAAGTTTACAGTCGAAACACCTTATAATCCATCAAGCCCATATTCATCAACAAAAGCAGGTTCAGACTTACTTGTAAAAGCGTGGGTGCGTTCTTTTGGGCTTAAAGCAACTATTTCTAATTGTTCAAACAACTACGGCCCATATCAACATATTGAGAAATTTATTCCAAGACAAATTACTAATGTCTTGTCAGGAACAACACCGAAACTATATGGAGAAGGTAAGAACGTAAGAGATTGGATTCATGTAGAAGATCATTCATCAGCAGTTTGGACTATTTTAACAAAAGGTAGAATTGGAGAAACATATTTAATTGGAGCTGATGGAGAAGAGGATAACAAAACTGTTATTGAGTTAATCCTTGAGCAAATGGGTAAAGACAAGGATGCTTATGAACATGTAAATGACCGTGCAGGACATGATCTTCGTTATGCGATAGATGCATCTAAATTACGAGATGAATTAGGATGGAGACCGCAATTCACAAATTTCCGCGAAGGGTTAGCTGATACTATTCGCTGGTATGAAGAAAACGAATCTTGGTGGAAAGAACAAAAAGAAGCAGTAGAAGCCAATTACGCTAAAAATGGACAGTAGAAAGAGCCAGTTGGGCGATGATGGAGGAGATCTTCGAATTAATTGATAATAAGAGAAGGTGTATGGTAATGGTAGTATACAGATAAGTGAATTGGACGATTATATTCACTTGTGATCACGAAAAGCAACTGAACGGCTATTCAGTTGCTTTTTTTATATGTTAATCACTGGATAAAATTTTTAATTTATGTTAATTATTTTAAATTTTTTTATATTCTAAATACTAGGTTATTTGATAGTTTTAAGTTTGTATTATATTGTATTTTGATGTAGAATAAAGTTGAAAGGTAGTGAATTTTATAAAGATTTTAATACATAAGTTGATTGTAAAAATCGCTGTAAAATTTATAGATTTACTAGAAAAATAAAAAGGGGGAGAAGTAATGAATAATAAAAAAATTATAGAATTTCCTGTCAACAAAAAAGGATATACAGGAATAAGGAATAGAACTTATAGAGACTTTGAGCTTAATCAAGGCTATGGTAAAATTAAATTCTCTTCTAAAGATATTGAATCTGATTTTAAGGAATCAATGAGACTTTTTACGGAATTTATTGAGAACATTGAAGATCCTAAATATGCCATTAATATTGAAGACGCGATAGCTTTATCTAAGTATAATGTGGATGCTAGAGTCTGGAAAATTGTTAGTAAAGATTGTGCGGAATACGAAATAGAATTAGCATTAATACGACTAAAAGATGAAGTATATACTTTTGAAGAAGGTTTTGTGGATGGTAAATTATTTCCGATTAATTATCTTCATTTAATAGTTTGTCACCATCTTGCGGAATTTTATTTAGGTAATAAGCTATACAATAAAGTTTGGGATGCTTATCAGCCGTTTTATATGGCTTTAGATATGGATGATGAGTTCTTAATACCAATGTATCATAATTTTATAGTTGCCAGTCTTATATTAAATGATTTTACAATGCTTAATCATTACTATCAACTTATGAGTAAACGTAGGAAAAATGACGATGTAATTTTATTATCAAAAGTTTTTTATCATCTGATGAAAGGTGAGGAAAAAGAGGCCGTTGCATTTTATAATAAATCGATAAAAAATAATAAATATATTTCGGATGTGTTAGATAGGATTGCTAATCCTAAATTGATAGAGTTCAGTACAGATGATGATTGTCAGTATCTAGAAGCGCTAAATACAGTTTTAAAATTTGATTATTTCATAAGTAAAGAGTACTATTTCGACTTTCTTATGCATGTCAGAGAAAGTGAATATGTAATTGGAGATGAACTGGATAAGTATGCAGCTTGCAAGGAGATAACAGTTGCTGATATGAAACGAGATAGATCGTTTATGGCGATTAGAGATACAGAATTAAAAATTATGCATGAGAACTTTTTATTAACGAAAGAAGATTTCTTAAAAATAACGAAGTCAGAGTTTCTTAAAATAAAAGGTTTAGGTAAGGGGACTATCAGGAACCTGCATTTAAATGGTGTAATGTTCGCGGATGATAGTGAGTTTGATATCCAGATGGAGCTTATGGAGGATGACTTATGGTAAAAAGAAACAGAGAATTCGATATATTGTTGAAAGAGTTTTTGAAAACAGAAGGTAAAAATTTTCCGAGTAAAGAAGAAGCAATCGAGGTATTTGAGCGTATTTACAATTTGGTAGAAGAAGGTTATGAGATTGATGCCCCTCTTAGTGATTTTGTTGATGTCATTGACGAAGGGGATATGAGTATTGTTGACAAAATAAGTGCCTTACGTGAACTTCATGAGGGAAATAGAGATGCTTTAGACAAGGCTGTAGAGTTAGAAGAGGATATCATGTATTCAGACAATGATGAAGATGCTGAACAGATGATATTAGCGGATGTTTTAGCTGGATATTATAGTAAGGCTGGTATGAATGAAGAAGCTGCGAAACTGTATGAACTTATGTTAATGGCGAATCCGACTGATTTTCATGAGGTTGTAGATCTTTTGACACTTATGTATGTTCGCCTGGATAGAGAGAGTTTATTGATGGACCATATTAGTTGCTTCGATTATGAAGATTCAGAAGCTACATTGTTATTACTAAGTATTTTTAGTATAAATCAAGAAAAATTTGACGAAGCGCATTATTATATGACTAAACTCAAAAAACTTAATAAGTACACTGGTAATATATTTAAAGGTGGATTCAATAAAGTTCTAGATTATATAGTAGGAAATCCAGACAATGTGAAAGGTGCTAATAAGGAAAAATCTTTTGAAATGCAATTTGCAGCTAGTATATCTAAAGAATATCTTACTAATAAATACCATTATGAATTGTTAGAGAGATTCTATAGAGCAGATATTGAGAAAAAACAACTGCTTATTGTAGAAGGGCGCAAGTCTGTATCTAAAGAAACGATGAAAGAAGATCCTGTCTTCAAAGGTATGGACAAACAATTGAATAAGTTTATCGATGTAGAATTGTATAATAAAGAAATTATTGAATGTTTTACAGAAAAAGAACTGAAAAGTCTAGATGGTATCGGAGTAGGTATTATCAAAAAATTAAAAGATAATGGTGTTAAGTTTAAAGAAGACTAGGGGTTTTAGGAGAAAGAGTACAACTTGTCGTCAATTGTATATATAAAAAACTCTAATCGACAATTTACTTGGTGCACTTGTATATATAAAAAAAGAAAATCTGGGAAGTGAATCAAAAGTGATTCATAGTTCCCCAGATTTTTTTATTCAAATATTTTAGCTAAAAAGTCATCACTAAGTGTATATATTTTTGGTTTTTTCTTAATCACTGTAATCTTGTCTTCATTTTCTTCTAAATATTTATTTAAAGTTTTTGTAGAAATTTCTAAAATGTTAGATACTTCAGCGTGGCTTATTAAAGCATCTTTAGCGCTAAATAAATGACTTTGTAGAAGTAAGAATAGTATATTTTTAAGTGTATCATCAGCGATATTTTCGTTAATATAGTCTCTTGCTGTGAACATTTTTTCAATATTTTCTGTTAAGAAAGATAATATGTGTTCTTGTCCTGAAACTAAAAGTTCTAAGTTGTCTTTAACAAATAGAGTCATATCACCTTTGTTTAAAGGGTGTGATGTTTTCTCAAAACTCTTATAGTATTTATTCTTGTTTCTATTAATACTGTATGAAAGAGTGATTGCTGTAAATATATCAACTACACTAGTAAGGGACTTAGCAAGTAAATATCTACCTACACGACCATTCCCATCATAGAATGGATGGATATATTCAAAATAGTAGTGCCCAATAAGAATTTTATAAAGTTTTGGCAAGTTATCATAATTCATGAATCTAATTAGATCAGCCAGTCCGTTGTTAATATTATCTTCAGTGGCTAAACCATGATGAATGATATCATTTCCAGCATAGACACTTACGGTTCCTTTTCTAAAAACTTCTCCATCTAAAATATTTTCTTTTGAAACGTCATCCCCAACGAGAACATCATAAATCTTTCTGAAATCTTTAGGTTCAAGTATTTGAACTTCTTTGTCTAGGTAAGAATATAGTGTGGCCATACCAGCAAAACGTTTAATGTTAGGAGAATCACTATCTTTTTTAGAAAGTGCTTCGCTAATTTCTTTTTTAGAACTATGAATACTTTCGATTTCATTAGTGCTTTGAAGCTCGTTGATAAGCAACAAATTAAAGAATTTCTCTTGTGCAGCGCTTGGAAGCATATTTTGTTTCGCAGTAATCTCGGTACTATTGTTATAAATTTTCTCTAGAATTAAGATTAATTCTGAAGAGTTGTATATAAATAATGGATACTCTTCAGGCTTTCTTACACCCTTAATAAAGGGATTGATTTTAAGAGAAGTAACAAAAGTAGAAGGAGAATGGATTCTATTGTTATATTCAGTTTCTATATCTAAATTCATATGAAATAATTTTTCTAGCGGATAATATTTATTCATATAAATCACCTACTTTAATATATTTTTAATAATTATAACATATTCAAAATGGAAAAAACAGGTAAAAATTCCATTTTGAGAAAGAAAAGTAAGTTCAAAATGGAAAAAAGGATTGAAATTTCCATTTTAAGCTCGGAAAAATAATTCAAAATGGAAAAAATAGATAAAATTTCCATTTTGAGCTCGAAAAAGTAATCCAAAATGGAAAAAACAGTCGAAATTTCCATTTTGAGCTCAGAAAAGTAATTTAAAATGGAAAAAAGGATCGAAATTTCCATTTTGAGCTCGAAAAAGTAATCCAAAATGAAAAAAAAGGGTCAAAAATTCCATTTTGAGCTCAGGATATAGGTGCCCTCCTCACCCCCATAATAAGTTATAATAAAAACCTCCTTTATGAAATTACTTAAAAACTATTATTTTGAATAATTTCTGTATGGGAGGTCGTGTTTAATTTTATAATTTCATAATTTAATAACTTAGTAATATAGAAATTTTCATAGTGCTTTGATCATAGCTAAAATTATAATTGATTCTACTAGTTAGTTATTTAGGTTAATGTTTCGAATACTCAACAGCTCGTGCTATTTTTGGTTTTGCTGGATTTTTATCTATATTATTTTCTTCTAATAGTTTCTCAAATGCGGCTAGTCCTGATTCGTAATCTTTTGTCTCGAATTCTAATTCATAATCGACGATATCATTGATAAATGTTGTTTTATCAAGAACTAGCAATCCTTCTTCTAATGTTACTTCGTGCCTTAATGTTTCTATTTTTTGAATTAGCATCGGAGTTTTAATTTTCACATTCATTCGCTCTAATTCTGCGATAATCTCATTTGGTAAAATCGGTAGTACCGTTGGTTCTTTTGGATATCTTTCATCAAGCGATACGTTGATTTCGATATTTTGAGTTTCACCTTTTATTTTCAGAGTCATCTCCGTTTTTTTGTTAGTATATCGAATTCTTAGTGCAGCTCCAATTTTTTTGAAACTCTCATTTGCATCATCATAGTAGAAATTTTTGTTAATTATTTCTTCAAAATTACTTAGGTTATACTTTTCGTATAAATCCTCATATTGATCTTTTGCTAGTAAGTTTTTAAATTCTATTTCTATTTCTCGCATGAGATTTCCTTTCTTTTTCCAATCGCAATAATAAATGGAGCGTTATTTTTCTGATTTATAAATTGATAAATTAGAACTTCGGCTTCTTTTTGGTCAAGATTTTGAAGTTCATTTAACAATGCTTCTTTTTCTAGTTTGCCATTTTTATGTCCCCAGTAGACAACGATAACGATTCTACCACCGACTTCTAGATGTAGTAAGAATTTTTTAATAGTCGCAAGTGTTGTTTCAGCCATTGTTGTAATCTCGTGATCAGCATTTGGTAGGTATCCTAGATTAAAGACAACAGCACGAATTTTCTCATCTATATATTTATCGAATTTGAAGTGAGAATCAAGAATAATCTCACATTTATCGCTTAAGTCTGCTTCTTTAATGAGGTTTGTAGTATTTTCTATTGCCAATTGTTGAATGTCAAATGCATAGACCTTTTTAGCTGAAGTTTTTGCCAGAAACAATGTATCATTTCCATTTCCAGCAGTAGCGTCAACAACGATTGAATTTTTATCTATAACTTCTTTTAATAATTTTTTGCTAAAAGCTAATACCTTATCCATATTATTATCCTTATTATAAAATTATTTTTGTCTATGTGCTTTCATTTCTGAAAGAATGTCGCTAAGTTCGTAGTAGTTGTCGCTTGCGATTGTAAAATCAAGTGATGTGTTGATAATTTCGGCTAGTAGTTTTGAATTATCGCTTGTATAGTCTTCTTCTCTATCTAAGTTTGCTTTAAGACCAGCCACAAGTTTTTCTAGTTTTTCTACTAAATCAGTTTCTGTAGTGTCATCATTTTCATCGAAATCTTTAGTGTAATCTTTAATATTAAAGCTAAGACCATCTTTTAATGGTGCAATATATAAAGCACGTAGGTTATTCACTTCTTCACCAACCGTAGCAGAAAGTTCATGTAGAGGTGCTGTGTAAATTTTCTCATCTTCAGCACCAGCTTGCTCGATAACTTTAACTTCATGGTCGTAAGGATAAAAAGACATAAGCTCGTCTGATACATTCGCCGCAGTCAAATCGTCATAACATTGTGTTATAAGCAGATGTTGCAGAGGATTAACCTGTCTTAGAGTCTCTAATGCAGTAGCATCTACAAGAGAAAATCCTTCTACAGGATCGAATTGTGCAGCGTTGAAACAAGAATCCAAAAAGCTCTCGCCACCAACAATTTTAACATCTTTTCCGCTATTTATTAGAAGTTGAGTAGTTAACTCGGCAACCATCGGGTGCCCTGGAACAAGATACATTACATCATTATTTTCAGCAACTTCAAGAATATAATTCGCGATACCGTTATAAGTATTTTCGAAATTTTCGCTTTCTGTATAAAATCTATCGCAGGTTTCAAATGTGACGTTGTTTTCTTCTAAGAAAGAAATCGCAGGATGCTCCTTAGTGCGCGCAATAACCTTCGCATTCGTGTTATTTAGTAAAAGTTGTTTAATATTTTCTTTAATGTTTGAACTATCATTCGGTCCAAGTCCAATAATATAAATCATAAGTTTCTCCTTATTCTAGGTATAGTCTATTTTTCTAATCATAAAGAGGGTGGTTCGAAAATCATGATTTTGGTAAAATCGATTTTGTCGAATAATCCTCAGTCTTTAACATAGTTATTATAACATAAATAGCCTGTCGATTGATTAAAAACATTTCTAACACAAATAAGTAGTAAGAGAACTGAATTTTTAATATTGAAAAAAGATAGAAAATATAAATAATAATTATATGTTTTACATTGATAAACAACTATGTTCACTACAGTGTAGAGAAGAAAAATTACCATGGTGAGCAAAGTTGCTCGAGGAAATGTTAGAAAATATATAATTTTAGAGTTAAATTTTATAAAGAAAAAGTTAAATGTGTACCTAAATACTGTACAAACAAGGGTTGTAAAATTATCAGTAAGAAAATAAAACATTGAATTTTTGACTATACAAGTTTAAGGAAAAGTAAAAACATTTCAGAGTCAAAACATTGATAAAATATTAAAAATGACAGATGAAAGCTTGATATCTTTAGATTTACATATAATTAGCAAAGTGATATAATTGAATTATAATAATATATTTATAAGGAGGAATTGAATATGTCAATTAAAGCGTTAAAAGTTGCTAAAGCAGCACTTAAAACACCAGGGGTATTTGCAGGAGGAGTAGCATTCGGGACTTTTGGTCTTAAACTTTTATCAAGTAAAGATGCTAAGAAAGGTTATTCAGTAGTTTTATCAAAATTATATAAAGCAAAAGATGGTGTAGAAGGAACTGTATCAAACATCAAGCAACATGCTGATGATGTAGTGGCAGATGCTAAAGATTTATACGAAAAAGAAAAAAGAGAAAGCAATCTTCAAGAATTAGAGGCAAAATAAGATGGATTTTAAAATACTACATCTATCAAGTGGCAGAGCTAGGGTTAGAGCTGATTTTCGCTTAACACCAGATGTGAAAGTATATTTAAAAAAACGAGCAGCCAAAATCGAAAACATAAAAAAAGTGGACTTTTATCAAGATGAGTACACTTTTGTTGTTATTTTTAAAGAAGGAAGTAGCAGTTGTTTACAAGAATTTTTTAAATTAATTGATAAAGAAAAAGTAAAAAATTGTTATGAGAATCCGGTAGCTAAAGCTGAGGAAAGTCCTTATTCGATAATAATGGATGCTATGTTTTGGCGTGCAATGTCGAAATTATTCGTACCACTTCCATTAAGAGCGATTCACACATGGTGGAAAGCTTCGGGATATTTGAAAGACACATTAAAACTACTAGCACGCAAGCAAGTTACTATGGAAACACTTGACTCTGCGGCGATTCTTGTATCGTTAGCGACAGGTGCGAGAGATACAGCAAGTTCTATTATGTTTATTTTAGAACTTGGGGAGTCACTTAACAATTGGTCTGAGAAAAAATCTGTAAAAGTTCTCGAACAAAGTTTAACTTCTATCGATAAAGAAGTGTGGCTTGTTGAAGAAGAAGGAAATAGAAAAGTAACTTGTTCAGAAGTTAGAAAAGATGATGTAATTCTAGTTTCAGAAGGAAATGAAATTCTATTCGATGGTATCGTGATGACTGAGGGTGCTAGTGTTGATGAAAGTTCATTAACAGGAGAAAGTTTCCCAATTGTCAAAAATATCGGAGATAAAGTTTATTCTAATACGATAGTTGTTAACGGTGAAGTTAAGATTAAAGTCGAAAATCCACAGGTTAATGGTCGTATTCATCATCTTATCCAATTGATGAAAGATTCTGAAAGTAGAGAAGATACATACCACTACAAATATATAAAATTAGCTGATAGCATTGTAAAATACAATTTCTTAGCGATGGGACTTACGTATTTATTTACTAGATCATTTGCTAAGGCAATTTCATTCCTATTAGTTGATTATTCATGTGCATTGAAATTATCAACACCGGTGGCGTATCTAACTACTATTAAGAACTTAATCGATAAAAAAATCGTAGTTAAGAACTCTGTAACTCTTGATAAATATGAGGATATCGATACATTTGTTTTTGATAAAACAGGAACAATAACTGTGTCTAAACCATATATTCAAGAAGTGCTACCATTTTATGGATATTCTTATGAAGAAGTATTAAAAATCGGAGCGTGCTTAGAAGAACATATCTATCATCCGATTGCTAGTGCTGTTGTGAGTAAGGCTGAAGAAGATGGAATTGAGCATGAAGAAATGCATACAGAGTTATATCATATCGCATCAAAAGGTATAGTTTCTCATATTGATGGAGAAAAAGTTGTTATCGGAAGTAGACAATTATTAAAAGATGAAAATGTAGTTGTTACAGACGAACAAAAACAAATAATTGCTGAAAAACAAGAACAGTATAACCTATTATTCTTAGGGTATAAAGGACAATTAATTTCGATTTTCTGTGTAGATATACCGCTAAGAGATGAAGCGAATGAAGTATTAACTGAACTTAGAAATAATGGTAAAAAAGTGGTCTTGTTAACAGGGGATAACGAAGTAAGAACTAAGAAAATCTTAAATGATGTAACTTTCGATGAAGTACATACAAGTATGACTCCAGTTACGAAATTTGAGTACATTAAGAGTGAAAAAGAAAAAGGACGTCGAGTTCTAATGATAGGTGACGGTCTAAACGATTCGGCAGCATTATCAGAAAGTGATGTAAGTATCGTTATGAGTGAAAGTGCCGATCTTTCGAAACAAATCAGTGATGTCGTTCTAAAATCAGATTCACTTAACTCATTATTACTATTATCGGATGTTTCTAAAAAATTACGTGCGCAAATGAGTAATAACGTTAAGAGTACAGTATCAATTAATAGTTCACTAATATTCTTAGGACTAATAAATGTATTACCATCTAACTTGCTAGCGTTACTGCATAATTTAACTACATTTAGTATTGTATTGAAGAATTTTAATATTAAGTAAAGAAGGTCAAAAGGTTCTGAGATA
This sequence comes from Gemella haemolysans, assembly GCA_032567735.1. GTDB lineage: Bacteria > Bacillota > Bacilli > Staphylococcales > Gemellaceae > Gemella > Gemella haemolysans_E. Next base: position 444 of record JAWHCX010000004.1, on the reverse strand, counting down.
ATTATGATGGAAGTGACTCAAAAATCGTGATTTCGTAGAAATCGATTTTGTCGAGTCACCCCCGCACAGTTTATTAGATATCTAAAAAGCTTTTTTAAAGCGTATTTAGATATCAATAAACCACTGCGTCTATGTTTTATCATATATACTTTGTTAATATTTAGGACTTTTAGGTCAGCTCCCTTTGAATATGTAAACTAAATAACAATATAACTCGAGTCTGGAGGAACCTGGATTCGAGTTTTTGTTTTAAGCTATTTTTGCTGGAAATTATTATATTAACTGAAAAATAAGTAGATATATGATATACTAGTAAAGAAATACATTCTTTAAGGAGAAAATAAGTGAAATTAACTTTTTTTGAAAAACTAGAACAGTATAGAAATAGTTCTAAAGAAGTATATATTAATAATATATATCAGAATGAAAATTTAACATATAAAA
>JAWHCX010000003.1:0-111766 GCA_032567735.1 Gemella haemolysans | reverse complement strand
AGATAAACTAAAAGGAGTAACATACGATTCAGCAAAAAAATACTGTGCAGTAGTAATAGAACCATTAGTAAGAGGATGTATACTACTAAATGAAGAAATCAGCCGGGCAAACGAAAACTATATAAATACCTACAAGTCAGAAGTAGATACTGTTAGCCTAAAACAACAAGAACTAGAAAGACTAATTCGAGAAGCAGAGAGTCAGATAAGAAGAGTAGAACACCTATTAAACCTATTATATCAAGAAGAACCAATAAGCTATTCTCAAATAAGTATGGCAGAAGAAAATAAAGAGATATACAGAAAATTAAAGAATGAGTTAGAAGAAAAGTTAAGGAAGCTATTAGCCTTCTAATGCGAAATCACCAAGCTTCTTTAGCGAAGTAGAGGTATTAAAATCATCGGTTGACCAAGGATTAGCACAAGCTGAAAAGAGTTGGTCACCAACATCAAAAACATTCAACCTACCAAGTAGAAGTGATATGGGATGGGTAGATAGGATAAATGAAAAATATAGGTTGATGCATGGATTATCACTAGAAGAAATTAATAAAGATTATATAGTAAAAGACTTTATGATTACTTATGGATTTGATAAGGAAACAGCAGAATTACTCTGTAAGTTACAAGAAGAAATTCTAGCTGTAGCAATAAAAGAGAAATGGAGTAACAGAAAGTTAATATATGAATATAACAGAATAATAGCATCTTTAGTTCCAAAAAATTATGTATCATTTAGGTGGGAAGTAGTGGCTGGTACGATAAAAGAAGAAATTTTATCAGAAGTATTAAAAAAATATAAATTTTCAGAAGATGAAATCCAAATACTTTTTGATAATATTAAGAGGCAACATAACTCATCAACACATAAAGACTTTGCACATGAAGCAGTGCAATTATCAACTTTCGCAAATACATTTGGCTTATATCCGGGGTTATTGGGAGGATTTTCAAATGTAATCTGGTTGGGTCGAGTAGTCTCTAAGATAATGAATACAAATCTAAGTGCTTTATCTTTAGTAACTTCTACGTTTAGGCAAGTTTTTCCATCGAGCCAAGGAAAAACAAAAATGAACACAAAGGAAGATATTATGTTTAAAATGAAAAATTGGGATTTAGAAAATAAAGAAGTTTCGTTCAAAGGGGACATTGACTCTGGTCGATACGATGATGGTGATTTTAATTCGGATTTAGATGCGATAAATGCTTATAACCGAGTGATGAATGTAAATAAAGAAGATATATTTAAGGTGTTGACTCAATATAATTTTGGAGTGAAACATAACACAATAAATAGAGTTAGTGAATTTTATAAAATACACGGATATGGTAATTATGATCAAGGGAAAATAGCAGTAGAAAGAATAGTAAACGCTGATACAATAGCTAAAGGATACATATCTTCAGAATATACAAAAGAACAAAAGAAAAAACACCAAGAAGACTTTTTTGATTATTTAGAGAGAGGTAAATTTAAGAATGTTGAGTAGATTTTTCAAAGTAATATTATTACTATTTATGGTAGCTCCAATAATAGTCGTTTTATATGATATATTTGAAGCTCCAAAAGTCTTAACTAGAGAAAGCAATAAGGGTAATGAATTTGAACAATTAGACAGGTTAATGAATACAACAAAATATGCCGAACAAATAAGAAAAGCAGGATATCAAGTAGATGATTATGATTTAAAAATGATGGATAGAATTCCAGAGTTAAAAACGTTAGGAAAAAATAAATTAAGTATAGAGTCCCCTACGGATAAAACTATACATATATTTATTGATGGAAATCACGATTTAATAATTTTTAATAAAGATATGACTATTACAGGAAGCGTAATAAATCAGGGGGAAGATAAACCTAGTAGGAAGTTAACAGAAGAAGAAAAGAATAAGTATGAAAAAGAGATAAAGGAAGAAATAAATAAACTATTGGATGATGTTTATAAAACTGGAGAAAAATAATGTTAACCGTATATTCATACAAAAATAATCAAAATAATATTCAAGATTATCATGGTGAAAAGTAGGTGTTTTAATGAAAAAACTAAGTAAGAGCTGGAAAATATTTATAATAACAACGGTAGTATATATGGATATTATAAAATAAATAATAGAAATGCATTTGAAGAGATGTATAATTCATATTACAATATATTATCAATTAAATCGATAGATAATATGCCACAGATAAAAACCATATCTAAAGATGATAAAGGATTGGATATTGTGCATTTATACTATAAAGATAATACAAATAATGAGAAAGTAGCATTATCCCTGGTAAACTACGATAATAACCAAAAAATATTAGTAACAAAGTCTATTTTAATTTCAGATAGAGCATACTTAGGCATAAGTCATGTATATAATATGAATAGCCAGAAATTGAAGATTATTATAGATTTCCATGGAAAAGAAGTACCTATCACAGATGATCGAATTAAATAAACAAGAGAACTCTTAGGAAAGTATAATATCTCAAAAGAATACTTACAGAAGAAATCAGACGAACTGTTAGATACAGTTTTGACAGATTGGCAAAGGTATAGCGGAAGTTCATATTCGAGGAGTAATATGGGAAGATTAACAATAGAAAAAGATGAGTTTTTGAGATAATATACTATAGTCGTAACCTTTAATTTAAGGTTGCGACTATTTTTTCGTTTTAATGATTGATATGGATATACCCATAATGAACAAAACCTAATCCTAATAAATCAACAAATCAAATATTAGTTATACATGTCTAAAAACTAAACTTCAGGAGGTGAAAAAATAAAAATCGGATATATACGAATGTCAACTATAGACCAAAACCTAGATAGGTAAAAAGGAATTATGAAAGAAAATAATATTGAATTGCTATTTAGTGAACAAGTAAGTGGAAAAAATGCAAATAGTATTTTAAATGATATGCTAAACTCTATTAGTACAAGTGATGAAGTTGTTATAGCTTCGCTCGATAGACAAAGCAGAAATTACAAAGATTTTTAAAAATAATATAAATAATAAAAGATAAAGGAGCAACTCTAACAATAGTAGATGCTCCTTGGGAGTGTGAATAAAACTCTGTAAATTCTTTATGTTAACCAAAATTTACTAGTTTATAATTTTATAGATTTAATTATTTTAAGTGATGTTGATTCTCAAGAGTTTATTTTAGTTTTTCACAGATTTCGATATTTTTTATATATTAATAAGTCTTAGTATTTTATCATAATAGGAATAGTTATTTTCCAAGATATTTTTTTCTTCTTTTACAAGTTCAGGTTCATCGGTAATAATACCATCTGCAGGGCTTTGTAAATATTTAGTAATTAACGCTGGATCGTTTATTGTCCAGACAAAAACTTTTTTGTTTTGTTTTTTAGCCTGTTCCACTAGACGGTCTCTATAAGAGAAGTCTTCTATTACGAAAAAGTCGATATTACTTTGATGAAAGTTTCCAAATTGAAGAGGGATTACATAACCAGTTTCTAAATTTGGTGCTTTTGTTTCAAGTTCTTCCATAACTTTAGAATTAAGTGACATGAATTTATAATTTTCAAGTTTTAATCTTTTTATTTCTTCAATAAGAATGTCGACATAGTTACTTGGTTCACCACCGTGAGGTTTTAGTTCTATTACTAGATTCATGTTTAAATCCTTAGCTTTATTTACGAATTCTTCTAAAGATGGTATTTTACTAGTATGATTCCCTTGTTTTATTTGTAGCCCAACAACTTCATCGTAGTTCATATCTTTAACTTGTTTGTTAACGCCAGCAAGTCTTTTAAGGTTATAGTCATGTATTACAACGAATTTATTGTCTTTAGTTAACAATATATCTAATTCCACGTAATTAGCTCCAACTTCTGCGGCACCTTCAAGCGCTTCGATAGAATTTTCTACACCTTTATAGACATATCCTCTATGAGCGATTGTTTCACTATTTTTGTTGACTCCATTTCCATAAATATTAAAACCATTAATAATAGTTGCAATAACAATTATTGTAGTAGTAAAGGTTGCTACTAATCTAGATTTTTTCTTATTTTCATTAAGATTATTAACTAGTTCTTCTGATATTTCGTTTTGATCTATTAATACAGTTACTAATGAAGTAATAACAGTTATTTTTGAGAGTACCCCTATAAAGAAGATAATTGCACTTATTGCTGAGAAAAATAAGGTTTGAACTATAGGATTATTACCATCCTTATCAACACAAATACATAAGAAGGTGATAACACCGATTAAAATTACTGCAATAATGATGTATATTGTTTCAAATAAGATAATAGTGATTACAAGTTTTCTTTTACCGGTTTTTGTAAGTTCCCAGCTCCTTTTAATACTATCGAGTATATTCTCATCTCCAACAGCTGTAAGTGGGAGTGTGAAAATTAATCTAAGGTTTAGATAAGCAAAAACTATCATGATCGATCCCCAAATAATAAAACCACTGTTAGTTTTCATTATTTCACCGCTTATAAATTTAGGGATAAATAAGTTTTTAGCTAAAACAGATTTTACACCTAGGTTAATAGTAGGGATAGTAATTATGAAATAAATTATAAAAAATAGAGTTTGAAAACCTGCTAAATTTTTTGTTTTATTCCATGCATTTTTTAAGATCTTTCGATACGAATATTTTTTATCTGTTAGTTGTCCATATATCGTAAATGTTAGTATAGAAAATTCTATAAACATAAAAAATGCTACTATAAGGATTAAAAGATTAAGAATTATAAAACTATAAGGATTAGTTAATATATGAAGAATATTATTTTTATCAAGATGTTCTTCACCGGCAAGGGTGAGTGCTAGTTGGAAAATTCTAGCAATTAGCCATAAGCCACATACAAGAATTAGTTGAATTATGGCAGCTATTGAGATGTAGGTGAATTTATATCGATTAATGTTTGTAGAAACACTAGTAAATAGATTTTTAATTGAAAAATCCATATAAGCCTCCTATTTTATAGTTATTAGATTATAACAAAAATAATACTTTGAAGCAAGGAAGCTCCTATTTATAAAAAAAATATGGTAACGTTACTTTTTTCTCTTGACAATTTGATATTAAGAGGTGTACAATAAAAAAGTAACGTTACCATTTATATTTTGGTGAATGTTAAAAGTCGTTATATAAAATTAAAAAATAAAAAAGGAGAAAGAACTATGGACTTAAAAAAAGTTATAAAAGAAGTTGTTGAACATAGTGGTGGTCAAGAAAACTTACGCTCTGTTGTTCACTGTGCAACTCGTCTTCGTTTAGAATTAAACGATGAAAAAAAATATAATAAAGAAAAATTAGAAGATATCGAAGGTGTTAAAGGTGTATTCTTTAACAATGGTCAACTTCAACTAATCTTCGGAAGTGGTCTTGTTCAACAAGTTTACGCAGCATATAATGAAGTATTCAAAGGTGCTGCTTCAAATAGTGAAGAAGATTCAAGTGAAACTGTTAAAAAAACAAAAGGAAATCCACTTCAACGTTTTGTAAAAATGTTAAGTGATATTTTCGTTCCAATCATTCCAGCAATCGTAGCTGGTGGTCTTTTAATGGGTATCAATAACGTATTAACAGCTAAAGATTTATTCTACACTGGTAAATCAGTTATTGAAGCTAACCCAGGTATCGCAGGTCTTGCAGATATGGTTAATGTATTTGCCAATGCGCCGTTCGTATTCTTACCTGTATTAATTGGTTTTTCTGCTACTAAACGTTTTGGTGGTAACCCATATCTTGGGGCAGCACTTGCGATGTTAATGGTTCATCCAGATGTAATGAATTTTTATGTATTTGGTAAATTAGATCCATCTACAAATCAACTTCTTGCACCTGCTTTAGATATCGTTAACCAAAGTGGTCAAGCAGTTGATGGTCTACAAAGAGTTACAGCCCTACAATACTGGGATGTATTCGGATTTAAGATTGCTAAAGTAGGATATCAAGGAACTGTATTACCAATTCTTGCAGCTGCTTGGTTATTAGCGACAATCGAAAAATTCTTACGTCGTGTAACTCCATCATGGTTAGATAACTTAACTACACCATTAGTTTCATTATTCGTAACTGGATTTGTAACATTCGCATGGATGGGACCTGTACTTCGTGAAGCTGGTACTTTACTTGGTCAAGGATTACAATGGTTATACATGCAAGGTGGATTCGTAGGAGCAGCAATCTTCGGTTTATTCTACGCACCAATCGTAATCACTGGATTACACCAAAGTTTCTCAGCTATCGAAACTCAATTACTAGCTGCAACAGGATTAACATTTATTTTCCCAATCGCATCTATGTCTAACGTAGCACAAGGTGCAGCGGTTCTTGCAGTATTAGTATTCTCTAAAAACACAAAAATGAAATCAATCTCATCAGCATCTGGTATCTCTGCTTTACTAGGTATTACAGAACCAGCTATGTTCGGGGTTAACTTAAGACTTAGATATCCATTCTACGGAGCTATTGCAGGAAGTGCAGTAGGAAGTGCATGGATTGGATTAAACAAAGTATTTGCATCAGCATTAGGTGCAGCCGGTCTTCCAGGATTCTTATCAATTCCTGCAAACCACTGGTCAACATTTGGAATTGGTTTAGCATTATCATTCATCGTTTCATTCTCAGTAACAGCATACTTCTTCAAAACTAAGAAGGAACTTGTAAATGCTAGCTAATAACTGGAAACAAAATCTTCATTTAGAACCTACTAAAGGTTGGCTAAACGATCCGAATGGATTAGCTTACTTTAAAGGTAAATATCATATTTTTCACCAATATTCTTATGAAGTAGAAGGCGGATTAAAACTATGGTATTACTATACTAGTAGTGATCTAAAAAATTATGAAGATCGTGGCGTATTCCTTACACCAACTATAGAAGAAGAAAAAAGTGGTGTTTATTCAGGGAGTGCCAATATAGAAGATGGGAAATTAGTCTTCTACTACACAGGAAATGTGAAATATAAAGGTGATTATGACTACGTTCATGAAGGACGTGGTCATAATACCATATCTTTTGAAACGGAAGATGGAATTAATTTTACTGAGAAAAAATGTCTGTTAACTACAGATGATTATCCTAATATGTCAAATCATGTTAGAGACCCTAAAATATTTGAAAAAAATGGAAAAAATTATCTAGTTCTTGGAGCTAGAGATAGCAATGATTATGGATGTTTATTGGTATTCGATAAGGATACTCTTAAACCATATAAAACTATTTACTCAGAAAAGAATCTAGGGTTCATGTGGGAATGTCCAGATTATTTCGAAATAGATGGAAAAGAAATTTTTATGTTCTCACCTCAAGGTATTACAAGAATGTATCCAAATTATGGGAATATGTATCAAATTGGATATTCTGTAGTTGAAGAGGGGATTGAGAATGTTGATAAATTAGATAACTTCACATTACTAGATTATGGACATGATTTTTATGCATCGCAAACATTTTTAGATGAAGATGATAATCGTGTACTTATCGGTTGGATGTATGTTCCAGATAGTAGCTATACTAATCCAACTACGAAGTTTGGTTATCAAAACTGTCTAACTGTTCCGCGTGTAGTAAATTACAAAGATGGTAAAGTTAGACAAACGTTACACAAATCGGTTAAAGATTTATTAGGTAACGATATTAAAACTAATGACTTTAACAATAATACATGGTATTATAAACAAGAACATGGCGATAAGTTTGAAATTAGTGTAGCTGATTTTAAAGTAAGCTATGATAACAAGGAATTAAAAGTTTCTTTTGGTACTAGTGGTTATGGAAGAGATGATAGAAAATATAAACTGGATTTAGAAAATGTGGAAATAGTATTTGATAGTTCATCTATTGAATTATTTGCAAACGATGGATCTTTTGCACTTTCAACAAGATTTTATCCAGAAAATCATAATGTTAAAATCTCAGCTACTAATTATTTAGCAAAAGAACTTGGAGCAATTGAAATTAGAGAGGAGAACTAAAATGGCAGTTTTATGTATAGGAGAGATGCTAATTGACTTTATTGGAGAAGGTGTAGGAACAATTGATAAAGTAAAATCTTTTAAAAAAGAGGCTGGTGGATGTGTAGCTAATGTGGCTTGCGTGGCACAAAAACTAGGACATAAGAGTTATTTATTAACCTCATTAGGACAAGATGGTTTTGGTGATTTTCTAGAGAACACTTTAAAAAATGAAAATGTAGATTGTAAATATGTGAGTCGTAAAGCTGATAGTTTTACACCATTAGCATTTGTTTCTTTAGATGAAACTGGGGACCGTTCATTTAGTTTTTACTTTAAAGGTTCATCAACATTAAGAATTAGCAAAGAGGATGTTGAAAAAGTTGATTTATCTGAAATTGAAGCAATTCACTTCGCAAGTATCGCTATTCAAGAAGAATCAAAAGATAGCCATCACTTATTATTAAAAAAAGCTAAAGAAGCTGGAGTGTTAATTTCTTTTGATGTTAATTTACGATTCAATCTTTGGGATGATCACAAAGTATATCTTGAAACTATTAAAGAATTCTTACCTTATGTTGATGTTATCAAAGTTGCTGATAACGAGTTAGAATTCTTAACAGGAACTGCTAATATAGAAGAAGCATTGAAAAAAGACTTCAGCCACATGAAAGTTGTTCTTTATACTAAAGGAGAACATGGTGCGGAAGTTTATTATGAAAATCATAAAGTAGTGACTGAAATACCTAATATAAAAGCAGTTGATACTACTGGTGCAGGTGATGCATTCGCTGGTTCATTCTTATCGAAATTATTAAATCATGAAAATCTTAATAACATTTCAGAAGAAGAATTAGCACAAATGGCTAAATTTGCGACAAACTACGCTAGTTTAACAACTACAAAAACAGGTGCAATTTCAAGTTACTTAACAGAAGAAGAATACAATAGTCTAATATAATTTTTAAAAAATAAGTCCTAATTAGGGCTTATTTTTTATGCTATAAAAATCTCATAAAATATATAATAATATTTTGTAAGAAAAATTAATAGATAGTCTATTGGTTTACAGATTTAATAATAATAAGCTAATATTATTTTATTTATTTTATGTTTTAGAATATATAAAATATAAAATAAAAGTTGGAATTCAGAATGTATATACATCGAGGGATAAAAAATAATTATTCAAATATAGTTTTAATTCTGATATAATATGTTTATAGAAATAAATTAAGGGGGATATTCATGGAGAAATATTCATTAAGAAATGACTTTTTGGGGGAAGTTATTGGTTCATTTATATTAGTTCTTTTTGGAACAGGCTCTGTAGCAGCAGCAGTATTATATGATGCACATCAAAGTTTGTTCCAAATTGGTATGTTATGGACATTTGCAGTTACTTTTGGTATATATATGACTAGAAATTTAAGTAATGCTCATTTTAATCCAGCAGTATCAGTAGCAATGGTTCTTACAGGTAGAATGAGTGCTAAAAGATTACCAACATATATTGCAGGGCAATTCATCGGAGCATTACTAGGATCATTAGTAATGTATGGAATTTATAGCTCATCTATAGCTCAGTTTGAAGCTAAAAAGAATATAGTACGTGGAACATTTGAATCAGTTGCTACTGCGAAAATGTTCGGAGAGTATTATAATCAACCGGGTGGTTATAACATTTCTATGCCAGTGGCATTTGCTGCAGAAGCACTTGGAACGTTTTTATTAGTTTTAATTATATTCCTGTTTACTGAGGGCGCTAACGTAGGTAGACCAAGTGATAACATGGCTCCTGTACAAATAGGTTTAACTGTTGGATCATTACTATGTTTATTAGCGACAATTACTCAAGCTGGTATGAACCCTACTCGTGACTTCGCACCTCGTTTAGTAGCGTGGGCGTTCGGATGGGGATCAGCAGCATTTCCAGACGCTAGCGGTGGTTTCTTCTGGGTTTATATACTAGGACCAATAGTTGGTGGAGTATTAGCTGGATACCTATTTACTAAAGTATTAGAACCAGCGTTAAAAAGACAAAATGAATTAAACAAATAATATAATAAGGTTAGAGGAGAAAAGAATTATGACAAACAAAACAGATTTAATTTTAGTAGGTGGATTTTTAGGAGCAGGGAAAACTAGTCTTCTATGGGAAGTTGCGAAACGTTTAAACGAAAAAGGGCGTAAAGTAGGATTAATCACAAACGACCAAGCGAGTGAATTAGTTGATACTTCATTTTTAGAAACTAATAATGACATTGTTGAAGAAGTAAGTGGAAGTTGTTTCTGCTGTAACTTTGGTGGATTTGCTAATGCAATTGCTCATCTACAAGAAGCAAATAACAGTGATATTATTTTAGCTGAACCAGTAGGAAGTTGTACTGACTTATCAGCGACTATTATGCAACCTTTAAAAGAAAAATATAACGAACAAGTTAACTTAAAACAACTTACAGCTTTAGCGGATCCAACTCGCTTAAAAGCAGTATTAAAAGATCATTCAAATCCTGGAGATTACATTATTTATAAACAATTCGAAGAAGCGGATGCTATCTTAATTAACAAAATTGAATTATTATCAAAAGAGGAATTAGCTGATTTAGTAGAAAAAACTAAAAAAGAATTTAATAACGAAAATGTTCTAACTGCAAGTGTTAAAACTGGAGAAGGTTTAGACGAGTGGTTCGATTACATTATCAACAGTGAAAAGGAAGTAGGAAGAAGAATTGTAGAAGTGGATTACGATACGTATGCTGATGGAGAGGCACTATTCGGATGGTTAAATGGAACTTATGCTATTGAAAAAGAAGAATCATTTGAAACATTAGCTGCTGCATTCTTAGCTAACTTAGGTGAAAGATTCGATTCATTAAATTTAAATGTAGGTCATATAAAATTCCTTCTACAAAGTAAAGAAGAAGGTTTAGTAGGGAATATTGTAGGTAAGAAAGAAACTGCAACACTACGTAAATTAGATAATGCTAGTGAAAAAGTATTCCTTACAGTTAATGCACGTGTAGAAGTTCACCCAGATAAACTAGTTGAGATCGTAAAAGAAGAAGTTGAACGTGTATTTAACGTAGTAGGGTACAAAGAAGAAACTTTAAATGCTTTAATTCCTGGACGTCCAAATCCAACATTTAGATATAGAGAAATCGTTAAACTATAATTATAGAAAAAAATAAACTTCTATGATAGAATAAAGAATAAGTGAGAGTTGCTTGAATCGGTTGATTCAAGCAACTATTTAATATAAAGGGATGGTGATAAAATGAATAATAATATCAAAATAAGATTATCAGTTGATAACTTTTATGATAATATTTCTAAAAATAAACAAAAGACAAAAATTGATCCAAAACAACTAAGTAAATCGTTAGGATATGATGAAAAAATAATAAATGAATTTCCTGATGAAATAAACATGGGGTTGTCTTGTGGAAATCCAATTAATCACTTAAAAATAAAAGAAGGTCAGTCTTTAATTGATTTAGGATGTGGAGCTGGAATGGATATTTTTATTACAAAGATGAAAAATCCAAAAGTAGGAACACTATATGGTTTAGATAGATTAGATTCAATGTTAGAAAAAGCGAAAAAGGTTAGAGATAACAAGAAGTTTGATAATGTTGAATTTATTAAAGGCGAACTAATAAATATTCCTTTAGAAGACCAATCGGTTGATAGGGTTATTAGTAACTGTGTTATAAATTTAGAGCCAGATAAACAAAAAGTATATGATGAAATATATCGTATTTTAAAAGAAGATGGTATGTTTGTAATATCAGATATTATCTTGAAAAAGGAATTGCCATTAGAGTGGAAAAATTCCCAACAGATGCACTGCACTTGAGTGGCGGGTGCTCTTCTGGAAGAAGAGATGGTAGATATTATTAAAAAAGCAGGATTCAATAAGTTCCAAATTATAAATTCTGATGTAACAGATGAGTATGCAGAAAAATGGGGATATGGAAAAGGTATGAAAGATTACATACAAAGTGGACTGCTTATTGGAAGAAAATAATTTTGTTGGCTAACGAAGAAAGCGTTAGCCAATTTTTTTGACATGTCTAGTCAAAATGGAGTAAAATATAACTGAATAAGTGTATAAAATACATATTATTATAAAATAAAGTAATTATAAAAATAATAAATATTTGATATGTTATGATTTAGATTTAAATACAGCTGTAAAAGAATAGAAATAGGTTTATTTATTATAAGTGAATTGATATATATTTTAAAGTTAAATAATTGTTTAAACTAGATTTTAGTTAGTTTTTATATAATGTATTTGAATTAGATTATCTATAACATAAAAATATAGTTAGGAGTGGAAGACTATGAGGTTATTATTAGCCGAAGATGAAAGAGACTTAGCAGATGCTCTTGAAGCAATGTTAAAACACAACAATTACTCAGTCGACGTAGTAAATAATGGACAGGATGCATTAGATTATCTTATGTTAGATGATTATGATGGTGCTATTCTTGATGTTATGATGCCACAAATGGATGGGGTAACAGTAGTAAAAAAATTAAGAGAGAATAAAAAAAGTACACCAGTATTATTACTTACAGCAAAATCAGAAATTGAAGATAAGGTTTATGGTTTAGATAGTGGTGCAGATGATTATCTAACTAAACCTTTTGTCACAAGAGAACTATTAGCAAGGGTTCGTTCAATGACAAGAAGACAAGCAACATTTACTAGTAATGTATTAGAATTAGGGAATGTTAGTTTAAGTAAATATACATTTGAATTATCTACACCAAAAGATAAAGTTAGATTATCTAACAAAGAATATCAAATGATGGAAATGCTTATGAGGAATCCAGGGAATGTGATTCAAACTGAACAATTTTTAGAAAGAATTTGGGGATATGATAGTGAGTCTGAAATTAACGTAGTTTGGGTTAATATTTCATATCTAAGAAAAAAATTAAAAGCATTAGATGCAAATATCCATATTAAAGCTACTAGAAATGTTGGTTATACTTTGGAGATGATTGATGTTTAAGAGTCTTAGAAGAAAATTTATTACAACAGCTGTTGGGAGTGTAGCTGTTGTAATAGCTATTTTGGCTATTGCGTTAAACTTTATAAATTATTATAAATTAGAAGAAAGAATAGACACAACACTATTAGATGCTTCAAAATCACAAGCATTAATTAAAATTTTTGTAGAAGATGGAGATGATCTAATAATTACAAAAAATTCATCTAGTACAACAGATTATAATGGTTTTTCTATTGCTAAGGTTGATGATTCTGGAAGGATAATCAAGACTTACCGTGATGATAGTTTAATACCTGATCAAGATGCTTTGCAGCATAAGGTAATTAAAGCATTAAATTCAGGGAAAACAAGTGGCTTTATCGGCAGCTATAGATTCTTAAAAGCTGAAACAAATGTAGGAAACTTAATACTATTCTTAAATTGCCAACGTGAATTAGATTCGCAACATTCATTTGAAAAAAATAGTTTATTAATTTCTATTGGAGTTATAGCCTCAGTATTTGTTTTAATTGTGTTAATATCTAAAAGAGTGATAGCACCAATTCAAGAAACTTATATAAAACAAAAACAATTTATAACAGGTGCGAGTCACGAACTGAAAACACCGTTGGCTATTATTAGTTCTAATGCTGATGTATTAGAGATGATGAATGGTGATTCAAAATGGACGCAGAACATACATAATCAAGTAGACCGTCTTACTAGTTTAGTTAACAGTTTAGTTGTATTTAGCCGAATGGAAGAAAAAGACACAGTTGAAAGAACAAGATTTGATTTGACAAATGCATTGGAATCAAGAATAGAAGATTTTAATGAATTAGCAAACTTCCAGAAAAAAAATATTGTTACGGATATAGATTCTGATTTATATTATTTTGGTGAAGAAGCTTCAATAGTACAATTGATGGATATACTATTAGAAAATGCTATTAAATATGCACCAGAAGATAGCGGTATATCAGTTAGTCTTAAGAAAAATAGAAAATATGCTATTTTGAAAGTTTCTAATAAAGCAACAGTTCAAAAAGGTGATTTAGGTAAAGTTTTTGATCGTTTTTATCGCCTAGATGAATCAAGAAATAGTGCAATAAAAGGATATGGTATAGGGTTATCTATGGCACAACTTATTGCAGAAAAACACAAAGAAACAATTCGAGCGTATGCACCAGAAGATGGAATCTTCAAAATAGAAATGCGTTTTACACTTGATGAAAGAGTTTAATTAAAGTTAATCTTCCAAGCCTATTGGTTTGGGAGATTATTTTTGTTTTGAAATAAATTGTAATTACATGATAAAATATTATAGAAAAATTTGTAATTACAAAAGTATATTATTATAATATACATAAAATAAAATTATATTAAAGTTGAATAAGATTGAAATGTTCCTTGGGTCTATAGATGAACATAAAGGAGGAAAAATTATGTTTGATGTATTTTTTGATTTTCTAATTGGGGTTGTTGAAAATGCGAGAGTATCACTAAAAAACTTGAATAGAATTCAGAAAATTATAGTAGTTATTATGTATTGTATTGAGGTAATAATTCTTTTAGTTATAGCGTTTTTAACGATTGATGAGTATCGAATTACAAGGGAGATATTATATTTATTCGGTTTATTTATGTTTGTATCAATATTCCATATATTACTAAATAGAAAATATCTAAATAATAGTAAAGTAAAAGAAAAAAAAGAGGGTGAACGGTATTTCTAATTAGTAAATTTTAAAGATTGTTATTTTTGGTAATAAATTTGTAAATTAATTTAATTTATACTATAATATGATAACGTTTTATGTTATAATTAGAAAAAGGGAAATCCTTTAATTTTATAGAAGGAGGGGTTTATTATGAAACCATTCAAAAGAACAGTAGAAAAAGTTTTAGCATGGATTGCTAATGTCATTTTAATAGTTTTAACGGGAGTTTTAGCGTATAGCTCATTCTTTAAAATTTCAGTTTTAAAAGATAATCCTGAGTTTTTAAATTTATTTAAGTCAGAACTAGAAAAAAATCCTAATGGGGTTAACTTATCAGCTGAACAAATACTTGATTACACAATTCAAGGTTTAAAAATGTATTCAGCTCTGTTAATCGTATTAGTTGTTGTGGCATTATTAGCAACGTTTTTAATGAAAAAACGTATTTTATCTGGAGTACTTTTCTTATTATTAGCGATAGTAATAGCTATTGGAACAGTAGGGGTATTAATTCCGGTATATCTATTCTACTTTATCGTAGCGATTATGCTATTTGTAAGAAAAGAAAGACCAGAGGAATATCAAGAAACAGTTAATTATCTGTAAGTATAAAATTAAGGAGAATTGCTATGGTTGGTAATATTTTATTTTTTAGTCAATTGTTGATAGTTTTATATAGTTTTTATATAAACTTTAAAAATTCGGAGTATATGAAACAATCTAATTGGCATAATAGTATAATTTGTTATGTATTTCTAGGTATGATTAGCAATAATACGGATAATATCTCTACTAAAGCAATTCTTACATTAGTAATGTTTTTAATATTAATAAGCGAGTTTAATACGATAAAAATATTAAGAAATAATAATACAGATTTAACTGTAGAAAAGATATAGATAGTCATAATATTTTAGTTTTAAAATTAATAAATTTCAGAGTAACTTTATGGTAGTGCTACTTTAATCATGCCTTTAAAGTTACTCTTAATTTTTATGATTTTAGTAGATAACTAAAATATTGAATTTTTCATCTGGAATTTAGACTATCAAATTTCAATAAATTGGGATATTGTGGTATAATTTATAAAGACAAATAATGAAGGATTTATTATGATAAAATATAATTATAATGAGAGATTAATAGAAAAATTAAATATTATTCCTTTTATAGAAAAATATAATTTTAATAATGAAAAATACAATACTGCTATTTTTTGTGCGTTAAGTTCAATATATAATCATAAAGCTAATTATGATCATATCGAATCAAAATCGATATTACTTGGAGATTATTATAGTTTTGAGTATTATAGTATATTGAAAGATGATTTGGATAAGTTAAGTATTTTAACCGATACTATGAAAGTTGGCTATTTTCAACTGGTTACTAAAAGGATGAGTGAGGAAGAATTTTATTTAAGTATAATAAAGACGTGGTTTGATTTTTACGGTGTTGAATTTCAGGAAATTGATAGGAAAACTGTGATCTTTGTATAAAAATGATGGAGAATAGAATGTTAAAACAGTATGATACGTTGGTACATGATGTTTTAGAAGATATCTTGGATATCACAAAATGTGATGATGATAGATTAAATGAGATTATTAAAAGATATTTTTTAAATGGTGGAAAGAGGGTAAGAGTCCTTCTTTTACTTATGTGTGCTAAATTAGGAAATTTTGAATTGAATAGAAAAGATATAATTCGAATGGCTAGTATAGTTGAAATAATTCATACTGCAAGTCTTATTCATGATGATATCATTGATAATGCCGATATGAGACGTGGTAGTATTACAATGAATAAAGAGTATACTAATGAGTTTGCTCTATATGTAGGTGATTATTTATTTGCGATAGTTTTAAAAGAAGTTGCGAAGTTTAAAGATGAGAGAATTCATAGTTATTTAGCTGTGACTCTTAAGGAACTTTGCATCGGTGAGCTTATTCAGGCTGATGGTCTATATAATATTAAAACTAGACGAATAGATTACTTAAAGAAAATTAAAAGAAAAACAGCGATTTTAATTGCATTTGCTTGTGTTGCTGGTAGTATTGTTTCTAAAGCTTCTGATGAAAATATCAAAAGTGCATTTTCGTATGGTTATTATTTAGGAATGAGTTATCAGATTATTGATGATTATTTAGATTTTGCTGGTGGAGCTGAGAATCTTGGGAAAGAAGTGGGGCAGGATTTAATGAATGGAAATATTACATTACCGGCATTGCTTGCAAGAGAAGAAAAACCTGAACTATTTAATAACTTCACTAATGAAAGGAGTCTTGAAGAGAAAATGGAAATTATTGATTACATAAAAAATAATGAGAAAATTTTATCAGAGACTCTTGATATAAGTAAACGATATTTGCTAAAAGCACAAAATAGTATAGATAAAATAGAAACTTCAGTTAAAAATGAATTAACTTTTATAATGAATAAGTTAGCAAGGAGAGATAATTAAATGGATTTACAACAATTTTTAGAAGAATTAAAAGATATTGATTTTACTTCACTAGATAGAGAACAACAAGAAGAATTTCGTACAATACTTTTAGATTATGGATTATTTGATGAGTGTTTAGAACTATCTAAAGTTATTTACGAACAAAACAGAGAAGATGATACAGCTATCGAAGGGTATGTTCACAATTTATTATACTTAGATAGAAAAGATGATGCTTTGGTAGTATTATACAATTCGCCAAAAACTCCATCAATTTTATATCAAGAAGGTTTAATATATTTAGAAGATGAATTATATGAAATTGCTGAGGATAAATTCTTAGCTGCAAGAGCTGGAACAGACTTTAATGAGGCAATTCGCGCTATTGATAAAGAGTTAGTTGGTATTTATTTAGCAACTGGTAGAGAAGATAAAGCAAAAAATCTAAGTGAAAGAATTTTCTACGAAGAACCATCTTTAGAAAATTTCCAAACAGCATTTGATAATTTATTTGCTTTAGGATTATTTGAAGAAGCTATTGATTTTTACAATCAAAACGGTAGAGGATATGAAGATGCAAGCATATTATTCTCATTAGCATTTGCTTATAATCAAATTCAGAATTTAGAAAAATCAAAAATGCACTTATTAAAAACTATTGCTTTAGATCCTGACTTTACTGAAGCATACTTACATTTAGGGCATATGTCTAAAGGTGATGAAGCTAAGAAATATTTAGAGAAATATATTGAGTTACAAGGTATGGCGATTAGTGCATACTTACATTTAATTTCTTTATATAAAGATGATCAACAATATGACAACATTCGTACACTTATGCAAGAAGTCTTGTCTTCTCAAGGGATTTCAGAGCAAACTTTATTTATTACTATTAATGCACTTAAATCACTATTCGAATATGAAAAAATCTATGATTTGTATAATGAAAACTCATTAATAAAAGATGATCCAATCCTTCTAGGTGCTGCTTTAAATACTTTATCTGAAGAAGAGGATTATATTGACTTTGTTGAGGAAGAAGTTGTTACTTATTTTGAAGTACTTCATGACGAACCAACATATTTGGAAACACTAAGAAATGTTTATGACTTAACAGGAAGTGCGAGAGTACGAGATATAATCAGTCATTTCGAGCAACATCATGGACCACATGGTCATCATCATTAGTATCAAGAAAAGTTAAAGATAGGAGGTGTTAGTTATGGATTATAGTTTTAAAGATATATATACTCGAGCTAAGTCGGTAGTTGAAACTGATAGTTATGTAATCTACCAAACCTTAAAGTCAAAATTATACTTTAGTGGAAATTACTTATTAATGAAAAAAGAACCAACTTCTATAGATGAACTTGAATACTATATTGCATCTTGTAGAAACTTTTTTAGAGATAAAGGTGTCAATTTTATTCATTTAGCTGCATTAGAAAATGTAAAACTGTCTTGGAAGCTTAAAAGATATTTAAAGAAAGAAGGCTTTAGTGAAATTAATTTACTTTTATATTATTTAAATATCAATGACTTCGTAGAACCAGAATTAAGTGAATTTCAGGTGGAATATCTTCAAAAGATTGATTTAAACAGGTATCTGAAGTTTCAGTATAAAATAGATGTAGAAGCTAGTAATGAAGAGTGGGCCGAACATAATCAAACTTTATTGTATGAAAACATTAGATCTGAAAATATCAAGCAACTTGTAGCTAAAGATGGAGAAAAAATAGTAGGGTCAGCTAATATAATAGTTAAGAGTAATTTCTTTGAGATAGATAATTTATATATAGCACCTGAGTACAGAAATCGTGGGCTAGCTAAGCATATTATTACTCACGCTATAAAAAGTGAACGTAAAGAAAATGTTCTTTTAGTAGCTGATGCTAATGATACGCCTAAGTATATGTATGAAAATATTGGATTTTCAAAAATTTCAGAACAGGATTTTTATTTAAAAACAAAAATATAATTAGTAAAGAGAGTGAACGACTCATAGATCATGATTTCCTCGAAATTAGATTACTTGAGTCGTATCTTTTTTATAAACATTATTAGGGATATTGAAGTTCTATGTTTCCTGTTGAGAAAATAGTTAATATGTAGTAAACTAGTAGAAGAAACGTAGAAAATATGCGGAAGAAGGATGTGATTATTGTAGTGAAGAGAAAATTTAAGAGATTTTTAAAGTTTGTTATTGAATCGATGGCAGTTATTTTAGTTGTATATGGGGTGTTTTCTGCGGGTGGACATCTTAAAGCAAAGAAGGATGCGACTAAGCAGCAAGAATTAGCTCAACAACAAGAACAAAATAAAGAAAATCAACAAGAAGAATCAACATCTGAAAATACGAAACTTAGCGAGACAGAACTTAATGAAACTTTTGATAGCATAATAGAGCAATATAAAGGAGACAATGAGATAGGAGTTGTCTACAAGAACTTTTCTACGGGATATAAATATGGACAAGAAGAAAACAAATACTTTACAGCTGCAAGTACAATAAAAGTAGTCTATGCTATGAGAATATATGACCGCATAAGAAATGGTGAAGTATCAGAAGATGCGGATATATATTATAATGAGAACCATTTAGAAGAAGGAAATGGACAAATCACTAACAATAAGAAAAAAAATAGCTATAAATTAGACTATGTTATTCAAAATATGATACAGTACTCTGATAATACAGCTACAAACATGCTTATAGGAGATAGTGCCACTGCAACAGACCTATTGGTGAAGTATTTGGATAGCTTGGGTGTAAATTTATCACAGGAAGAAGCTCAAAAGAATAGAGTTACACCGGCAATGATGGAGGTTGTCTGGACAAAACTTTATAGTGAACGTGATAAGTATTCAAAATTAATTAAGTATCTAGAAGATTCTGAAGCTGGAGAAGTAATAAAAGATGGAATACCGAATAAAAAAATAGCTAGTAAGTATGGGGCTATAGATGCAAATTACCATGAAACAGCTATAATATTTGGTGAAAAAGACTATATGTTATTAATTTATACAAATAAACTGAATAAGTCAAAACAAGCAATAAAAGAAATTGCTAAGAAAATTGATAAAATCACAAACAATAATATGTAATAAAAGGATTAGATAGAAAGTAGTAGTTCTATCTAATTCTTTTTATCGCAGCTGATTAAAATATCTAAAATTTATATGTTCATTAAATATCTTGGTTACTCATATCCCTTTATTAATTTTTATTTTCATGCTATAATTAACAGGTTGTATAAATAAGACAGTATATAAAATTGGATAAATTAAGGAGAAACAAATGACAACATTTGAAGAATTAGGGGTTAGTCAAGAGACAGTTCAATCACTAACCAACATGAATTTCATATCTCCAACTGGTATTCAAACAGAGACAATCCCATACGTATTATCGGGAATTGATATTTTAGCGCAAGCACAAACTGGATCAGGAAAAACAGGCGCTTTTGGAATACCGTTAGTAGATACAGTAAGGCGTAATGATCAATTACAATCATTAATCCTTGCTCCAACAAGAGAGTTAGCTCAGCAAGTTGGAGAACAACTTCGCTTAATGTCAAGAGCTAAAGGATTAAAAGTAAGTATTGTATTTGGTGGAACAAGTATTGAAAGACAAATTCAAGATTTGAAAAAACGTCCACAAATTATAGTAGGTACACCGGGGCGTGTAATAGACCATATTAATAGAAAAACGATTAAATTGGAGACCCTAACTCATTTAGTATTAGATGAAGCTGATGAAATGTTAAATATGGGATTCATAGAAGATGTAAGATTTATTTTATCTAAAATAACATCAAGACATCAGACATTACTATTCTCAGCGACTATGCCTAAGACAATTATGGAACTTTCAAAAGATTTCATGAAAGATTATAAACTAATAAAAACTATGAGTGATGAAGATTTAAAACCAGATATTACAGAATATGCTACAATCGCTAGAGAAAATGAAAAACTAGAGACACTGATTGGATTTTTAGATGTACAAAATCCTAATTTAGCAATTGTATTTGGTAGAACTAAACGTCGCGTTGATGAATTAGCGAGTGCGTTGATTGCTAAAGGATATTTAGCTGAAGGTTTACACGGAGACATCACTCAATCTAAGCGTTTAGAAATTTTACGAAAATTTAAAAATAACTCATTACAAATCCTTGTTGCAACGGATGTTGCAGCACGTGGTATTGATATTAGTGATGTTACACATGTCTATAATTTTGATATTCCGCAAGATGTAGAAAGTTATACTCATAGAATTGGAAGAACGGGACGAGCAGGGAAGTCTGGAGTAGCAATTACATTTTTAAATCCAGTAGAGATGCCTTATCTGAAAGATATTGAGAATTCTCGTGGAGAAAGAATGAAGATGTTACGTCCATATTCACAAGAAGAAGTGAAGAAAGCACGTCATAACAGATTATTTGATGAAGTTATTTCAGAAATGGAAAATAATCATGTCGAATTTAATAGTTTAGCTAATAAATTATTAGCTGAAACAAATGCGGAAAAAGTAATTACTATTCTATTAAGTAAATTAATCAATGATAAAAAAGAAGTAGATGTAGAATTATCATTTGAAAAACCTTTACCTCGAAAACAAGAACGAGGTAGACGTTCAAATAGAGGTAATGATAGACGTCGACGTTCAGAAAATAGAGATAAGAAGAATCGTAATGAACGTAGAGGTACAGATAAGAAATTCTTCGACAAAAAAGGTCGTAGAATGCAGAATAAATAATAAGTGAAAGGTGTTAGTCTATAAGCTAATACCTTTCTTTTATAATATAGGATTATTAATGTAATTTTTATTAAATATACTGGAGAAATTCTGTAGTTTAATGTATAATAGTAGTGTATAATTTTTATTAGTTTAGAAGGATATAGTGAACTCTATTTTAATAGATAAATTCTCTATATCTTTTAAAATGCGATAAGAAAAATAATTAAAGAAGGGAATAAGAATAATGAAGAAATTAGGTGTCTTTTTAGGTGTTTCATGTATAGCTATTTGTACATTCTTATTATTCTATGGTGAACCTGCTTACCAAAAATGGCAAGAGTACAATTTTAAATCGCAGGTAAAAAATACGGTAGAGGCTGCAGATAAATCAGATTTAGCAAAAGATAGCAGTTCAAAAACCGGTTGGTTAGGGAACAAATTTGTAAAAGTTTATTATCCAAACTCAAACTCTTCTAATGCAGATGAAATAAAATCACGATTAGATGAGGAAACAAAAGGATTAGTTGAAGGAGATCTAGACTTTAACAAAGATATTAAAGAAATTGTTTTCTACGGAAGTAAAGAAAAAGAGAGCAATTTTGCTAATGTATCAGAATTAAGTGTTGAAAAAGTTACTCATAAAATTTCTGATAAAAAAGTAGAAGCGGCAACAGAGTCTAATTTATCTAGTATTTTCCTAACAAATGATGGAAAACCTTTCACTTTATCTAGTCTATTTGCTTCTCCAGATGACGCTAAGAAAAAGTTTTTATTTAAAATTCAAAAACAGTTAGAAGGTCGTGGAGTATCTGAAGCAGAAGGTAAAGATGCTATTGTTAAGCTTCGTGATCAAGATATGACTGATTGGAAGTTTTCTTATGGGGAATCTAAGTTTAACATAAATATAGATCCTAAAGTTGGAGAAGTAAGTTCAGTAGAAGTTCCACTGACTGATTTACATAAGTATATAACAGAAAGTTATCTAAAAGGTGTAGATTTAGAAAAATATAAAGAATATGTTAAGAAAAGAGATAGAAAAGCTGTGGCATTAACATTCGATGATGGACCAAATCCACAGACTACCCCTGTAGCTTTAGAATTATTAAAAAAATATAAAGCCAAAGGAACATTCTTTATGGTAGGTCATGCAGTGGAAGGAAATGAAGATCTTATTAAACAAGTTGTTGCAGAAGGTCATCAAATTGGTAACCATTCTTGGGATCATCCTGTTTTAACAAGTATTAGTTTAGAACAAGCGAAAAAACAAATTAATGATACAACTGAAGCATTGAAAAAAGCAAGTGGACAAGATGTTCATATTATGAGACCTCCTTATGGAGCTATCAATGGGGCTATTCAAGCAGCGGTTGATCAATCATTCATTTTATGGGATGTTGATACACTAGATTGGAAAAACCGTAATACTGCTTCTATAATGAAAGAAGTTAGAAAAGCTAAACCTGGATCAATTATCTTAATGCATGATATTCATCAGACAACTATTGATGCGTTACCATCTATACTACAATATCTAACTGAACAAGGATTTGAAATGGTAACATTAGAAGAACTAATGGGTGATCAATTAGAACTTCATCAATCATATACTAATAGAGAATAGAGAAGATATCGGTTATAAGAATTTTAAATATTAGAATTCTTATAACTGACTTTTTTTATTTTAATAATTATTACAAGTTAGTATTTAAAGAGATTATATAATTTATTTTTTAATAATTTTGATGTAGAATATAATTGAAAGAAATAATGTAAATATTGTGAGGAGATTATTATGAGAGTTGAATTAGTTTCGGTAGGGACTGAATTATTATTAGGAGATATAGTTAATACCAACACGGCATACTTGTCAAAAGAACTTGCTGCTCTAGGGCTTGGAGTTTTTCGACAAACAACTGTAGGAGATAACAGAGAGAGATTACTTAAGACATTAGAGAGTGCATTTTTAGAAAATGATACAGTTATTATTACTGGTGGGTTAGGACCTACCGATGATGATATTACAAAAGAATGTGCAGCAGAATACTTTGGTAGAGATTTTTATTTCCATGAGTATTCATGGGTGAAAATATTAGAGAGGCTTACTAGAACAGGTAGAAGTGTAATAACAGAAAATAATAAAAAACAAGCTATGATTCCTGAGGGAGCAATAGTATTAGAAAATTATTGTGGAACAGCCCCAGGGGTAATTATAGGGGAAAATAATAAACGAATCATTTTACTACCTGGACCACCTCGAGAGATGCGTGATATGTTTGAAAAGAGCGTGAAGCCTTATTTAGAAAAATTCAGCAGTAAGCAATTTATTTCTAAATACGTGAGATTTTACGGTATTGGGGAATCATTATTAGAGACAAAAATTAAAGATATAATGGATAATCAAACAAATCCAACACTAGCACTTTATGCTAAAACCGGAGAGGTATTGCTTCGTATAACAGCAAGTGGTAAGGATACGGAAGAATGTGAAGATCTTATAAGGGAGCAATTAGAAGAAATTGAGAAAAGAGTAGGTGAGTATATATATCTTGTAGGTGATGAAGATATATCTAGTACTCAGACTGAAATGAATACTGTAGTAGCTAATCTTTTGATTGAAAACAAGTTTACTATATCAATAGCAGAATCGTTGACAGGTGGAAAAATTTCTTCAATGTTAGTAGAAAAAAGTGGAATTTCAGAAGCATTGCTTGAAGGTATAGTTTGCTATTCAAACAAGTCAAAAATCAATACTTTAGGAGTTAGAGAAGAAACTTTAGAAAAATTTGGTGCTGTTAGTGAAGAAGTAGCTAAAGAAATGGTATTAGGAGTTGCAAATCGATTAGGAGCTGATTTTGCAGTAGCGACAACAGGAATAGCAGGTCCTAATAGTGATGATAGTGGTAAACCAGTTGGGTTAGCATACATAGGTGTTTATGCTCAAGGGGATATAAGTGTTAAAGAGTGTTTATTCACTGGAGATAGGGAGCTAATTCGCTATAGAACAAGTGTAGAGGCCCTTGAAGAAGTTAGAAAAAATATTTTGAAAAAACTATAGTTTTTGCTTGTAAAATGATATACTATTTTGTATAATATTAATAATAAAAAAAGATATTTAAGGAGATTGATTATGTATACAATGAACTTATCTAGTTTGGAGTCGCCGGATCCCAGGTATGGGCAAGATGATGAATATTCCCAGGACTTCAATACTGAAATAGACTATGAAGATGAAATTTTATCAGATTATGCTGATGAAAGCTACAATGAAGTAGAGTTTTCTGTTCCTGAAGAGGAATTCTTAGATTACTCTAATGAAATGTTCCTATACAAGGAGTATTCGTACGATTTTGCAGAAGATTACGAATATGATGAAGTTAGTATATCTAATGATCAAATAATGTTAGAAAATATAAGCGAAGCTTAAAATAACATTGAGAATGAAAAAAATGACCTATAAGTGTTTTTCCACTTATAGGTCAATTTTGTGATATTATATATTTTAAAACTTTAATTTACCCGAATTTATTGAAACAAATACGAATGATTTTTAGTTGAATACAAATGTATTTAGTTTTATTTAAACAATTTTTTATATAATGGTTATTAAAGAATATGATATAATAGATAATAGTAAAAAGGTGAAAGGAGGAGAAATATTGAAATATTGTAAATTGATAGCTTCAGGTTTATTATGTTTAGGTTTTGCAATTATAGGTGATTCTAGAATAAAAGCTGATTATTTTACAGATTACAACACAACAGTAACAGATACCGTTTTTAGAGAAAGTATATTTAATTTTGATATATTCAATAACAATAGAAAATATTCTCTTCCTGTAATAAAAAATAGTGTAATACAGAGTAGTATGGAAGAACTTGAATATAATGCTGAATTACTTAGTTATAAAAAGAATTCCTACAATTATTTAATTTTTTATTCATTAGACGGTAACAATATTCCTAAAGAGATGTTTAGAATCCAGTTGAAAAAGAGTGGTAATGGAAAAATAGTGGATAAAAGTTTACTTAAATTTTTCACTCCGAATACTAGAATTATAATGAATGTAATGGCTTATGATATTGATAATGATGGAAATATTAAAAACTTAGAATATTCAAAATCTAGTAAAGTATATTTTACTAAAAAGCAAATTAATCTTGTAGTGAGTGAAGGAAAAAAAGAAGTAGTAAATAGAATTATAGAAATTAGAAATGTTCCTCAGGATGATAAAGTTTCAGTTTACCCTTATGAGTTAGAACACTATTACACTCCCGATAAATATTATAGTTATAAGAAGTCTAGTATTTTGATAGATGGAAAAGAATTGAATTCAGAGAATATTGAAGTTCCGTATTTAGCTAAAAAAATTGAAGTAAAATTAGCACAAGATAAAGAATACTGGAATAAGGTGACTATAGAGTATCCTTCTGAATTGAAAAAAGATAATAGAGAATATTTAATAAAACAAGGAACAACTTTTTCAAGTTTTGTTAAAGAAAATGAAATTAAAGATGTTATTGCAAAAAATGATAATTATGTATTTTCTGGTTATTATTTAGATGATAAAGAATTAGGAGATTCTCAAGTTCTTGGGAATGATATTAAAATTATAGCCAAATATAATACTAAAATTGTCTTGGATAATGGAGTTTCTAAACAAGAAACAACTTTATTAACTGGTCAAAAATTAAGTGAAATAGATACTAAGTTCTTAAGTAAAGAAAAATATCATGTGGAAAGCTATACTGTTGTTGATGCTAGTGATAGTTCAAAGACTGCGAATGTGAAAGATTTGTCGGAATTAAAAGTTGACAAGAGTGTTATAATTAAAGCTAATTACAAAGAAAATGTCAATACTATTAAAATTCGTCAAGATGATTATAACAAGCGTTTTGGTAAGGTTGATGATAGTATAAAAGATAAGGATATAGAGTGGCCAGAAACAAAAAAAATTGGAGAGTTATTTTCTGAGTTACGTAAAAAGATTAAACCTAGTACAGGATATGAAGTATTATTTAGATCAAATAAAAAAGTTATAAATGATGATGAATATATTACTTCTGAAACTGTTCTAGAAATATACTTTAAAAAAGTAGATAGTGAATGGGTTAATGTGAAGTTTGTAGGTAGAGGAATAGATAAATTTTTATCTGATGGTCAAGATGTACTAGTGGGATCTAGAATTGATAGTATGATTAACTTACCTACAGCCACAGGAGTAACAGATCAAGAGTTTTTAGGATGGCAGGCGAATAGTGATTATTTAGTAGCCGGAGAGAATTCGGAGAAAATTAGAGTATCTAAAAATAAACTTCTACAAACTAATGAATTAGGTGTAGTTGTTACTGAAAAAGGGAAAAATATTGAATTTAATGCTGTTTATAGAAAATTATTCAATGTTGAATTTGAAAATACTTTTGCCGGTAGTATCAGTTTTTCAAAAGATTCCTCTAATATACTACGAGTAGATGAATTTAATAGTATTGGTGATGCTACAAAAAATAATAAAATACTAGTAATTCCTAGATCAGGTTACTCATTATCTCACTTTATCGCTAATAAAACTGTAAAAGTAAATATAGATAAAGGAACTAGAGAAATATTTACAGGTCAGAAGATTGAAGAAAACGAATTGTATAACATTGTTCCTACTTCAGATTTAAAAATTACCCCAGTATTTAAATTAGGTGTAGTTCCAACTTCTCTTGAAGAGATGATAGAAAATAATAAGATAAAAACTGTTGAAGATGCATTAGATATAAAATTTGAATCAACAGAAAATATTAGAAAAATCTTAGGACCATTATATTATTTAAGGTAAAAAGAATGATATTAAATATGAGATAATAAAAGGATGTTTATCTGTGTTGAGCAGAGGTAAGCATCCTTTTATTTTGTTTTAAAACTATTTTTTTGAAACTTGTTATTATACTAAAAAATTTAATGTATATAATGAAATTATTTAGTGTTATATTTATATAGGGGTTGATTTTAAAAATTTTAAAAAAATAATATAAATAATATAATTAAATCTTTTTAAAATGGTTATTCACTTAAGAACAATACAATAATAGTTGATATATATCATAGGGTAATTATTTAGTGTCTATATTAATATAGACATTAAATAGTATTTTATGTTTTATGAAAACGTATTATAATATAAATATGGAGGGATGAGGATGATAAGAAAATTAGAAAATCGACAAATAGAATTGTTACTGATATTAAAAGAAGCAGAAGATTTTTTACCTGTACATGTTATTGCAGAAAAAATGGGAGTATCTACTAAAACGGTTTACAGGGATATAGAAAAAATAGTTAAGAATGTAAAAGAGGTTAAGTTACTAAAAAAACAAGGTAGTGGTATAAAAATTTTATTTTCAAATTTTCTCATAGAAAAAGTTCCTCAAAAACAATTGGTTAAGTATTCTTTAGAAGAACGTCGAGTTAATATATTGTATTATTTATTAATAAATTCAAAAAAGTATACATCTATTGAAGAATTATCTGAAATGAACTTTGTCGGAAAATCTAGTATTGTAAATGATTTGAATTATTTAGAAGATAGACTCGCCAATGAAAATATAAAATTAAAAAAAACGAGATTAGGAACTAAAATAATCGGTGATGAAAAAAATATTAGGAAATACATAATGAATTTAATTCGAGATTATTCATTTACAGAAGATGAAAGCAAAGAAGAATATTATTCTGATAGAATTGAAAAAAATACATTAAAAGAACTATCTTCTAAATTTGATTTAAAAAAAATAGAATTAGTTGAAAGAATTATATCTAAACACGAAAAAAATCTTCCATATACAATAGGTGATTTGTATTATATTAATTTAGTCGTTCATTTACTTATTGCAATAGAAAGAATAAATAGTGAAAATTATTTAGAAAATAATGGATTTCCTAATATAACTGATAAAAAATTCTATTATGAAGCTGAAAGTATAGCAGCTGATATTGAAAATGAATTCTTCATAAGTTTACCACCAAATGAAATTTATTACATCTATCAGTATCTCGTTAGCATGGGAGTAGGGAATTTAAATAATGATGTTGATTTTGAGGTGAAAGAAGAACTTGAAAATATTGTTAATGAATTTCTAAAAGCTGTTTCTAATACAAATAATAAGGTAAATGAAAACAGAGATAATATTTATTATTTATTTATACTACATATCAGAGCATTAATGAGACGATTAAAATATGGAATTAACATTAAAAATCCTTTGTTAAATAAAATAAAAGAAGACTATTCGAAACAGTTTTCTGATGTGAGTGTATTGGCAAGAAAAATATTATCAGAAAAAATAAGTGAGGATGAGATAGCGTATTTAACTGTATATACTGAATCAATATTAAAATTGAATAATTTAAAAACAAAAGTAGTATTAGTCTGTAATAGTGGTTTTGGTACATCTCTATTTTTAAAAAAAAGGATAGAAGATAAGCTTGAAAATATAGAAGTAGTAGATGTTGTATCTACTAAAGATATAAAATCTTATGATTTAAGTAAAATTAGTTTTATAATATCTACAGTAAAATTAGAA
The DNA here is from genome assembly GCA_032567735.1 of Gemella haemolysans. GTDB lineage: Bacteria > Bacillota > Bacilli > Staphylococcales > Gemellaceae > Gemella > Gemella haemolysans_E. Next base: position 82,338 of record JAWHCX010000003.1, on the reverse strand, counting down.
AGTAAACAAGATGCTGTTTTCGTAAATGTTATGCTAAATGATGAAGATATTCAGAATATTAACAGAAAGGTGTATGGTAATGGCAATGAAGTTTAGAGTGTTTAATAATGAAAAAAAAGTAAGGTTAGAAGATATATATATTGATGTAGCAAGATATTTAGAAAGTAATTCATGGATATTTTCAAAGCAAATATTTTTGAAGGATTTGGAAGCAAGAGAAGAATTAGGTTGTATAAAGGTAGATAAAAATTTTTATTTACCACATTTAATAAATAATAATATTAAAGAAAATATAGTAGTAAGAGTAGATAATTTTGAAGATGATATATTGTTTATTTTGATAAAAGAGAATGACAAAGAAGCTGAAGATAAGGCTAAAAATATAGTAAGAAATCTTTTAATAGAAAATAAAAGAAATATCATATTAAACAGTAATAAAAAAAATTTTGAAGAGATTTCAAAGTATGTGTAAAGGAGGTTTTTATATGTTAGATGAAATGTTTTCGGAAGATAATATATATTTAGGTGTTGATGGAAATAATTTTTTTGAAGTTTTAAATAATGTTTCAAAAGAACTAAACAAGAAAAAATATATAAATGATGGGTATATAGAATCTGTTATAGAAAGAGAAAAAATATTTCCTACAGGACTTGAGTTTCCTAAGTATTGTATAGCTATCCCACATACCGATTCCAAATATATAAAAAAAGATGCAATAGCCATAGTTAAACCAAAACAGAGTGTAATATTCAGGGATATGGCTACGAATTCAAAAGATCTTGAAGTAAATATTTTTCTGTTACTACTAATTAGTAAAAATGAAAATCAAGTAAAAGTACTATCAAGTGTTATAAAAAATTTTTCTGATGAAGATTTTTATAATAAAATTATACAGAATAATGATAAAAAGAAAATTTTAAATATTATAAAAAATAAGGAGATTTAAGAAAATGACAAAAAAAGTATTAATTGCATGTGGTGCAGGAATAGCAACATCAACAATAGTTGTATCTAGAGTTGAAGAATTGATAAAAAAACATAATCTTGATGTAGATATTAAACAAATTAAAATAGCAGAAGCTGCTGGTTTACAAAATGAGGCAGATTTGATAGTGTCGACTACAATTTTACCAACTACTTACTCAATTCCAAGTATAATTGCAACTAACTATATTATGGGAATTGGTGAAGAGGAGTTAGACGAAGAAATTTTAAATCACTTAAGATAATTTTTAAAAAAATAAATAAAGGAGAAAACTTATGCAAAAATTATTAGAAATTACAAATTATGTATTAGGTTTAGGGCCTACTGTTATCCTACCAATAGCAATCTTTATTTTAGCTATCATATTTAGAGTACCTGTTGGTAAAGCTGTACGTAGTGCACTAACAATAGGTATTGGTTTTGTAGGGATTAATCTAGTTGTTGGTATCTTAACTACTAACTTAGGTCCTATCACAGAACAATTGGTAGAAAAATATAGTATTTCATTAAGTACTATTGACGTTGGTTGGCCAGGTGCAGCAGCAGGATCTTGGGCATCACCTGTAGCAGCAATTTTAATTCCTATATGCGTTTTAGTGAACGTTATTATGATTGCATTAAAATTAACTAGAACATTGGATATTGATATTTGGAACTATTGGCACTTTATTGCAGCTGGAGCAACAGGATACATAGTATCAGGAGGTTCATGGTCATTCAGTATTTTATGTGCTGTTCTATACGAAGTAATGGTATTATTAATGGCAGACAGAACTCAAAAAATGGTTCAAGATGTATATGGTCTAAAAGGTATCTCATTACCAACAGGATCTACGGCAGCGTTCGGGTTTGTAGGAATTCCAATTGGTTGGCTGATAGCTAAAATTCCAGTTATTAAAGATATCCATATAGATTCTGAAACAATTCAAAAACGTTTTGGTATCTTTGGTGAACCAATGGTAGTAGGTACATTCTTAGGTATAATTTTACAAGCATTAGTTAACTGGAGAGATGTTGGTTTAGTATTAAAAACAGGTATTGCAATGGGAGCGTTCATGTTATTAATGCCTCGTATGGTTAAATTATTAATGGAAGGATTAATTCCAATTTCTGAATCTGTACGTGATTTTATGAAAACACGTTACAAAGGTAGAGACCTATACATTGGTCTTGATGCTGCGGTTTCAATTGGACATCCATCTAATATTTCAACAGGATTAATCTTAGTTCCAATTACATTACTATTAGCAATTATTATTCCTGGTAACAAAGTTTTACCATTCGGGGACTTAGCTACTATCCCGTTCTACGTATCATTCATTGTAGCAAGTAGAAAAGGGAATATCTTCCACTCAGTATTAGCTGGAACAGTGGTAATTGCTTTATCATTACTTATGGCAACAGACTTCATCGGAGTTCATACTCAAATGATGCAAGGATTAGAACAATATAGTCATGGACATACAAGTTTAAGTTCATTAGACATGGGTGGTAACTTCTTTAACTGGGTTATCCTAAAATTCTCACAATTATTTTATTAAAATATAATTGTTAATAATAAATTTCTATGGCACCATAGTTCTATAATCTTTAGTAGAAAGTAGTTAATTATGGTGCCGTATTAATTAGAAAAGAGAGGTATATAAAATGAAAGCTTCGGTTATGTATGAGCATAAAAAATTTGAATATAAAGAAATAGAGGAGCATAAGTTAGGTGAAAATGATGTAAGAATAAAAGTTCATTCTTGTGGAATATGTGGCTCAGATATTCATAAGATGCAAACTAAATGGAAATATGGGTATCCAGCAGTAATTGGTCATGAATATTGTGGAGAAGTAGTTGGATTTGGAGATAAGGTCACAAAATTTAAGAAAGGTGACAGAGTTGTCTGTGTTCCTTTTATGCCATGTAATGAATGTGAATATTGTAAACAATCCTTATATTCAATGTGTGAAAATTACACTATGATTGGATCGCATAGATTCGGTGGTTTTGCAGAATATTCCGTTATACCTGAGGAAAATCTTTTGAAAATAGGAGATTTAGAATATACTAAAGCAAGTTTCATTGAACCATTAGCAGTTGTAATGCATGCAGTTATGGGAATAGATATAAATCTAGGAGATAGTGTTGTTGTATTAGGGGCTGGAACTATAGGGATGTTAGTCTTACAAGCAATTAAGGCAGCAGGAGCTGGGAAAGTAATAGTTGTTGATATTGATGATAGAAAATTAGAATTAGCTAAAAAATTGGGAGCTACTCAGACTATAAACTCATTATCTGAAGATTTAGAAAAAAAAGTAAAGGAATATACTGATGAAAAAGGAGTAGATATTTCTTTAGAATGTGCGGGTAGTGTTGTTACACAGGAGCAAGCCTTATTATTAACTAAGAAGCATGGTAAAGTAGGGTATTTAGGAATTGCTTATAAAGATGTAACACTTAAAGAAAAAGCATTTGAGAGCATATTCAGAAAAGAGTTGACTTTAAAAGGTTCTTGGAATTCTTATTCAGCGCCGTTCCCAGGAAGAGAATGGACTAATGCAATAGAATTAATCTCTAAAAATAAAATTGATGTAGAAAGCTTAATTACACATAAATTCACATTGAAAGATGTTGACAAAGCTTTTGAAATGATATTAGGAAGAACAGAACCGTTTGGGAAAATCCTTATTCTTCCAGAATTATAAGAAAAGAGGATAATAACATGTTAGCAGCAGTAAAAACAAAAGTAGGTTATGATAATTTAGAATTATTAGATGTTGAAGAACCTCAAGTATATGGTGATAGGGTAAAGATTAAAGTAGCATACACCGGAATATGTGGTTCGGATATTCATACTTTCAAAGGAGAATATAATGCTAAAGGATTACCGGTTACATTAGGTCATGAATTTTCGGGAGTTGTAGTTGAAGTAGGACCAGATGTTAAAAATGTGAAAATTGGAGATAGAGTTACTAGTGAAACTACTTTTGAAACTTGTGAACAATGTATATACTGTAAATCGAAAGATTATAACTTATGTGATAATAGAAAAGGAATAGGTACACAGGCTAACGGTAGTATGGCAAGATATGTATTGTCAAGAGAAGAAAGTTGTCATGTTCTACCGGAAACAGTGAGTTTGAAAGCAGCTTCTTTAACTGAGCCATTAGCATGTTGTACTCACTCTGTTATGGAAAAAACATCAATAAAAGAGGGGGAAACTGTTCTTGTTATTGGGCCAGGACCAATAGGGTTATTAGCTGCACAAGTAGCAAAAGCTAATGGAGCAAAAGTTATAATTACAGGAATTACAAAAGATAAACCACGATTAGATGTAGCTAAAGAAATAGGAATTGATGTAACGGTGGATAGCCTAGTTGAAGATTTAAGAGAAGTTATATTAAAAGAAACTGATGGATATGGTGTTGATAAAATATTTGATTGTTCAGGATCTGTATTCGCAGTAAATAATGCTTTGCCACTTATTAAGAAAAAAGGTGATTTTGTTCAAATTGGATTATTTGCTAAAAAAATGAATGAACTTGATCAGGAAAGTATTATTCAAAGAGAAATACGCTATATTGGTTCAAGATCTCAAAAACCATCGTCATGGGATTTAGCGTTAGATTTATTAGCAAACAATAAAATTGCTACAGATAAAATGATTACTAAAATATTTTCACTAGAGGATACTCGTAATGCATTTGAAGCAGTAATGTCAGGTAAAGAAATAAAAGTATTAATCAATTCAAATGAAGATATAGAATAATTATTAATACAATAATATCGTTATTTAAGGAGTAGTATGGGATTAAGAGTACCATTTTTCATCTAAAATTCCAACTTTATGTAAAACAACTATTAAATTTAATTAATTATTTAGTTAATAAAACTAGGGGGAATTAGGATATACTATGATAAAGAAATAGGGTCAACAATGATCTAGTAATGATTTTTGGGTTCGATTAAACTCCTATATAGAAAAGTCTATATAGGAGTTTTTAGTGATATTAAATTTTCTCTAAAAATTTTTCTACTTCTTTTTGAGTTTTAGCTAGTCTAGATACAAATCGACTAACTTCTACATTATTTTTGTAACCTACAAAAGAAGGAATACCAAAAATATCAAGAGCTTGAACTATTTCTGGATAATCATCACGGTTAACGTAGATGAATTTTATTTCAGGAAACTTGTTCATCGTTTCTTCTAAGTAACGGTCTAACATGATGCAATCTGGACACCACGTTGCAGAAAACACAAAGACAATTTTTTCATTTTCTTCTTTTAATACTTTGAATTGTTCTATAGAATTTAATTTTTCTATATAATTAAACATATAATCACCTCATTTATGACTAAGATTATATCACAAAAATTAATTGTTAGCATGGAGAATGCTTAGTTTTTAATTTTCAGTTTATATTTTCATTCTCAATTTTGATTACAAATGTAAGCAAATATATTGAATTTAATTGTTAAATGTTGCATAATATGTGATATAGAGATTAGATTTATGTGATATAATTATTTATATAAATACTAAACTTTAATTGATAAAAGCTATACAATATTATAGAGGTGAAAACATGGCAAAACATTATGATTATATTGCGATTGGTGGAGGAAGCGGAGGAATAGCTTCAATTAACCGAGCTGCAATGTACGGTGTAAAAGGATTGTTAATCGAAGGAAATGAATTAGGTGGGACATGTGTAAATGTTGGATGTGTTCCTAAAAAAGTTATGTGGCATGCGTCACAAATATCTGAGAGTTTAAAATTATATGCTAATGACTATGGATTTAGTTTTGAAAATTTAGAATTTGATTTTTCAAAATTAGTAGGTAATCGTTCTGCATATATTGATAGAATTCATGGTTCTTATGAGCGTGGATTAAATAATAACAAAGTAGATTTAGTAAGAGGATATGCTAAGTTCGTTAACAAAAATACAGTTGAAGTTAATGGAGAACAGTATACTGCTGATCATATTTTAATAGCAACTGGTGGACAACCAACTATTCCTAATGTTGAGGGAGCTGAGTATGGTGTTACATCTAATGAAGTTTTTGCATTAAAACAACTACCAAAACGTATTGCAGTAGTAGGTGCCGGATATATCGCGGTTGAACTTGCTGGAGTATTCCACGGTCTTGGTGTTGATACTCACTTATTTGTACGACGTGATCGTCCTTTAAGAACTTTTGACAGAGATATAGTAGATACTTTAGTAAAAGTTATAAATGAAGAAGGTCCAACTCTTCACACAAATGCTATACCTAAAAAAGTTGTGAAAAATGATGATGACAGCGTTACTTTAGTACTTGAAGATGGACGCGAAACAACAGTAGATTTATTAATTTGGGCAATAGGTAGAAAACCGTTAACTGAAAATCTTAATTTAGAAGCTGCAGGTGTGGAAGTAGATGAGCGTGGATTTATTCCTACAGATAAATTCCAAAATACTAATGTAGAAGGAATTTATGCAGTAGGTGATGTAACAGGGCGCTTAGCGTTAACTCCAGTTGCAGTTGCGGCAGGACGTAGATTATCAGAAAGATTATTTAATAATAAACCTGAAGAGCACTTAGATTACACTAATGTTGCTACAGTTGTATTCTCACACCCAGCGATTGGTTCTATTGGATATACAGAAGAGCAAGCTATTAAAGAATTTGGTGAAGAAAACATTAAAGTTTATAAATCTTCATTTACTCCAATGTATTCAGCAATAACTAGCCACAGACAACCATGCTTTATGAAACTTATTACTCTTGGTGAAGAGGAGAAAGTTGTAGGATTACATGGAATTGGTTATGGTGTAGATGAAATGATACAAGGATTTGCTGTTGCAATTAAAATGGGAGCAACAAAACGTGATTTCGATAACACAGTAGCGATTCACCCAACTGGTTCTGAAGAATTCGTAACAATGAGATAATTTTATAAAAAAATGATTGGCCTTTTTCTAGGTCAATCATTTTTTTCTTGACATTATATTTTTATAGGAGTATTCTGAGGGTGGGAGGGGATAATAATGAAAAAATTTTTAAAAACAATAATTATTGGAATATTAATTGTGTCGATTGCAACAGGTTGTGTGAGATTCAGTAAAGAGGATAAAGAAACTAATACGCCAAAAGAATCTTCTAATAAAGTTTTTAAAGAGTGGATTGGAGAAAAGAATATAGATGGGATTAAAATCAATACTATAAAAAATAATGTTAAAATTTATTATCATAACAATGAAACGATTTTAATAAAAGGAAATTTCAAAGGAAATTATAAATATTTTATAGATAATAATTTATTAAATATTACTGCTTCTGCTGAGGAGTCAGGTGAGAATGAACTTACTGTATATCTTCCTAAAAAAATGTATAAAAGTATTACTATAGAGAACAAAGATGCAACTTCAAAAATCTTTGATGTAAATGTAGAAAGTTTAATTATTAATAGTAATGACGAGGTTGTAGTTGATGGAGCTGAGATAGGTAATCTTAAAATCGCTACTGATAACAAGAAGGTACAAATAACAAAGGATATTATAAATAAAGCGATTATTGAAACTAAAAATAATACAAAAATTATAGTAGACCAAACAAAGGTAAATACTATGAATATGCTAACAGAATCTGGAGATATTTTTGCAAAAATTAAAGGAAATAAACAAGATTATCAAATTAATTATAGTAAAAATACAGCTGACTATAAAGATAAACAAATAACAGCAGTTTCAGATAAAGGAAAAATTGAAATTAGCTTTATTTAGATTAGAGAAAAAATTTTTCAAAATAAAAAAAGGGAGTGACTCAAAAATCGTAATTTCAAAGAAACAAGATTTTGTCGAGTCACTCTCTTTAGCGTTGTGTTTAAAATTTCCCATTTTTTATGAAATTTTCTAGTTTTTTTCTATCATTATCACTCATGCGGATATGTCTATTTTTTAATTCACGAGAATTATGATTTTTTGTTATTTTAGAAACACTTTGTTTTCTATCTTTCAACTCTTTTATAAACATGTGACAATCACGTAAAATCGCTCCGTAGCCAAGAGTGGTGTCACGTTCATCATGATCGTCACTTACTACTATAATATCTATAAAGTGATCGATTCTTAATTCTCGAGTTTTTCTTTCTATCCATTGGTCAGCCCTTTCACCAGTTTTTGTATAAACAATAGTGATAGGTGGTTCTTCTTTAATGTATTCTTTTGAACGTGTTAGATAGGCGTCAAATACGCAGTAAACGATATAGTTATTGCCACCTGCATATTCGCGAAGCATATCAATTAGAATGTCTCGTTCAGTAGGGAAGGTAGAGCTTTTTATTAAGTCATATTCTTTCATACGAAAAAGTAAATTATAACCGTCAATAAATAAATATTGTTTTTTCATAAAAAGTCCTCCTTTGATAATTTAATTAATTTCTTTTTGATTTTTTAATTAATAAACTTTGATTGTATTGTTCAGCTTCTGGTTTATATATAAACTCGACAGTTTTTGAAAAGTTTTCTTTTACTATTTTTTCTATTTCTTCAATTGTTACATTGAAAAATTCTTTTCTCGAATTTTTCATATTAACTTTTTTATTTTCTAAAGCCTTATGTATTGCATTTTCGAGAGAAGGTGCATCTTCAGAAAAAATCAATGCATGGACATCAAATTGAAACGGTACAGAAGCGTCGCCTAATTCTCTAACTCTATCTAATGGATCTAATCGTCTGGTCATACCGATTTTAAAAACATTTTCTCCAAAAGAACCAATATTAGAAATTATATAGACATAACCAGCACGCTTATTATTTTCTCTATAATCTATATCTTTAAGATTATTTTCAATCTCTTGAATTTTTATTTCAAATTCTTTTATTTTTTCTAATACATCATTATTAGAAGGATCTTTTTCTAATAAGTGCGAAAGATTATTTAGTTCATTTGTATAATGAGTTCTTTCTTTTATTATACTCAATCTTTTCTCTTCTAATTCTTTTATTAAACGTTTTTCTTCAAGAAGAATTTCTCTTTCGATTCTTTTTGCTTCGTTTTCTTCTTGTATTTTCAGCTTTTGTCCATAAGTAAGGTGTAGTTCCTTAAGTTTAAGATTAAGATAATTTTCCTTGATTTTTATTTCTAAATCCAGATTAAGCTTATTTAGAGTAGAAAAAGATTTTTTAATTCTACTTTCTATAGTTTCAAGATTATTATATTTTACTTTAGATATGATTGTATCACAATCAGAGTTAAAAGTTTTTAGTGTATTATTTATGTCTTTTTTTAATCTTTGTTTACCTTTTGTTAAGCTACCATCAAGCCACATTTTTTTTGGAGCATCAATGGCTTTGCCTGAACTTACAAGTTTTTTTTGTTCACTTTTAGTTTTAAGTAATTCTGTCTTAAAACTTTCAGATGTATCATAATCAAACAGTGGTTTTGTAAAACCTAAGTCAATGTACTCTAATTCGTTATTAAGAAGATGTATTTCTTTTGAGATAGAAATTTTTTCTTTTGTAAGAATATTTACTTCATTCTCTAATGATGAATATTCAGTATCTAGGTTTGATTTTTTTAAGTTTAAATCATTAATTTCAATATTCTTATGTTTTATATTTTCTTTAATATCACTTAGTGTATTTAAATCCAATTCTGAATATCTATCGATAACCTTATCATATTTGTCTTCAAGTTGAAGATGTTTAGTTTGTAAATTTTTGTAGTTTAAAGAAGTTTCATCAAGCTTCCTATATGTATTTTCAAACGCTATTTTCTCTTTATATAATATTTTTCTTTTTTCATTAAGAAGATATACTCCCAAAAATAAAGGAATTATTAAAAAAGAAAAAGCAAATAATAGACAAATGAAATATAAATTTAAATACCACTTCTCTTTATTTTCCATAAAAACTTCCCTTTCTTAATTAAATGATTTTTTGGAGTTGATTTTAAATTTTTTTCCTCATATCTACATGCTCAATGCCTGCATCTAAATATATTATGTCATTAACTCTATTATAACCTAATGATTTATAGAAGTTTTCAGCTTGTATTTGAGCACTAAGTTCGATAATTATTTTTCTTTTTAAAATTTGCTGTGCGATATTTTCGCATCCAATAATAAGTTCACGTCCAATTCCTTGACCGCGGTATTCTTTATCAATAACAACACGTCCAATGTGAATAACGTCTTTATCAAGATCTATAAGGCGCGCAGCACCGATAAGTTTATTGTTATCAAAAAATCCAATATGAACCGTATTTTCGCTATTATCTTTTTCATCAAGTTCAAGTTCCATTGGAACATTTTGTTCTTCGACGAATACTTTAATACGAAGAGCAAAACCAAGGTTAAGCTCTTCTTTAGATTTTAATATTTTAATCATTAGACTTAATTCTTTCGTACATTATTATACCAGCTGCTACAGAAGCGTTTAAGCTTTGGATTTTTCCTAACATTGGTAGGTGATATAAGAAATCACATTCGTTAGTAACAACTTTACTCATACCTTCACCTTCGTTACCGATTACGATAGCTAAAGGTACATCTTTTGCAATTTTTGTGTAATCTTCAGAACGTTCTGCTAATGTTGTTCCAGCAATCCAAAATCCTTTTTCTTTTAATTTTTTAATAGCATCAGTTAGGTTTGATACACGGATAACAGGTATGTGTTCAATTGCTCCTGCAGAAGCTTTAACTGCAGTTTGGCTAACTACAGCGGCACGACGTTTAGGAATTATTATTGCTTTAACACCACTTGCTTCAGCAGTTCGAATTATCGCACCTAGGTTATGTGGATCTTCAATATGGTCTAAAATAAGTAGGGTAGTATCTTTATTAATTTCTAAGTTATTTACTACTTCATCAAGTTCAAAGTAAGAGTATGGCGCAACATAGGCGATAACTCCTTGGTGACGTTCAGTAGTAGAATTGTCTAATTTACGTTTTGGAACTTCTTGGCAAATGATTTTTTTCTCATTAGCAATAGCAAAAATAGATTTTAATCTTCCTTTTTCAATCCCTTCTTGGAATAAAATTTTATTAATTTCACGACCTGATTTAATTGCTTCTAATATAGCATTACGACCAGCAATTACTTCTTTATCTAAATCAACTTCAGGAGTTTGAACTTGAGATTTTTGTTCTTTGTTTTTCAGTCTTAATTCTTTATAGTGTTTATTGTTTTTCTTCATATAGTCTAATTATGTAGTTAAACATTTCCTCCAATCTTTCAAAGTTTTTTTCTAAATATAAATAACCGAATACAGCCTCTAGTCCAGTAGCAAGTTTGTATTCCATAATACTTGCATTTTTTGCTTTAGAGTTGTTTTTTTGATTTTTTGCACGGTTATAAATTTTTTCTTCTTGTTCAGTTAATATCCCATTACTTAGTATGTTTTCCATAAAACTTGCTTGGGCTCTGGCAGATACGATTGTAGAAACTGTTTTATGAAGATCATTTATTTTTCCTAAGTGATTTTTCATAACGTATTCTCTACTCATAATATCATAGATACTGTCACCAATGTAAGCAAGGGTTAAAGCCTGCATTTGGTTAGGGTTAGCGAAGTTTTTTTCGGTAAATTTAAATGTTATATTTTTTTCCATCGTACACCTTGTTTTGTATCTTCTAAGATAATTCCTTGTTCTTTTAAATCATCTCGAATTTTATCAGCTAAGGCGAAGTCACGGTTTTTACGAGCGGCTTCACGTTCAGCTATCAAGCTTTCGATATGTTCACTATCAAGTGTATTTTCTTCTTTTACATTTATTCCAAGAATTGAACTATATGTTTCGAATGCAGCGTTTATTAGTTCTAAAGTTTCTTTATTAACAGCTTCTTTTGCTGTATAAGAATTAGAAATTCTTACGATTTCATACCATGAAGAAAGAGCATTTGCTGTGTTGAAATCATCTTGCATATATTCTTCAAATTTGTTTAATTCTTCTGTAACTGATGCTACAACTTCTGTATCAAGTTTTTCTTCAGTCATTTCGTTATTTAATCTGAATTGTAGATTTTGATATGAAGTTTTAATTTTTTCGAAGTTTGTTTTTGCTAATTCAATATTTTCTAATGTGTAGTTAATTGGAGTTCTATAGTGAACTGTCAACATGAATAAACGAAGTACCATTGGATCGATTTCAGCAATAATATCTTTTACTAATCGGAAATTCCCTAAACTTTTACTCATTTTAACATTATCAATATTTATAAATGCATTGTGCATCCAGTAATTACTAAATGGTGCATGGTTATGACATTCTGATTGTGCAATCTCATTTTCATGGTGAGGGAATGTTAAATCTTGACCACCAGCGTGGATATCGATTGTTTCGCCCAGTGTTTCTTTAGCCATAACAGAACACTCAATATGCCAACCGGGGCGACCTTCTCCAAATGGACTATCCCATTTAACTTCACCTGGTTTAGCTTTTTTCCATAGTGCAAAATCTAGGGGATCTTCTTTGTGTTCTCCAACTTCAATACGAGCACCACTAATTAAATCATCGATAGATTGTTTACTTAATTTTCCGTAGTCTTCTTTTTTACGAGTTCTGAAATAAACATCACCGTCTGCTTCATAGGCAAATCCTTCTTCAACTAATTTGGCTATGAATTTGATTATTTCTTGCATATATTCTGTAACTCGAGGATTTTTCGTTGCCCTTTTACATCCTAATGCATCGTAATCTTTAAAGAAAGCATTGATGTACTTATCTGTAAGTTCACTAGTAGAAATTCCTTCTTCATTACTTGCTTTAATAATCTTGTCATCAACGTCAGTAAAGTTAGAGATGAAATCTACTTCGTATCCACTATGTTCTAAATATTTTCGTACAACATCAAAGACTATAATAGGACGCGCATTACCGATGTGAATATAATTGTATACAGTCGGTCCACAAACATACATTCGTACTTTATTTTCTTCTATTGTTTTTAAAATTTCTTTTTGTTTTGTCAATGTATTATAGAGTTTAATCATAAATAGCTCCTTTTTAATTGGGGGCAAATATGTAAGTGATGTACTCCCAAAATTCTCAATTTTTTAATAATTAGAAAAATCTATTACTTAAATTTTAACACAAAATGTTGATAAAATGAATTATTTATTAATATTTCATTAGAGATAGTTGATTTTTAATTGTTTTAAAATTTAATTTGTATTAAAATATATAGTGGATAAAAAATAAAGGATAGGGATATCATGAAATTATCGGACACGATTTATACGACGGAGCGACATAAACAATCAAAAGATATATTTCTTATAATATTGGGAACAATTTTATTCTCGATTTACGCTGGATTATTAATACCTGTTAATAATATTGGTGCGGGTGGTGCATTAGGACTAAGTTTAGTAATTAATAAAATAACTGGGATAAAAATAGGGACAGCACAATTTGTTTTAAATGTTCCATTATTTTATTTAGGTTATAAATATATAGGAAGAAAATTTGTAATACTAACAGGATTAGTGATTAGTATTTCATCATTTTTAATTAACAATTTGCCTAAAATAATAACTCCTGTTAACCTTGGAGATTCGCTTGTAGCAGCAATCTTCTGTGGAATTATTTCGGGATTAGCTATGTGTTGTCTGTTGGTTGCTGGAGCTTCAACGGGTGGAACGGATATAACGGGTAAGTTTATTACTAAGCAGTTCAAATATAATCTACCAACAGTTTTTCTAATACAAGATATAACAATATATACAATAGTGTGGATATTTTTTGATATTAAATATGTAATGTATGCACTTGTAATGAGTTTTGTACGTAATCAAACGATGAAAGGTGTTCAAAAATTCTTTTCAGCATATATACAATGTACAATAATTTGTAGTAATCCAGAAAAAATGGTGGAACTAATAAACACTACACTACATAGAGGTTCTACAATAATGGATGTTGAGGGTGGATATTCTCACAAGAAAAAAAGAATGATTATCGTAGTTATTCAACAAAATGAGATGCATCTTTTAAGACAATTAGTAGCGAAAAATTGTCCAGAAGCTTTTATTACAGTAACTGCAGTTAATACGATTGTAGGTAATTTTAAAGAACATTCATATAGACTATAATAACAAAGTAAGTACGACTTGAAAACACATGTTTTCGAGTCGTATTTTTGGGAGTGACTCAAAAATCGTGATTTCGTAGAAATCGATTTTATCGAGTCACTCCCGCACAGTTTATTAGATATCTAAAAAGCTTTTATAAAGCGAATTTAGATATCAATAAACCACTGCGTCTATGAGTTCTCATATGAACTTTGTCATTTGGGTCAACCCCATGATAATGAAAGTTTAAAAAGGGGAAATAAGTTGATAATTGACCATATTTGATATATAATAACAAGTGAAAAGAAAATTAGGAGGTAAGAAAATGAATTTAATTCCTACAGTAATTGAGCAAACTTCTCAAGGAGAAAGAGCTTATGATATTTATTCAAGATTATTAAAAGATAGAATCATTATTTTAGGATCGGATGTTAATGATCAAGTAGCTAATTCAATAACAAGTCAACTTTTATTTTTAGAAGCACAAGATAGTGAAAAGGATATCTACTTTTACATAAATTCACCAGGGGGAAGTGTAACGGCTGGATTTGCAATTTATGATACTATGCAACATATTAAATGTGATGTTGTAACTATTTGTATGGGTATGGCGGCTAGTATGGGAGCATTCTTACTTGCAGCTGGAACTATTGGTAAACGTTATGCACTTCCAAATGCGGAAGTAATGATTCACCAACCATTAGGTGGAGCGCAAGGTCAAGCAACTGAAATTGAAATAGCAGCTAAACACATTTTAAGAACTCGTGAAAAATTAAACAAAATTTTAGCGGATAGAACTGGACAAACTATTAAAGCTATTGAACGTGATACAGAACGTGATAATTACTTAACTGCTGAAGAAGCATGTGAATATGGATTAGTTGATAAAGTAATGTATCCAGAAAATAACAAACCACAGAAAAAAGAGAAACCAAAAAAAGCTACTAAAAAAGTTGCTAAGAAATCAGAATAAATAAGAAAAAGGAATTGGGCATGTAACCCGATTCCTTTTATATTTTCCATATTTTTCCAATGGCATTACGAATCTCGTAATTATCCATAAAGTATTCTACATTTCCGTTAAAATGACGTTTAAATTGAAGAACACTATAGTCTGTAGCATCTTCTGAAGTAAACTCTTTAGAAGTTCCAAAGAAATTAAAAATTTTGAAGTTATTTCTAATAGCGTATTTTATCATCGTGTACATTACTAAATATGAACCATTGAATCTAGAAAATTCTTTTTTCATGCCACCAGTGAAGTAAATAAGATCTTGTTTTGTCTCGATAAAACTTGCGCAAGATAAATAAATTATGTTTTCATTTTCTTCTTTTAAAGAAGAGATTTTTGCTATCTTATCATTATTAAAAGAAATTGATTCATCTATTCTAGTTATTTTGTTTATAGTTTTTTCAGGATTTACTTTCCCACTTTCAAGTTTTTCTTTAAGTTTATTCTTTTCAGTATTAAAATTTTCAATCTCTTTATTTAATTTAGAAATAAGAGAATCACAATCTAAATAAGAAACCATAAGATGAAGTTTATCTCCTAGTGCAGCTTTTAGGTTCCTAAAGTATTTACTAGTTCTAATTTGGAAATTTATTCTATCTTCTGTACTTTTGTTTATTGAATCAAATATCGCAGCATCTTCATCGTTAAAAATATCGATTTCTTTTACGGCTATTCCTTCTTTTATAGCTTTGTTTATTGAACGTTTGGCCATAGTAGAAACAGTTTTTAATAAATTTTCTTCTGTAAGAGACTCTTCTAGTTCTCTAGAGTAAATACAACGAGAAGCTAAAGTAGGATTTGTGAATAGATCATCATTAAGTGGTTTATATCCAAGCGAAGTTAATATTTTGTCTGTTTCTATTGATTCTTTAGTAGTTTCAATATATTCGATATCTTTATAAATACGTTCGTTTAAGAATGGATTCACCC
This sequence comes from Gemella haemolysans, assembly GCA_032567735.1. Taxonomy (GTDB): domain Bacteria; phylum Bacillota; class Bacilli; order Staphylococcales; family Gemellaceae; genus Gemella; species Gemella haemolysans_E. The sequence goes on along the minus strand of JAWHCX010000003.1, from coordinate 66,361 downwards.
TTACACAAAGAACACGAAAGTCTTTTGAGAAATATTTTTTTAATTCTTTCATATAAAATCTTACTAACTTGGTGTTAGAATAATCCATTACTGGGCCATGTTGAGCTGTTACTTTATAGAAGAATTTTTTATAAGGGAAGTAGATAAATGTTGCATATGCTAACACTTCGTTATTTTCTTTTACAGCAAGAATTTTTGTTTTTAAGTTATTGAAATCCTGCATTTTACTATATACAGCAGCTTGTTGTAAGTAGAAACGACTATTGCTTTTTTCTTGAACCTTTTGTAGTTCATCACTGCTAATTTCTGTAAATATCATTAATATACTCCTTAAAAAATTTTTAATACATACCCATACGATTATATAACAAATTTTAGAAAAAAAAAAGTAATATACTGATATAACGATAGAGGAAGATTATTAATAGAAAAAAATATAATTGAATTTATTATGATTATTTGGGAAAATATAAAAAGTTGTAAACTGATTTTTGTCAGTTTACAACTTTCTCTATATTTTTTTAATTTTTATATTACTTACCATTAGATAAGAACATATTATTACTAATATTAACGTAGCGATACTTGGTAATTTTATCGGAGCGATAATTGCAAGGATTGTTCCACATGTTGTGATAGGGACACCTTGATAGTACCCATTTTTCATTTTTGTAACGTTAAATCTTGCTAAACGATATGCTCCGCAGCATACATATACTCCGCAAATTATTGCAACGATAGTCGTTAAAATAGCAGATGGTTTTTCGTGAGTAACAAATATTTCAAAAACAAGCATAGCTGGTGCAACTCCGAAACTAACTACATCACATAGAGAATCTAAATCGTGACCAATTTCAGAAACAACACCAAGTTTTCTTGCAACGATACCGTCGTATCTATCTGCAAGCATGGCTAATATAATAAAGACAGTTCCCCAAATAAAATATTCGTGAGATGTAGTCAGAATAGACATGAAACCACAAAATATATTACATAAGGTAAGGTAATTTGGTATGAAGTTTTTATTCATTTTAAAAGTCAACCTCCAATATTGATATTATAATTATAGTACAAATTTGAAATAATGTCTAAGAAAATATAAAATTTCTAATAATTAAGGTTTGAAAATTTATATTATTATGGTGTTGTTTATCACCTAATAAACTGTTATAATTAGGTTACAGTTAGTATTCGGGAGGTGTACTATGGAAAAGAATTTTAAAAATTTAAATTTTAAAAAAATTATTAAAGAGTTATTTATTATTTCTCTGGGATGTGCAATTTATTCTTTTGCTATTATGCATTTTAATGTTCCAAACAAACTTGCAGAAGGTGGAGGAACAGGGATAGCTCTGCTTCTATTATATGCAATAGGACTACCAGTTTCTATTGGGACAATTTTGGTAAATATTCCTTTATTATTGATTGGTTACAAGATGTTAGATAAGAAAACCATGTTATATACTGTTTATGGTATTTTTATGCTGACTTTTTGGATAGGTATATTTGAAAAATACAATATTGCGATTGATATAGGTGGGGATAGATTACTTGCTTCTGTCTTTGGAGGAATTCTTGCTGGAATTGGACTTGGAATAGTCTTTTTAGCAGGTGGGACAACCGGGGGAGTCGATATTGTAGCTAAGATTATTCAGCTTTATACAGGAAGTTCAATTGGTAGAATAATTCAAGTTCTTGATGGAGTAATTATAGCTTTAACATTTGTAGTAGTTAAAAGTTTTCCTGCGATATTATATACTTTGATATATATTTTCATTTGTACTAAAATGATTGACTATGTCGTTGAAGGTGGTGTTCCAGGAAAGGGTGTAATGATTGTTTCATCAGAGATAGAATTAATCACCAAAAGAATACAAGAAGATATGAATCGAGGCTTGACATATATTAAAGGTCAAGGAAGTTATTCTAAGAAAGATTTAAATATAGGATATTGTGTAGTTTCAAGAAATGAAATAGGGAAAGTAAAATCCATCGTATATAATATTGATTCACGGGCTTTTGTAACAATCACCGAAGTGCATGACATTATTGGTGAAGGATTCAGTTTCGATCAACCTAAGAAAACGAGATTATCGTTTAAGAATAAATTATAAAAAAGGATGTATGGGAGTGACTTTGTAAAAATGATTTTTTATGAATCATAAGTTTAAAGTCGCTCCTATTATTATCCAATACAAGGAGGAAAAAATCAAAAAAGTATGTTTAAGAATTATTATATAAGATTAGTAAGTTTAATATTATTAATAGCTGTTTGTTGTTCAGTATTTGGACAGATACTATTAAAACTCATAGAGATAACAAGTGGTTATTATAAGTATTTGATAGTATTAACACCTTTAATTTTAATTTTCACAAAATTTAGTAATAAGTATTTAAAAACTAATATGATAGGAATGAAATATTTTATTGAAGCTGCAACTGATAAAAAAGATAAGGTATCATGGAGTTTTCCGTTTATACTAACGTTAAATACTTTATTGGCGCATGGTTTTGGAGTAAGTGTTGGACGTGAAGGAGTTGCTGTACAATTAGGAGGAGCTATCGGAGGTAATCTTGCTGGAGGAGACTTTAGCGATGAAAAAAAACAATTCTTTGTTAAACTGGGAATGATTTGTGGTTTTGCTGGATTGTTTCAGACACCACTTGCTGCGGTAGTATTTATTTTAGAAGTTGTTGGTGAAAAATTTAATTTTACAGTGAATAAGGTATACGAGTATATAACATATATCATCGGAGCATATATCAGCGCCTTTGTTTCGCATAAATTAGGTTTAGAGAAATTCTTTGTAAGAATAGACGTGAGCAAGGTGAATATAAATATAGAATTTTTATTAAAGATAATTTTAATCGGTATAGTTTTCGTATTTGTAGGAATTTTCTTTGTTGTTATTCAAAGAAAAATTAAAGAAATGATAGCTTTAAATGGGAAAATTAGTTGGATCCTTTTGATTGTTTTTATTCTAGTTAGTTTTATTTTTGAATATAGGTACGCTTCGTTGGGAACAAATTTAATTGGCCTTTCTTTCACAAACTTTGAACAAATTCAAATTTATGATTTTATATTGAAGATTATTTTAACAGCGATTTGTACAGGTATTGGTTTTAGCGGTGGAGAAGTTACGCCACTATTTGCAATAGGAGCTACATGTGGAGTAATTTTGGGAACGTATTTAGGTTTACCTATTTTAGTAACTGCAGCCCTAGGATATTGTCTTGTATTCTCTGCAGCCACTAAAACGTATATTGCTCCCATACTTCTTGCTTTAGAAGTATTTGGTTATAAGCTTATGTTTTTTGCAATTGTTCCTGCATTTCTAATTTACTTAATAAACAAAAAGTATAGTATATATAAGTAGTAAAGATATAGAAGAAACCCTAGTGTGATTATTCGCACTAGGGTTTTGTTTTTTAGAGTCCAAGTATATTAAGTATTTCTTTTTTATATTTTAATTTTTGTTCATCTTGATTTTCTCTATCAAGATTTATTTTAATTTCTGATACTATTTCACCAGGTTTATTTTTTATAATATAAATTCTATCACTAAGATCGATGGCTTCATCAATATCGTGGGTAATAAGTAGAGTAGTTAGGTCAAGTTTATTCTTAATTTCTAAATACCAAGAGTGCAGTGAAATTTTAGTAATTGCATCGAGTGCACTAAATGGCTCATCTAGTAAGAATAGTTCCTCTTTAAACATATATGTACGAAGTAACGCGATTCTTTGACGCATACCTCCACTTAACTCGCTAGGATATTTATCTTTATATTCGTAAAGGTTAAATAATTTTAGACTATTTATAGCTTCTTCTTCAGCTTCTTTTTTACTGACTTTTCTTATTAGAAGCGGAAGTGTTATATTTTGAATAATAGTCTTATGCTCTAGTAATAAATCTTTTTGAAGCATATAACTTACACGACCTTTGTAGTCTGTGTTACCTTTTATTGATATCTCACCACTTTGGAGAGGATTGATACCTGCGATAATATTAAAAAGTGTAGTTTTACCAACACCACTACCACCAAGTATTGATACGACTTCGCCTTTGTCGACGTATATATTTATATCATGTAATATTTTATTGTTCGGATAATTGAAAGATAAGTTTTTTATTGATAATATGTTCATTATTTTATAAAGTCATTGCTGAATCCAGTATTTTCTGCAAGAGGTTTTTCAGTGATTTTGTTGTCGTTAACCCAACGGTAGAATGCATTCCATCTGTTAGCGTCGAATTCACCCCAGTGATCTTTGTTTGATGCATATTGTTTAGATAAATATTTTTGAGATTCAACGATGAAATCTTTTTTATCTTTTAATTCTGGAGCATTTTTAATTAAAATCTCTGCAGCTTCTTCAGGATGTTCTATAGCGTAGACATATCCTTTCTTAATAGCTTTAAGAACTTTTTTAGCTTCTTCTTTATTTTCTTTTAAGTAATCATTATTTGCAATAATTACTGGAGAGTAGTAGTCTAAGTCTTTATTGAAATCTTTTAAGTAGAAGTAGTTAATATCTAATTTCATACTTTCTGCTAATTTACCATCCCAAGCATAGTAAATCCAAGCAGCATCGAAAAGACCATTTTCTAATGGAGTAACAGAGTTAGTATCTGTGTTTGGAGCTAAGTTTAATTTATTAGCGTCTCCACCTTGTTTTTGAATTAGTGATTTAACCATTGCTAATTCTACTGGATCATTCCAAGTTCCATATTTTTTACCTTCAAGGTCTTTAGGTTCTTTAATATTGCTTTTCTTAAGCGAAATAATACCAGAAGTGTTGTGTTCGATAATGGCAGCTACAGCAGTAATTCCTGCTCCTTTAGAAAGTTTGTTAGCCATTGAGTCTTGGTAATAAATTCCAAAAGGTGCTTTATTATTAATAATTAAATCAGAAGTACTATCTTCAGGTGCTGGTTTAATATCAAGATCGATACCTTCTTCAGCAAAGTATCCTTTTTCCTTCGCTACATATAGACCAGTGTGGTTAGTATTAATCGCCCAGTCAAGAACGAAGTCAACTTTTTTAAGTTCTTTTTTCTCTGCATTTTTATTAACTGTACTACATGCAGTTAATGAAATTGCTAAGATAAATGCAAAAATGCTAGTTAATATCTTTTTCATGATTTTCTCCTATATATTTCCATTTAATAAATTTTTTCTCACTTAGTTTAACAAGTTCAATACTTAGTAAACTGATGACTGATACTAATATGATAATTGCAAACATAGTATCATATTCAAAAAGTTTTTTTGCTTTAATCATGTATACTCCAAGTCCTTCAAATCCTCCAAGCCATTCAGCTACTACAGCAGCGATAAATGCATAAGAGACACTGACTCTAAGTCCTGCGTAGAAGTAACTAAGACTAGTAGGAATTTTAACATGCCAAAGTATTTGGAATTTACTCGCATTCATAAGACGTAAAAGAGTGATCATATCTTTATCACAGTTTCTAAATCCATCTAGAATACTAACAACTATTGGGAATGTTGTCGTTAAAACAATCAATACAATCTTTGGAGTAAGTCCGTATCCAAGCCAAAGAACAAGGATAGGGGCTATTGCTATAGTTGGAATAGTTTGAGTTAGTACTAAAAGTGGATAAATTGTCTTATTAAATATTGGTATACTATCCATAATTAAAGCAAGAAGCCAAGCTATGACTATTCCTAGAAATAATCCTATTATAGCTTCGAGTAGGGTGATTTTGCTGTGAAAAATTAATAGTTGATAGTTTTTTATAAATGCTTTTACTATTTCAATGGGTGTTGGAATAATGTATTTAGGCAATAAACCAAGGTTTCCAGCACCTTGCCAAATTATGATTAAGCACAACATAGAAATAGTTGCAGCGTATTTGTTAATTAAATTTGCTAATCTTCTCATTAATCGTTAAAACATCTCCGTAGTTAATTTTCACATTTGCAAAAATATTTTTGCTGTCCTCACCCGCTAGGACTAAACATTCTTTTAATGTATCCATAAGATCATTAAACTCTCCTTCGATGACCGTTTCGAACGGAGTTACTTTTAAATTAGAATGTTTATTTTGTAAAAAATAGATAACTTTATCTATAATTTCTATTCTTCCATCGTGATTATCAAGTGGAAGAATTTGTAATGCAATACTGCAATTTATCAAAATAAAAAACCTCCTTACAATATAAGGGGGGTCTAAGTTTTGTCTTTAAGCTAAGTGTACCTACGCTGGCATTATCCAGATCAGGTGCGGTCGAAATATTGATATTTCCTCTCAGACTGTTCACAGACTCCCGTACAAATAATTATAGCATAACGATAAAATAATTCAATAAAAGTGCTTTCAAGTGAGTGACTCATAAATCGAGATTTCGGAGAAACAAAATTTTGTTGAATCATCCCCGCAAAGTTTAGTAAATGTCTAAAAAGCTTTTGTAAAGCGAATTTAGCTATCAATAAACCACTGCGTCTATGAGTTTTTATATGAACTTTGTTAAATTTTAGGTCTTTTGGGTCAACCTCAAATAGGTAAGACTGTAAAATAGGTGAGATGAGTAGATTTAATATAACATAAATGATATATTTCTATATAGAAGTCTAAAATCATACTAGAGTTATTAATTATAATAACAATAGTATATATAAAAGAATTATTTTTGATTTTTCTTTTGATATATGATAGAATTATTAATCATAAATAAAATAAAAGAGGGATATACCAGTGAAAATTTTAAGAGAAATTATGGAATGGGTAGTAGTTGTTGTAGTTTCGATAGCTATTTATCTTGTTTTAAGCACTTATGTTATTGCACCTTTCACAGTAAAAGGTCACTCAATGGATTATACATTCGCTGATAACGATAAAGTTTTCGTTAATAAATTTAGTAAAAGCTTTGAACGTGGAGACGAAGTTGTCTTCCACGCTAATGAAACTGATGATTATATTAAACGAATTATTGGAGTTCCTGGAGATACTATTGAGTACAGAAACGACGTATTATATGTAAATGGTCAAAAAGTAGATGAGCCTTACTTAGCTCAGAAAATAAAAGAGGCTAAGGCTTCAGGTACAGCACCATTTACACCGGATTTTAATATTGAATTTTTAAGTAGTACAAAATCTAAGACTGTACCTGAAGGAACATACTTTGTACTTGGAGATAACAGACAACATAGTACGGACAGTCGTGTATTTGGATTTGTTAAAAAAGAAGCGATGATTGGAAAAGTAAGTTTAAGATACTATCCATTTAGTTCGTTCAAATTCTTTTAATATACAATCATAAAGAAAATTATATATATCGAATTATTTTAGTTGCTAAAAATATTGCGTTATGCTAGAATAATATACGGGCACTCTTAAAGAGTGATTTAAGAAACCACCCCCTGCGATAATTTCGTAGGGGGTTTATTATTTTTAATAGAAGGAGAACACAATGACAAAGTATATTTTTGTAACAGGTGGAGTAGTTTCATCATTAGGAAAAGGGATTGTAGCGGCATCAGTAGGTCGTGTATTAAAAAATAGAGGATTAAAAGTAACTTTACAAAAGTTTGATCCATATTTAAACGTTGACCCAGGAACAATGAGTCCATATCAACACGGAGAAGTTTTCGTTACAGAAGATGGAGCAGAAACAGATTTAGACTTAGGGCACTATGAGAGATTCATCGATGTTAACTTAGGACAATATTCTAACGTAACTGCAGGACGTGTTTATTCTTCAATTATCGAAAAAGAACGTCGTGGAGATTATTTAGGAGGAACAGTTCAAGTAATTCCTCACGTAACAAACGAAATTAAGTCTCGTGTATTATTAGCAGGAGAATCTAGTGATGCAGACGTAGTTATTACTGAAATTGGTGGAACAACAGGAGATATCGAATCTTTACCATTCTTAGAAGCTATCCGTCAAATCCGTAGTGATTTAGGTCGTGATAATGTATGTTTCATTCACTGTACATTATTACCATATATTAAAGCTGCTGGAGAAATGAAAACTAAACCAACTCAACAATCAGTAAAAGAATTACGTGGATTAGGTATTCAACCAGATATTATTGTAGTTAGAAACGAGCTTGCTCTAAATGATGAGCTACGTGCTAAAATTTCATTATTCTGTGATATTCCAAAACAAAACGTTATTGAAAGTCGTGATGTAAGTAATTTATATCAATTACCAGTAAATCTTAAAGCACAAAAAATTGATGATATCGTATTAAAACACTTTGGTTTAACAGCGCCGGAAGCTGACATGACAGAGTGGTTATCATTAGTAGATAGAGTAGATAACCTAAAAGAAAATGTAAGAATCGCATTAGTAGGTAAATACGTAGAACTTCACGATGCTTATATTTCAGTCGTAGAATCACTTAAACATGCTGGATATAAACACAATGCTAAAGTGAAAATTGATTGGATTCAATCTGAAGATATTACAGAAGAAAATGTACATGAATATCTAAAAGATGCAGATGGAATTTTAGTACCAGGTGGATTCGGTAATCGTGGAGTAGAAGGTAAAATTACTACTATTAAATATGCACGTGAAAACAATGTTCCATTCTTTGGAATTTGCTTAGGTATGCAACTTGCTGCTGTTGAGTTTGCACGTAATGTATGTGGGTTAACTGGAGCACATTCATCTGAATTAGATCCAAATACACCATACCCAATTATTAACTTATTAGCAGATCAAGAAAATGTTGTTGAAATGGGAGGAACTTTACGTTTAGGAAGTTACCCATGTACATTGACAGAAGGATCTGTAGCACACAAAGAATATGGAGAAATCAATATTACTGAGCGTCACCGTCACAGATATGAATTCAACAACTTCTACCGTGATCGATTATCTCAAAAAGGTATGGTATTATCAGGTGTGAGTCCAGATGGAAAATTAGTTGAAATCGTTGAAATCCCTGAACACCCATGGTTTGTTGCTGGTCAATTCCACCCAGAATTTAAATCACGTCCAGAAAAAGCACATCCATTATTTGCTGGATTCATTAAAGCAAGTTTAGAAAATAAAAGATAAGAAATAGAGATTTAATATGGAATTATCAGGTTTAATAATAGAACTTGAAGAAAATCGTAATGAACTCTTGGCTGAATCAATGGAAAAGTACATGCAGGATAAGTTTAGGTTTCTTGGTATAAGAGGCCCGAAAAGAACAGAAATATATAAGAAGTATTTTCCTACAGCTAGAAAAACAAAAGAAATAGATTGGAATTTTATTGAAACTTGTTGGAATAAACAAGAAAGAGAATTTCAATATGTAGTAGTGTATTACTTAAAAGCTATGCAAAAATTTCTAAAAAAAGGTGATATTTCAAAGCTAAAGTATCTTGTAGTTACTAAATCTTGGTGGGACACAGTAGATTTACTATCTAAGATTATTGGTGATGTCGTGAATCGTAACAAAGAATTAAAAACTTTGATGTTAGAATGGTCTAAAAAAGAAAATAACATCTGGTTAAGAAGAGTAGCTATTTTACATCAATTATCATTCAAAGATAATGTAGATAAACTTTTATTAGAAACAATATTAACAAATAATTTATCAGATAGTGAATTTTTCATAAATAAAGCTATAGGATGGGCACTTCGAGATTATTCAAAAGTTAACCCAGAATGGGTTAGGAAATTCATAGAAAAAAATAGAAGTGATATGGCGAATCTTAGTTTAAGAGAAGCTAGTAAGTACTTAAATTAATAAATAAAGAAGAGTGATTTTTAATTACTCTTCTTCTTTTTTTTATATTATAATTGACAAGTCAACTGTGTTTAAATTATAATAAAATCATTGATAATTGACTAGTCAATAAAAGAGGAGGTTATGTGGATGGATGTAAGAGAATATGTAAATCTATTGCATAATTTGAAAGTGTTAGAGAGAAAGATTGCTCATATATTTGAGAAAAAATTAGGAATAAGTCTAACAAGATTTCAAATTATAAAATACTTATATGAAGTTGATGTAGCAACACCTAAACAGCTATCTAAGATTTTAGAAATAGACGCAGCCGCAATAACTAGACATTTGAAAAAATTAGAAGAATCAGGATATATTAATAAGCGTCGTAATAAAGAAAACAATAGAGAAATCTATGTAGAAATAACTAAAGCTTCAAAAACTAAAATTGATAGTTGTACTAAAGATACTAATATCAGAAATATTATTGGTGAAGATTTTACAGAAAAAGACTTTGAAGAATTGACGAAATTATTAGATAAATTTAATAAAAGTTTAATTTAAGAAAGAGGTATAAAAATGAATATAATATCAATTATTTTAACAACGTTAGTGGCAGTACTATTTTTCTATATAATGTACTTAGAAACTTTTGCAACAGATTCAGATAGCACAAGTAGAGTATTTAATATTTCAAAAGAAGAATTGAAAAGACCGAATTTAAACACGTTATTTAAAAATCAAGGAGTTTATAATGGCTTATTAGGTGTAGCATTATTATATGGTGCATTTATATCAAAAAATCCCAAAGAAATAGTAGGAATGCTATTGGTTTATATTATACTAGTTGCTATATATGGTGGTTTATCAAGTGATAAAAAAATAATATTAAAGCAAGGAGGATTACCTATTTTAGCTTTAATATCATTATTTTTCTAAAGGTGAGATAAAATGAAGAAAACAGCGATAATTATTGGAGCTACAGGAGCTGTAGGTAAAGAGATGTTAAAAGAAATCTTAGCAGACGACTTTTATAACAAAGTATATATTCTTGGAAGGCAGTCAATAGACAAGTTAGCCGATGAAGAAAGATTAACTAAAATAATAGTTGATTTTGAAAATTTAAATATTGATACAAGTATCTTAAAAGATGCAGATGTATTTGCTAGTCTTGGAACAACGATAAAAATAGCCAAAACTAAGGAAAATCAAAGAAAAATAGATGTAGATTATACAGTTAGTTTTGCTAAACTATGCGAGGGTAGAGTAAAAAGTTTTAATGTAGTTTCTGCAATTGGTGCAAATAGTAAATCAAGAAACTTTTATAACTTATTAAAAGGGGAGTTAGAAGATAAATTAAAAGCATTGAATCTAGGAGTCCTTAGAATATTTCAACCATCTCTTCTTATAAGTAAACGTGATGATAAGAGATTTTTAGAAGAAATATTTATGAAAGTAGCGCCGATTTTTCAACTTGTATTAAAAGGAAAAGCTAAAAAATATAGTCCAATCGAAGTTAGTGTATTGGGTAGAGAAATTGTTCGCTTTGCAGTAGAGAATAAGAAACAAGGAACATATACATATAAGGATTTTTAGAAGAAACATATAAATGTAAAATTTAGCTAATAGGAGAATTATTTAATTTAAAATCTAGAAATAATCGATAGTTATTATCAATTATTCCTGGATTTTTATTTTATCTTATTGTACAATGAAAGTATAATATAAAACGCGGAGGGCTATTATGAAAAAAGAAATGGGGCATAAATTTTTAAAAAAACTAGGTAAAACTAGATTAAGACCTGGAGGGGTGAAGGGAACTGATTTTCTGCTTGCACATATAAAGTTTGAAGCTGGGAATCGTGTCTTAGAAGTTGCATGTAACAGAGGAATAAATCTAATATCTTTAGCCAAACGATATCCTAAGACTACTTTTATAGGTATAGATGTAGATAAAGAATCTATTTTAGAAGCACAACTTGAAGTTGTAAGGAATAATCTAAAGAATATCGAGTTTATGAGGGCGGATGCATTTCATTTAACGTTCTCCGATAATAGTTTTGATTATATTATAAATGAAGCTATGCTAACTATGTTTAGTGATAAGAGTAAATCTAAAGCCTTAAATGAATATTATAGAGTATTAAAACCAGGCGGGTTGCTTCTGACTCATGACATACTGTTGTTGAATAATTACGAAGAAACGAGAAAGACATTGTCTGATGCAATTAATATGAATGTTTCTCCGTTACCTAAAGAAAATTGGCAGTTATTATTTGAAGAAGCGGGCTTTAAGACGGTTAATAGTCTTCATGATAAACTTACATTACTCACTGTATCTGGACTTGTAGATGATGAAGGTATTTTAAATACGTTAAAAATAATAAAAAATGGATTTAAGAGAGAAAATAGATCACAGTTTATTAAGATGGGAGTAGTTTTTAAAAAATTGGAAAAAGATATGAATTTTATTTGTTTTGTTAACAAAAAAGTTCTATAATAAGGGTGTAAGCGTAATAAATATAAAATAGTTTTAAGTAAAGGAGAATTAATATGAGTGTAGGAATAATTTTTGAAGAAGCAGGTTTATTAAAAAAACATGATAGATTTAAATTAGTAAAAAAAGTAGGGAAACAAGGCGATGTTATTCCTAAACATAATCATCCAGAAGCTTTAGTAGTATTCACTTGTGTCAAAGGTGAAGTTAAAGTGTTTTTAAACGATGAAGAAATCCATATTGTAGAACCAGGTAAGGTATTACATTTTGATGGTGATAATTATATTAATGCAGAATTTTTGAAAGATGGCGAAGTTTTTGTTACTTTAATCAATAAATAAGACTAATATAATCTTCCTAGCGTTTTCATAGCAATCTAGATTACTATTTTAAGGGAGGATAAATTATGTTGAATCAAGTAATTTTAATAGGAAGATTAGTAAAAAAACCAGAGCTAAAAGAAAGTGATAAAAAAGTAAGTTATATTAAAGCTACTATTGCAGTTCAGTCTGATTTTAAGAATAAAGAAGGGAACTATGATACTGAATTTTTCGAATTTACTGCTTTTGGTAAAATCGCAGAGAATACAGCTAAATACTGTGAAAAAGGAAGTTTGCTTAATATAGTAGGTACTTTGAACAATAATGTTTATAAAGATAAAGACGGAGTGACCCACTATAGAATTAGGATCATAGCTAATAAAATTTCATTTTTAAGTAAAGGATCTAAGAAAGAAGAAAAAGAAGCTGAAGATGTTTTTGTCTTAGGGCAATAGATGTAAATAGTAAACTAGGTTGCAAAACCTCTAACATAGTATAAACTGTGTTAGAGGTTAATTTTATACTTGTTTTTTATTTTATTTGGTATATAATAGTATATAAAAAATTTAAATTTGAAAGGAAAGCGTGCTATGGAAGAAGTAAAAATAAAATATTTTAAGAATGATAAATTGATAACAATACCAAAAAAAGAAAAAAATAAGATTCTTGTTCTTCAAATAGTTTTAGAGATGTTGAAAGAAAAATCATTAGAGTTTACAGAGAAGGAATTAAACGAAGCGATTAAGGAGATTCATTCGGATTATTCTCTTATTCGAAGATACTTAGTTGACTATAAGTTTTTAGATAGGGATAATTATGGTAGAATCTATAAGGTTGTAGGAAAAAAAGATGAATAATACTAAATTTTTTTATTTGTATAGTATATTAGTTACAGTAGCATCAGCATTCTTTAATCCGATTTTATATGTTTACTTATTATCAAAGAATTTTTCTTTCGCTGAAGTAGGGTTGTATTTATCGATTTTTTGGTTAGCTTCTTTTATGACAGAACTGCCTTGTGGGGCAATAACTGATAATATCGGGGCAAAAAATAGTATCCTTCTTAGTTCAGTTTTTAGGGTTGTTGGTTTAACATTATTGCTTAGCAATAGTTTAATTCTACTGTATATTTCTGCAGTTTTATCTGCAATTGCAGAATCGTTTCAATCTGGAACACTAATAAGTTGGTTAGTGAATGTAAGCAATAAAAATAATGAAGAAGTAAATATAGATAAAGTGCTTTCTAGAAATTCTCTGTATGCATTATTTTTCTCAGCAATTGCAGGCTTTATAAGTGCTAAATATGTGTATGTTTATTATAAAAGTTTGTCAATAATATTAAGTATGATAGTTTTTATTATTTCGTTGTTTATTACACTTTTATTTATGAAAAACTTAGAAGTTACACAGAAAATATCGATTGAGAAACTAAAAGGATCATTTGGAACGGTTAAAAACTCACTGAAGGAAACATTATATGTGAAAAGTAGTGTATTTCTTATGATACTTTTCGTTATTCCGTCTATCTTGGATCTTGGACCATCTAATCAATGGCAAGCGGTATTTGAAAAGCTTGATGCTAATATAATTGGTTATATTTGGGTAGGTATTTCTATTAGTGGAATGTTAGGAAGTCTTATATATGAAAAACTATCAAATGAATTATCAAAATTACATGTATTATATTTATTTGTAGTTATTAATATTGGAACGTTATTAATGTTTATCTTTATTCAGAATGTTTATGCTAAGTTTTTATTATTTATGCTATATATAATTTTCTTTACTATGATGAGTATACAGGTCAGTGTATTTATGCATAAGTATTTAGTAAAAAATGATGAGAATAGAACGACTACAGTTTCTATATTCTATACTTTCGAATCTATCATTGTAGCAGTATTATTATCTGTAAATGGGGTACTGACTGATAAAATTGGGATAGAAAATACATGGTTAGCATTTATGGCATTGGTAGGAGTAATTATTTTATCATTTATGTTGGTAAAGCTGAAAAAAAGAAGAATTAAATAGTTTAATTATTGATTTTAAGAATCCTCAATATAGAAAAATCTATATTGAGGATTTTTTTGTAAAGGTAAATAATTGATGTTGCTTATTAGTTAGATTAATAGTAAAATAATTATTATAAACTTATATACAAGGAGTTCATATTGTGAAAAAATACAAATTATCAATATTATTAGCAAGTGCAGTGTTAGGAGGAGTAGGAGCAACTTATTTATCGGCTGAAGCCAATGAAGTTTCTGCCGCTGAGGTAAAAACAGAAGTAGTTACACCGGCTCCTACAGGAAAAAATGAAGTGACACCTGCTGGAGCGACTACAACAAGTTCTCAAACTACTGCTCCAAAGGAAGTAAAAAACATAGGGGAAGTACAAGGTGAAAGCCATGAAAGTCCTTTAGTTGGAAAAGAAGTAGTAATAAACAATGTTGTTGTAACTAAGACTGACAAAACTGGTTTCTATGTTCAAGATAAAGTATCAGACAATAATCCAAAAACTTCTGATGCGGTATATGTCGCTTCAAAAGACAAAGTTGAATCAGGTGATTTATTAAAAGTTCAAGGAACTGTTAAAGAAGGTTATATGGAAGAATATTCTGTAAAACCAGGACAAACTTTTAAAAAACCAGCTGGAAGTTTAACAGTTACTCAAATTATTAACGCAACAATAACAAAATTAGGGAAAGCAGATTTACCAAAAGCATTAAACATTTCTGAAAAAATGCCTAAAGACATAGTTGATAATACACCAACTAAATATAATCCAGAAACTGAAGCTTTAGATTATTGGGAAAGTCTAGAGGGGATGCGTGTAGAAGTGACTAAACCAAAAGTTACTGGGCCGCAATATAAAGGTGATATTTATGTATTACCAGGTGACTACAAAGGTCAAAAACTTAATAACATCGGTGGAGTAAATCTGCGCCCTGGTGTACAAAACACAGAAGTACTACCTATTACAGTAGGGAATAAATTTGTAGCAAAAGCAAAAGATTACTTCAATGAAAATATTACAGGAGTAGTTACATATAGAAATAAAACATATAAAATCGATCCATCTAGCGTACCAGCAATTCAAGATGGAGGATTAAAACGTGAAGTATCTAAAATTTATCCTTCTGAAGATAAATTAACGATTGCTTCTTACAATATTGAAAACTTCTCAGCAAATAACAAAGGACATGATGAAACACCAGAGGAAAAAGTTGATAAGATTGCTAATTCATTTATAAAAGAAGTTCACAGTCCTGACATCATAACTCTTATTGAGGTTCAAGACAACAATGGAGGAGTTAATGATGGAACTGTTGATGGAGTTAAGAGTGGAGAAAAATTAGCTCAAAGAATTAAGAGTCTTGGTGGACCAGATTATAAATATACAGAAATAGCTCCAGTTGATGGAAAAGACGGTGGGAAACCAGGGGCTAACATTAGGGTAGCTTACTTATACAATCCTAAGAGAGTAACTCTAATTGGTAAAGAAAAAGGTGGAAGCGAGGAAGCTGCACGCTTTGTAAATGGACACCTTGAGAAAACCCCAGCTAGAATTGATCCTACAAGTGTTCATTTCGAGAAAGTTAGAAAATCATTAGCGGCTGAATTTGAATTTAAAGGTGAAAGAATAGTAGTAATTGCAAACCACTTAAAATCAAAATTAGGTGATGATGCAATCTATGGTTCTAACCAACCATCAGTAGAAAATACAAAAGCAAAACGTATTGAAGAGGCTAAAATTCTAAATGCCTTCATTAAAGAAGGATTACGTCAAAATCCAAACTTAAAATTTGTTCTAACAGGTGACTTCAATGATTTTGAATTCTCAGATAGTGTCAGAACAATCGTAGGAAATGAACTTGTTAACTTAATGGCTGAACATGAAGCGGGAGACAGATACTCATACTTCTACCGTGGAAGTAATCAAAGTTTAGATAATATTTTAATTTCTAAAAATATTAAAGATAAAGTAGTTTTCTCTCCAGTTCATATTAATGCTTCATTCATGGAAGAACATGGACGTGCTTCTGACCACGATCCAGTAGTTGTGCAAATTGACTTCAGTAAGAAAGAAGTATCAACTACACCACCTCAACCAGGGATATCAGGAAATCCAATTAGTCCTAATGAGCCTAAAGATTCAACAAATTCAGCTACTTCTGAGCAAACAGGAAAAGATTTTGTTCGTACTGTTACATTAGCTGATGGAGTAACAATTTCAGTTAAATATGATGAATCGAAAATTAATAACGTTGATAAATTTGTTGCACAAGATGTTACAGGAGAAAGAGCTAAAGAAATAAAAGAATTAGTTAAAGAACTTAATTCAGAATTAAATGTAGTAAGAACTCTAGAACTTCATTTTGAAGACAAAGATGGTAAAGAACTAAAAGCTACAGGAGAAAATCGTGTTGTTACTTTAGCAGTGGCTAAAGATGAAAATCAACAATTGAAAGTATATCACGTTAATGGTAATGTGTTAGAAGAAATAAAAGATACTTCTTATACAAATGGAAAACTTACTTTTAATACACCTCACTTTAGTACATTTGTTATTGCAACCCAATCATCAGCTTCTAAAAAGAATAATTCTACGCAAGCAGATGCTACAAATACAATATCACAAGAAACTTCTAAAGTTCAGGATGATAATAAATCTAGAATATTACCAAAAACTGGATTAAATTCTTCTAGTTCACTTCTATTCGCTGGATTAAGTGCAGTTGCTGCATTCGTTCTAGGAAGAAAAAGAAATAAAAACTAATTAAAAATATTCAAATTTCACAGTAAAAATACTAATAAAAATTGAATTTTACTTAGACGACTTAAAAAGAGATTTTATAAATCGTAATTTAAGTCGTTTTTTTATTGATATGCAAGTATAATCATTAGAGAAATAAGACGAAATATGTTAAAATTTTATAGTTAAGCAAAATAATGATTGAGAGGTATATTAATCATGAAGACGAAATTATTTATAAATAATCTTGAAGTATTTGCTAATCATGGGTTATTTGAGGAAGAAAATAGATTAGGTCAGAAATTTATTTTTAGCATTGAGTGTGAGCTTGATTATAAAAAGGCGCTATTCAGTGATGAAATGACTGATAGTATAAGTTATGCTGATATTGCAGATGTAGTAGTAGAGACTGCAACTTCAAATACGTATAATTTATTAGAGCGCTTAGCTGGAGAAATTTTAAAAAATATTTTTGAAAAGTTTCCTCAAATTGAAAATGTTAAGCTAGAAATTAATAAACCTGCTGCACCTATAAAATATCATTTTGAACAATGTGGAGTAGTTATAGAAACATCACGTGAAGGGTTCAAATTATAATGATTATACTAGCATTAGGAACCAATATAGAGCCACGAGAACAGTATTTAAAAGATGCTTTAAGAAAAATAGAAGAGAGTAATTTTAAAATTACAAAACTAAGCAGTATTTATGAAACACCAGCATGGGGTGGAGTAGCTGATCAAAACTTTCTAAATATGTGTATAGAAATAGAGACTTCATTAGAAGCGTATGAACTACTAGATACTATTCAAAAGATAGAGTTAGAACTTGGTCGTATTAGAAAAGAGCACTGGGGAAACAGAACGATAGATATCGATATAATCACATATAATAATTTAGTTTTTAATGATGATAGATTGATTGTACCTCATAAATATATTCATGAAAGAAATTTTGTACTAGCTCCATTAGTAGAGATGTATGGAGATATAGATATTGCCGGAAAGAATATAAAGCAATCATTAGACAAAATAACAGAAAAAATTAGTTTGTATAAAGAAAAATTGTAAAATGAAAGGATAGAAGATGTTTAAAATTAGAGAAATCGAAATACCGAATAGAGTAGTCTTAGCACCGATGGCAGGTGTATGTAATGCTGCGTTTCGTTTAACAGCTAAGGAGTTTGGTGCTGGATTAGTTTGTGCTGAAATGGTTAGTGATAAAGCAATTTTATTTAATAATAAAAAGACGATGAATATGCTGTATATTGATCCAAGGGAACGTCCATTAAGTTTACAAATATTTGGTGGAGAAATCGATACTTTAGTGGAAGCTGCAAAGTATGTTGATAAAAATACAGAAGCGGACATTATTGACTTAAATATGGGTTGTCCAGTTCCAAAAATTACTAAAGTAGATGCTGGAAGTAAATTACTTCTTGATCCAGATAAAGTATACGAGGTAATTGCCCGACTTGTAGATTCAGTATCTAAGCCTGTGACTGTAAAAATGCGTATGGGATGGGATGATGAGCATATTTATATAATGGATAATGCAAGAAATGCAGAACGCGCTGGGGCTAGTGCAATAGCTATTCATGGTAGAACAAAAGTTCAAATGTACAGTGGAAAAGCTAACTGGGATGTTATTCGTGATGTTAAAAAAGAACTTAAAATTCCAGTTATCGGAAACGGTGATGTAACTACTCCAGAATTAGCTAAGAAGATGTTAGATGATACTAACTGTGATGCAGTTATGATTGGGCGTGCAGCACTAGGAAATCCATGGATGTTATATCGTACTGTAAAATATCTAGAAACTGGTGAATTAACAGATGAGCCTACACCAAGAGAAAAAATTGATGTATGTTTATTACATCTAAGAAGACTTATGGAAATCAAACCTGAGAAAGTTGCTGTACATGAGATGAGAAAACATGCTGCATACTACATGAAAGGTATTAAAGGTGGAGCCAAAGTTAAAAAAGAATTAAATACTTTAAACTCATATGCAGAGATGGAAAACTTATTTGGAGAATTTTTAGATTATCTTGAATCAGGAGTTGCAGCACCTAAAAAAGAAATAATAATTTAATGTGTTGAATTATTGATTAATTGAAATATAAAATATAGAAAAAAAGAAACCGTACGTATTAATGTATAGTTTCTTTTTTGTTATTGTAATATGTAGAATTAGAGATTTTATTAATGATTCTAAAGAATGAATATAGCTTCTAAATTAACGTTTTTACAATATTAAAAGAAAATAAATTATAATTTCAATAGAGAAAAGAGTACAAAAGTAATTGGAGTTCGAGATTACAAATTTATAAAACTGTCTAGAAAATAATAATTTGATGTGTTATAATAATTTTAAAAGAAAACGTTTTTAAGATGAGGTAGGTATGTTATGACTAGAAAGGCAAAAATTATAGCAACTTTAGGAAATAGTACGGAAGAACTATTAGAGGAGATTGTAACTAATGGGGCGGATGCTGTATTAGTTGATACGTATTATGGTAGTCCAGAAGAATGTGTAAGTAGAATTAACAAAATAAAAGAATTAAGAGAAAAACTAGATAAAAATACTGCTATAATCTATGATTTAGATCACATTTATGCAGAAAGTAAATATAAACTTATTAAAATAGAAGAAGAAAATGTTCATTTTGCTTGTCAAAATGATGTTGATTTTGTTGCATGTCCATTTGTTAGTAATTTGGATGAAATTAGAAAAGTAAAAAGTATACTTCAAGCTAATGAGAAGAAAGATATTGGATTAATTGTAAAAATAGACTGTAAAGAAGCATACGAAAATATTGATGAAATAATTCAATTTGCAGATTCGATTATGATTAATAGGGATGAATTGGGAATGGAACTTCCTTACCAAGATTTACCAGGAATTCAAAAAGAAATTATTAGAAAAGCTAATACAGCTATAAAGGAAGTAATATTAACAACACAAATGTTACATTCTATGATTTATAATCCTAGACCAACACGTGCTGAAGTATCTGACGTAGCAAATGCAGTAATAGATGGTGTTGATGCAATCATGTTAATAGAAGAAACTGCGATTGGAAGCTATCCAAAAGAAGCGTTAGAAATAGTTGACAAAATTATTACTTATATTGAAACTCAAGATAAGGTTAAAGGTAATCGTTCATCAGATTATAAAAATCGTCAAATGGATATTGCGCATGCAATTTCACTATCAACTAAATATCTACTTGATTCTGTTGATGTCAATAATATTGTAACTTACACAAAATCTGGAACAACTGCGAAGTTTATCGCAAGATATAGACCAAAAGTTCAAATTTTGGCTGTAGTTCCATCAAAAGAAAAAGCTAGAAAATTAGCATTAACACGTGGCGTTACAACATTTATTGAAGAAAAAACTTTATCAATGGAAGAAATGCTAAGTTTAGCACCTAATTTTGCTAAGGAGTCTGGTTTAGCAAAAGAGGGAGATCTAATTTTAATAACAGCTGGTCAACCAGATCTTGGAAAAGACAATGTTCCACCTACTGACTTTGTAAATATTAGACAGGTTTAAACAGAAGTAATTAAATAATACTAAGAGTGATTTAAAAATCTATTTGTTTCATCAAATGATTTAGAATCACTCTTTTTTAAAAAAATTTTAAAAGAATAAGTCCAACTGAAAACTAATTGATTTATTGATAAAATAAAATTTTTAATATTAGCAATAAAATCTTTTGAGGAATATTATGTAAATATGATATGGGAGTGATTTAAAAGACCTAAATTTTAACAAAGTGTATATGTGAACTTTTAGACGCAGTGGTTTATTGATATCTAAATTTGCTTTATTAAAGCTTTTAGATATCTAATAAACTGTGCGGGTGTGACTCTACAAAATCGATTTCTCAGAAATTATGATTTTTGAGTCACTCTTTTTAAATTTTATTTCTTGTTTCTTAATACTGTATAACTAACTAATGTAGAAATTAGCATTAGAGAAGTAGTAATGAAAAATGGTGTTGTATATTTTTCTAGGTGTAGGGCTTCCGGTATTTTTGTCAGCACTATAGGTGTAAGAATAACACCAATGTTTCCACCAACTAAGATTACACTTGTTGCAAAATTGATAAATTTATTATTCAACTTGTTTGAAATATAGAAGAAGTTAAATGACATGGTTCCTACAAAACTAATTCCTATGAAAATAGCTGCAATGTAGAAGATAATAATATTATTTGTTAAAGCAAATAATATACTTCCGACAGTCATGAAACTTAGCATAATTGGTAGAGTTAGATTTTTAAACCTTTTAACTAGAATACCAAAGATTACTCCAGATAAAATACCACTTAAAGCCAAAATTGTTAGTAGATTTCTAGCAACATCTGGTTGATAGTGATATTTTTCAGCAAGTAGTGTAGGGATTTTAATAGTTGCTCCCATGTAAGAAATTCCTACTAAAAATGTTAGAAGAGTTAGAACGATAGTTTCTTTATGAAACTTAATGCTAACTTTTTTATTATTTACATTTTCAGAATTCGGTACGAATAATAGGAATATTATAAATATAGGAAGTGCTAAAGCGTAAACTAAAAATGTATATTGAATACCATAGATTAGTAAGTATCCTGAAATAAAAGTAGTTAGAGCTTTACCTATATTTAAAAATGCTGTTCTTAATCCAATCATAGTACCACGGTGTTCTTCATCAAAGAAATCACTAATCATACTGATTGAAAGTGAGTTGAATAATCCGATACCAGCACCAAGAAGTAATCTACTGATTAAGACAACTTTGAAGTTAGTTGTAAAAGCTGGTACTATACCAAAGATAAAGATAAGTATAAGTCCAAGTAGAACTGTATTTTTCTTTCCAATAAATTTAATAACACCGTTGCTAAGAAGAACGAAAATCGTAATCATCATAGCAGGTATTGTAGCTAAACTCTCAACAGAAGCTAAACCTATATTTGGATTATTGGTATGATAAAAATTATATAGGTTTGGAATTACAGGAGAGATAGCAAGATGTGACATTAATAATATAGAAATACTAAGTAATGAAAACTTAGCGAATGAATTTAATTTCATTTTTGTATCTCCTTTTTCTTAGATAATTAATTCTAACTTATTTTGAAAGGGGTTGATAAAAATGCCTTAAAATTTAACAAAGCTCATATGAGAACTTATAGACGCAGTGGTTTATTGATATCTAAAATCGCTTTATAAAAGCTTTTTAGATATCTAATAAACTGTGCGAGGGTGACTCGACAAAATTGATTTCTACGAAATCACGATTTTTGAGTCACTCCCAAGTTGTTATGAAAACCATACTATACCAGTATAAAAAAAATATTAAATAAGGTCAAGTGATGAGGAGGTAATATAAGTAAAGTAAAAAAAATGC
This sequence comes from Gemella haemolysans, assembly GCA_032567735.1. GTDB lineage: Bacteria > Bacillota > Bacilli > Staphylococcales > Gemellaceae > Gemella > Gemella haemolysans_E. The sequence continues at coordinate 43,689 of JAWHCX010000003.1, read as the reverse complement.
TAATCAAGACTTGTTAATAACATAATTATAAGATAAAATAAAGGTAATAATAATTATGGAAAGGTTTTGAGAAAATGGCAAAAGCAGAAATTAGAAGAATTGTAATGGATATGGTAGATGAAAATTGCTATATAGTTTATAAAGATGGGCGCGGGGTTATTGTAGATCCAGGTGAAGGTTTTGACAGAATACAAAAAGCTGTAGATGAATTAAATGTAAAAATCGAAGCAATTTTATTAACTCATGCACATTTTGATCATATTATGTCATTAGATGAGTGTAGAAAACATTATGGAGTGCCTGTATATATTTCGGGACATGAACGTGATTGGTTACAAAATCCTGACTTTAACGGTTCAACTTTGTTTCGTTTAAGAAGACCGCCTATGACTGATCCAGCAGAATTTGAGTTTGAAGAAAATAAAAAATACGAAATTGCTGGTTTAAGTTTCACTGTATTACCAACACCAGGTCATTCACCAGGTGGAGTATCATTTGACTTTGGAAAATTTATAGTAGTAGGAGATGCATTATTTAGAAGCGGTTTTGGTCGTTATGATTTATACGGTTCAGATTATGATGCCTTGAAAAATTCATTAGGAAACGTATTATTCAAACTTGATGGCGCAAAAATAGTTTATCCAGGCCATGGAGACGAAACTACAATTGAAAGAGAAAGAGATCTAAACCTTATAGGTTTCTAATTTTAAAAGTTATATTGTTAATTTTTAAAATAGGGAGGGGTTTTATGAGGAAATATATAGGAAGATTGTATGTTGATTATATATTCTTTAATATTTGGGCGATAAGTTTAACGTGTGTTGTTGTGGCTTCAGTAATTTTTAAATTTACTGGTTTTGAAGAAGTTTTTGGTGTAGACGTATATATTATCTTATGGATAATATTGGGATTAGTATTTTTGAATCATGTTATAGTTGTAATGTTAAGAGATAAATATGAGTACAATACATTTTTTGAAATTACAGATAAACATTTTAAACTAGCATCAACATCAATATATACATTTTTTAAGTTGGAACAAGTAGCACCACTTAGAAATATACTAGATTACACAATTAAACAAAACGTAATATCGCAAAAGTTCAATATTTACAAGGTTAGCATAAACACTGGTTCGGAAAAATTAGGATTCTATGTTTCTAGAAAGGATATAGAACAATTAGAAAACCAATTGTTAATAATACTAGAAAATAATCTTAACTATAGGAGGTATAGAGATGAATAATATTAAAAAGAGTCGAGTACATCCTATGGTTATTATGGATACTGTAATTACTGGATTTAGATTGTTTGGTATTTTTATGGTGTTAGCATTAAAAGAACAAAATTGGAAATATTATTTACTAGTTTTGGCGGGATTTTTTTTATTAATAGTAATAGGTATATTTGATTATTTCTTAAAAAGTTATGAAGTCCACGATGGGGCATTAATTTATACAAAAGGAATAATAAATAAAGAAGCAAAAAATATAAATCTTGAAAATATCCAGTCGATAGATATGAGTTCTAACGTATTGTACCAGGCATTTAACCTACTTTCTGTAGATATAAATCTTGTTGGAGGTAAGATCAGGATAAAACCTCTGAAGAAGGAAGTTGCATTAAATTTAATTGATATACTAAGAGAATTAAAACAAGGTCAAGATGAGGATATAGCTTCAGATCAAGAAGAAAAAGTACAGGAGTCTCAAAAAGAAATACTAAGATTATCTGTTAAAGATCTTGCATTTTATGGATTGCTTAGGGTTAGGTTCTTTGCAGCTTTAGGGTTAATATTAGCATTAAATGGTAAGATTCGAGATGTTTTCAAATATATCTTCGACAATGAAGCTTATTTTGATGAACTTCTTCAAAAAAATGCTAAGTCAGTCGCAGGGAACATAACAGCCATATTTATAATAATTGGGATTTTTATGATTTTAGTAGTAATTGCATCAGTTATTCATACAATTGTAAAATATTATAACTTTATCCTTACTACTAAAGAACATAATTTACTATGTAAATATGGATTGTTAAATAAGAAATCACTAGTTATTGATATTGATAGAATTCAGAGTGTAAAATTGATATATCCGTTACGTTATCGCCTTTTTGGACTAGCGAAGTTATCTGTTGAGACTTTGACTAATAATGTATCGGAAGATTTAAGTGAGCAAAAATCTACGATAGATGTCTTACCTTTGGTAAAAAGAGATTTTGCGCAGAATTTTGTGAAAAATAATCTAAGTATTGATTTAGAACATTATGATAATTTAGAAAGTGAAAAAATACAACGAAAAGCTAGAATTGCCTTGTATCGTTGGAGTTTGTTTAATTGTAGTTTTTTACCGATAATAGTATTTGTGATTTTATACTTTGCTAATATAGATTTTAAGTTCGAGTATAAAGTTTTAAGTTCGCTTGCATTCTATATTGTCTTAGTTTCATATAGTATTTTAGTAAAAAACTATATGTTGAAATATAATGAACTTTCTTATGATAGATATTATTTCAAGAATACATTTATGAGACAATTAACAATAATAACAGAATTCATTAAGGTGAAAAAAGTAGGAACTATTAATAGTAGAACAAACTATTTTATGAAAAAAAGAGACCTTGCTCACCTAGCGATAAATTCTATTGGGGTAAACTCAGATATTAAGTTGAAATATTATGATAAAGGATATAAAGAAAAATTAGAAAGAGATTTTATAATTTCGGAGGTAGATTATGAATAGAATATTTGAAAAAAAATCACGTAATTTACCAGAAAAGTCCATACAATATGTGAGAGTACATTTTGGGATATATGCTTTAGGTCTTTTATCACCAGTTATTGGTAAAAGTGTATATGATTATTTTAAAACTGAAATAAATTATACATTTCTAGGTCTAGGTATATTAGTGATATTAATAATATATTCAATAGTTGCTTTAGTTATCCCACCTTTACTAATTAGAAATTATTCTTATGAAGTAGACGAAATGGGTGTGTCTAGAGTCGAAGGAGTATTTTTCAAGAACAAGAAAACTTTACCGTATAATACTATTCAAGATGTTACTATAAATACAGGGCCTATCTTGAATAAGTATAAATTAGCTAATATACAAGTAACTGGAATATACAGTAAACTTATTGTTGATTATCTTCCAATTGAAGAAGCGGAGAAATTAAAGAAAAAAATTCTTAAGGAGAGAAGTAAGTATAATATTGAATATTAATTTTATACTTTATCATTTGACAAATAACAGAAAGTATATTAAAATCGAATATGCTGATAGAAGAAATATAAATACTTATCAAGAGTGAGTGAGGGATAAGGCCCGATGAACTCCAGCAACCTAGTCAATTGATTAAGGTGCTTTCCTTAGCAAAGTTTACTTTGAACGATGAGGTATACATAAAGACCTTATCTATAAGATAAGGTCTTTTATTTTTTTAGTTAAAAGATATTAAGGACTTAGAAAGATTTGTATTAATATCAGACAAAAAATATTTTAGGAGAAAAAAATGAGCAAAACATATTTATTTACATCAGAATCAGTAACAGAAGGACACCCAGATAAAATTGCAGACCAAGTGTCAGATGCGATTTTAGATGCGATTTTAGAACAAGATCCATACGGACGTGTAGCTTGTGAAACTTGTGTAAACACAGGATTAGCTGTGCTAGTAGGAGAAGTTTCAACAACAGCAAATGTTGACTTCCAACAAATCGTACGTGATACAATTAATGAAATTGGATACACTGATCCTAATAAAGGATATTCAGGAAATCATATTTCAGTTCTTGTTGGTTTAGATAAACAATCTCCAGACATCGCTCTTGGAGTTGATAATTCATTAGAAACAAAACAACAAAAAGAAGAGAACGAAGTAGGTGCAGGGGACCAAGGGCTTATGTTTGGATTTGCAACTAATGAAACACCAACATATATGCCACTACCAATTTACCTAAGTCAAAAACTTTCGAAACAATTAGCAGAAGTCAGAAAAAATGGAACTCTAACTTACTTAGGGCCAGATGGAAAAGTTCAAGTTACAATCGAATATGATGTGAATCATAAAGTAAATAGAATTGATACAATCGTAGTATCAACTCAACACGATGAAGATGTTACTCAAGAGCAAATCCATGCCGATATTAAAAAATATGTAATTGAGCCATGTTTAGATAAAGATCTATTAGATGAAAACACTAAGTATTTCATTAATCCAACAGGAAGATTCGTAATCGGTGGACCAGTAGGAGATGCTGGACTTACAGGACGTAAAATTATTGTTGATACATACGGTGGATTCTCACGTCACGGTGGTGGAGCATTCAGTGGTAAAGATGCGACTAAAGTAGATAGATCAGGAGCATATATGGCTAGATATATTGCCAAAAATATCGTAGCTAGTGGAATCTGTGATAAAGCTGAAGTTCAATTAGCTTACGCAATTGGAGTGGCTCACCCAGTATCAATCTTCGTTGAAACATTCGGAACTTCAAAAGTTGACGAAGGGGATATCGTTAAAACTATTAAAGAAGAATTCCGTTTAACACCAAACGGAATCATCGAAACTTTAGACTTAAGAAAACCAATCTTTAAGAAAACAGCTGCATATGGTCACTTTGGACGTGAAGATGTAGAATTCACTTGGGAAAGAACTGACAAAGTGGATGCATTCAAAAAATTATTAAAATAGTAGTATTGAGACGTAGAGTGGGTAATATCCTATTCTACGTTTTGTATTTTTGACAATAAAATTTGCTAAATTCAAAAAATAATATCAATAATAAATTGATGATTGATAGCATTTTAATTGCAAAATAATACTTTATGTAGTTTAATATAAATAAGGACAAAAAGTGAAAAAAATATGTACAAATTGTGGAGGTAATTATGAACCTATACGAAAAAATAGGAGAAGAAAAAATTGATGAGTTAGTTATACATATGTATGATGATATTATCCCTAATGATGATAGAATAAATATTTTGTTTAATGATGGGTTTGAGAAAATAAAAGTGGAACAAAAAAAATTCTTTAGATTGTTTTTAGGGGAGCCAGGGCATTCTGTATTCGCTACTCCAGATTTAAGAAAAAAACATATGAAATTACCAATTTCAATAAAAGAAGCAAAATATTGGTTGGAGGATTTTGAATTAGCTTTAGATAGATTAGACATAGATCCTGCAATAAAGAAATTTGTGAGTCAAAAAATTAATTCATTAACAATGCAAATGATAAATACAATATAAATTATTTAAAATTTAGACCCGCTTTATCGAGTATATAGAATATTCAATAAAGCGGGTAATTATTATTCATATTATTATGCGACAACTTCGTCTTCATCTGATCTAGAGAAAATTTCTCTAAGTGCTTCAGGAGAAGAGGTAGAAACAAATTTGATTGAAGATTTTATATTGAAAAGGAATGCTTCGTCTTTATGAATTCTGTTTGCAGTCAATGCACCTTGGATACTTGTGAATAACCATTCACTAACAGGATTACAAACGTCTTCTGGTAAATTCCTATCAAATAAACCATCTGCAAGTAATAAACGCCAATTTTCAAGTATATCACTGCATTTTTCGGCGATAATAGGAGAAAGTTCGGCTGTCTCCATCGCTAATAATGTAAGTGAAAAACCACTACGTTTACACGCTTTACCTTTCGATATAAAAAGATCAAAAACAGTTGTTAAATACTCCTCTAAAGTCCCTAATTTAGGAGAAATTGTTTTAAACTCTTTTTTCACATTACAGTTGATTTTATCTAGTGCTTCTAGATAAATTTCATCTTTTCCTTTTGGAAAATAGTAGTATACGCTTCCTTTAGGGGCTTTTGCTTTTTTAATTATATCCTGAACACTTGTCAGAGAATAGCCCTTAGTTCAAACGTTTTGGACAGTTGTTAAAATAATGTTTTCTTTTACTTTATTATTTAACGTCATGTCATTCACTCCCTTACATTATTATTATAATTTTATTATACAATTTTAAATTATTAAAATCAATATTTTATAATAAAAATTTTATTTAAATTTGAATATACAAATATTAAAATAAGAATAATGATAACGTATAGCATAATCATTATTATATAATTGAATGTATAAGAAAATATAAAATTTATAATATAATAATTATTATAGATTATAAGTTATTATAAATTTGGAAGTTGTTACGATGATTTTTAGTTTTTTTCTTTGCAATATTTGTATTTAAACGACTTTTATAGTAAAATATAACATGATATTCAATAAGGAGACGGGTATGTTAAAAAAGAAAATGTTTCAACTTTGTGTTGAATTAACTAATGGAAATATGAGTTCTAAAGCTCTAAAAAAATTAACAAAATCTAATTTAAGTCGATTAATGATTCAACCTTTCGCTAAGGTATATAATATTAACACTGATGAAATTTTGGATGAAATTGATGATTTTAAAAATTTAAATGAATTTTTTATTAGAAAGCTACGCCCAGATGCTCGACCAATTAACCAAGACGAGGATTCTCTGGTAAGTCCGACAGATGGAGTAATTTCTGAAGTGGGTGTTATTTCTGAAGACAGAACATTTGTTGTGAAAAATCAAGTTTACAACGTTCAAACATTGGTTGGAGATAGCGAATTAGCGGATAAATATAAAGATGGTACATACATGATAATATATCTTAGTCCGAAGAATTATCACCGTATTCACTTCCCGATGAATTGCCAAGTAAAGGATGCGTATAGTCTTGGTAAATATTCATATCCAGTTAATAATCTTGGTTTGGAATTAGGAGATAATATACTAAGTTATAATTATAGACAAGTGTATAGATTAAATGGAAAAATTAATTATACATTAATACCAGTAGGAGCTCAAAATGTCAACTCAATAATTCCTACATATGAGAGTATTTATGTGAAAAAAGGGGAAGAGTTAGGGTACTTTGAGTTTGGTTCAACAGTAGTATTACTGTTCGAAAAAGATAATATTATCTTAGAGGAAAACTTAGGGAATAAAGAAATCAAGATGGGAGAGAAAATAGCAACTATTTTATAGGCTATTGGAAAAAGAAAATGGTACTAAAAAGATATTTTTCACCTGATGATTTTATAGAAAAGTATGAGTTTATTGATGTTGAGTATATGAATATGCACAACAAAAAAGTTATTATTTCAGATTTAGATAATACTTTAATATCATGGGATAGTAAAAAAGATACTAAAGAATTGAATAAATGGCTAAAGAAGATGAAAAAAGCTGGTTTTGATATAATTGTTGTATCTAATAATACAGAAGAACGTGTTGAAGAATTTTGTAAAAAATTAAATCTTCAGTATGTTGCGGGTGCAAAGAAACCTTTAACTATAGGTTTTAAAAGAGCACTTAAAAAGTTGAATAGAAAACCAGAAGAAGCGATTATTTTAGGGGATCAAGTTTTAACTGACGTATTAGGAGCAAAAAGTTTTGGAGCTATGAGCGTACTAGTTAAGCCAATTTCAAAGACAGATGCTTTTAAAACTAGAATTAATAGGTTTTTTGAAGCACTAATTATCCATAATTTAACTAGAAGAAAAGCATTCCCTAAAATGAAAAAAGTGGGCTATAGATTAAAACATAAGAAAGAAAAAAATGGAGGCCATATTGAGTAATAAAGTTTATTGTATAGGTTGTGGTGTTGAGATTCAAAGTGAAGATCAAAATAGACAAGGATACTTACCAAAAAGTGTTGTAGAAAAAAGTATTGATGGCAATCTTGTTTGTAAAAGATGTTTCAGATTGAAAAATTATAATGAGGTATCTGATGTTCAATTAGGAGCTGAAGATTTTTATCAACTTATCAAAACATTATCGAAAAAAGATGCATTAATAGTGAAAGTTGTAGATATCTTTGATTTTTCAGGAAGCTGGATTGAAGATGTAGTAGATATCGTAGGAAATAATAAAGATATTGTCCTAGTGGCTAATAAACTAGATTTATTACCGAAGTCTGTTAAACAAAATAAGGTAAAACAATGGTTGTTTAAGATGCTTAAGGCGAAAGGAATTAAAGTAAAAGATATTCTATTAATTAGTGCAATAAAAAATCAAGGTGTAGAAGAAGCTGCTAGTCGTATAGATGAGCTTCGTAATGGTAAGGATGTATATATCGTAGGTGCGACAAATGTTGGTAAATCTACATTTATTAACAAACTTATTGAACTTACAACTGGGGATAAAAATGTTATTACAACGTCTCACTTCCCTGGAACAACACTTGGAATGATCGAGATACCTTTAGATAGAGCTACTAGTATTTACGATACGCCTGGTATTATATTAGATTATGATATAGCACATTATCTAGATGCTCAAAGTTTAAAATTAGTAATGCCTAAGAAGGAGATTAAAGCTCGAGTATTTCAATTGAACGCTGAGCAAAGTTTATTCTTTGGTGGTATGGCTAGAATGGACTTTGTAGAAGGTGAACGTCAAAGTTTCACTTTATACGCTTCAAATTTAGTAGAAATTCATCGTACAAAGCTAAGTAATGCAGATGCATTATTTGAAAAGCACTTAGGAACTTTATTGAAACCACCATTTGAAGATAATGTTTCAATTTTCAACAAGCAAGTTAAGAAAAGTTTCACTATTGATAGTAGAAAGATGGATATTGTAATTTCAGGATTAGGTTGGATTACAGTTAATAGTGATAGTGGATGTAAGATTGATATTCATGTTCCAGAAGAAATTGAAGTATTTGTACGTGAATCGATAATATAGTATTAAGAAAAGAGGATAAGATGTTAAAAGGAAAACAAAAAAGACAACTAAGAGCATTAGCACATCACTTATCACCGATTTTTCAAGTTGGAAAATCAGGTGTGAATAGTGATATGATCCAAGGAATCAGAGATGCGTTAGAAAAACGTGAATTATTAAAAGTTAGTATTTTACAAAACTGTGAAGAAGATAAAGATGAGGTAGCAAAAATTTTATCTGAACGTACTTCATCTGAATTAGTTCAAGTGATTGGACACACAATTGTATTATACAAACAAAGCTCTAAGGAAAAGTATAGAAAAATAGAGTTGGTGAAGTAAGATGTCAATTGCGCTTTATGGAGGTAGTTTTGATCCAATACATATTGGACATTTAATTACAGCCGAAAATGCACTAGAAACTTATAATTTAGAAAAAATTATCTTTATACCATCACATATTACACCTTTAAAAGGTCGAGAATTAGAAGCAAATGATAAAAATAGATTTGAGATGACTAAGCTGAGTGTAAAAGATAATTTAAAATTTGAAGTTAGTGATTATGAAATCTCAAATGAAGGGATAAGTTATAGTTATAATACCGTTAAGTATTTTAGTGAACTATATAAAAATGAAAAAATCTATTTTATTATCGGAACAGATAGAGCGAAAGATTTAAAAAGATGGTATAATATAGAAGAACTATCTAAACTTGTAACATTTATTTTCGTTGCACGAGACGAAGAGGATTTGTATGAGGTAGTAAATGGAGATGTATTTTATAAATCTATAAGTTATGAGATAATGAGGTCTCCAATAATAGAGATAAGTTCTAGTTTAATTAGAGATAATTTAAAAAATAAGAAAAGTATTAAATATATGATCACTGATGAATGTAGGTCATATATAGAGGAGTTGAGTTTATATGGAATATCAAGAAATTCAAAATAGAGTAAAAGAAATATTACCAGAAAAAAGATACGAACACACTTTAAGAGTTGTGGAAGTGGCGAAACATTTAGCAGAAATTCATGGGGCAAGTGTGGAAAGAGCAGCATTAGCAGCTTTAGTTCATGATGTTTGTAAACCTATGGATGAAGTATTAATGAAAAAATATGTAATTTTACATAATTTAGATGTTAATTTATTAGATTATCCTGTAGAGGTTCTTCATGGACCAGTAGCAAGTGCATATATCGAAGAAGAATTTGGTGTTGCTGATGAAGAGGTTAAGCTTGCTGTTGCAAACCATACTTTTGGTAGAAAGCACATGACATTACTTGAAAAAATAATCTTTATCGCTGACTATACAGATCCACAAAGAAAACACCCGCATTTAGCAGAGGTGACTGAAGTATCTCAATATGATCTTGATGAAGCGGTTAGACTTGCTGCCAAATATACATTAGTTTATTTAATCGATAATGATGAAAGAATTTATCCTTCATTATTAGAATGTTATAATTACTATAATATTAAAAATTATCGTGTTGGATTTAAAGAAAAAAATAAAGATAAAATTTTAGCTGATGAAAAAACAATTACAATTAGAAATAAAAGCGAAGCTCACTTCAAGAAAGGGGACTTATTAGAAGCTACAACTTATGAAGATCCAGACACAGTATTTGCTACGCTAGAAGTTGATCTAGTAAAACCTGTAACAAGAGATACTTTAACAGAACGCTATGCTAAGTATTATGGTGTTACTCTAGATGAATTAATCGAAAAACTTGCTAAAAGATATCCAGAAGATGACGTACTATATGTAGTAATGTTCCATATTATAAAAAAATAAATAAAGAAAGAGGATGAAAATGGAAGTAGAAAACTTATTAAAAATTGTTGTAGATGCATGTGATGACAAGCATGGGTATGATATTGTTGCGTATGATTTAACTCAAGCAGGAGTATTATATGACTATTCTGTAATTTGTCATGCACCTACGAATAGACAAGTAGAGGCAATTGCACAAGAAGTTAGAGAACAAGTATTAGAAAATGGTGGAGAAATTCATAGTACAGAAGGTCTAAGAGAAGCAAAATGGATTCTTATGGACTTAGGTGATGTTGTAGTTAACATTATGACGCGTGATGATAGAGAGTACTATGAATTGGATGCATTATTTGAAAAATATCCTATAAAAGGTGTTTAATATGTATGAGAATTTAAGTATTGTTTATGATAAACTAATGGATGTCGACTACGATACTTATAGAAATATTATTAATCAAGAATTAGAAGATAGAAGAAATCTTCTAGTTCTTGATTTAGGTTGCGGTAGTGGAACGATGCTACTAACACTAAAAAAATACGGAGAAGTGTTCGCAGTAGATAATAGTGAGCAAATGCTTGCGATAGCAAGTGGAAAAGTTCCAGGTTGTAATTATTTTGCGATGGATCTATTAGAAATTTCATCCTTAAGTATGGAATTTGATTTTGTTTTAAGTGCATTTGATGTTTTCAATTATTTATCAGATTTTGAAGAATTCAAACAAGGATTAAAAGAAGTATATTCATCTTTAAAAGAAGGTGGAAAATTTGTTTTTGATATACATACTCCTAAAAAAATTACAGATATGTTAGAAAAACAAGTCTTTGGTTATGAAGACGATGAAATTAGCTATTTATGGTTTACGTATGAGACGGAAAATTCACTAGAAGTGGAGAGCGAATTATCATTCTTTATAAAAGAAAATAACGGTTTGTATAAAAAACTTGAACAGTTCCATTCTCAAAGAACATATGAAATAGAGGATGTCTTGTCTGAAATAAAAAATATAGGATTCAAAGTTAAAAATTACTTCTGTGATTTTGACAAGAATAATAAAAATTACTCTGAATCAGATCGAATAATCTTTATTTTGGAAAAATAAAATGGCAGTAGATTTCAAAAAAACTCTTAAGCATTTATATGCACCTAAAACTAAACCAAGTATTGTAAATGTAGATAAGGCTAATTATATAGCTGTTAGGGGATGTGGTGATCCTAATGATGAAAATAGTGAATATAAAAAATCAATCAGTTTATTATATCCTGTAGCTTATGCGATAAAGATGAGTAAAAAAGGAGATTGTAAAATTCCAGATTACTTTGATTTTGTTGTTCCACCATTAGAAGGATTCTGGTGGCAAGATGGAATAGAAGGTGTTGATTATGCTAATAAACAAAATTTCAAATTTATTTCATTAATAAGGATGCCAGATTTCGTTACAAAAGAAGTATTTGATTGGGCGATTGAGCAGGTGACCGAAAAGAAAAAAGAAGATTTTTCTAAGGTTGAATTTTTTTGTTATGATGAGGGCGAGTGTGTGCAATGTATGCATATAGGCCAATATGATTCAGAGCCAGAAACTGTTGCTAAGATGCGTGAATATATGATTTCTGAAGGTTATGAGTTAGATATAAATGAGACTAGATATCATCATGAAATTTATATTTCAGATGTGAGAAAAACAGTACCGGAGAAACTTAAAACAGTAATAAGACATCCAATTAAGAAAAAATCTTAAACTTGATTTTAGCATTGCTAAAATCAAGTTTTTTATGAATTGACAATATATCTTTAACATAGTATTATAGTTACAGATGTAACTGAGAAAAAAAGGATGAATGTAAATGGATATTAATATTTCAGAAGCTGAATGGGAAGTAATGCGAGTAGTCTGGAGTAACGTACATACAACGAGTAAATTTGTAATAGATACTCTAGGTGAAGAAAAGTCTTGGACGCCGTCAACTATTAAAACACTATTATCTAGATTAGTTGAAAAAGGATTTTTAGAAACAACAAAACAGGGAAACAAATTTTTATATTCAGCAAAATGTGTAGAAGATGAGTGTTTAGAGATATTAACACAAAACTTTTTAGAAAGAATTTGTGAAAGAAGAACACATATTATTGTTAAGAATATAATCGAAACAGATAATTTAAGTAAGAGTAATATTGATGAAATTATTGAATTATTACAAGAAAAAAGAAAAACTGCAGCAGATGTTATTACATGTAAATGTTTAAAAGGACAATGTAGTTGTGCTGCAAAACATGGTTAAAAGAGGGATGTAAAATGGAAACTGGTAAACAAAAAATACTAATCACAGGAGCTTCAAGTGGCTTAGGTCGTGAATTAGCTCATCAATTCGCACAAAAAGGAAATGTGGAGTTGATATTAGTTGCTCGTAGAAAAGAAGCGTTAGAAAAAGTTGCTAAAAAGTGTAGCGCCTTTGACAATGTAAAAACTAGAGTTTATAGTGTTGATATTGGTTCGCAAGATCAAGTAGAACAGTTACTTTCTTCTATTACAGATATCGATATTCTTATAAATGGTGCAGGATATGGTATTATGAAAGACTTTAGTGAATTTAGTGATGCTGAGGTAGTTAATATGTTTGATACAAATGTAATTGGAACTATTCAATTAACTACAGAAATAGCTAAGAGAATGAGAGAAAAAAAATCTGGAACAATAGTTACTATTGCTTCATTAGCAGGTAAAATTGCTACTCCAAAAAGTTCTGTTTATTCAGCAACTAAATTTGCTTTAATTGGATACTTCAATTCTTTACGTTTAGAACTAAAAAAAGATAATGTTCATGTTATGACAGTAAATCCAGGGCCTGTAGCAACTAATTTCTTTAACATCGCTGATGAAGATAAGAGTTATCAAAAAGCAATGGGTGGTAAAACATTAACACCCAAATTTGTTGTTACGAAGATAATAAGAGGAATTGAAACTAAAAAACGCGAGATAAATTTACCATTTAAATTAGTTTTAGGTGTTAAAATTAGTCAGCTATTTCCAAGGTTAAGTGATAGAATTTTAGCAAATATGTTTAAATAACAAAGAATAAATAAAAATCAAGGTTAGAAGAATCTAATCTTGATTTTTAATTTTATTTTAAAGTTTTCATTTTAAAAATCCGTTTTTTAATCGTTATCATTATTTTTTGTGTATTTTAGTGTGGTTAAAACTCTAGAACTTCACTTTGAGAAAGATGGTAAAGAATTAAAAGCTACAGGTGAAGAACGTAAAGTTACTCTAGCAATAACTACTGGAGAAGACAGAACATTAGAAGTATATTATGTTGGTGATACATTAGAAAAAGTTGATAGTGAATACTCAAATGGATTACTTACATTTAAAACAAATCACTTCAGCACATTCACTATAGCCTCTGTTCTTAAAGCTACTACTCCAGGAAATACTTCTAAGAAATCAACATCTCCTGTTGGAACAGTTTCAGAACAAAATGTAATTTCTAAAGATAATTCTAAAAATGAAAAAGTATTACCAAATACTGGTATGAACTCATCTAGCACAACAGCACTAGGATTAAGCTTGATTGCTTTAGTCGGAGCTGCCGTTAGACGTAAACTTTCTGAATAATTAAGGTAATTAGAGAATAAAAAATTCAAAGAGTATGGGTATTTTCCGTACTCTTTGAATTTTATGGCTTTATTGTATATTTAGATAATTTTGTTAAAGTCTAATGATAAAAAAAACATTGACAAGGGTTTCTTAACTTGATATACTTAAGTCACAATAAAAAATTACACTTTGAAAAGAAGAGTAGTAGTTGATATTTGCTTAGAGAGTCTCGGTAGGTGAAAAGAGATCAAAGATGATACTATGAAGATGGTCTTTTCGTGTTAGTGGTTGAATAGTTAAACTACTACGGGATAGCCCGATATAGCTAAGAGTATAAAAATAATGTTTATTTTAGTACTTTATGAGCTAGTATTTGTGAGAATACTATAAATCAAGGTGGTAACACGTCAATAGATACGTCCTTGTAGAAGTAAATAACTTCTACAGGGACTTTTTTCTTTGTGTAAGAAAAGTGAGGTATATTTATGAAAAAAAATAATAAAAAAATATCAAAAGTTGTAAGTTCAAGTTTAGCTTTAACATTATTATTAGCAGGTTGTGCTACAAATCAAAGTAAGAAAACGGGGGATATTACAAAACCATCGGTAGAATTTAAAACTTTAGTTCAAAATGAAGGAAATGCTATATCAGATAGCCATCTAAAAGTTGGAATTTTATCAGCAGATCCACTTACAGGAATGTTTAATCCGATATTCTTTTTACAAGCAACTGATTATTATATTATGAGAGATACAATGTTATATACATTTGCATTAGATAAAGACTATAGATTAAAACAAGATGATGAAAATGCTCCTGCAAAATTTCATTTAGATAAAGAGAAGAAAGAAGCGACAATTACTTTAAGAAAAGATTTAAAATGGAATAATGGAGAAGACGTTACAGCTGATGATATCATTGCTACTTATAATTTAATGGGAAATCCTAAATATGTGGAAAATGTTAGATATTCTTCTGATTACGAAGTGATCGAAGGAATGAAGGAGTATCATGAAGGGAAAGCTTCATCTATTAAAGGTATAGTAAAAAAAGATGATAAAACTGTGGTAATTAAATATACAGATGTGAGACCATCATTACTTTGGGGTAATGGATTTATAACTGTATTTTTAAATAAAGCTCAAGTAGAAGAAGCATCTAAAGATTTCACTAAGTTCTCTGGAGCAAACCTTAATACAAAACCATTATCATATGGACCTTATTACTTAGATAAACAAATTAATGGAGAAAGTGTGTTAGCAAAACAAAATCCTCATTTCTTTAATAAAGATAAAGTTAAAGTAAAAGAAATAGAATTTAAAGCAGTGTCACCTTCTCAAGCAGCATCAGTTATTAAAAATGGAGATGTCGACTATATCCGTTCTCTTAGTCCAAATATTTGGGAAGGTATAAAAGATTCTAAAAATGGTGATATTCTAGGACAAACAGATCTTTACGTGTCTTATGTAGGATTTAAATTAGGAAAATTTGATAAAAAAGAAGGAAAAGTTCTAACTGATACAAGTGGTAAATTAGGTGATGTTAAATTAAGACAGGCATTTGGATACGCTGTTGATTGGGATCAAATTAACGATAAATTGTTTAAAGGATTAAGATATACACCAACTGGTTCAGGGTTCTTCCCACCTAGAATTGAATTAGCAGTTAATCCTAATGGTAAAAAATTCAAAAAAGATGTAGAAAAAGCTAAAAAATTATTAGATGAAGCGGGATATAAAGATACTGATGGAGATGGGTTACGTGAAAACAAAAATGGTGAGAAATTAGTATTCAACTATGCTGCAAGAAATACAGGTAGTGAAGTAGACCAAGCGTTAGCAGATAACTTCATTAAATCATGGAAGGAAGTAGGACTTGATGTTAAATTAGTGGATGGTAAATTATTATCTCCTAAAGATTGGTCAACAAGAGTGCAAGCTGATGATCCTTCAATAGATATTTTCCAAGGGGCTTGGGGATTCTTTAATAATCCAAATCCTAACTATATAGCTGGTGGAACATCTAAACTAAACTTACCTAGATATATAGATGATACTTTAGCAAAAGATTTGGAAGCTATTGATTCGAAAGATTCATTTGATGACAACAAAATAAAAGAAGCATTTAATAAATTTGATAATGATTTTGCAGAGGTTGCTCCATGGTTACCTTTAAGTTGGAGTACAGATATTGTATGGGTTAATAAACGAGTTAAAAATATAGATCTTACAAAATATAATACTTTTGATCAACAATTTTATGAACTTGAATTAACTTCAGATAAAGGTGTTAAAAACTAATATGATATAAGAAAAAATTAGGAACGAATAAATTGATATTTATTTTAAATAAGTAAATATTAAAAGATTTATTTGTTCCTAAATATTATACAAATTTTTAAAAAATGATGTTCAATAAAATAATATTGAAAAATAATGAAATAATAATATTTTTATTAGTTTTTTCATAGTGATAATAGATATTATTATATGGAAAAATTTTCTTAAATATGATAGAATAAAGTATTGAGAAATCAACGAGTAAATTTCTAATGAAAGAGATTAAAGGAGATTATATGATTAATAAATTAGGATGGAAAATTGGTGGAGAACAAGGTGAAGGTATTGAAAGTACAGCCGAAATTTTCTCTACAGTAGTAAATACACTTGGATATCACATGTATTCTACAAGAGACTTTTCAAGTAGAATCAAGGGTGGTCACAGTAACAGTAAAATTTGTATTTCAGAAGAAAAAATAAATGTAATTGACTATAAGACAGATATTCTTATAGCTTTCGACCAAGCTACACTGGATAACTATATTCCAGAATTAGATGAAAATAGTATTATTATTGCGGATGCTAAAATTAAACCTGAAATATCAGAAGAAATTAAAGGTTTAGTTGCGATATTCCCAATTACAGAATTAGCTAAGGAAATTGCTAATCAGATTATCAAAAACATAATTACATTAGGAATTTGTTCAGCATTATTAGATATTGATTCAAAATTATTCTATGATATGATTGATTCAAAATTTGCTAGTAAAGGTGAAGAAATCGTAAATATTAATATTCAAGCCTTTGATAAAGGTCGTGAAATCATGACTGAGTTTATGGAAGAAAATGGTATTAAAGATAAGTATTATCTTAAAAAATTAAATCCAACTCATAAAAATATGTGGTTAATCGGTAACCATGCAGCTGGTCTTGGTGCTTTAGCAGCAGGTTGTAGAATGTATGCAGGATATCCTATTACACCAGCAACAGAAATCATGGAATATTTATTTGAAAAGCTTCCATTAGTAAATGGAGCATATATTCAAACTGAAGATGAAATTGCGGCATTAGGTGTTGCTATTGGAGCTAACTTCGCAGGAGTACGTGCTATGACAGCTACATCTGGACCAGGTATTTCACTTATGACTGAGTTCTTAGGTATGGCTGCTATGGCAGAACAACCAGTTGTTATTGTAGATGTTCAAAGAGGGGGGCCTTCTTCAGGGCTTCCAACAAAAACAGAACAATCTGATATTTTCCACGCTGTCTACGGTGGAACTGGAGATGCTTCTCGTATCGTACTAGCTCCAACATCTGTAGAAGATTGTTTCTACACTATGATAGATGCATTCAACATGGCGGAAAAATATCAAACACCAGTTATTGTTTTGATGGATTTACAATTAGGTATGAACAAAGAAACAGTACCTAACTTCGACTTTAGTAAAGTTCAAATCGATCGTGGTAACTTATTAAAACAAGAAGAAATTACAGAAGAAGATATTATCTACTTCAAACGTTATGCAACGGATGTATTAGTTTCAAATAGAACTATCCCTGGTCAAAAAGGTGGAATTCATAATGCGAACAGTTATGAACACTCAGTAGTTGGACTACCTTCAGAGGTGAAACGTAATACAAAACGTCAAAAAGAAAAACGTGCTAACAAGATTGAATCAGCATTAGTAGAAAGACCATTTGTATTAAATGAATATAATGATGAAAAAGATATTCTATTAGTGGGTGTTAACTCAACTTATGGAGTATTAAATAAAGCTGCTAAACAACTAAAAGAACAAGGATTAAAAATTGATACAATGCATATTCGTCAAATTTATCCAGTTGCTCAAGCTGTTCGTGATACATTTGATAAATATAGAAAAATATATATTGTTGAACATAACCATAATAAACAATTACGTACGGTAATTGCTAGTAAGTACCATAAATCAGAAAAAATTAGTAGTTTACTAAAATATGATGGAGATATTTATTATACTCACCAACTTGTTGAACAATTACTAGAGGAGGAGAAATAATTTGAAAGTAACATTAAAAGATTATAAAAACGATGTTAAGCCCGATTGGTGTGCCGGTTGTGGAGACTTCTCGGTACTTGCGGGTATAAATAGAGCTGTTGTTAACTTAGGGATTAAGCCAGAGAACGTTGTAATCTCTGCAGGTATTGGGTGTTCTGGTAAAATTAGTGGATATACAAAAGCATATGGTGTTCAAGGATTACACGGACGTTCATTACCAATTGCACAAGGTATTAAATTAGCGAACCAAGATTTAACTGTTTTTGCAATGGGGGGAGATGGTGACGGATATGCCATCGGTATAGGGCATGCTGTTCATGCTATGAAACGTAATGTAAACATGACTTACGTAGTAATGGATAACCAACTTTATGCCTTAACTAAAGGCCAAATGTCTCCTAAATCTGATGAAGGATTAATAACGACTACAACTTTAGAAGGTGTAATGGAAAAACCTTTATCAGCGATGAAAATAGCTTTATCTTGTGAAGTAACATTCCTAGCACAAGCCTTTACTGGTGATATGAAAGAGATGATGCAGATTTTCGAAGAAGCTGTTAACCATGATGGCTTTTCACTAGTTAACGTATTTAGCCCATGTAAAACTTATAACTACAAAAATACACCGGCTTGGTATAAGGAAAACTTAACTAAACTTTCTGATATCGAAGGTTATGACAATACTAATAAATTGGAAGCGTATAGAGTATTAGAAGAGTACAATGACCTTGTAACAGGGGTAATTTATAAAAATGATAAAAAACCTCATTATGAAGATACTTTACGTAATTATAAACGAGATGAACCAATTGCTCATCAGAATTTAGAATTTAGTGAGGAATTATTTAACTCGTTATGTGATGAATTCAGATAAGAGGTAAAATATGAAATTTAGAAAAATACTAGTTCCATTAGCAGCAGCTTATGCTGGATATCGTATTTATCAAAAAACAGAGGAACAAGAGTTAGACAATGATCATATAGATAGATGTAGAAATAAACTAATCGCATTGGGTTATGATGTGATTGATAGCTATACGTTGAATCTAAAAGAGAATCCATACTTAATGTTTTATTTTGATAACGACAATATCAAGTACGAAGTTCGATATGATAAAGAAACGGAAATAATAGAGTACATAAAAGAGGTATAAGAAAATGAGTAAATCAATAGAAAGATTCAGAGAATTAACAATGTTAGACGGGACATCAGGATTTGAAAGTGAAATTTCAAAATATTTAGAAGAAAATTTATCTAAATATGCTGATGAGATTAAGTATGATAATCTTGGTGGAATCTATGCTATTAAGAAATCAAAAAAAGAAGATGCTAAAACTGTTATGATTTCAGCGCATATGGATGAAGTTGGGTTCATCGTGACTAAGGTATTGCCAAATGGTATGCTTAAGTTTGAAACACTTGGTGGTTTTAGAGAAGATGTTCTTTTAGCTCAAACATATACAGTAACTTCATATGAAGGAAAAAAATTTACTGGTGTAATTGGATCTATTCCTAAGCACTTTACTGCAGGTGTAGCACAAAATGTGAA
Organism: Gemella haemolysans; assembly: GCA_032567735.1. Taxonomy (GTDB): domain Bacteria; phylum Bacillota; class Bacilli; order Staphylococcales; family Gemellaceae; genus Gemella; species Gemella haemolysans_E. Next base: position 23,717 of record JAWHCX010000003.1, on the reverse strand, counting down.
AATTAGTGATATGACTATTGATGTTGGTGCTGCATCAAGAGAAGAAGCTTTAGCAATGGGAATTCGTGAAGGTGCGTTTGTTACTCCAAAAACAACTTTTGAACAACTTACTGAACACAGATTTATGAGTAAGGCTGTTGATAATCGCTATGGATGTGTAATTATCACAGAAATCTTAGAACAATTTGCAGAAAAAGAGTTAGATTTTAACTTAGTAGTATGTGCTACTGTTCAAGAAGAAGTAGGTCTTCGTGGTGCAACAATTGCTGCTAATATGATTAAACCAGATGTATGTTTCGTTGTAGACTGTAGTCCGGCAAACGATATGGATGGTAAAGAAACTAGTAATGGTCGCTTAGGTGAAGGATTCTTAGTTAGATTAATTGATAGAACTATGGTTCTTCGTGCAAATATGAGAGAAAAAATCGTAGCTCTTGCAGAAGAGAATGGAATTAAATATCAATACTTCACTTCACCAGGTGGGACAGATGCTGGTAACATTCACCAAGCTTTAAATGGAGTTCCAACTACTGTAATTGGTATTTGTGCTCGTTATATTCATACTCATAATGCGGTATTTGATATTCGTGATTATTATGCTGCTAAAGCAATATTAGGGAAACTAATTGAAAATATCGATGATAAATTCATTGAAGATGTAAGAAAATAAAAAAATGTGGATAGAAATTTTTCTATCCACGTTTTTTTTTATCTTTTTCTTTTACTTCGACGAAATTGTTGAGGTTCTTCCTCAAAATATCGATTATTGTTATTTTCGTATACAGGTTCTAATGGATCATAGTCGTCCTCATACTGAATTTCATCATATTCTTCTTCGTAGTTATCATAGTATTCATCTTCCATATATTCTTCTTGTATTGTTGCATGAATTTTTACTATAATACCGAATAGAATACTATTTGCGATAAGGGAACTACCACCATAGCTAATAAATGGCATACTAATACCGATTACTGGGATAATGCTTAGCGTTGAGAATATATTGATGAAAAATGAGAAACAAAAACTACAAATACTAAGAAGAATAAAGTAATAACTATAGTTACCTTGTTCACATTTTTTCACTATGTTAAATAATCTTAGAATAAAGATGAAAAAGATGAATAAAAATATTGCTGCTCCTATAAATCCAAAGTTTTTAGCAACTATTGAAAAAATAAAATCATTAAATTGTTCATCTATATAGTTTTTATTTTTAACGAATGTACCAGTTAAACCACCTAATTTCACCTCATTAAGAACTTGAGTAATCTGGTAAGAATAATCTAATTTATATGCTTCAGGATTTAGCCACGAAAGAATACGATTAAGTTGGTATGATTTTAAACCAACCAAGCTAAGTAACCTTGGGAAGTAAAGGGCTGCCAGAATAATGATTGCTAATCCAGCTATTACTACAGAGTAGATTCTAAATAATGTTTTACCTTTGTTACAAACTAAGAATACTAAACCCAGAAATAAGAAGATGAAAAACAAGCCATTTCCTAAGTCATTTTCTTTAGCAACTAGGATAAATGGTATAGAGATTATAAAGGCTAACTTTAAGAGTTTAATTGTATCAGTATTGTCTTTAAAACTCTTTTCTTTAATAAGCATACTAACCATGGCTACAGTAGCTATTTTACCAAATTCTGAAGGTTGTAAAGTGAATAATCTAAAGTTATACCAACTACGAGCACCGTTAACTATTGGAGCAAGGGTAGGTGGAACTAAGAATATTCCAACTAAAAGAACCAAAGCAAATAAATAAAATGCTATTGAAAATTTTTCGATATAATTTATTGGTATCTTTTGCAGTAGATATATTATTCCAAAACCAATTAAGTAAAAAATAAATTGTTTTAGGAATAGTGTTGGTGTTTTATTGTTGTTATATTCAGCCAATAGTATAAATAGTAAACTAGAAAAGCTAAATATAAAATAAAATATCAATATTGATAAATTGGTTTTATTTTTTATGAAATTTAACATAAGTCAACTCCTTTGATGTAATTATACAATATTGAAGGAATCTACGCAACTTATGAGAAATCTATTAATCAATTATCAAAGGAGTTATTCTAAAAAATAGTATGAACACTATAAATTATTTTGTTATCTATTTTTAGTTTTTGTATTTCTTACAATATAACAGATTGAACGAGATTATTAATTGAAAAAGTGATATAATAAATTTTAGATAAAAAAAAATAACACAATATATGGAGTGTTTCTGATGATAAACAAAGAGGATCTATACAAATTAGATGAACTTTCTCCAGATGGTACATTTACAACCGGAGAAGATATACCAACACATTTAAATATAGGAAAATTAAGAGAATACGTGAAAGAGAACAATATATCCCTAGATGATTTAACAGAAGAAGAAAAATATAAAATAATGAGCACTTTTTGATTTTAGTAGAGGAGGGATAACTATGTTGCTTTTGAAATTGATTAAAATTACTAATGATGTTGTTGTATATAATTATTTCCCAGAGAACGCTGAAGATTATGGAACTATAGAGTTGGACTTGAAATCAAGAGAGGCTAGATTAATTAAACGAGCAGATAAATATAAACAAACAATATATTTAATGCATGCATATCAAGGATTATTAAGAATGTTAGATGAAAATGATTTTTCAGATACAAGAGTAGTTGCTTGGTACTAAAAAACTTGAAAGAGAAACACCTGGTAAATTTACCAAGTGTCTTTTATTTTATTATCTAGGAAGTTCAAATCCAGGTGAAGAGATTAAACTTTTAATTTTTTCTTGTGCTTCATAAATTATATCAGGAGTTCCATCCTTGAAAACTTTTTTCAACTCACCGTTTATTACCTCATAACTAATATAAGGATCGCACATCTTTATTAAATATGAATATTGTTCATATTCATTCATATTTTCTAAGTTAAACATATTCTTTAGCCTCTTTCAAAATAATCTTTCATTCATATTATAATCAATTTATACTATGGTTACAACATAAATTAGTTTTCTTTAGTATTAATCTTTTTGTAATTAGAAAAATGTTATTTTAAATAATGTATATTATATGAGAAAATGTTATAATCAATTGGATTATATAGGGTATGATAAGGAGTAATTTTTATGATTGATGATAGATTACTATATGAGTTTGATGAACATGCAATAGACAGTAGATATACAGCGTCTGAAAATCTTTATCCCGAGCTCGACATGGGAAAATTAAGTGAATATATAAAAAATAACAATTTAAGATGAAAAGACTTGACAGAAGAAAGAATAATAGAAATATTAAATATAAGAGGTAAAAATAATAATGTGTAATAAGAAATTATCTGAAAATAATTTTAAAAGGTTCAGTTATTTACGGCATATACCTAACTGGCATAAAACTGATGAGGAATTTTAAGAGTATTGCCAATTTACTAAAAGGTTAGGACTTCCAAACCCTGATAGAAATTCAAAAATTAGACCATTACATGAAAAATAAAAGTATTTAGTATAGTTTATAAGTACTTTTAATATAACGGATTGTGATTAACTTATGGAACTATTGGCGCTAGATTTGTTGTCGAGTTTCAACTGATTTTTTTGAAAAATGTATAATATGTTTATGGTTATAAATATATTAAAAATAACAATGTTGTAATATTAATGCTTTAGAAAGTTAAGGAATACTATTTTAAAAAACTTGTGTTTTATGCTAAAATTATATATGTTATAAATACATGGAAGAAATAAAGAGAAAGGAACTTTTGAGATGAAATATACTCCAATGATAGAACAATATCTAAAGATAAAAAAAGACTATCAAGACACGTTTGTATTTTACCGTCTTGGTGATTTTTATGAGATGTTCTTTGAAGATGCGACTAGAGCATCAAAAATATTAGAAATAACCTTAACTGCTCGTGATGGAGGAGCTGAAAAAATTCCTATGTGTGGAGTCCCATTTCATTCATCAGCAGCCTACATTGATACTTTAGTTAATAATGGATATAAAGTAGCTATATGTGAACAAGTTTCTGAACCTGGTCAAGGGAAAATCGTAGAGCGTAAAGTAGTTCAAGTAATCACCCCGGGAACTTACATGAACTACAAAAACTATGATGAGAATAACTACCTAGGTAGTGCATATGTGAAGGATAATAATATTTACTTCGCATTTTGTGATATTATGACAGGGGATAGCCGATGTACTGTACTAAAAACTATGGCTGACCTACAAGATGAGGTACTAAAAAATAATATTAAAGAAGTAATTAGCATAAAAGATCAAGAGTTGGATATTAGTGCTTATATTACTGAAGTTGAATTAAATAATGATATTACTAAGGAAAAAACAAGTAATCTTACTGACAACAATCTACGCGTTGCTTGTGATGTTCTTTTAGATTATATTGAAAAAACTCAAAATAAAGATATTTCAAGCCTAAAAGATTTTGAAGTATATTTCAAAGATAAGTTTGTATATATGACGAACTACTCGTTAAAAAACTTAGAAGTTACTCAAAATATGGCTAATGGTGGTAAGAAAGGTTCTCTTCTTAGTATTGTAGATAAAACTTCAACAGCTGCGGGTTCAAGAAAACTTAAAAAATGGTTAGAAAATCCATTGCTAGATCTTAAAGAAATTAAAAAACGTCAGGAAATCGTAGAGGATTTTACTAAACATTATTTTGAAAAAGCTGATGTAAAAACTAGTTTGAAAGAAGTATATGACCTTGAAAGAATTTCTACAAAGGTTTCTTATAATATTGTAAGTCCCAAAGAATTATTAAATTTAAAGAAAACATTGGCTCAAATACCAGAAATCAAGAAATTATTATTAGGATTTGAATCTAATAAACTAAAAGATATTGCAGAGAATATCGATGAATTAACAGATTTATATGATTATCTTGAAGCGACAATCCATGAAGAAGCTGGTCAGACTGTTAAAGAAGGTAATGTAATTAAATTAGGCTTTAATGAAGAGTTAGATAGTTATAAAAATGCTAGTAAGAATGGAAATCGAATATTACTAGAAATTGAAGAACGTGAAAAAGAGAGAACGGGTGTTAAAAATCTAAAAGTTGGATACAATAAGATTTTCGGTTACTTTATCGAAGTATCTAAAGTAGGGCTTAAGACTATAGATCCAATAGAACTAGGTTATCATAGGAAACAAACACTTTCTAATTGTGAGAGATTCGTATCTGAAGAATTGAAAAAAGTTGAAGAACATATCGTGAATTCTAAGACGAAAATTGAAGAGTTAGAATTACAATTATTCCAAGAAGTTAAGACGAAGATTCATAACTATATCGTAAGATTACAAAGTGTTGCGAATACTCTAAGTGACATTGATGTGTTCGTTTCATTATCTGATGTAGCGGAAGAATATGGTTATGTGAAACCTGAGTTTAATGATAATAATATTATTGATATTGTTGATGGTCGTCACCCGATTGTTGAAAGAAATGTGAGTGCTGATAGTTATATTAGTAATGATTGTAAAGTAGATAAAGATAATAATATCTTGCTTATTACAGGGCCTAATATGTCTGGTAAATCTACTTATATGAGACAACTTGCTCTTATTGTGATTCTTGCACAAATCGGATCATTTGTTCCGGCGACTTCAGCGAATTTACCGATTTTTGACAAAATATTTACTAGAATTGGTGCAAGTGATGATCTTGCTGGTGGTAAATCAACGTTTATGGTTGAGATGATTGAGGCGAGGAATGCTTTAGTCGAATCTACTGCAAATTCATTATTAATTTTTGATGAAATTGGTCGTGGAACATCGACGTATGACGGTATTGCCTTAGCTCAATCAATATTAGAATATATTAATAATACTATTAAATGTAAAACATTATTCTCAACTCACTATCATGAGCTTACAAAACTAGAAAATATTACTCAGGGAATAAAGAATATTCATGTTTCTGCAAAAGAAGATCATGGAAAACTAATTTTCTTATATAAAATTAATGAAGGACCTATCGAGAAGAGTTATGGTATTCATGTTGCTCAACTTGCCCATCTACCAGAAGATGTTATCGTGGGTGCTAATAAAATATTAAGAGAATTAGAAAGTGGAAGCAAAGGTAGTGAAGATCTTGTAGATAATGCTAGATATAACAAAGTATTATTAAGTGATACTTCATCACCGGAATCTGAAGAAAAACTAAGAGAAAAATTACGTCAAGAACTAGAAAAAGAATATAGCAGTCGAGTAGTTAAAGAAGATGTTATAAAAGTAGATGAAGAGTCTCTAAGATTACAGCTTCGTTCTGAATTAGAAAAAGAACTTAAAGAAGAGTTAGAGAAAACTATTAGAAAACAAGTAAAAGCTGAAGAGAAATCAAAGAAAAATTATGCAAAATTACAATTGGATTTCGATGGTGATAATGAGAAATTTGATGAAATCAAAAAACAATTAGAAAGTGTAAACTTCTTAGAAACAACACCAATGCAGGCGTTCAATCTTCTTTATGAATTACAACGAAAAATAAGTGAGGATGTGAAATAAATTAAATGGGAAAAATAAATATATTATCTGCAGAATTATCAAATAAAATAGCAGCAGGAGAAGTAGTCGAAAGACCTTCTTCTGTTGTAAAAGAACTTGTTGAGAACTCTATTGATGCAGGAAGTACTAATATAAAAATTATAATTAAAGAATTTGGTATTCAACAAATTAGAATTATTGATAACGGTAGTGGTATTTCTAATGATGATTTGGCACGTGCATTTTTACGCCATGCGACTAGTAAGATAAGTGCTGACTATGATTTATTTCACATAGAAACTTTAGGTTTTAGAGGTGAGGCATTAGCGAGTATTTCTTCTGTAAGTAAGGTAACGATAAAAAGTTGTGCAGGAGAAGCACAAGGAAAGATGCTAGTTCTTGAAGGCGGGAAAGTAGTTTCAGAAGAATATTATGCACCTATTAAAGGAACTGATTTAAGTGTAGAGAATTTATTCTACAATACCCCAGCAAGGCTGAAATATCTGAGAAATCCTCATACAGAACAAGCTAACATTACTAATATTATTCATAAATTTGCCCTGTCTTATCCTGACGTAGCTTTTGAATTGCATGTGGATGAGAAGATTACCTTTAAAACGTATGGTGATGGTGATGTTCATAAGATTTTATCTAAAATCTATAATATGGGTGTCGCTAGAAATATGATTGAATTCAGTGGAAGTAACGATGATTACAAAGTATTCGGATATATTTCTGTTCCTGAGGAGACGAGAGCTAGTAAGAATTATATAAATATTTTTATCAATGGTCGTTATATAAAAAATTATGGAATTCAAAATGCTATAATCGATGCTTATGGAACGCTTTTAATGATAAATAGGTATCCATTATGTGTTATTAATATAGAAATGGATCCGATATTATTAGATGTTAACGTGCATCCAACTAAGCAAGAAGTGAAATTATCAAAAGAAGCGGAGCTAATACGTCTAATCAAAGAGGTTATTGCAGAAAGATTAAGTAATTATACGTATATTCCACAAGGAATGAATAATGTTCTTACGAAAAAAGAAAAAGCAAAAATAGAAAAAATAAATTTCTTAGATGAACTTGATAATAAGTTTGGGGATGTAAAAAATGAGAATAGATTCTCAGGTGAATTAAAAGTACCTGAAGTAAATTCTGAAGATGACAGTAGTATTTCTGATAGTCAAGAAGAATCAACAAACTATATTGTTCAAGAAGATGAATTTCTTTTTGGTGGAGATTTGTTAACAAACTCTGGTGAAGAAAAAACACCAGTACAAACTAAAGAAAACACGTTTAATCAAAGAAGTAAAACTCAAAAAATTAAGAGTGATCTACCAGACTTAAGCTACAGTTCATATCCTCGTGATAATAGAAATAAGTTTGGTGATAAACCAACAAAAAAAGAGATAGAAAATTTCATGAATTTCTCTAAAAAAGAAGATAACTCAAGTTATGATAATCGTGCAGAAGAAGTAGTCTCTAATGTAGTAAAAGATGATAGTCACTTTAATGAAATTAAAGATGAGAAAATTGTTCAAGATGATGATACAAAAGTTCGTACGCTACCTGATTTAAAAGTATTGGCTCAAATCTTTAAAACATATATCTTGTCAGAAGCTGATAATAAGTTATTCCTTATAGACCAGCATGCTGCTGCAGAAAGATATAATTATGAGAAATTACAACGTGAATTTATAGAAAGAAAGAATTATAAAAAACAGATGTTAATTCCTCTTATGTTTGATTTTTCTGTAGATGAAGCGGTTGAAGTTCGTAATAATTTAGAAAAATTTGAGGAACTTGGTATTGTTTTTGAGGAGTTTGGAGATAATTCTTATGTTGTTCGCGAATTTCCTGGTTGGATAGAAGAAGACGAAGAGCAAATGATAAAAATTATTGTTGAGAAGGTTCTTAGAAATAACAATATAACTTTTAATGAATTAAGAAATGATGCAATTGCTATGGCAAGTTGTAAAATGTCTATAAAAGCAAATCAAGTACTTACAGATGTAGAGATGAAGAAAGTTATTAGTGATCTTTATGAATGTAAGAATCCATTTACTTGTCCACATGGACGTCCGATAATCACAAAAATGGAGAAAAAAGACTTAGAGAAAATGTTTAAACGCATAGTGTAGGAGGTAAGATGGAAAAAATACCTTTAATAGCAATAGTAGGACCTACTGCAGTAGGGAAAACAGCACTTAGTATAGAGCTTGCAAAAGAGTTCGACTGTGAAATAATTTCAATAGATAGTGTTCAAATTTATAAAAAGTTTGATATAGGTTCTGCAAAAGTAAAAAAAGAAGAGATGGATGGGGTGGTTCATCATCTAATAGACGAGTTAGAACCTATTGATACTTGTTCTGTCTATGATTTTCAAAAACTAGCACGTAAGAAAATTGAAGAGATAAATGGTCGAGGAAAGATGCCTTTATTAATCGGCGGAACTGGTTTTTATATGAATGCTGTTCTTAATAATTATGAGTTTACTGATTTAGAGGAAAAAACTTATGACATTGATGTTGATATTGCAAGAGAGTATCTAAAAGAAAACTATCCAGATACATATAAAGCGATCGACATAGATAATCATCGTCGTGTAATTAATGCTTATAATTATGTGATGAATGAAAAGAAATCTGTAACGAAAAACAACAATGGAGATACTGTTCTAGATTGTTATAATCCATTTTTAATAGTTCTTAATACCGAAAGAGAAGTTCTATATAATCGTATTAATAAGCGAGTTGAATTGATGTTTGAAGAAGGGCTTGAGCAGGAAGTAAGAGGGATTATTGATGAGTATGGTACGGAACTCCAAGCTCTAGGAGCGATAGGATATAAGGAGATGATTCCGTATCTTAAGGGTAATATTTCTAAAGAAGATACTATTACAGCTATTTCTCAGAATTCACGCCGTTATGCAAAACGTCAGTTAACATGGTTCAGGAATAAAATGGATGGAACTTGGTATGATACTGCCAATAAGGAACTATTGGCAGATGTAATAAGAGACATCAAAGAGAAATTTAATTTATAATTATATTAGTAATTGTCTAAGGCTTGAAAAGTAAATTTTCAAGCCTTTTTTAAAATTTATTATATAATAGATTTGATTTTAGTTCTTATAAGATATATTAGAAAATTTTAAAATATTTCAAGAGTATTTCTGATTTAACTAGAGTTTTTGTTAGTTATGTGCTAAACTAGTAATACTAAAGATTCTTAGGAAGTAGGAGGAAAAGATGAATTCATTTAAATATCTTAAGCCGAAGTTGTTTAGTGTGATGAAAAATTATACAAAGGAACAATGCTTAAAAGATATAATTTCTGGTTTAATAGTAGCTGTTATAGCATTACCTTTATCGATTGCTTTGGCGATAGCATCTGGAGTGAATCCGGAACAAGGTCTTTATACTGCGATTATAGCAGGTTTTTTTATTTCGTTTTTAGGTGGGAGTAGGGTTCAGATTGGTGGACCTACGGCTGCTTTTGTCGTTATTATTTATGGGATAATAGCTGAACATGGAATTGCAGGATTAACTGTTGCTACACTTATGGCAGGAGTGATGTTAATTCTAATGGGATTATTTCACTTTGGGGACTTGATTAAATTTATTCCGAAAACTATCACCATCGGTTTTACACTAGGGATTGCTATGGGAATAGTAGTTGGTCAGGTGAAAGATTTTCTAGGGTTAAGTATGGGAGCAGTTCCGGCAGAATTTGTTGGAAAATTAGTAGCTTATGGGCATAATATAAAAAGTATTAGTTTCGTCACTTTAGCGATAGGATTACTTGCTATACTAATTCAAATATTTTGGCCAAAGGTATCTAAGAAAATACCGGGTTCTTTAATCGCAATACTAGTTACAACATTTTTAGTAGCTATTTTTAAATTGCCAGTTAAAACTATTGGTGATCTTTATACGATTAAAGCAGGGCTTCCTAGCTTTACAATACCGTCAATTTCATTTTCTCTAATAAGAGAGATGATTTTACCAGCATTTACTATCGCAATATTAGCAGCTATAGAATCACTGTTATCAGCTGTAGTATCTGATGGTATGACAGGAAGTAAGCATAAATCTAATGCTGAGTTAGTAGCTCAAGGGGTAGCGAACTTTATGTCGGCACTTTTTGGTGGTATTCCTGCAACAGGGGCGATTGCAAGAACAGCAGCTAATGTGAAAAATGGTGGAAGAACACCAGTAGCTGGAATGGTACATGCATTTACTTTATTATTAATACTATTATTTTTAATGCCATATGCATCGTATATACCTATGAGTTGTTTAGCTGCAATATTAATTATTGTAGGTTATAATATGAGTGGTTGGCGTATTTGTGTACGTATGGTAAAAACTGCACCGAAGAGTGATATTGCGGTATTAATTATTACTTTCTTATTAACGTTATTCTTTGACTTAGTTATTGCGATAGAGTTTGGTATGGTATTAGCGGCTTTCTTATTCTTAAAACGCATGTCAGATATTGCAGAAGTTCGACAATGGACTTATAAAGGTTCATCTGATGATGATAAACTATCAGAAGAAGTCGATTTAAAATATGTTCCTAAAAATACAGTAGTTTATGAAATATTTGGAGCATTGTTCTTTGGAGCGGCCAACGTGTTTACTAACTTTGAACATGGAGAAGGAAAAAATGTTTTAATTATAAGAATGCGTAATGTTCCAGCTATGGATATTTCGGGATTAGAAGTACTTGAAGAAATATTGGAAACTTGTAAAAAACGTGGTTTAACATTAATATTATCACACGTAAATGAACAACCATATCATGTTATGGAAAAAGCTGGCTTTATAGAAAAAATAGGTAAAGAAAATATATGTGAGAATATTGATGCATCCCTAGAAAGGGCGGAGAAATTAAGAGAACAATAAATTTAAGTAAATTTTAATTATAGTCTAAAGTTTATATAAGGTTTAAGATATATAATATAACTATAACAAAACTTAATAATATTTTTTTCATCGGTTAGTCGTAATTCTATCAAATCCAAAGGATGAAGATAGGATGTACGAATAACACATGCTACAGAAACTAGAATTTTAAGGACAAAAGGACGAAGAAATTCTTAGTTTTGAATCAGTATAATATATGACTCATCGAAAGATGGGCCTTTCTCCATTTCCAGAGTAATTTTGAGTTTCGAATCAGTATAATATAAGGTCTATCTTTCGATGGACCTTTCTCTATTTTTAAGGATGCTTATATTCTGATTGGTATAGTATATGAAGAAAATTTATTAGTAACATTTTTTTTTTTGAGTTATATATGGGTAATTTTTTGTACAGGTAATATGATATAATAAATTTAAATGGAGGTAAATAGTATGGGTAAATTAGAAATTTTGTTAGGAGTATTCTCATTAATTATTTGTACTTTTTATATAATAGTATTTGTAATATCTAGAAAAACTATAAAAAAAGAGGAGTTGCTTTTAGAAAAGTTAACAGCTGAAGAAATAGAAAAAATTAGACTAAAGGAGAATTATTCCCAATCTGCTTTATTATTAAATTTAGGTATAACTATAACGTGTTGTATCTATCTACTTATTTCAATAATAAATAAAGGGATATTGATAAGTTTCTTTGGGGAAATACTAAACAAAGTAATTAATTCAATTATTATTGTTATAATTTTACTGCCACACTTATTGGAGAGAATTAATGTTATTCGTCGTTACAATAAGGTGAAAGAAATGGCAGTGAACAATTAGACGTTTAAATATTTAAATATAAATTTAATAGATTTTTAAGACAATTGGTAAAATATTTACTGATTGTCTATTTTCATGAAAACTAAATTATTGACAATTGTAAACTATAGAGGTAGAATGAACTCATTAGTATTTAAAAAATTACTAATGAGTTTTTTAATAAGATGATAGTCAAAAGATTTTACTGATTTGGAATTACTTTTCATTGTTCATAAAAGTGAAGAATAAATGTAAAAACAAAAAACACATTTGAAGATTTTAGATAAAGGGTATGTCCATAGTATTATTACTGATAATACTTGTGACTTTAGGTAGGGAGTGATAATAAGTGAATAGTCTGTCAAAATACTCAAGCATGTTTTCTAGAAAAAAATATGAAAACAACTCATTATATGAGTACTATGCTAGAAAAAATGGTTTGCAAGGTAAATCGTTATTAATATTAACCTGTCTTTATTATACAAAGGATGGAATAACTCAAAATATAATTTGTGAAAAAACATATTCTACGAAACAAGTAGTTAGTGCAGCTATAAAGACTTTTAAGGAAAAAGAATATATTTATTTTGAGGAACAAGAAAAAGATAAGCGGGAGAAAATAGTTAGACTTACAGAAAAAGGTTACTTATATGCATCAAAAATTTTGGATCCTCTTAGAGAGGCTGAAGAGAAAGCAATAGGTCAACTTTCAAGTAAACAACAAAAACTATTTATAGAATACTATACAATCTTTAACGATAATATGAAGAAAAATATTGAAAAACTAGTATTGAAAGGAGAAAAATAAAAATGATTAAATATAATAATGTTTCATTATGCTGTTCCACAAATGGTTTAATACTTGACGGATTGAATTTTGAAATACAAGAAGGAGAGTTTTTTGTTCTAGTTGGACCTAGTGGAAGTGGAAAAACAACAACTTTAAAATTAATAAATAGATTGATAGAACAAACTGACGGTGATATTTATTTTGAAGATAAGAGATTGAAAGATTATGATTTAAGGGAATTAAGACTTGAAACTGGCTATGTTCTTCAACAAATTGCACTATTTCCAAATCTTACGGTTGCAGAAAATATTGCGTTAATTCCAGAAATGAAAAACTTTGATAAGAAAGAGATCAAAGAAAAAACAGAGGATTTACTGAAAAAAGTAGGATTAGATCCTAAGCATTATATGAATCGTCTTCCTAAAGAACTGTCTGGAGGAGAGAAACAGCGTGTGGGAATATTACGTGCGATAATTGCTAATCCTAAAATTTTACTGATGGATGAACCATTTTCGGCATTAGATCCTATTAGTAAAGTTCAACTTCAGGATTTAATAAAACAACTACATGATGAGTATAAAAGAACAACAGTTTTTGTAACTCACGATATGGATGAAGCGATGAAACTTGCTGATAGAATTTGTGTTTTAAAAGAAGGTAAGGTGGTTCAAATTGCTACACCAGAAGTACTAAAAGAAAATCCTGCGGATGATTTTGTTCGTGAATTTTTTGCAAGGGGGAATAAATAATGAATTTAGTAAGTACATTCTTAGAAAGAAAAAGTGATTGGATAACTGGCTTATATGAACATCTTCAAATTTCATTATTATCACTTATTATTGCAATTTTTATAGCAGTTCCGTTAGGAATAATTATTTCAGGGAATAAAAAGACAAGTGAATGGTTCTTACAAATTACGGGTATCTTCCAAACTATTCCTTCTCTTGCATTACTTGGGTTATTCATTCCATTTATGGGGATTGGTACATTACCAGCAGTCGTGGCATTGGTAATTTATGCAATATTCCCAATATTACAAAGTACGATTACTGGATTATCGGAGATTGATCCATCATTAGAAGAAGCTGCAACAGCCTTTGGTATGACAAAACTAGAGAAATTGAAAAAATTTAAACTTGCACTCGCTATGCCAATACTTATGAGTGGTGTGAGAACTGCGAGTATTATGATAATTGGTACAGCAACTCTTGCCGCTTTAATAGGAGCAGGAGGATTAGGTTCATTTATTTTACTTGGAATAGATAGAAATAACTCAGCGTTAATTTTAATTGGAGCTATTTCATCAGCAATACTAGCGATTCTATTCGGATTATTAATTAAATTTTTACAAGATAAAAAACCGAAAACTATTTTAGCTTCATTACTTGCAGCTGTAGTGGCTTTAACTATCAGCTTCCTTCCAATTGGAAAAATGTCTAATGATAAACTAATAATAGCTGGTAAAATAGGAGCAGAACCTGAGATATTAATAAATATGTATAAACTTTTAATAGAAGACGAGACTAATATTGATGTTGAGGTTAAACCTAATTTTGGTAAAACAAGCTTCTTATATGAGGCGTTAAAAGGTAAAAGTATTGATATTTATCCAGAATTTACAGGTACAGTTACTACAACATTATTAAAAACACCTCAGACTGTTGCTTCTAATGATCCTGATGAGGTTTATGAGGTTGCTAAAAATAAAATTTTTGAACAAGATAATCTTGTATACCTAAAACCTACAAAATTCCAGGATACTTACGCTTTAGCCGTAACAGAAGATTTTGCAAATAAAAATAAATTAAATAATATTTCAGATATAAAATTAGTAGAAAATTCTTCAAAAGTTGGATTCTCATTGGAATTCAATGATAGAGAAGATGGTGGTATAGGACTTAAAAATCTTTATCACTTAAATCTAAATGTTAAGACTATGGAAATAGCGTTAAAATATCAAGCTATTTCAAATGGTGATGTAAATATTATCGATGTATTCTCAACAGATAGTAAAATAATAACTAATAAGCTTAAATTATTAAATGACGATAGACATTTATTCCCACCATATCAAGGGGCACCGTTATTAAGAGAAGAGACATTGAAAAAACATCCTGAACTTGAAAAAATCTTAAATAAACTTGCTGGAAAAATAACAGAAAAAGAAATGACTGAAATGAATTACAAAGTAGATATTGAAGGGAAACCTGCTTATGATGTAGCAAAAGAATATCTACAAAAAGAAGGATTAATTAAAAAATAACGTAGTATCTTAGTTGAAAATAAAAATTCTCAAGCCTTATGGTTTGGGAATTTTTTCTTTCTAACATTTCCTTTTTTATGTGTTTTTTGATAAAATTAAAGGTAAGAGTTTTTTAGCTAGGAATGCAGAAAGTAGGTGTAAATTTGCAAGTTACAAATATTACAAAGCTAAAAGTTAAGTATAAAATAGACTTGGAAAATGGTAAACATTTTTATGTTTCTGAAGATACGATAATTAAGTATGGACTTATAAAAAAAATAGATTTATCAAAAGAGCAATTAAAAGAAATCATAGCTCATGAAAGTGTAGAAAGTGCCTATAGCAAAGCAGTTCATTATTTACAATTTGGTCTAAGAACTAAGCAGGATATAAGAGAATATCTTCAGAAAAAAGAGATTGCTAATAATGTTATTGATGAAGTAATTGAGAAGTTAATAGAAATTGGTTATCTGAATGATGATCATTATGTAGAAGCTGCTGTAACAGATTATTTTAATCTAAATTTAAAGGGGCCATACTGGATACAAAGAAAATTATTAGAAAAAGGCTTAGATAAAGATGTTATAGATGAAAATATTGCCAAGATTTGTACAGAAGAAGCAATGATAGAAATGCTTTATAAAATTATTGAACGTGAGTATAAAGTAAGAAGAGAAACGAAAAACAAAAAAGTTCAAAAAACAACACAAAAACTTTATACAAATGGCTTTACATCTGATATAATAAGAAAGGTGTTTGACATATTTTTCGAAGACTATGAAGATGAAAATGAAGACGAAATATTAGATGAGCATTTTAGAAGGGCTTATCAAAGTTATAGTCGCAGATATGAAGGATATGCACTTAAACAAAAGCTGATTGAAAAGCTAATAAGGGATGGTTTTTCGTATTATACAGCTAAAGACTACGTAGAAAAACAAGATTTGTAAAGGAAGAATAAAATGGATAAAAGAAATGAAAGGCAAAAGAAAATAAGGAACTTTTCTATAATTGCACATATTGACCACGGGAAATCAACTCTTGCGGACAGAATTTTAGAAAAAACAAAGGCGTTAGAACAACGTGAGATGAAAGCGCAACTTCTTGACTCAATGGATATTGAGCGTGAAAGAGGTATTACAATTAAACTTAATGCAGTTCAATTACAATATACTGCCAAAAATGGAGAAGAGTATATTTTCCACTTAATCGATACACCGGGACACGTAGACTTCACTTATGAAGTATCACGTTCTCTAGCAGCGTGTGAAGGGGCTATTTTAGTAGTTGATGCCGCTCAAGGTATTGAAGCACAAACTTTAGCTAACGTATACTTAGCATTAGATAATAATTTAGAAATTATTCCAATTATTAATAAAATTGATTTACCTGCAGCAGATCCTGAAAAGGTTAAGACTGAGATTGAAGATGTAATTGGATTACCAACAGACGATATCGTACTAGCTTCTGCTAAGGCTGGAATTGGTATTGATGAAATCTTAGAACAAATCGTAGAATATATTCCAGCTCCATCTGGTGATGCGGCTGAACCACTACAAGCATTAATCTTTGACTCATTATACGATGCGTATAGAGGAGTTATCGTTTCAGTTCGTATTAAGAACGGTACTGTAAAAGCTGGAGATAAGATTAAGATGATGGCTACTGGTGGTGTGTTCGAGGTTACTGAAGTTGGTATCCACACACCTAAAGAGAAAATCGTTGATGAACTTACTGCAGGAGATGTAGGATTTATCTGTGCATCTATTAAAAATGTAAGTGAAACTCGTGTAGGGGATACAATCACATTAGCGAATAATCCAGCTAAAGAAGCATTACCTGGATATAGAAAATTAAATCCAATGGTATTCTGTGGATTATATCCAATCGATTCATCAAAATATAATGACTTACGTGAAGCATTAGAAAAATTAGAACTTAATGACTCAGCTTTACAATATGAAGCTGAAACGTCACAAGCACTTGGATTTGGATTCAGATGTGGATTCTTAGGAATGTTACACATGGAAATTATTCAAGAACGTATCGAACGTGAATTTAATATTGATATCATTGCAACTGCACCATCGGTTATTTACAAAGTTGAAAAAACTGACGGAACTCTAGTAGATGTATCAAATCCATCGGAGATGCCAGATCCACAAAAAATTAATAAGATTACAGAGCCATTTGTTAAGGCGAGCATTATGGTACCAAATGACTATGTAGGTGCTGTTATGGATCTTTGTCAGAAGAAACGTGGTATCTTCTTAAATATGGAATATATCGATGATACAAGGGTTAATATTACTTATGATATACCTTTATCAGAAATTGTCTTTGATTTCTTTGATCAACTTAAATCAAATACAAAAGGATATGCATCATTTGATTATGAATTAACAGGATACAAAGATAGTAACCTTGTTAAGATGGATATTCTATTAAATGGTGAACAAGTCGACGCTCTAAGCTTCATCGTTCACAGAGAATTTGCTTACCAACGTGGTAAAGTTATTGTAGAAAAACTTAAAAAACTTATTCCAAAACAACAATTCGAAATTCCTATCCAAGCTGCTATTGGAAATAAAATTATCTCTCGTGAAACTATTAAAGCGATGCGTAAAAACGTTCTTGCTAAATGTTACGGAGGGGATATTAGTAGGAAACGTAAACTATTAGAGAAACAGAAAAAAGGTAAAGAGAGAATGAAAGCTGTTGGTAGCGTAGAAGTTCCTCAAGATGCCTTCATGGCTGTTCTTAAAATGGATGAAGAATAATGAAGAGTTATCCACGCGGAGTATATATTCATATTCCATTTTGTAAGTATATTTGTTCATACTGTGATTTCAATAAGTTTTATATACAAAGACAACCTGTCGACAAGTATATAGATTGCTTAATCAAAGAAATCGAGAGTATGGAAAACATTCAAAAAGTTGAAACTATCTATATTGGTGGTGGGACACCGAGTGCATTAAATGATGAACAACTTCATCGATTATTAACTGCATTAAGAAATAAAATTCCACAACAACTGCGTGAATTTACTTTTGAAGCTAACCCTGAGGATCTTGTTGATTCTCGGGTTGCTTTGGTAAAGGGCTATGGAGTTGATAGAATTAGCATGGGAGTTCAGACTTTTAATAACGAATTGTTAAAAATTCTTGGTCGTGGACATGTTGCTGATGATGTAGATATGGCGATTGCTAATTGTAAAAAACATGGAATTGAAGATATTAATGTCGATTTAATGTTCTCGCTACCTAAGCAAACTATGGATGACTTGCATGATAGTATGAAGAAGGTTGCAGAATACAATATTAGTCATATTTCATGTTATTCATTGATTTTGGAACAGAAGACTAAACTTTATAATCAGGTGAGAGATAAGAAAGTTACATTGCCATCGAATGAGACAGAAGAGAAAATGTACAATGAAGTTATTAACTTCTTAACAGAAAATGGTTATGAGCAGTATGAAATTAGTAATTTTGCTAGACCAGGTCATGAGAGTGTTCATAATAGTAGTTACTGGAAGAATATTGAATATTATGGTCTTGGAGCAGGTGCTCATGGTTATATTGATGGAGTACGTTATGCTAATCAAGGTGCATTAAAATTCTATATCGACAGTATGTTAGAAAAAGGGCACGCTAGACGTGAAGAAAATACTGTAACGCCTAAAGAGAGAATAGAAGAAGAAATGTTCTTAGGTCTACGTCTTTTAGAAGGTGTAGATTTAGATATTTTTGAAGAAAAATATGGAAAAAGAGCAGAAGAAATATTTAAAGACGTTATTGATAAAAATATAAGAGAAGGTTACTTGGAAATTGAAGGTAATAAACTTCGATTAACTAGAAAAGGATTATTCTATGGAAATGATGTCTTCTCTGAGTTTTTATTGGATTAATAACGTATTTTAATAAATGATAAAGATTTTTATGGGAGAAACTTAATCGATTTATGTAAAAATATTGAGTTTCTCCTAATAAAAAAGAAAGGAGAATTATTGTGGAACGAACATATATTGAAAGATTGCTTAATAATTTGAATGAAAAGTATGGTTTTAATTTGAAATTCAGTGAGAATTTTAAGAATGCATTTTCTCATTCTTCTTATACTAATGAGAAAAGAATCGCGAAGCATTTAAATTATGAGCGTTTGGAATTTTTAGGGGATGCTGTTGTTGAACTTACAACAAGTGAATTTTTATTTAAAAAATTTTCTGAGCTTCCTGAAGGTGAACTTACTAAGCTGCGTGCATCTATTGTTTGCGAAAAAACATTGGTTAAATACGCTTTGCAACTAGGTTTAGATAAATGTATTTACCTAGGAAAAGGTGAAGAAAAGATGGGTGGAAGAAGTCGAGCAGCTTTACTTGCTGATATTTTTGAGTCTTTCACAGGAGCCATGTACCTAGAGTCAAATCTTGAAGTTGTAAAAACTTTCTTACATAACACGTTATTTACAGAAGTTCAAGACCTTGAATATCATAGCTTTGTAGATTATAAAACTATACTACAAGAGTACATTTCAAAAATTAAATTAGGTGAAATTGAGTATGTAGTACTTGATTCTACGGGTCCATCACATTCTAAAACTTTCACGAGTGCTGTTTTAATTGGTGGAAATCAGTATGGAAGTGGAACTGCAACGACTAAGAAAGAGTCTGAACAGCTTTCAGCAAAGCAAGCATTAGAAAAACTAGGGTACAAAGATATTTAAAAATAATGAAAGGAAACAAAGATGAAATTAGCAAAGGTTGAAGTTACAGGTTTTAAATCTTTTCAAAAGAAGACAACATTTGAATTTAAAAATAATTTAATCGGTGTTGTAGGACCGAACGGTTCGGGAAAAAGTAATATAATTGATGCTATTCGTTGGGTTTTAGGGGAGCAGTCTGCTAAAAATTTACGTGGTAGTAGCATGAAAGATGTTATCTTTTCGGGGACTGAAGATGCGAAAAGAAAAAACTTTGCTGAAGTAGCAGTAACATTTTCTAACGGAGAAGATAATTGTGAAATTAAAAGACGTTTGTACAGAAATGGTGATAGTGAATATTACATTGATAATAAACGTGCTAAATTAAAAGATATTACGGATATTTATCTAGACTTTGGGATTAATAAAGAGAGTTACAGTATTATTACTCAAGGTAAGGTAGAAGATATTATTTCATCTAAACCTGTTGATCGTCGAGCTATAATAGAAGAGGCATCAGGGGTATTAAAGTATAAAAACAAGAAAAAAGAAACTAATCTAAAATTAGAAAAAACAAATGACAATCTAATGAGGTTAAACGATATTTTCTTAGAAATCTCAGGTCGTTATGAAATTTTAGAAGATCAAAAGAATAAAACACAAAAATATCTAGATTATTCTAAAGAACTTGAAGAAAAAGATATTTTGTTAAATGTTTATAATATTGCTGAATATCAAAAAAGACTTGCTGATTTACTTCAAGTTAAACATGAGAAAGAATCTGAAAAACTTGGACTTGAAAGTAGACAAGAAGAACTTATTAAAGATTTAGAGACTATTAAGAATAGTTTAGTTTCTCTAGATAGAACTTACATGAAATATCATGATGAAGAGTTAGAATTAGTTCAGAAGAAAGAATCTCTTCAATCACAATTAAGTGTAATTCAGGAAAGAAAGAATAATAGAACACTAAGAAGTGAAAAGATTAATGATGATATTAAATATCTTAAGGAAAGAAAACAAAACCTTGAAAGTAAGTTAGCAGAAAGAGAAAATCTGAATGCTGAAACTAAAAGTAAAATTCAAAAGATTAATAAAGAAATCTCTTCTTTAGAATCAGGAGAAGAGAGTAAATTAGAATTAATTGAAAGAAATATAGAAGAGCTAAAAGATAACTACTATAGCTTAATTAACGAAGAAACTAAACTGGAAAATAGTATAGAGTTCGCTAAGAAAAATCTAGAGAGTGCTGACGAGAATAGTAAAGAAATTCTAGAGAATATAGAGAGACAAAAACAAGTTTTAGCTTTAAAAACAGAAGAGCTTACAGCCGCTACTGAAGAGCAAAAAGTTCTAAATGAACAGCTAGCAAATCTTCAAAAAGAACTTGATATATTAGTTGAAAAAAATATTTTAATTAATTCAAATGGGAAAAATATCGAAGACCAAATTCGAACAGGATACAACTTCAAGAGTAACCTGGAAAATCGTAAGAAGTTTTTAGAAGATCAGATTAATAATTTAAGTTTTTACAATATTGGAGTAAAAGAAATTCTCGCAAATAAGGATTCTTTAGCAGGTGTTCACAATAGTGTAGCAAATATTGTAGAATTTGATAATGAGTATGCTGTTGCTATTGATATAGCTTTAGGGCAAGCACAACAAAATATTATAGTTGAGAATGAGAATGTTGCTAAACAATGTATTAATCATCTAAAGAAAACTAATAAAGGTAGAGTTACATTTTTACCATTAAATAATATTAAAGCAAAAGCAATAGCGAGTGATGTTTATAGAACAGTAGTAAATGAAGAAGGATTCATTAATATAGCCGAGAATCTTATAACTGTTGGTAGTGAGTATAAAAATATAATTTCTCACCTATTAGGGCTTGTTATTATCGTTGATAATATGGATAATGCCAATAGAATAGCTCGTAAGATTAATTTTAGAAATAGAATTATTACGCTTGATGGGCAAATTATCAATAGTGGTGGATCTATCACTGGGGGAGCTATTAATAAAAATAACAATTCATCTATTAAACATAAGGCTGAATTAGATGAACTTTCACAAAATCTTGTTAAAATTAATGATAAGATTAAAAAATTGGATAGTGAGAAACATCAATTAGAAAATCAACAACAAGAAGTAATGAATGAAATTGGAAGTTTAAAATCGGCAAAAGAAGAAGCGATTTTAAAACTTAAACAATTAGAATTAAGTACAAATCATAAGAATTCTGAGATTGCTGATATCAAAGCAAATATAAAATTTAATGAGAAGAAATTATTAGAATTTAAAGATAATGAAGACGATTCAAGTAATATTATAGAATTAACTCAAAATCTTGAGAAAATTAGAGTAAAACTGCAAAAACTTGATGAAAAAATTAATGAAGAAAGTAGTAAAAAACAAAATGCTCAAAGTGCTGAGGAATTATTCTTAGAGAAAATTGCTGAACTTAAGATTGAAAAATCAAAATTAGAAGAAACAACTAAGCATGGTTTAGAGTTAATAGAATCACTATTAGCAGATATATCAGATATTAATGAACAACTAACAAGATTAGAAATGTCTAAAGATGCTGAGTCTTTAAGTGAGGAAGATGAACTTCAAATACTAGAAAATAATTCTAAAATAATCGCTGAGTGTAGTGAAAGATTAACAACGCTTAAGACGTTATTATCAGATCTTGATATGGAAAAAACAGGATTGTTTAAACGTGAAAAAGAAATTACGGTAGCTCAACAAAGAAATAACGAAAGTCTACGTCAAAAAACTTCAGAATTTGAAAAGTTAACAGTAGAACAGACGAAGATAGAAGTTAAAATTGATGAATATCTAGAAAACCTTGTTACTAATTATAATGTAACGTATGAGAGTGTATCAAATAAATTAACAGCCGATGTTATAGATGAGGTACCTTCATATAAACACGATGTAGCAAGACTTCGTAAAGAGATAGTAGAGTTAGGTAATATTAACCTAAATGCTATAGCAGAGTTTGAAGAGGTTAAAGAACGTTATGACTTCTATAATGAGCAAATTACCGACCTTGTAGAAGCGAAAGAAAAACTAGAAGAGACTATTGCAGAGATTGATAAAGAAGTAAAAGAACGCTTCTTAACAACATTTGTTAAAGTAGCAGAGAACTTCAATAAAATATTTAAAGAATTGTTCAAAGGTGGTTATGCAGATATGACTTTAGAATCACCAAATGACATATTAAATACTGGAATAGTAATCGAAGCTTCACCTCCTGGTAAAAAACTTCAAAACCTTTCATTATTATCAGGTGGGGAGAAGTCTTTAACTGCGATAAGTTTATTATTTGCGATATTACAGGTTAAAAATCCTCCATTTGTAGTGCTTGATGAGGTGGAAGCGGCACTGGATGAAGAAAATGTTAATAGATTTGCTAAATTCTTAAAAGTTTATTCAGAGAATAATCAGTTCTTAGTTATTACTCACAGACGAGGAACTATGGAGGCTATGGATACTTTATATGGGGTAACAATGCAAGAAAAAGGTATTAGTTATATCTTAGAATTAGAGTTAAAAGATGTTATCGAGAACTTTCAAGAGGTAGTAGAGTAGATAAAAATTATAATTTATAATTCAAAGAATGAAGACACAGTTAAATTTGTACCGACCCCAAAAAGTTAGACCAAAAAATCTAACTTTTTGGAGGTCGGTATTTTTATGACTAAATATAATTTTGAATTTAAAAAGAAAGTCGTACT
>JAWHCX010000002.1:0-114166 GCA_032567735.1 Gemella haemolysans | reverse complement strand
AAAAAAAAAAAAGATAAATAATTAACTTAATCAATATTAAGATCAACTTTAAAAAATTAATTTCAATAAAATCATAATTTTAAAGTCTCATTGATAAATACCTAAATACAAAATGGAGATAACAGTGACACAAAACGTATTAACTTGTTTTAAATTTATTATAATTATCAATATAATAAATTATGTAATAATAAAGAACACATTCATAATAAATTATTTACTTATATGCACACTTATCGGAATATTCTACATAGTAATAGATTCAAATAAAAATAAATTAAATATATTAACTGAGAAAATCGATATAATTTTATTACTAATTTTTACAAGTATAATAAATATCCTTTACATAATTAATATAAAAATAACAAATTTAAAATATATTATTTTTATATCGCTATCTTATATAATCATTAAATACATAAATAAGAAAAAGACTAGTTAACTAGAGTAATAGCCCTCAAAATTTAGACAAATTTTGAGGGCTATTAACTATGCTTAATTTGATTTATTTTAGTAATTTACTGATAAATAATTCTATTGTGATAGCTACACCTAATTCAGACTGTATAAAAAAAGAACCTTTCTTTTTAGAGTCGTGATTCCTACGACTACATCAACTTGAGAGTATTTTCTTTTTCGAGTCAGTATTACTCTCCAACTTCTTCTACACTTAATTATATCGAAAAATTATTATGAGAAAAGGATAAATTTCTTTTAAAAATTAGTATAGATATTACTTCCCTTTCTACTTTTTGAATTATATAACTTTATTTCGTAGAATTTTTCTTCTCATTGCAATAATCTATAATATATAAAATAATCTCAACTGATAAAAAAATTACAGCAATTTTGATCACCTTTGGAAAGAAAATACAAAATATAACTGTCGGTATCAATTCCACCAGTAATTGTCGTTTATTCTTTTTAAAAATAGGGAGAGATTTTCTTCTAAACATAAAATATATAAAACCAATAGTTATAGTTGCAACTATAGATCCTAATGTACTGTCCATTATCAATACCTCCTATTATGTATGTGGAAAATTTCATATTCTGTATAATTTTATTTTTATAGTGTTATTAAACTTTACACCATTATTTTAATATGAAAATACAATGGTATCAATACGAAAATCTCAATAATACATTTTCTAATTTTTCTTTTTCCACAAATAATAAAAATCATATACACTCTCTATAAATATACATCTTCCATTCTCTATACTTTAATTATATCTACTAACACTGTTTCTACACTATTTTTCATCTTATCACACACTAAGTAAAACAAAATAAATTTTATTAATATTTTCATCTTTTATTATATTTTAAACTATAATTTTCTTTATTTACAATTGACTTTAACATAATAATCCTTTTAAATAATATTATTATATTTAAAAATATTTACATGATACCCCTTTCATTTTATGAATGTGTATGCTAATATATATGTAAGGAGGAGCAATAAATGAAAAAATATCTATTCTGTATTTATACTCTAATATTAGTCATATTTTTAACTGGATGTTCTTCAAATGATACCGATGGTTTCTTTTATAATACTTTCACCAAAAATATGGATATGTTTTTATCGAATATTAATATCTACGTTAAAAGTTGGGGTATTTCTATAATTATTATTACACTTATTGTAAAAGGTATTATACTTCCTTTTATGTTGAAAAATTATAAAAAACAACGTACATCATCTATCAATATGGAAAAAGCAAAACCTGAATTAGATCTCGTACAAAGTAAAATTAAAAAGCTAAGTGAAGATCAAAAGAGAGCTCTTAATAATGATGAACGAATGAAAATAAGGATTGAACAAACTGAACTTCAAAAAGAACTCTTTAAAATATATAAAAAGTATGATTGTTCACCAGCAATTTTCGGTAATTTAATACCTATTCTAATTCAAGCACCGTTTATTTCTGGTTTATACTTTACTCTACAGAATCCAATCTATTCAAAAGATATTCTTGATTCAAGCTTTTTATCTATTTCACTTGGAGAAAAATCTTACATACTATTAGTTCTTGTTTTTGTAATATATATGATTGTTGGTAAAATTTCTCAAAGTATGATGCAAAGCAATCCTATGTCACAAAGCACACCAGAGGCTGAACGTATACAAAATGTTTCTAAAAATATGGTTTGGATTACTCCTATAATGTTAACATTTTTAACATATACGAGTATCGCTGCTATAGGAATTTACTTTGTAGTCAGTGGTATCCTTGTAGCGTTCCAAATATTATTAGGACGTAAACTTTATCCACCTTATGTACCTAAGCCTGTAAAAACATCAAATAAACAAAAAACAAAATTAGTAAAAAGATAAAACAAATGTACACTTAGTCATCTCTAAAACAACTAAGTGTACATTTTTTATCTCTCATCACCTAATAATTCTGATCTTATTATCACGCTTATTGCTAAAATAAACATTATTAGGCTTAAGAATATTGTAACATAAGTATTTATATCAAGATCCATATCAAAAACTACAGTTCTCATACTCGTTAATTGGTAAGTTAACGGATTAAGTTTTGATATATAGTATAGCACCTTAGAATTATCTAAACTATAAAAAGTCGGTGCCGCAAAAATTATCGGTAGTAATAATGTTCCTAAGATAAGGTCTCTAGTTCTATATGATACAGTTCCTAATGAAATAATTACTCCAAGCGAAAACCAAAACACTAGACTAATAATTACAATAATCAATACTTTTAGAAAAGGAACTATCTGTATTTTTATCCCTAAGAAAAACGATAAAAAGTAGATTAATAATACTTGTACTATTGTGATTCCTAACGGAAATACTAATTTTCCTAGAAAATATGAAATTGCTGATGTTCCTTTTATTCTTTTATATGCTAAGAGTCCCCATTTTTTATCTAAGTTCACCCTATAAACCGACTGATTCATCTGAGAATTTAGTATTACTCCTATAATTCCAATGAAAATATATTCTATATAGCTAACATTTTCTCCTTTAAAAGCTAAACTAGAAAAAGAGTTCCCTATCCCAAATCCAAAGAATACAAAGTACAAAATTGGAATCATAAGCTGAGTATATATAATCTGCTTATTATTTTCAATCGCCTTATATTCTATATACGATGTCGCCCAAAAATTCTTCATTACATTTTTCATATAATTACTCCTCCAATTCCAATATTCTCTTCAAGGTAATTTCTTCTTTCTGTAGACTTCCTATTGTAATATTTTCTGCCAATAATAATTTTAATACATTCGAAATCTCCTCTTCTTTTTCCAAGAAAATTTTTAAATTTTTATCATCAACGATTGTAATAGTATCTTTATATTTCTCAACTATATCTTTACTAAATTCACCATTATAAGAAATATTGTATACTATTTCTTTATTATATTCTCTTAAGAATGTGCTCATTTCGCCAAAATATAAACATTCCCCGTCGTTTATATAAATTATCTTATTACAATACTTTTCTATAAGATCTAAATCATGAGAAGATATAAATACAGCATGTTGTTTATTGTTAGTCTTTATATATTCTAATATATTTTTTGATAATACTACATCTAATCCTGTAGTAGGTTCATCTAAAAATAATATTTTTGAATTAGATACTAGACTCCTTGCTATTTGTACTCTCTGCAATTGTCCTCCTGATAATTCTGTTAGGTCAGATTTCTCCTTACCTTTTAAACCTAGAACATCAATAATCTCATCTACACTTTTCTTACTAATAGTATTTTGAGAATATAATAGCCCCATATAAATATTGTCGTATACATTTAAGTACCAATCTACTGATTGATTTTGCATACAGTAGTCCACATCTCGAACAGACACTCCTTCACCAAACGATACCTCACCTTCGATATTAGAAAACAATCCTAATGTAGAATTAATTATCGTAGTTTTCCCTGAACCACTTTTACCTATAAGTGCAATCATATCGCCTTTTTCCGCAGAAAAAGAAATATTTTTAATCGCGTAATCACTAGAGTTTTTATATTTGTATGCTAAATTTTTCACTGTTAATAGATTTACCATCTAACTCCCTCCTCCCGATATAGCGTTTTACTTCTAATTACTTTTTAGAAAAGGTTGATTTGCAAATACAAATCAACCTTCAACTCTTTAATATGTAGTTTACATGTATCTTACACAATAAAGTGTATCTTCTTGAATGAGTGACTTTTTAATCAAGTTTCTACTTTAACAGATACTATAAAATCATTATCGTCTGCTAAAATAGCTGATTCTCCTCCTCTATTCAAGTTATAATGAGAAACAATAATTTTTAAGATCATAAGAAACTCAAAAAATAATGATGATTCTCTTTATTATTATTTACATTATAAACTATAAAATTCCAATATCTAATACCATTTTTTTGTCCTCCTTATTTTATGAGGTTATAAAGCTTTATAGATTTATTGTAATATAAAAACGATATGAAAGCAATATGAAAAGAAAAAAACGCTTTTAAAAATTATCACTTGTTATTTCTAGTTAATACGTAGGAATATAACATAGTATTACTTCTCAAATTGAACCAAAAAATGTACACCTAGCTATTTCTAAAAAAACTAAGTGTACATTCTTTTATTAATTTTTCATTTTTTCTGAAAACTTTTCCTTAATCTAATAAAGTATGCTCTCTATTTCTTAAATTCACATACAACACATGAATAGCCGAAATTACATTTATTAGCAAAATATAATAAGCAATGTTTTCTACGTATAATCCTACAAAACTCAATATAATAGTAAATAAAGGTGCACTTATTCGGAAAATTTGTACTATACTTTTTCTATAATCTTTATCATTAATTTTTATGAAATTAGTCCTTAATTTTATACTGATTGACACCCCAAGTGCCACTATTAATGATAATAATATCACTTGCAATGGTAAAAATACTTCGTATATAACCAATATGAAGAATACTATATCAAAAATTATGTAAAACATAAGTATTCTATTTAAATTTATATCATATTTCTTAGTAAGTATTAAAAATAGAACTACTGTTAGTCCTGGTATAAAAAATATAATACTAGAATACTGTATTAAATTCCTAGCTGCTAATTGTTTTATAAACAATGGTATAAAAAACACTGCTATCCCTGATAATAACGCTGTATTGATAATAATATGTTTTCTTTTCAATTTATTAAAAACTAATCTTTCAGAATTTTTCTCAGTTTCATTTTTAAAATTATTTATTTTGAAACTTGAAAATAATACAAACATAATTATAAATACTATTAAATATTCATCAATATTCACCTTATAAATATAACTTCCTAAAGAAAAACCAAGTAATTTAGACAAGTTGCTATATAAGGATATATCTGTTATTCCAGCTTTGATAGACTTGCTTCCCTCTATTACAAATAAATTGTAATTAAGTAGCACTATTGATATCAATAAGTAATAAATAAAATAAAATGTTAAGACGTAATATAAATTTATGTTATTTTTAAAAATAAATACTACTACTGAAAAAACTATTAATATATAATAAAAATGCTTTGTTTTTATACTAGTTAATAATTTGAAATAACTAGTGTCTAAGAAAATAAATATTTCTATCAAAGTCGTTATTAACAAAATAAAATATATAGGAAAATTATATACTGATATAAATTTCACCGTTATGTATGAATATAAAACACTCAAAATTAAATTCAAACATAAATACAAACTTCTCACTAATTTAACATTAAATTCTATAAAGAACACCTCCTATATGATTCACTTTGTTCTTATTTCTTATAATTCTCTAACCTTCTTAACTATTATGATCCTGTACTTTGATATTTTTTTAATCCGAAATTCCATATTGTTTTATAGATTAATATAAGTAGAAGCGGTCCAAATAATATTAAAAACCATGTTTCTAAATTAAAACTATCATGCATATTTATTAAATTTGCTACTGGAAAATATCCCACAAATGCGAACGGAATAATTATTAGTACTACTTTAATAAAAAACGGATAAATATTAACTGGATAATTTGCTAATTGATACAATTGCCATAAAACTGATTTTATACCATCATTTGTTATCGAAAAGAAACTAATTGATACTAGTGCTAAATATATAGCCTCTCTTACTAAAACCGCAGATATTGTAAATAAAATGAATTTTATTATAAATAAATAAGTTACATCAATATCTAAGTTATATAATGAAAAAATCACAATTACTATACCTGTAATTAACTCAAATAAAGCTTCCTCATCTAATTGAAAAATAATAAATTGATAAAGAATATTTAGTGGTCTTAATAAAAACAAATCAAGTTCCCCAGTTTGAATTAAATATGGGACTTCTAAAGTTGTAACGAAGAAAAATTCCCATAACGCCGATGTTAATGTTAGAAAACCATATAAAAACAACAATTGATATAAAGAAAATCCACCGATTAATTCTGTATAATTAAGCGTAATAAGTAATACAAATAATGTTGTAAGTGTATCTAGTAAATAACCAAAATTTCCTATAATAAAATCTAGTTTATAACTCAATATCCTTTTTACATCCATTTTAAAAAACTCTGCATATAAATATAAATGTTTCTTCATATTAACCTCCCATTATATCAAACTTGTTAAATACATATTGTGATAGTCTTTTTGAAATTATCAATAATATGATTAACCAAAACATCTGTACACCAAGAATAAATAAGACTTTTCCTAAATCATTATCATGTACAATAATAGAAATAGGTGCATACATTACAGCGTAAAATGGGGTTATCTCTGATATTCTTAATAATAATTTTGGATATAAATCTAAAGGTAGCAATCCACCACCGAAAATAATAAGAAGAGCATTAACTAATTCAGATACACCGTTTATTCTTATAAATACTGTTGATAATAATGCAATAATATAACCTAATAAAAACGCAACAATATAGCTCAAAATATACACAAATATAAAAAGTACAAATCTCTTAAGAGATATGGTTCTAAATATTAAATTATAAAATAGTAAAATATAAATAACTAAAATCGGCAGTACTTGGAATTTTAATTTATAGAGAAAATTGCCTAAAGTAGTGAAAAATGTTATAACTATTAATCTATTAGGCTTATTCAAATAATTAATAATAGTACCCTTTAAAATCTTCTCAGATACAAAATTGGTAGTTATTTTTATAGGTAAAACTATTTGTAAAATAATCGCAAACAGTACATAAGTTATTATTTCATCAATATTTTCAGAATTGTATTTTTCAACATATATCCAGATACTATACTGTATTAATACCATAGACAGTGATGCAATTATCTGCATTATCGTATTAAATTTGTATTGTAATAAACTTTTGTATTGATATAAAGTATAAGCAAAAAATCTATTCATATTTATCACCCGTTTTGTCCTTCACAAGCAATACTTCTTGTAGATTTAAGTCCAATACTTCAGTTTGTGTAATAATACTTTCATTCGGTAGTAGTTTTATTATATCTAACACATTAAATTTAGTTTCATCAAAAACAATTTCTTTAGAATCAATATTAGTACGTAAAGGCAATATCCCTTCTTCATCTAAATCTACTATATTCTCTCCGTACATTTTTAATTTTTTATATTTATTAAAAATTTGCTTGAAGCTCTTCACTTCACCATCATAATTAATTTCGCCATCACTTATCAAAATCATTCTCTTACATACTTTTTCAATATCAGAAATCTCATGAGTTGTTAGTATGATAGTAGTATTATACTTCTCATTTATTTTTAGTATAAGTTCCATAATTTTCTTCTTTGTTTCTATATCTAAACCAATTGTCGGTTCATCTAGGAACACCAATTGAGGTTTATGAATAATACTAGCTATAAACTCACCACGCATTCTTTGTCCTAAAGATAGTTGCCTTACTGGTTGATATAAGTACTCTGTTACATTTAATTCTGTTATTAAATAGTCTAACCATTCTTTATTATCTACTTCATAGATTTTTGATAAATATTCAAAAGAATCGATTAATGGTAAATCCCACCATAAATGTGATTTTTGTCCAAATAACGCACCTATGTTTTTAGCGTTTTTTTGCCTGTTTACAAACGGATCTTTACCGAACACTTTTATTGAGCCTTTTGTAGTAGTTAGTATTCCTAACAGTAATTTTATTGTTGTAGATTTCCCAGCTCCATTATTTCCTATGTATCCTACAATTTCTCCTTCTTTAATACTAAAATTTATGTCCTTCAACGCTTGTTTAACTATCTTTTCTGTATTAAAAAAGCCAACTCTATTTTTTATTATGTAATCTTTACTAAGACTCTCAACACTAATTATCTCTTTCATAACATTTCCTCTTATTTTACTAATTTATTATACGCGATGATTTTCTTCATCAAATTCTACTATTTTTCTAGAATCTATTCTCCTATTTTTAAATATATTAACGTGTTTTTCTCTTAAAGTCAATATTTTCTGAATATTGCGTTTATTTTTCTTTTAATTTACGATAAGGAAATTATTTTCGCTAGCGAATTCGGTGATTTTCGAAACAATAAAAAAACAACTCCATCTCACTAAATCAGGAGATAAGGTTGATACTTAGTAATTTATTTCTATTGTTTTTTAACTCTTTTCTTTCCATTTTCTCTTCTTATTTTTATTGAAAAGAAACACAAGAATAAATATAAAATATCCTACATAAATAATATTGTTTAAAATATACAACATATAATTGTTTATTAAATATCTATTAATAATATCTATTACTATAATAATCAGAAATATATAAATTAATAATTTTTCAAAAAAATCTTTCTTTGGTTTCATAATTTCTAATCATCCTTTTTCATAATTAACAACATATGTACTAATTTTAAATTATTAAATCTATTCTTCCTCACTTTATTCTCCCATTAATTTCAAAAAACAGACTCTTGATTTAGTAATAACTTAATCTGATACTATAATTTATTCATCTTTTAACAAAAAACAACAATTAATGTAACTTTCTACTATTTCTCCAATTTTATTATCATCTGTCAAATTTGGAATTTTTTCTTTAGTTTTTTCTATTAATAAATTTCTATCTAATAAATGTATATCCTCGGCTGCTATTTTATCAGTAATGTCCGAATAGAATATAAGCAAATCTTCAGTTTGCTCTGTATTTAACCCATTTTTAAAACAAGCAAATGTAAATGATGGTTCTTCACCGTGCTTAACCCTTAAATAATCTACTAGTTCAACAATAATTTTAAAATTTAGTAAATTATCATTAAACATTTTTTCAATCATAGGATCCATAATTATTTTCTCCTTTCTGTTGTACTTATTTACAGATATAATTATATCATTCTCTCATAACAAAAATAAATATCTTTAATTCACTCCGAAAAAATATATTTTAATTTATATCCGATAAATTTATGATATTTTTTTAAGACTCATTAGTGATATTACTATAATAATAATTAAAGAATATAAATTTATATATGAAAAATATTCTTTTCCTAATTTTTCTATCAGAAACGCTATAATTATACCTCCTAGAGAATACAAGACACTTCCTAAAACTAGGATTAATGATAGTACTTGTCCCATTATTTTTCTAGAAATTTTTCTTTGGAAGAATGTTGCTTTATAAATTAGTACTGGTGCTGAAGCGATTCCTGCTATAATAAGTATAATTACTGAAAGAATAATATTTGTACTAAAATAAAACAGTATCAATAATAAACAATGCACTATAATACCTAAGCAAATTAATTTCTCTAATTTAATTTTTGAGATAAATTGCAAACCTATTATAAGTGAAGCTAAGATAATACCAACAGATTGCAAAGAATTTAATATTCCATACGCTACACTATCATTATTTAGATTTTGTTCTACATATATTGGTAATAATACGATAAAACTTCCCCAAGTGAACATATTCCACAATGTCGTATTAATTGTCATAAGGAATATTTCATTATTTTTTACAATATACTTCATAGAATTAAATATCGTATATTTTTCCTGTCTATCTTCATTGTTACTAAATATTTCATCACTTTTTATTGTACTTATTATTATCGCTGAAATGAAAAATAATACGGCTCCTATTACGAAAGCTATTCTATTATTACCAAGCACTCCCATTATTGCTACAGAAATCGAACCAAAGATATAAGAGATGTCAAAAAATATTATCATCAATGCATTAGCTGTTACTAATTGTTCATCATTACACACCTCTTTTATTATTATATCTCCTCCTGCTGATAAAGGAATCCCTATAACGCTATTTAAACCTATCAATAATCCTATAATACTTAAAAATATCTTATCATTAAACGGTAATAAGAATATAATCAGAAAAATACTAGCTCTTAGCAGTAAAAACAAGAACATTGCTTTTCCAATATTAAACCTGTCTAACACTTTTGATATTAATGGTCCAAAAACTATAGCTGGTAATTGAGTCAATACACCAAAAATAGCTATCAATAATGGATTTTTAGTTTCTTCATAGATCAGCCAGATAATACTTATACTGACAAAAGATTGCGCTAATGTTATAAAGTTAATCGAAAAAAAATACTTTATAAAATCAACATTTTTTAAAACACTCATATATTTATTCATAAATTAATTCCTTTTTATTCCAGAGTTTCCCATATCTTATTCTAAAATTTTAATAATATGTGAATTTATAACTTTTATATACACCTTCTAAAAATTTCTCCCTTATTTTTTATAACATATAAATAATTACTATATTTATTATAATATGAAAATAAAATGGTAACAATTTGAAAATTTTAATATAAAATCATGCTCCCTCTACTTCACTTCTTCCTTTTTCCTATAGTATTCTTTCGCAAAATCTACGCAACTTTTTAAATCTATACAAAGAACTGATGTTTTCTGAATCTCTTTTATTTGATAACTTTCCTTACAATTCTCCAAGAATTCTTTCTGTACTGTTAAATAATCATCATATATATCTAGTTCGATATTAGAGAACTCTAACCACTCTCCACCGACATTAGCACTTTCTTTTATTGTTTTTCGATTTAGTGAATACTCTGCAAGATGTAATGCTGTATTAGTTTCAAAATCAGTTCCTAATAACAAAATTTTGGCATTTTGATCATACAATCTCCCTAATGGTGAATTGTATCCTAAGCCATCATCTAATGGATGCTCTTTCATAATTTCCTGTGCTTTTTCTCCTACTGCTGAAAAAGAATATAGTGGATGAGAACTTCTAACAGAATGTTTTAGATTCATAACAAACTCGCTAAATTTTCCCATACCTCGTGTACTAGATAGATCAACATCATAAGATAAACTCTCTTGTTTTATTTTTTCTATCCACTCCTTAGGAACTTTAGGATATTCCCAGTACTCTGGAGACATGTTTTCTAAAGATTGCGTTGGAACAACGAGAGTTCCACATTCTCCTAATCTTTCCACAAGTGCTTCATAAATACATCTTGCACCTCCGATTATATAACCGAATTTACTAAGAGAAACATGTGCAATCAGGATATCGCCTTCTCCTATTTCTAAATTTTTAAATAAATTTAAAAAATCACTTTTACCTATTGGCATTAAATTATTATCTAAAGCATCACTCATAAACTTATAACCCATGCTTGTCCTCCTTATCAAATGGGAGTAACTCAAAATCTTATTCTTGGAGAAATTGATTTTTGAGCCACTCTCCTATTTTTATTCTTCTATTCAAACTATATCATTTTTACTAACTTTCACGTGTATCACAATTTTATAATATTATCAAATTTTCCTCTTAGTTCATCACTTATATCATGGCTAATCATTATTATAGTTAATTCTTTATTTCCTAACAGCATCTCCACTAAACTTTTCGCTGATTCTTTATCTATAGCTGATGTTCCTTCATCAATTAAAAGTATTTTTTTACCATTAAATAACGCTCTAGCTATAGCCAATCTTTGGCGTTGTCCTCCTGAAAGATTTTTTCCATGAACCTCTACTTCTGAATATAAAAAGTCCTTCTGTGTTAAGCCCACTCTTTCTAAATACTTAGTTACTTCACTATCCCCTACTACTTCTCCCATAGTTATATTATCTTTGACAGTTCCTGAAAATACAAAATTTTCTTGTTGAATTATAGTCAGTTTTTCTAATATTTGCTTAGTAGATAATTTTTTCAAATCAACACTACAATACTCTACACTACCTTCATAATTTCTCAGTTGTCCCGTAATAATTTTAAATAATGTTGATTTTCCTACTCCACTATCTCCGCATATTAAATATTTATTCCCCTCTTTTATATCAAGATTCACATTATTTAAGATTTCCTTGTCACCATAACTAAAACATAAATTTTTAATATCAAATAATGTTTCTCTTAAAGAATATTCAACCGGTAAATGAGTATCCTTATTTTTCGACATGAACTCATCGTGCTTAGAAAATATAGGTTTTGTCCCTTTAATAAATGCTATTCTATAACCTACTTGGCTCATACCATCAAATACTAGATTGGCAAACATTCCTACAGCCGCAACAGCACCAATTTCCAAATTATCTTTAACAACTAAATATCCTGTAACAAATACTAATAATACTTGGAAAAAGACATTTAAACCGAAGTTAAGCATATAATAATTGCTTTCCAATTTACTTTGTTTAACAAATACATTTTTCAAAATTCTACTTATATTAGCTATTCTTTTAGGAATTATCTGTAATTTATTAAGAGAGAAATAAGTATCATAACCTAAAATCGTCTCCTCTAACGAAGCAACATATTTCTCATTTTCTTTAGTAACCTCTGTCCCCATATTATGAAGTTTTTTATTAAAAATTTTCGGAAGATAAATTAATATTCCTGTTCCTATAATAGTAATTAAAGAAATAATCCAGTGATATTTCAATAAAGCATAAAGTGAAAATACCACACCAGAAAGGCTGTATATTATAGCAAATATATTCCTCAAACCTTTTTCTTGAATCATTTGAATATCATTGTTAAACCAAGATTGATAAACACCAGATGAGTTATCTTTATACTTTTCAATATCTAATTCTACAAGGCTAGTAGCAAGATTATCCTTAACATCTATTCCAATATCTTGAACAAAAATCTCCTCTCTAACCTTTACTATCCTATCAATTACTATAATAACTAACCACGTAACGGATAAGAATAAGATAATTTCAAAGAAACTATGTAGATTTCTATTAGTAAGCACAGTTATAGCATCTGCATTTAAAAAGTTACTTTTCATAAGAAATAATTGTCTTAACAATATAAGAAAACAAATTAATAAGAACCTATATTTAAATTTTAAAATATATTTTTTCATAAATACCTCCTACTTTTAATTCTACTTAATCTCATAATAAGCTATTAAGGGAAATTTCAAGAAATATATGTAAATACCAACTTATATTTATACTTTTATTATAGTATGAATAAAAGATGATAACAACATAAAATTATAATTTTCAGAAAACTTACTAGAATTATCTTGACACGAAAAAAAAAGTCAGTATAATTAAACTTACATAAACCTTGTAACTTAAATACAAACAACATTTATGTAATCTATACAAAGGAGAGCAATATGATTAAAAATATTTTAGAAGTTATATCATTGAACAAATTAAAGTTAAGCATTATGTTTATTTTGACATTAATAGTATCAATAGGGACTGTTTATGTTGTATACGCTCGCGTTGATATTGTTGATTCTGTAATATATAAAACAGGGTCTCTTTGGACAAAAGTTGGAGTTATTATTTGTATTTTAATAATAGTAGAATTACTTAGAGCGTGGTTAAAAATTATAA
The DNA here is from genome assembly GCA_032567735.1 of Gemella haemolysans. Classification (GTDB taxonomy): domain Bacteria; phylum Bacillota; class Bacilli; order Staphylococcales; family Gemellaceae; genus Gemella; species Gemella haemolysans_E. The sequence goes on along the minus strand of JAWHCX010000002.1, from coordinate 100,330 downwards.
TTGCACAATTAGTTAAACAATGGAAAATATATCTAGGGGATAGAATTAGTAAAAATATAGAAACTATGTCTCAATCAGAATTTAATAAGGTTGACTCTGGTGAACATATGACTAAGTACACTTATCAACTTGAATTATTATCTGCGTATTTATTCTCACCATTAACCGGCTTACTTAGTGCTATTGTATTATTTATCTCATCAGTCATATTTTTATGGCTAATTAATTGGAAATTTGTTATATTCGCCCTATTATCATCAATCGCTATGTTCTTAATAAGCGGTAAGTTCGGTAATAAAATTAGTGTAGGATATACAAATTTATCAATTTTATCAGGGAAATTTTCTGGAGTTTTAAAGGAATATTTAACAGGTTATGAAGATTTGAAAAATATCGGTAAGATAAATTTATTCTCAAAAAATGTTAAGACTAGTCAGATCCAAAAAGAAGATCAACAGTATAGTATTTCTAAATTAATGGCATTTGGTGAATTAACTTTACAAAGTATCGAGAAATTACTTGAATTATTAATTTTTATCTTTGCGATTTATTTGGTTTTAAAAAATGAATTGACTATCGGAACAATAGCTTCGGTATCTACTATACTAGGTATATACCTTACTTCTATCAATCAATTGGTTGATCTGTATATTAAGGTAATCGGTACAAAAGAAATATTAAATAGCGTTATAACTAAAGCGACTGCTAAAGAAACACTTTATCCACATGTTGAAGAAAATATTAAATTTAAAAACTTTAATTATAGTTTCGGAGATAACCATGTTATTAGAAACTTCAACTTTAATATAAATAAAGGTGGAAAATACGCCGTAATCGGTAAAAGTGGTTCTGGAAAATCAACTATAATCAAGTTGCTACTAGGAAAATTACAATCCAACCATGATAAAGTTTTAATCGATGGAAATCCTCTTGAAATACAGGATGATATTAACTTCTCCAAAGAGATTGGATATGTGAGTCAACAAACATCTATTTTCAGCGGTTCAATTCGATATAACATCACTTTAGATGATAGTTATTCAGATGAAGAAATATGGAGCATATTGGAAAAAGTTTGTTTAGCTGATAGAGTTAGAGCTTTACCTGACAGCTTAGATCACAACCTATCTAATATGGGAGAAATCCTATCAGGAGGAGAAAAACAAAGGTTAGTTCTTGCGAGAGTTTTAATTAGAAATTATCCAATTTTAATTCTCGATGAAGCAACCTCAGCATTAGATGAAAAAACAGCCGTACAGATAGAAAACAATATCTTAGTCGACGATAAGTTAACTTTAATAATGATTTCTCACCATATACAAGAAGAAATCAAAAAACAACTAACAGAATGTGTAGAATTAAAAGTACAGTAATACCACTTACTAAATGGCTTAAATACCACAAAAAAGGAGTGACTTAAAAATCATGATTTTTAAGTCACTCCTTTTTTTTTTACTTTCCCCTATATAATCAAGCGACAGCAGTACAACAATTATATTGAATACCTACATTCCAAATTAAAATTTTAAACTAAAAATTTCTACACTTTGAACAGTGTTTTCCTCCAGACTTTGTTCAAAAGTATAAACTTATGCAAATTTCTTATAAAAGTATAAATATCTCATTATGAATAGAAATGAAACTAACACAAATAGAAATGCAAACTTAACTAGATTATCTATAAATTGTAAATAGATAAATACTAGTAAAACTCCTGCTACTTCTACTAAGTATTCTATTACACTCGCTTTTTTCCAGTTGATTTTGTCATATAAGTCAACCACATAATATTGAGCATACCTAATATCATAAACGCCAATGCAGCTAAACTATATGCCTTAATATCTGTTTTATCTTGAGTGAAAGCTTCAGGTAAAAAGCTTGTAGTGTTAGTTAAATATTTATTCATCGCTATAAATAAGAAACCTACTATTTCAACTTGCAATACCACCAAACCTAAATCTTTAAGCTTATTCATTTTTCTCTTCCTCCCTTTTAAAATTATTTTATTAACTAATACAATATAATTACTTATACTTATTCGATTGTATTATACCATTTTTAAAAACGTATTCAAAATATTTGTGATGTAATGTTACGTGTTTTTTTTTATGAGAGTGACTAAAAAGTCCTAAAATTTAACAAAGTTCATATAAAAACTCGTAGACGCAGTGGTTTATTGATATCTAAATTTGCTTTATAAAAGCTTTTTAGGTATCTAATAAACTTTGCAGGGGTAACCCGACAAAATCTTGTTTCTTAAGAAATCGTGATTTTTGAACCACTCCCCATTACATATACCTCATCATACATTTTCAAAGTTTCTGGATAAGATCTGTGTGAAATATGAATTAAAGTCTTATCTTTCATACTTAATAGTAATTTTTCAACTAAAATATATGTATCTTTATCCAATCCTGATAATGTTTCATCTAAAACTATAACCTGTTTTTCCTGTAATATAGCCCTAATTAATGCTAACCTTTGTTTTTGTCCACCAGATAAATTTGATTTTCTCTTATCGTACGTAGTATTAATCAAATCAGAAGCTTCTTTAATTTTGTCATCTAATCTAGTTTCTTTTATTAAAGTCATTATTTTATCCGCTTCTATGTTTTTATAAAAAGTAAGATTATCGATAACCTTACCTACAAATATAAAACTATCTTGAGGTACATAAGTTATTATTTTTTGAATTGTGTTGTATTCATAACTGTTAATATTTTTTCCGTTTAAAAAGATGTTACATCCTTCAAGGTTTTTCGTTAATAGTAATGCTAACGTCGATTTCCCACTGCCACTATCTCCTTGAATTAAATACTTTTTACCTTTTTCAAAACTAGCTGAAAAATTACTAAAAATTTCTCTATTATTAAATTTATAACTTTCATTTCGAACCTCTATATTTTTAAAATCGATAATTTTATGACTATCTATATATTCAAACTTCTCTTTAGAATCTAATTCCCTCTTTATATCTTTTACCGATGTTATATTAGCTATCGAAGCTGTTATCAAATTGACAGGCATTACTAACTCTGCAGAAATAGTAAAAATAGATACTATATCCCCTACACTAGTATTTCCTACCAGAGCTTGACGACCTCCTATATATAAAATAGCAATAATAGTAGCGTAGAATACTAATCCTGTTAAGACATTTACAAGTGATGTTAAAACATTCTTTCTATTAACAAGTTTATTTATTTTTTTATATTCATTAAGTAATTTTTCATAAAATATATTAGCCGAATCGCTGTTCTTAATGACTAATATTCCTTCTAAAAAATCTTCAAGTTTATCATTATAACTAGCCTTTTGTATAGAAATACTGTTTTGAACATTTTTCAAATATGCTTTAAATATATTAGGAATTACAATCGGAAATAGTGACAATCCTATAACCCAAAACGCTGTTGTTACATCTAATTTGAACAATGCTATTGTAGCAAAAATAAAATAAACTATCCCCTGATACAGAGAAAAAATCGTATTATAATATTGATCTTTTACCATTTCAATATCATTATTTACAGTAGATAATAAATTTTTACTCTTTGTATCTAGTTTATTTCTAAGTAAACTTCCCACAAGGGTTCTATGAATATTGAATCCAATTTTATTTAGATAAACAGTATCTAAAATCTGACGTAAATATTCACATATAAGCATTAGTATTATAATTACAGATAAATATATAATTTGATTGTAGAATAATTGCTCATTTTTAGTAGTAAGGGCATCAACAACATATTTAATTTGATAAGAAAAATAAATATTAATCCCCGAGACTACTGTAATAAGAAATAAAACTACCGCAAATAAAAATTTCCTCATATTTCCCACTCCTTAGTTGAGTCCTTCTATTTAAAAGATCAGTTTCATTTTATAAATAGCCTTTGAAAATCTAAAAACAATAAAAAGAAATCAATTGCTCTTAGAAGCTAATCAATTTCTTTCTTAATATTTGATATTCTAAAATAATTCAATCTATAGATTAACTTTCCACTCAACATAAAATCCAATTAACGTTTGTTAAATTATAGAAATTATATCAAATAAAAAATTGCTAGTCAATGTTTCTTCTGAAAATTCAAGGTTGTTTTTAGAATTTATAAATTAACTTGAAACTAATCTTTTAACTGGAACTAAAAAAATACATGTCTTCTCTTTTCTATTACATTAATAGTATTCCATACAAAAAAGCTAGGAAAAATTCCTAGCTTAACGTTCACATTTGAAATATAGGTAGTGAATCACCTTCCTTTATGCTACCATATTTCTACTAGAAAATCAATTTTTTATATTTCGTTTTAGACCTTCTACTTTTTTAATACTCCCCTACAACCTTGTATTTTCTCAGTATATATTTTAATTGTTCATCTGTAACATCTTCATATTTATAATCTATATTTTCAACTGCTAGATAATTCAATACTTTTCTAATACTAACATATCCTTTTTTTGCCACTACAATATGATCTAGCATTTCTATACCAACTATTTCACCAACTTCCATTAGATTTATCGTCGTTTTTATATCTTCTATAGAAGGTGTTGCATCTCCACTTGGGTGATTATGCACACAGACAATGCTCGAAGCACTATTTTTTATCGCTAGTTTAAATACTTCCCTTGGATGCACCACTGACATAGATAAGCTACCTTTAAATACTTCTCTTTTTTCGATTATTTTACCTTTCGTATCAATATCTAATACTACGAAGACTTCTTGTGTTAAATTCTCTAAAGATGATTTTAAATAATTGGCTATTGACTGCGGGCTATCACACTTCACATCTAGGACATTCATCGCATATATTCTTCTTGCAAACTCTATATTCGCCAGAATATGTATCGCCTTTTCCTGACCTATCCCTTTATGTTTCATAAGTTCTGTTAAAGTTGCATCTCTTAACTTTGTAATACCTCCCATATCTTTTAAAATCGTGTCAGAAAGCTCAATTACATTTTGATTTTTTGTACCTGTTCTTAATAATATTGCTAGAATCTCTTTATCACTGAGAGCTAGAGCACCTAATTTTTTGAATTTCTCCCTCGGACGATCTTCTTCACTAAACTCTTTAATAGTGTATGCTACCATAATAATCCCTCCCTTATTAATATGATTGTTAAATAACTAAGCACTATGAATGGTACTAGTGGTAGTTTCGTTTTTCTTTTAACTTTTTTCAAAATAATTAACCAAATAGCAAAGAATCCTGCATATAAAAATGTGAAAATTAACAAATACACTCCCTCAAATAAATTTAAATTTAAAGCTAATATACAAAAAACTTTTATATCGCCATAACCTAAACCACCTCTTGTGAAAATATATAGTATATGAAAGATAATAATAAGATAAATAAAATCTAAAATATTGAATAAATAATAGTGTATATATATAGAAGAAAAATTTAAAATAATTAGAAGATAAAACAACTCATCGTTAACTTCAAGTGTTTTTACATCTTCTATTCCTAAAAAAATGAGAATAATAAATATACTAACTTCAAGATAACTAATAAAAACAAAATGATTTTGGAAAATAATAAATAATACAATAGTAATAAAAGTAAAAATTTCGTATAAAAATACATCTAATGGAATTTTTTGATTACAGTAACTACATCGTCCTTTTTTAAACAAATAGCTAAAGATTGGAATTAAGTCAGCTCCTCTTAATTCTTTCTGACAACTTGAACAACGACTTCGTCTAAATAGGAACTCTTTTTTATTTTCACTATCTACTAAACATTTGATTGCACTAGCAAATATAAGACTTACAATAACAATAAATATGTATCTTTCCATAAATATCTCCCCTCACTTTATAACCCTTCAATTATATTTTATCATAAGTATATTTACCTAACCAACTTTATACTTACTGATGTTTTAGCTATTAAATAATATTTTTTTATTCGTAATATTTTTTAAAAATCTCTTCGGAATTCTGTATACAACTTTTCCTCTTGAATAGATTTTCACAAGAAATCATACTCATTTTCAATTTCTATTATCATTCTAGTCCACTCATAGTAATATCTATTTTCAAAAGAATTTACATTTTTTCATTTTTGTAGTATAATATTGTTTATAGTTTTCCGAAGGCAAGATTTCTGCCTTAAGGAAAGTAGTTTTATATTCTTATTCTACACTATTATTTTTAGAGAAGGTGATTAAATGATTTTTAAAAAATTTTTGAGAAAAAGTCAAGAAGAGTTAGAAGCTGCGAATCAGCTTTCTCTTCAAGAAATTAACAATACAGTTGATGTTCCAAAAGAAGGAAGCTTTTTAAAGAAAGTCCTGGCTTATAGTGGACCGGGAGCATTAGTAGCAGTCGGTTATATGGATCCTGGTAACTGGATTACCTCTATCGCTGGTGGGGCTCAATATGCATATAGTTTACTATTCGTGATACTTATATCGAATCTTATCGCGATGTTACTTCAATCAATGTCTGTAAGATTAGGGATTGTAACAGGTATGGACCTAGCTCAAGCAACTAGAAAACATACTGGTAAGAAACTAGGTGTTGTCCTTTGGATTATTACCGAACTAGCTATTATGGCTACTGATATTGCAGAAATTATCGGAAGTGCCGTAGCTTTAAAATTGTTATTCGGTATTCCATTACTATTAGGAGTTATAATAACTATCTTCGATGTATTTTTACTATTATTATTAGCGCATTTTGGATTTAGAAAAATTGAGGCAATTGTGGCTGCACTTATTTTTACAATTCTTATAATATTCTTCTATGAAGTTTTATTATCTAATCCTAATACCGGAGAATTAATTAAAGGATTTATTCCAAACAAAGAAGTAATTAGTAATAAAGGCGCATTATTTATCGCCCTTGGTATCGTAGGTGCAACAGTTATGCCACATAATTTATACCTACATTCTTCTATTGTTCAAGCAAGACGATACGATAGAAAAGATAATAAAGTTAAAAGAGAAGCAATTCGATTTTCTACAATAGATTCTAATATTCAACTTACTATTGCATTCGTAGTAAACTGTCTACTATTAGTTCTTGGGGCAGCATTATTCCATGGTCATGGTGACAGCCTTGGACGTTTTACAGATTTATACAATGCTTTACAAGATAGTAATATTGTTGGATCTATTGCTTCGCCACTTCTTAGTATATTATTCGCAGTTGCTCTTTTAGCATCTGGACAAAATTCTACTATTACTGGTACATTATCAGGGCAAATAGTTATGGAAGGTTTCATCCATTTAAGGCTTCCTATGTGGCTTAGAAGAATGTTAACACGTGTAATTGCAGTATTACCTGTTGTTATCTGTTTAATAATTTTCGGAGATAGCGAACAAGCAATAGAAAGCTTACTAATTTATACACAAGTATTCTTAAGTATTGCTCTTCCAATATCAATTATCCCACTAACACTTTATACATCAAATAAAAAACTTATGGGAGAATTTGTTATTAAACCATGGATGAAGATTCTTGCATGGATCTGTACAGTAATATTAATAATCTTAAATTTCTGGTTGATAATATCAACATTCATATAAACTAAAAGGACTGATTTTTGTCAGTCCGTTTTTTTATTTTCCATTATATAGATTAAATTCACACTTTCTTTACTTTAAATAAACAAAAAAACAGCTCTTACGAACTGCTTTTTTATTTAATGAAATTATTTAACAGGTAATACTGCTCCATTCCATTTTTCTTTAATGAATTTTTGAGTGTCTTCTGATTTTAAAGCTGCAACAAGTTTTTTAACAACAAGTTTGTCTTTATCACCTTCACGAACAACGACGATGTTAGCATATGGGTTATCATCTGTAGCTTTTTCTACTAAAACTGGTTCAGTTGCTGCATTTAATCCTGCGTCAACAGCGAAGTTAGCGTTGATTGAAACTAGGTCACCTTCACCGTTTTGGTAGAATTTAACCATTAATGCTGGATCATTTTCGTAGCTAAATTGTAATTTTTTAGGGTTTTCAGCGATATCATCAAAAGTAGCTGTTACTGGATCTACACCATCTTTAACTTTTACTAATCCTTCAGAAGCTAGTAATTTAATTACACGTCCCCATTCAGATTTGTTGTTACTTACTAATACTTTAGCACCTTCTTTAAGGTCTTTAACGTTTTTAACTTTTTTAGAGTATAATCCGATTGGCTCTAAGTGAATTGCACCAGCATCTTCAATTTTGTATCCATTTTCTTTAATAGCATTTTTTAAGAATGGTACGTGTTGGAAGTAGTTAATATCGATATCTTTATCGTTTAACGTTTTGTTTGGTACGTAGTAGTCTTGGTATGTAACGATGTCTAATTTGATTCCTTCTTTTTCAAGTTGAGGAGCAACGTGCTCTAATAATACAGCGTGAGGTACGTTAGTAGCTCCAACTTTTACTGTTACAGGTTTACTAGGATCTAGTTTATCAACATCGATACCTTTTTTCTCAGTTTTTGATGCGCTAGAGCATCCAATTAATACGATTCCAAGTATGAAACTTGTTACTAAAAATAATAATTTCTTCATTATATAATTTTCTCCTTTTGATTTTTTTATTATTGATATTTAGGTTCTGTGAATTTTATGTAAAAAAAATCACCCTTACTCTCCTAAGAGAATAAGGGCGAAAACTAATTTCACGGTACCACCTTACTTTTTCGTAAACTACGAACTTTACCACTACATCGTCTATGCATCTAGAATATATCCGAGATAGTGTGCGTTTGTAACGTAACGCCTACGAAAAAAGCTTGTGTTTTAAAACTCACTTTTTTTACCATTCAAACCATTTTCCTCTATCATCTGCATTGTGTGCTTTCACCCATCCACACTCTCTGTAAAAGTTCCTATAAAGTACTTATTTGAATATTGGTAATTTTTAACTTGACTCTATGTTATCATTCAGAATTAAAAATGTCAACACTTTTTTTTGAATTTTTTTAAAAAGTTTTTTGAAAATTCATGAATATTTACTTTTTCATTTACATAATAAACAATTTTTAATTAAGGTTGTTAGTTTTCAACCATTTCTCTATTGCTTCTACAGTTTTGTCTCTAAATTTTGGAGCTTCGTACATATGATCCGAACCTTGTAATATTGTTAATGTAGCGTTTTCATATTTTTTTGCTGTTGCTTTTGCTATATTTGGATGCACCATTTTATCTTCACTTCCAGTTATTACCAATACAGGCTCAGTTACTATTTTAAAATCAATATATGCACCTTTTTGCTTATCTAAAAAAGGTAGTGCCATTTGGAAATATGTAAAACCAGATTCTGGAACTAATTTAGAAAATTCCCTCTCCTTATCCGCTTCATCTTGATTATTCATACAATAATCATAGAAGGCATGTTTATAAGGGGGCATAGATTTTTTCCAAAATCCCCAACGTAGAAAATGTTTATAGAAACAAATTACCATACTTGGGTAAAAAGCGAAAATTCCTGCTGCTGGTGCAGTCCCCATTAAAATAAGCCCCTTAGTCATTGTCTTCATAGCAACTTTCTGTGCAAGAAGCCCTCCTAATGAATGCCCCAATACAATCGGAGCTTCATCTAGCGTTTCTATTAAATCTACAATATCATCAGCAAATTCATCTAAACTAACATCTGCTACCTTTTTTTCGACTTCTTCATAAGGTAAATCATGATATCTCAATGTTGGAGTATATACATTTAAACCTAATTTTTGCAGATCATCTGCGAATTCTCCCCACACAGTTCCATCACACCATGTACCATGTATCAATACTATATTCGTCATAAAAATTCCTCCTATCAATATTTAGTATTCTTTTTTTCACACTAATTATATAACTTATCAATTTATTTATCAATTGATAATGTAAAAAGAGCAGAATAAAAAACCGGTAAAAATTTTTTCTTCTACTCTTAGTACCATCACTTAAAAAGTATCAAGCGATGATTTTCCTTTGGAGGGCTAATTTTAAAATTGTTCGTTCATTTCACGAACTGTTTTTTCAATATTATCTGAATATGAAATTGCTGAAATAATAGACACACCATCAACATTTGTTTTCATAACATCTTTAATATGTTGTGTCTGAATACCACCGATTGCCACTAATGGCATCTGAGGTAATAATTTTCTCATTAATTCTAGTCCTTCATATCCTATTGCACCACCTGCATCATCTTTTGATTGTGTGACATATACAGGTCCTACACCAACATAATCTACATATTCAACTTTTGATTGTTTAAGTTCTTCTTCATTTCCTATAGAAAGACCGATTATTTTATTTGGCATCAGTTTTCTAATCTCATCAACACCAAGGTCATCTTGTCCTACATGAACCCCATCAGCATCTATTTCTAATGCCAACTCTATATCATCATTTACAATAAATGGCACATTGTATTTTTTACATAAATCCTGAATTTTTACTGCTAATTCCAGTTTTTCTTTACCTTCTAAAGCACCTTTACCTTTTTCTCGAAATTGAAATAAAGTTATACCACCTTTTAAAGCATCTTCAACAACTGTATATAAATCCTTACCTAAGCAAGTAGTCGTTCCACAAATAAAATATAATTTTAATAGTTCTTTATTAAACATCTTATTTCACCTTTTTAAATGTTTCTATATCTTTATCAGTAACTTCATATAACGCATTAATAAATTCAACTTTAAATGTTCCTGGTAGATGTCCATTAGGACGCTTTTCTGCCATTTCCCCGGCAATATTATATGCTAACATCGCTGTTTCTAAAGATTTTAATTCTTGTCCTTTTTCTAGTCCTATAAAGCTCGCTAATACAGCTCCTAATAAACATCCTGTTCCAATAACTTTTGGCATCATTGCACTTCCGTTATGGATAGTCACTACCTCACCGTTAACAGCAATAGCGTCAATTTCTCCAGTCACTATTATAGGAATATTAAATTTCTCATTTGCTGCTAAGGCAATTTGATCAATATTATCTACCCCTGCACTGTCTACTCCCTTAGAAGCTACATTTATTCCGACTAAAGATGCAATTTCTCCAGCATTTCCTCTAATTGCTGCTAGTTTGTAATTGTTAATTAAATCATCTGATACTTGTTTTCTATATGCTCCGGCTCCACATGCTACAGGGTCTAATACTGCAGGAACATTATACTTCTCAGCAATTTTCAATGCTTCTTGGTATAATTTCCAAGTTTCATCAGTTAATGTACCTATATTTATTAATAATCCACCAGCATATTTTAATAAATCTTCCAAATCTTTTGGATATTCACTCATCGCTGGTGATGCTCCTAGTGCTACTAATCCATTTGCTGTGAAATTTTTTACTACATCATTAGTAATGCAGATTACTAATGGTGCTTTTTCTTTTAATAATTTTAAACTTGTCATATTTATAAATCCTCTTTAAATGCTATGTGATTCACAGGTCCATTTCCATGGCCTATCTCTGGTGTATATTTTATCGCTGCGGTAATAAATTTTTTTCCAATATCTACAGCTTCAATTATACTTTTTCCTTTTGCTAATTCAGCGGTAATAACAGCTGAGAATGTACATCCTGTTCCATGTGTATGATTAGTTTTAAATCTCTCGCTAGTCCACACTTTCTTAGTTCCATCATTTAAGAATAAATAATCTTTCGCTTCTCCTGTTAAATGTCCACCTTTTATAACTACAGACTTACATCCAACTTCATCAATAATGAATTTTCCTGCACAATTCACATCATCTTCAGTTACTATTTTAAAATCGACTATTTCTTCTGCTTCAGGTACATTCGGTGTAATAATAGTGGCTAGTGGTAGTATCTCTTCTTTTAAATGTTTTCTAGCAACATCATCTATCAATTTATCCCCACTTGTCGCAACCATTACTGGATCAACAACATATGGAACATCTTTTGGTAAATATTTTTTAATCAGCTTCATCATGTCAGCATTTGCAATCATTCCAGTTTTTATACTATTAGGTGTTATATCATCAAAGACACTTTTTAATTGAGCTTCTAGTATTTCTAAGTCTAGGTTTCTAATCATTTGAACACCTAGAGTATTTTGTGCAACAACGCTTGTAACTACTGCCATTCCATACACTTCACGAGCTTGAAAACTTTTCAAATCAGCCATAATTCCAGCCCCACCAGTTGGATCCGTTCCTGCAATAGTTAAAGCAATATTAAGTTTACTCATATTCTACACCTCAAATCCCCAATGTTCTTGTGTATAAGCCATATTGAAGAAGCGTCGTTCATGTTCACAACTTTCTAAAAAGTTTTTAATTAATCGTTGTTTTCCTTCCTCACTCATAAATTCTGCTTCACGATTAATTATTTTATGATAATCATAAAGTACTTCATCAACTAAACCATCAGCATAAAACTCTACCCAGAATTTTAATGGGTGATCTTCAGCTAAATTATGATTAGCTAAAATTTTTCTCGCAACCATTTGATAAATCCATGGACATGGTGCCATAGCACTTAACGCTTCTGCCATACCAAAAGCAAATACATTATAATACATGTGTTTAATATAGTGATCTGCAGACGGATACCATTCTCCACCTTTTATTATTTCTTGATAATCTCTCCCTACATAATCTGCTAAATTTTTATGTGCAGCAATTTCTTCATTCAATACAAAATTAATTTGACCTAAGAAAAAGTTTTTCTCAACTTTATCATTACTTTTCGCTAAAAGCATTGCATAGATGTCACTGAAATTTTCTAAGTATAAAGCGTCAGCTTTCAAATAGTGTTCCACAGCTTCCTTAGATAAATCAGCACGAATCAAGCCTTGAATAAAGCCATCATTATATATCTTGTCGACAATTGGCAATGCCTTCTCTTCCATAATTTCAGTAATTTGTTTCATAGGTATATCCCCCTTAATATAATTAAATATAGTATAAAATATTACCACTTTAGGAAAAGAAAAAATCTCCTACTAGCCTAGGAGATTCATGGAATTTATATGAGTAATAGTGTATTATTCTATTTAATAGGACAATTCTATATTATATCATTTCACATTTCCTCCGCTAGTATTATCTAGATCAGGTCAAAGGGTCTAACTTTGTTATCTCAGCCAAACGGCTCCCCCAGTGATTATACTTCATTATTTTTTTAAATCGTAACACATAAAATTACAAATGTCAATAAATTGGTTTAAGGGTTTACAATATTATTTTATCAATTATTGTCTTAAAACAAAAAAAGTTTTAATAATAATATTTTTATATTTTATAAAATAAAAAAACTAATATTGTGTCTAAGTTGTGAACTAACTATGAAATTTTGTAGTAAATTTTGTCTATTTTAGTCATTATATGAGACTAATTATCATTTTTAGCTTTATTTTTAGCTTATTTTGTAATATAATAATATTAACGATTTATGAAATCTAATATTAAAGAAACATTTATTAAAGGAGAACCTTACTTATATGAAAAATACAACATTATTAAAAGTTTTGTCTGCAACTGCTATATTCTCAGCAATTGCGGCAATCGAAGCATATGATCAAGATAACTTTGCTTTTGCAGCAGAAATACCTGTTGTTGCAAGCAATTCAACATCAACTACTGGTGCAAACCCAGCAACTACTACGGCTGCTCCTACAACTACTACTACACCAGCTACAGCAACACCTACACCTGTAGCACCTAAAGCTGAAGAGCCAGCTACTGTAGCTCAAGACGTTAAAGCTTTGAAAGATGGAGAATATAAGATTACTGCTGAAGCCTTAAAATTCCATGAAGAAGGTCGCCCTTCTATGGCTGCCGCTGGATTAGATAACGAAAAAACAAAATTAATAGTAAAAAATGGACAGTACTCTGTAAGTGTTACATTTAAGCCTATTACATTAGGTGCTATGTCTGGATACTTAGGAGACTTAAAATACTATGATGGTGATAAAACTCATACAAATCGTGAAGAAATTAAAGATAGCGAGTTTAAAGACTCAACTATAGTTGAAAGTTACGCTGAAAACGTAAAAGATGCATATATTGATACATACAAAGAAGAATTCCCTAATCGTACTGCTTATCCAAAAACTGTTACTTTCAATGTAGATAAAAATAAAATTGATGCTAATAATAAACTAGAAACATTTACTAAAGTGTTTGTTCCTGTTATGGAATTTATTGGTAAAATGAGTAATAATCCTGGAACTGGAACTCAAAGGATGATATTAAAATTCGATTTATCATCACTTTCTAGAACAAAAGTAACTGCGGATAACTACGAAGCAGCTACATATAAAAACCCTAATAAAGATGTTGAATATAAAGGAACTATTAAAAAAGACTTCCCTATTCACGTTCAAGGACATTTAAGAAATGCTAACAACAACGATGAAGAATCATTATACGGTTCTGCGTTAGATAGTTACGTTAAAGTTGAAAAAGTTGGAGATAAATACAAATATACACTTAGATTCAAAAAAGGTCTTGCTGATGTAGGTGGAGAATTCTATCCATTCGAATTACACAAAGTTGCATACCAAGGTAAAGATGTTCCATTAACTACTTTAGCAACAAACGGTAATTCTTCAGTAAAAGAAGGATCTATCATTACTGATAAACTATTAGAAAAAATTCAATTAGACGGTACTGCTCCATATCCAAATGGTGCTTTAATGTCACACTTTGTTACATTAAAACTATACTATGAAACAGCTACTGACTATAAGGAAAGACCTGTAAAACTAGAAGATGTAGTTGCACCTGCTAAACCTAAACCGGTTAAACCTACACCAACTAAACCAAAAGAAGAACCTAAACCAGCTACACCGACAGCTGCTGATCACGCTGTTGAAGCTGATAAAGTTCCTAACACTTTCCCTACTACAGTAAAAGCTGAATTAAATGGTAGAACAACTGGTACTGCCTCAATCTATGAAAATGCATTTGTTAAAGATGTAAAAGTTGAAAAAGTTGGGGATAAATATCAATATACTATCCAAGTTAAAGAAGGAAAATCTACTAACTTCTTATTACGTAATAAGCCATTCACAGTTTCTAAACTTACTTATAAAGGAACTGAAATTAACTTTACTGAAGTTGATGCTGCTACTAAGCTAAAAGAAGGGAAAATCTTAACTGATTCTCTTCTAGACAAAATTCAAGTAGATGCTGTATTCAATGTTCAAACAAAAGGTGGAGCTAAACCTAGATTTGAAGACAGAACTGCTGAAAGCACAATAGCTCTAGACTTCCCTAAAGTAGAAAAACCTAAAGAAGTTACACCAGCCAAACCTTCAGTACCTGATCACGAAGTTGACGCTGATAAAGTTCCTACTACATTCCCAGCTACTGTTAAAGGAGAATTAAATGGTAGAACAACTAATTCAAGTTCAATCTACGAAGATGCGTTTGTTAAAGATGTAAAAGTAGAAAAAGTTGGAGATAAATACCAATACACTATTCAAGTTAAAGAAGGAAAATCTTCTACTTACTTACTACGTAATAAACCATTTACAGTTTCTAAACTTACATATAAAGGAACTGAAGTTAACTTTACTGAAGTTGATGCAGCAACTAAACTAAAAGAAGGTAAGATCTTAACTGATTCTCTTCTAGATAAAATCCAAGTTGATACTGTAATTAGCGTCCAAACTAAAGGTGGAGCTAAACCTAGATTTGAAGAACGTGCTGCTGAAAGTACAATAGCTTTAGACTTCTCTACTGTAGAAAAAGCTAAAGAGGAAGCAGCAAATAATCTAGTAACAGCTAAAATTTATGATGCTCATGTTGCTAATAAGTTATCAATGGCTGACGGAGCACTAGTTCACGAAAAAACTCGTGTAGAAAAAGTAAACGATACTTATCACTACTATCTAACATTTAAAGACTTAAATATCGCACCTCTTGTAGGAACTGTTGATTCATTAAGTGTTGATGGTAAAGCTGCTGAACGAACAGATCTTGGTGGTGAAGGTAATGAAAAACTGTTCCACTTCACAAGTGCTGAAAAATTAACAGAAAAAACTATCAATTTCGCTGTATCAGCTAATGGCAAACCATTAGTAGGACATTCAAATGTTGCAGCAACACTTAAATTCAATTGGGATGGTGCTACTCCACTAACTGCTGATCAAGTAACATCATTACACAAAGATGAAACTGCAAAAGCTCAAGCTGAAAAAGAAAAATTTGAAAAAGAAAAAGCTCAAAAAGCTGAAGCTGATCGTCTTGAAAAAGAAAGATTAGAAAAAGAAGCTGCTGCTAAAGCTCAAGCTGAAAAAGAAAAACTTGAAAAAGAAAAAGCTCAAAAAGCTGAAGCTGATCGTCTTGAAAAAGAAAGATTAGAAAAAGAAGCTGCTGCTAAGGCTCAAGCTGAAAAAGAAAAACTTGAAAAAGAAAAAGCTCAAAAAGCTGAAGCTGATCGTCTTGAAAAAGAAAGATTAGAAAAAGAAGCTGCTACTAAGGCTCAAGCTGAAAAAGAAAAACTTGAAAAAGAAAAAGCTCAAAAAGCTGAAGCTGATCGTCTTGAAAAAGAAAGATTAGAAAAAGAAGCTGCTGCTAAAGCTCAAGCCGAAAAAGAAAGACTTGAAAAAGAAAAAGCAAAATTAGAAGAGCTTAAAAAAGTAGCCTTAGCTAATATCGCTACTGACAAAGATGTTAATAAAGAAGAAGCATCAAAACTTAAAGAAATTGTTAATTCTGCATCTCTTAAAGATACATTAGTTGCTAAAGTTGTAGAAAACGGTTCATCAGAAGAAATCAAAGTTTCATTCGATAACTCTACTGTAAAAGCCTCTAACTTCTCAGTTAAAAAAGCTGATAAAGAAACAGTTGCTAAAGTTGAAGAACTAGTAAAAAAAGCCGATGAAAATCTAAGCGTTGTCAAAACAATCGATCTTCACTTTGAGGATTCTAATCATAATGAAATCAAAAAACAAGGTGAAACTCGTGCAGTTACAGTAGCTGTTGTAGCTAATGAGAATGAAAAATTAGAAGTTTACTATGTAAATGGTAATGAATTAGAAAAAGTACCAAGTGTTTATAAAGATGGAAAACTTACATTCTTCACTAACCACTTCAGTTTATACACAATTGTAAAATCAACTGTGCCTTCTGAAAATAATAAACCATCAAACGAACAAAGTACTCCATCTAAACCAAATAGTGGAGAAACTCCAGTTCAACCTGAAGCACCAGCACCAAGCGAAAAACCAAAATCTGAAACTGATGAAGCTCTTGTTCAACCTGAATTACCAGAATTCAATATCGATGAGTTAAATAACAAAGAGCAAAAAGGAAAAGAACAAGCACAACCATCAACACAAGATATCTTTGGACAAAATGAAAACAAAGAAGATAAAAAAGCTGAGGCTGAAAAAACTGCTGTTCAAAAAACTTCACAAACTGTAGCTAGAGGACTAAAACCTTTAGCTAATACTGGAGTAAGTTCAACAGCAACTGTTGGTTTAGGTGCACTAGTATTATTATCTGCTCTAGTACTACGCAGAAAAAATAACAAATAATAAAAAAAACTCTTATACAAAGGGATAAATTATCCCTTTGTATAAAGTCATGTATAAAGAAATATAAGGAGAATTCAAGATAAGATGAAAGCAAATAAATTATTAAAAGTTCTATCTGCAGCAACCATCATCTCAACCCTTGCTGTGGTGGATTATTCAGCGACTACACAAAACAACAAAGTTTTATTAGCTGCTGATACTCAAAATCCAGAGGTAGATGTAAAAGTTACAGCTTTGAACGCATACGAAGCTGGAAAAACATCAATGGCTAATGCTTCTATAGTTAAATTAACTGTTCAAAAAGTATCCAATGGTTATAAGTACAAATTAATATTAAAAGATATCAAAGTAGGAGAGTTAACTGATGGAGTATCTAAACTTTGGATAGAAGGTAAAGAAACACCATTACAACCAATAGAATACACAGGGAATCCAAAAGTTATAAATCCTAAATTAGCCGAATTTACTCTATCAGAATTAAAGCCACAAATAAAAGCTACTGTCTTTGTTAAAATAATGGAAGACCTTGGAATGTTATCTGGAACTTCTGGTCAAGGTAAAAAAGATACAATTCTTAGTCTAGATTTAACTGGAGTTCAAGAAAAACTTACTCCTAAATCTGTTGAGAGTCCTAAACCAGCAACTTCAACACCCGTTAAACCTGCTGAGACTAAACCTACTCCAAAATCTGAAACAGCAGAAAATACTCAGCCTACTAATAAGCCTGCAGGACCAGCGGCTACAAAACCAACTGAGACTGTTAAACCTGTAGAAACTACTAAACCTACAGAACCAGCTAAACCTGTAGAAACTACTAAACCTAAGGAGCCAACTAAGCCTGTAGTAACTAAAACTACTCCAAAACCTACTCCTTCAGCTACTGCTACTTTCTATAAAGGAGTGAAAGCAACATTACTAAATGCTTACCAACCTGATAGAAGATCTATGGGAGATGCAGCTCTAGAACATAATAATGTTACTGTATTCAAAGAAGGAAGTACTTATCACTATATTGTTCGTTTCCACAATATTAGTGTTGGAACATTTAATGATGGAATTACTGGTTTCTGGGTAAATGGAATAGAGTATCCTGTCAATCCTACTGGTAGGGCAAATAAACAAGTAGAAGTACACTTCACATCTAATAAAAAACTATCAACTGTCCCTGTTTCTGTATTTGTTCAAGCTATGGAAACTATTATGCCTGGTGGTGGTAAACAAAATGCTACTTTATCATTTGACTGGTCTAATGTGACTGAAGAACAAGGACAACCTATAGCTGGTGGTAAACCAGGAACAAGTGACGCTAGTAATGGCGCTGGTGCTTCGACTCCAAAAGGTGGACGTCTAAACAATGGTAGACTTTCTAACACTGGTTTAGAAACATCTTCATCAATTCTTGCAGGAGCTCTTACTTTAATCAGTGCAGTTCTTGTTGGAAGAAGAAAACAAAAATAAATATTAAGATAATACCCCGCTAATTTAGCTTACTATTATCGATTCCGTAAGGCGGGAAACTTCCCGCCTTTCTAATTAAATAATACAAAAGAAAGTGAGTTTTTATAATGAAACGAATTTTAAAACTGTTAACGATAGTTATTGCTACATTAACGTTTATCGTTACATCTAGTAATGTACCTTTAGTTAAAAATGTACATGCAGATGACAGAGTATATAGTGTTCCTGTAGAACTGTGGCATTCTGAAAACAGTGGTCGTCTTTCTATGGGAAATAATGCACTAGCTACACATGCTACTGTAAACGTTCATGATAATAATACCTCTACTATCTCTGTACAATTCACTCCAATGGATTTCAGTAATATGCACGGTCACTTATTATCACTTAGCATCTACTCATCTCCAATTTTTTCCGGCAGCCTTACTGCTGCTTCTGTAACAAGTACTTATAACGATACTAACTTAAATGGAGGTACTAGTACATATCCAGGAACTCTAAGCTTTAATTTTGGTGAAGCTAAACCTGACAAAGTCGGTGTTAGAGTTGCGGTTGATGCCATGAACCAAATTATGGGTGGAGATGCATCTCAAAATGCTATTATTAAATTTAACTGGTCAGCAGCTAACCTAGTTTCTGGTTCTGAAGATTCTTCTAAAGACAAAGATAAAAAAGCTGAAGATAAGAAAAAAGAAGAAGAAAACAAAGATAAAAAAGATGAGAATAAAGCACCCGAAGGTTTTGTTGCTAAAAAATTAGAAGATTACTTCAAAGATGATCAAAAGACAAAAAATCCTGGTCTTTATAACCTTGACATTACAGGTTCATATCTAAACCCTATTACTGGTGTTACTGCAGATGGTGGTACTAAAAACACTGCTATCGGTGAAGGTATGGTACAAGGAGTAATCTCACCTATTAATGCAGGTGGAGATCTAAATGAAGCTCTAAAAAATCAAAAATCTAACGGTGAAAAACGTTGGTCTAAAGCTATGCTTCAACGTACAAAAGATGGTAAATTATACGCAACTGTACGTGTTCACCTAATGAATTGGGTTCAACGTAGTAAAGAACAAGGTCCTTTCATTAAAGTTCTTCAAAAAGATGGAGAATTCAAACAAGTTGTTGCTACTGAAACAAAAGTTAACATTGAACAATATAAAGATAGCTATGTTGATTATCGATTCGAAGTACCAAATGAAAACTTCTTAGCTATGGTACAAATGTACGTAGAACCTATGAATCGTCCTGTTCGTTACTTTGTAGAAGTTAATACTGATACTATTAAAAACGGAAATGACGGATTAGATATGGAAGCTATCAAAGAAACAAACTACACACCTTACTATTTAGGTGGTATTGGAGTTCTTGCAATAGCTGCTGGACTTTACTTTCCTCGTAAAAAAAGAAAAAATAACTAGGAGATAATTCATGAAAAGAAAACTATCCCTACTATTTACACTACTATTAGCCAGTATTCTAGTTCTTACTGCTTGTTCATCGCAAAATAAAGCTGGTAACACTACTGGAACCGATCCTAATCTAGCTGATAAAGCTTTTAATGAAACGATAGATTTAACAGGTGTAAATAAAGACAAAAAATCTGAAGAAGAAAATGGAAAACGTGTAGTAATGGACTCTGTAGCTCTAGCTCAAGTCGCAAATGTACTTGACATTAAATTAGCTGGTGTTCCTACTACAAAATTAGGTCGTATGCCTAAAAGATATGACAATACTGTTCAAATCGGTCTTCCAATGAATCCAAATATGGAAGTTATCAAATCTATTAATCCTTCTATCGTATATGCTCCAGATAGTTTACAAGACTGGATAAAAGAAGGATTCGAGAAAAATAAAATCCCTTATAAATTTGTAGATATTCGTAGTGTTAATGGACTATATTCTATTACAGAAGATCTTGCAAAAGAATTTGGTAAAACAGAAAAATTCAAAGAATTAAAGAAAGAACATGATGAGTTTTTCGCTAAATTCAATGAAAAAATCGCTAATAAGAAGAAACCAAAAGTTCTTGTTCTTATGGGCTTACCTGGAAGTTACATGGCAGCTACTGAAAAATCTTATGTAGGTAACCTTGTAAAATTAGCAGGTGGTGAAAATATCGTTAAAGGTAATGAAGAGTTTAAAAATCTAAACTTAGAAACAGCTTTAAACGATAAACCAGATTTCATTTTACGAACTGCTCATGCTATGCCTGATACTGTAAATGAAATGTTTAAAAAAGAATTTGAAAACAATAAGAGTTGGTCTCACTTTGATGCAGTAAAAAATAATAAAGTTGTCGATTTAGATAGCTCAATGTTTGGTATGACAGCTACATATGATTACCAAAAAGGATTAGAAAGTCTATACAGTATTTTCTATAGTAACTAATACTTAAAACCAGAAGTAGCACATTGCTACCTCTGGTTTTTTACATAATTTAAATTATAAACTACATATGGTATACTAAACATATAAACTATATAAGGAGGTTCTTAATGTTTAACAACAAAAAAGCAATCACTTTTTCTGTTCTTATTCTACTTTTATTAAGTACAGTATTTTTTGCAGCGAATAGTGGTAGTATAAAAGCTAGCGTCGGACAATTAGCTGTTGGTATTTTTACTGGAGAATATGCCAATGTTAATGCAATTATCGACGTTCGTTTCCCAAGAATTATCATCACTATATTAGTAGGTGCAGCTCTTGGCGTTAGTGGTTTATTATTACAAACAGTATTAAAGAACCCGCTTGTCGATCCTAGTATTATAGGGGTTTCTAGTGGAGCTAACCTGTTTTTATACTTAGGGTTAGGATTATTCCCACAATTTATGATATTTAAGTCTGTATTTTCTATCATTGGTGGTATCCTTGGTTTCTTAATCATTTATTACCTAGCAGGTAGAACAAAAAACAATGTTAAAATTATTTTAATCGGTATTGCAATAAGTTATTTCTTCACAGGAATACTAAGTTCTATGCAATACTTAAACCAAGCAAATTCTACTACTTCATCAGCATTCAAGACTGTTGGTTTAGGAACTAAAAACTGGGATGATGTTTCATTATTATTAAGTTGGATTCCTATTTTACTAATTATCAGTTTCTTCTTAGCAAAACTATGTAATATCTTCGCCTTAGATGATAATATTATTAGTTCACTAGGAATCAATATTAATATGATTCGCCTGTTAATCTCATTTGTTGCGGTAGCTCTTGCTTCTGTATCTACAGCTGTTGCTGGTGTTATGGTCTTTTTAGCTCTTATTACACCTCATATTGCTAAGATTATAATTGGTAGAAATCATATCTATACTATTCCATTTAGTGCTTTACTTGGAGCATTTATTCTACTATTATTCGATACAATCGGTCGTGTTATTTTCTCGCCAATCGAAATACCTGCTGATTTAATAATGATGATTATCGGTGGACCTGCATTTATTATTTTAGTTAAGAAAGGAGTAAGTTAATGGAAAACATAATAGAAATTAATAATCTTACATTTAAGTATAATAATAAAAATACTCTTTTCGAAAAACTCAATGTAAATATTGAAAAAGGTAAAATTACTACCCTACTTGGTAAAAATGGCTGTGGTAAGAGTACACTTATAAAAATATTAGCAAAAAATTTAAACTATAATTCTGGAAGTATCAAACTTGATAGTAAAGAATTAAATTCATATTCATTAAAAGAACTTGCGAGTATTCTTGCGATTGTATATCAAAAAAATGAAACTCCAAGAGAAATTACTGTTTATGATATGGTTAGTTTCGCTCGTCTTCCTTATCAAAATATTTTCTTTTATAAACCTAACGCTAGTGATGTTGAAAAAATTGAATTTGCTCTTGAAAAAACTAATTTAAAAGCCTATAGAGATAAACGTGTAGATGAGTTATCAGGTGGTCAACTTCAACGTGTTTACATCGCAATGGCGTTAGCACAAAGCACTGATATTATTATATTAGACGAACCTACTACCTTTCTTGATATAAAATATCAAAAATCTATAATGAAACTTGTTAGAGATCTTAATAAATCTTTAGGAATTACTATTATCATGGTACTACATGATATAAATCAAGCACTAGCATACAGTGATAATATTATTGCTCTTCTTGATGGAAAAGTTATAAAGAATGATAAAGCTGAGAACTTCTTTGATGAAGAGCTTCTAAACAAACTTTATGATGCTGATATTAAAATAGAAGATGGAAAAGTAATTAGTTGGTAACTTTACTAACAATATATGAAAAAATTAAATTAATCGCTATGTCTAAGTATTAATATTTAGACATGGCGATAATTTCATTTCTAAAAAATAACAAATAACACATCTTCTAAAACTATTAAAATTATTGTTTTACAATATTCATTATTAATTTCTTTCAGATTGTATAATCGTTGATTTTAATATTAAATAATTGTAAAATATATTGGTACAAATAAATAATAAAATAATTACAAAGGAGTTTTCTATGGAAATACTAACTACTCTTGGAATACTAATAGTTATTGTTATTCTTGGGTCTTTTCTTAACAATATTATTCCTCGTATTCCAGCCGCTTTATTCCAAATAATTCTTGGTGCTGCGGTAACATTTATTCCTAACCTCCCACTTCATTTTGAGTTTGAATCAGAAATGTTTATGATGTTAGTTATCGCTCCCCTATTATTTACTGACGGTTTCAACTCGTCCTTAAAGAATATCTGGCTATACAAACGTCCAATTATATATATGGCAATATTTTTAGTTCTTGTGACGGTAATTGTTGTCGGTAGCATAATTCATTTATTGCTTCCAATGATTCCTTGGGCAGCATGTTTTGTTTTAGCTGCTGTCCTGTCACCTACAGATGCTGTGGCTGTTAAATCAATAACTAAAGGAATGAAACTACCTAAAGGACTTATGGCTATATTAGAAGGGGAATCGCTTCTAAATGATGCTTCTGGTCTTGTATCATTTAATATAGCTCTAGCAGCAGTTCTTACTAACACATTTTCTGTCACGAATGCTAGTTATAAATTTTTAGTAGTTGCAGGAGGGGGAGCGATCTTTGGACTTATTATTGGGATAGCTTTTTCTTATATTAAGTTTATATTCTCAACAAAATTTGCTGACGAATTTAATATTTTAGTTATTTTTCAATTAATAACACCAGTTATAGTATTCTATCTTGCGGAACATATTGGTGTCTCTGGTATCGTAGCTGTAGTAATTACAGCTCTAGTATACAACTACCAAAGAAAGCATCACTTACTTACTGTTGTAAGTAGTGATGCTGCAGTAACTATAGACAGTACTCAACAAATAGCAAGTTATGTACTAAATGGTTTTGTATTTACCTTTTTAGGATATTTACTCCCTGAGATATATCATACTATGTTTAATAATAGGGAGATTGATATTGTATATGGATTCATAATTTCATTAGTTATTGTTTTAGGTCTAATGATAGTTAGATTGACCTTTGTATATTTCAACTACATATCATTCCAACCTCATCATTTTACGACTGCTAGAAAAACAGCGAAAATAATACTAAATAGAAAATTTGACAAAGGTAACTATTCTAGATTTAACTACTCTTTAATTACTAGTTTGTGTGGTATTCACGGTACAGTAACACTTGCTACAGCACTTATGATTCCGGTTGTAACTGCTACTGGGGATAACTTCCCTCTTAGAAATACCATCCTATTCATTGCGAGTAACGTCGTTTTACTAAGTATTATTATCGGTACAATCGCGCTTCCACTTGTTGTTAAGAACGAAGATGAAGAGAAAGAATATACTCAATACTCTCTTCGTGAAAAAATCTTAGAAGGCACACTTGAGGAACTAAAAGAACGTGATATTTCTAAGAAATCTATTGAAGAAAAAGTTGCTTATGCTATTGAAATAAAAAGTTTACACGAATTAAAAACATATTTCAGAAACATGCAAACTGGAAGATTTAAAAATACAAACGAACCACTATCACTACACAAAAAAATAATGAAAGCACAAGACAAAGTTCTCCCTGAAATACTTAAGGACAATCCTAACATTGAGCAAATCCTGGAAATTTCTAAACTTATGCAACTTAGAAAATCTTTATTATTCACATATTCGATACCAAAAAACCTATTACTTAATTTAAGAATATATGTAAAAGAATCCAATCTAAAACGTCGTTTAACTCGTCATTTTGTGGCTAAAGATCTAACTCCAGAATTTTATGAGAAACTTAAAGAAAAAATACCAAAAAGAAGAAAAGTAAACTTCGTCAATAAATTAGATGAAATTAAACAAAAAGCTGAAGCTTCTTCTAGCCAAATTCAGGCTATCATTGATTGCTCGCCTACAGTAAGAAAAGTACTTCTTGAGACAGCCTATAAGGTTATTGATGAAAAGTGTTCAGATCAAAATACTGCAGAATTCGTTAAAGATGTATATAGATACTACTCATTCACTTTATTTGAAGTATTTTTAGAAGACATCGATTTCGAAGAAGAACTTAAAGAACTTCAAATGGAGTTAGTTCGACTTTTAAAATATAGAGTATTAACGATGAGAAAATTAAACTATATTTCTCTAGAAGATTCTTA
Organism: Gemella haemolysans; assembly: GCA_032567735.1. Lineage (GTDB taxonomy): Bacteria > Bacillota > Bacilli > Staphylococcales > Gemellaceae > Gemella > Gemella haemolysans_E. The sequence continues at coordinate 74,804 of JAWHCX010000002.1, read as the reverse complement.
TACCGCTCTTCGCAACTTAAACTTCAGTGAATCAATGATTTTCCCTCGTGAAACTGAAGAAGAATAAAATAAAAAAGCTGACCTCAAGTTAGATTATTATCTAACTTCTGAGGTCAGTTTTTATTTTGGTTATTTTTTATTTTTTAAATTCTACGACAAAATCGTAACCATGTTCCATTTTTGCTCCGAAGTAAAAATCACTAACTTTATAGCCACGATTTTCAACTTTCGCAATTTTATCTTTTATAGCTTCTTTTACTTGTTCTTTACTAGCATCTTTTGGAAGTTGTATAGTAGTATCACCATCTACATCTAATGCTCCAGCTATTCCTGGTAAAGTTTTTAAGTTAAAGTAAATATTAACATTTACGTTTTCTTGTGCTTCTGTTGATCTTTTTGCCCTTCTTTGTGTTGTAGGCGCTTTTCTAAAACCTGTATTATTAGCTGATACAGATTTAGATTCTTTTGTGAATTCTACAACATAATCATAGCTATCTCCACCTTCAACGATTTGATCTAAGTCGGTAGTTGAAACAACTTTAAAACCTTGTTTTTTCAATTTTTCAATTTGAGCTTTTGTTTTTTCTTCAATAGCTCGTTTTAATTCTTCTTTAGGTGTATTTCCTGGGAAAGTAAGCATATTCTCTCCCCCTAATTCTCCTAATGCTCCCGCAATATCTTTAAGAGCTGTTAGATTATAATAGATGTTTATTTTTTTAGTTTTATTAGATAAATCTCTTTTTACAACTTTTTTAGTTCTAACTTGAACTTCTGGAGCGATTCTGAAGCCTGTAGTTCCTGTTTTCTCTTTAGTGAAAGTAACTACATAATTAAAGTTCTTCACATTAGTATCTTGCTCAAATACTACTTCTTCTTTTACTTTATATCCATGTTTAGCTAATTCTTGAGCCTTAGCTTGAATTTTTGCTTTAACTAATTCTTTCACTTCATCTTCAGTTGCTGAATTTGAAATAGCTACTGTATTATTTTCTCCTGGATCAGATAAAAATCCATTAATATCTGGCATTCCGTCATAATTATAACTTATGTTTACCGTACCGTCTGGTTGATTTGCTGCACGTGCTACTCTTCTTGCTCTAACTTGAACTTGAGGAGCATTTCTGAAACTAGAAGTTCCCTCCGAAGTTGAAGCAGGTTGTGTTGGAGTTGCTGGTGAAGTTGGTCTTTCTTCAGTGACAGGCTGTATCGGAGTTGTTGATGTAGCTTCACCTGACCCATGACCTATTGCTGTACTTCCATTATCAATAGTAGTACCTTCGTTACGACCATTTGTTAAATTATCTTTGTTATAATTTGGTGCTGGTAATTCTTCACCTGGAACATTAATTTCATCAATTTTAGTTTGATATTCATCCGTAGCATCTACTGCTGCATCGTGATTTTTAGCATTATTTATCGCTTCTAATCCTGCTTCTTTTAATTCTTTTAATTTAGCTTTTAACTTAGCTTTTTCTGCTTCATCTTTAACTTTTTCAATTTCACTAAGTTTTGAAGATGCAATTTTTTCAATAACATCTTTTCCATCTTTTTTTGCTTCCTCAAGTTTTTCATCTTTAGGTACTACTTCTTCAGACGGAGTATCTTCTTTTGGTGTAGCAGCTGGCTCTTCCGCTTTTGGTGCTGGAGACGCTGGTTCCTCTGCTTTTGCTGCTGGAGATGCTGGCTCTTCTGCTTTTGGGGCTGGAGTCGCTGGCTCTTCTGCCTTTGGTGCTGGGGTCACTGGCTCTTCTGCTTTTGGTGTCGGAGTCGTTGGCTCTTCTGCTTTTGGTGCTGGAGCTACTGGTTCCTCTGCTTTTGGGGCTGGTGACACTGGTTCCTCTGCTTTTGGGGCTGGAGTCGCTGGCTCTTCTGCCTTTGGTGCTGGGGTCACTGGCTCTTCTGCTTTTGCTGCTGGTGACGATGGTTTCTCCGCTTTTGGGGCTGGTACCACTGGTTTCTCCGCTTTTGGTGCTGGCGCCACTGGTTCCTCTACTTTTGGTGTTGAAGCCGCCGGTTTCTCTACCTTAGGTGCTGGAGCTGCTGGTTCCTCTGCTTTTGGCGCTGGTATCGCTGGCTCTTCCGCTTTTGGTGTTGAAACCACAGGTTTCTCTACCTTAGGTGTTGGAGCTACTGGTTCCTCTGCTTTTGGCGCTGGCACCACTGGTTTCTCTGTTTTCGGTGCTGGCGCCACTGGTTTCTCTACTTTCGGTGCTGGCGCCGCTGGTTCCTCTGCTTTTGGCGTTGTTGCTGCTGGTTCCTCTGCTTTTGGTGCTGGCGCTGCTGGTTCCTCTGCTTTCGGCGCTGGTGCTGTTGGCTCTTCTGCTTTCGGTGCTGGCGCTATTGGTTTTTCTGCTTTCGGTGCTGGAACCTCTGGTTTTTCTGCTTTCGGTGCTGGCGCTACTGGTTTTTCTGCTTTTGGTGCTGGAACCTCTGGTTTTTCTACTTTCGGTGCTGACGCCGCTGGTCTTTCTGCTTTTGGTGCTGGCGCTACTGGTTCCTCTGCTTTTGGTGCTGGCGCCGCTGGCTCCTCTGCTTTCGGTGCTGACGCCGCTGGTTTTTCTACTTTCGGTGCTGACGCTGTTGGCTCTTCTGGTTTCGGTGCTGGCGCTATTGGTTTTTCTGCTTTCGGTGCTGGCACTACTGCTTTTGGTAATTCTGGTTGAACGGCTGGCTCAACTATTGCTCCACCTAAAACTTCTTTATTTTCAGGTTTTACTAATACTTCAGGTTTTACAATGGCACCTTCTTTAACATTGCTTTCTGGAATATATTCTCTTCCATCATTTTGAGTTGATTGTTTTTCTACTAATTCATATACTTTATATACAATTTTTGCTTCAACTTCATTTCCATTTATTTCATTATTGTAGAAAACTGTTTTTTGTACTAATTCTCTTACAGCACTTGTATTTGGTAGTATTCTTCCTTTATTACTTTCTTTTGAAATAGAAGTATTATTGTTATTTATACTTGCATCAGGTTGAACTATCTTAGATACTTGACCTTTTTTTAAGTTACCCAAATTATAAGTATAATTATTTCCGTTAATTTTTGCATATACAATAGCTTCATAAGTATCTCTCTGTGCAGTCACATGAAATACTATATCACCGTTGACTTCTTCTGAAGTAATAGTAAGGTCTTGTGTTGTTTTATTACTACTTGTTTCTGAAATATTACCTACTTTATTCTCAGCAAATACAGCTAATGGATTCGCTAATGTAAATAATAATACACTAGCAGTAGCTACTTTTGATATTTTTTTCATTTAATTTCCTCCTTAATTGTTGGTTGTTTTTTATTAAAATGAAGGTCGCTTCCTTTTCCATTATTCTCCTATTTTTCTTATTTGTCAAGTATATAACATCCAAATATTTGAAAATTTATTTTCATCAATAATTTTCATTTTTCATCTTATAATCCTTATAAAATTTTTAATTTATAATAAATTACTTTCATTTTTATTTAAATTGTAGATGATTATTAACTTGTTAATCTTACTATATAAAATTAAATCAATTTCTTTGACAAATCTATTATTTCATGGTTTAATATACCCCATAAGGGTATGTTAGGAGGTACAATAATGTTTTTCTTATTCACAAAAGTAGATAGTATTTCTACTATTGAGCTAGAACAAAAACTTAAAGAAAATATTCAATTAATAGACGTAAGAACACCTGTAGAATTTCGAAGAGGACATATAAAAAATGCAAAAAATGTCCCACTTAGTGAGATTGGTCAATTTACTCCAATAACAGATAAAACAGTATATGTTATTTGTCACTCTGGAGCTAGAAGCAAACTTGCAGCAAAAAAACTAAAAAAGAAAGGATACGATGTTATTAATATCCAAGGCGGTATGCATGCATGGAGAGGCAAAACAGTCTAAAATTACTAATATTGAAAGGAAAAAATCATGAAAAACAATATTTCAATGCAAGATTTTTATGAAAAATATAATAATGAGGAACTTATGATTCTTGATGTAAGAGAAAATCACGAGTACGAAGTAGGTCATATACCTTCTGCTAAAAATTTTCCTCTGAGTACTCTAGGTATAGAATTCACTAGATTAGATAAGAATCAAAAATACTATGTAATATGCCAAGCGGGTGGACGTTCAGCTAAAGCATATGATTTTTTAGAAGCTCAAGGATTCGATGTAACAAATATCAAAGGTGGTATGAATAATTGGCCTGGAGAAACAAAATAAAATATTAAATAATAGAAACAACCAATTTTCACTATATTAAATTCTTATTAATATAAAATTAATACATCATCAAAAAAAGACTTGTTCCTAAAATTATTTAGATTCAAGTCTTTTTATCATTTCTTTAAACTATTTATTTTTTACTATATATTTTATAGCTTTCTCTATTTTTTCTTTCTGCTCTACAGGATTTTCTAAGGGATTATTAATGCATTCCATAAGATTTTCTGTTATTAATAACTCAATAACACGATCAACACTTGAACGAACCGCACTTAATTGAGTTATTATATCAATACAATCTCTCTTTTCTTCTATCATTTTTTGAATCCCTCTAAGTTGTCCTTCAGAACGTTTAAGGCGCGTAATATACTTCGATTTTACCATGTTTATTTTCCTCAGTAGATTTTTTTTCATTATACCGTGAAAAATTTATTTTGTCAAAATTTAAAAAATTTGTATGTTTTTATATTGAAAATTCCTAAAAATCTAATTCCAATTATTCTTTCCAAATAATAAATCTGATTCAAAGATTTTCTTGTATACTCAGTATATTAACAATTAATTTTTAAAGTAAATTTACTTCCTTTACCATATTCACTTTCTACTAATATGTCTCCATTTATTTGTAAGGCTAACTGTTTCGCTATTGCTAAACCTAAGCCATAACCACCTGTTTTCATATTTCTTGACGCTTCAACACGATATAATCTTTTAAAAATATTATCAATCTCATCTTCTTTTATACCGCAACCTTCATCAATTATAGAAATTGATAATTCTTGATTTTTTATTTTGGCAACTATTTCTATTTTTGTCCCGCTTGGTGAATACTTAAATGCATTACCTATTAAATTCACGATAATTCTTTGAATCTTATTGTAATTACTTACTATTTTAGCATTCTCAGGAATAACTTTAATATAGATATCTCTTTTTTCTTTTTCTGCTCGCAACTTAAACTCTGACATACAGTCAATCAATAATTTGTCTAAAAATATTGTTTCATTTTTATCATCTTCACTAGTATCTTTAACACTTAAAGTTAAGTAATTTAATTCTTCAACAAGTTTATTCAATCTTGTCGTTTGTCGACAAATTGTTTCTAGATAATATTTATATTCTTCTTCTTTTATTATTCCATCTAACATACCTTCTGCCGTTGATTGAATTGAAGTTATAGGAGTTTTTATATCATGAGATAACTGGGCTATCATAAGAGATTTTTCTTTTTCACTTTCTTCTAATGACTCAAAACTTTCTTTTAAATGTTTTGCCATTTCATTGAATGATAATGATAATTCTCTAAACTCAGTGGGACCTTCTACAGTATTGCTAATATCAAAATTTTTCTCACTTATACTAATCGTTTGTCTCTTTAGAACACGTAATGACTTAAATACACCTTTTAGTAATATAATACTAATCGTAGCTCCAATTAGTCCTGCAATTATTGTAATCACAACTATAAAATATGTATCTTTTTTTTCAATTAACATTAAATTTGAAGCCCAAAAAACAGCCATAATAGTTATTAAAAATGATAAAATATATCCAACAATAATATAATCTTTTAATTTCATACTATATTTCCTTTCCATTTTTAAACTTGTTTTTCCATTTTGTATCCTAGACCCCATACAGTTTTTATACTTGGTGTTTTTTCTGTCGAATATTTTGTTAAGATTCTTCTTAATGAGTGTATATGCACATTTAGTGTGTTTGCATCTTCAACATATTCATCTTGCCAAATTTTTTCATACAATTCTGTTTTAGAAAAAACACGATCTGGATTATTAGCCAGTAGCCATAATAATTCAAAAGATTTCACGGTTAGTTCTAATTGTCTATCATTTACCATAGCAATTCTACTATTATAGTTAATTTTCAAATCACCTAAAGTTAAAATATTCTCACTACTTTTTTTCTCGATTCTACGTAGTATATTTCTAACTCTTAAAACTAATTCTCTTGGACTAAATGGTTTTACTATATAGTCATCTGCCCCCAAACTTAAAGCGTAGATTTTATCTGGTTCTGTTGTTTTCGCTGTTATAAATAAAAATGGTTGCTCATCATCTAAATACTGTACCTCGCTGATTAAATCATAACCATCCATATTGGGCATCATTATATCTGTAATTATTAAAGAATATTTATTTTTCTTGTATTTCTCTAAAGCTTCTTTACCATCATTAGCGATATCAACATCATATCCACCTTGCTCTAAATATCGTTTATTTATCTCCGTTATTTCTATTTCATCATCTACTAATAAAATTTTATTGACCATATTTAACTCCTCTTATCAAAATAGTACTATACAATAAAAGTATAGCACTATTTCGATAAAATCTACAAGTTTATTTTATTTATTAATTATTTTTTCTTCTTAATCCTAATAGACCTAAGAAGCTTGCAATGATTAATCCTAGTATTCCAGTATTTGATGAATTTGTTGAACTCATTGTTCCTTCAGGTACCGCACTTGTTTTTGGTAGCATACCTTTTTTCATCATTCCATTACTCATATGAGTATTCATAGTCATATTATCTTGCATCATATCTTTATTCATACTAGATTTCATAGACATATTGTCAGATTTACTCATATTCATTATTTTTCCACTTACATTTGAATCCATTGAACCAGTAGCTGTATTATTTTGCATCATATCTTCACCTGGTTTCATATCCATTTGCATAGTTTCTTTATGTAGATTTACAGTCACTTCTTTTGTCGCTACTACGTTTGTTGGATCCGCTTTCCCGTCTTTTTCACCGTACACTTTAATTGTTGCTTTGTAGCTTTGTGTTCCATTTACTTTTAATAAATCTAGTAATTCTTTATCTGATTTTCCTTGTGTTCCTTCTAAGTCTACTTCATAAAAGTATAATCCTTTTCCTAGTTTTTCTAATGGTAATAACGCTGGATTTTTCGCTGATCCGTTATCTGACCATGGGGCTTTGTCTGATGATTTCAAGATTAATCTTGTTAACATTCCATCTCCACCGAAGAATTCGTAAGGAATTACTTGGTTAACTCCTGCTGTAAATGGTCCTGGGAAGTTTGCTTTATCTAAATATTTAGCTGGTACATCTACTGTATCTTTTGTATTATCCATTACTGCTTTTTTAACTTCGTTGCCACTTGTTAATCCATTTAGATTTACATTTACATCTTTTGTTGCTACTACGTTTGTTAAATCTGCTTTTCCGTCTTTTTCACCATACACTTTAATTGTTGCTTTGTAGCTTTGTGTTCCATTTGCTTTTAATAAATCTAGTAATTCTTTATCTGATTTTCCTTGTGTTCCTTCTAGGTCTACTTCATAGAAGTATAATCCTTTTCCTAATTTTTCTAATGGTAATAACGCTGGATTTTTCGCTGATCCGTTGTCTGACCATGGTGCTTTGTCTGATGATTTCAAGATTAATCTTGTTAACATTCCATCTCCACCAAAGAATTCGTAAGGAATTACTTGGTTCACTCCCGCTGTGAATGGTCCTGGGAAGTTCGCTTTATCTAAATATTTAGCTGGTACATCGACTGTATATTTTGTATTATCCATTACTGCTTTTTTAACTTCAACTGGAGTTGTTTGTGGTTCTGCTACATCTTTTGCTTGTTTTATTAAATTATTTACATCAGCTTCTTTAGAGTCAACACTCACTTCTTTTTCTGCTTTTACTTCAGATTGTTTCTCAGAACTTACAACATCTTTTGCTTCAACTGTTTTTTTCTCAACTGGTTTTGTTTCTTTTTCTACAGTATTTACTTTGTTTTCAATTGCTTTAGATTCAACAGCTGTATCAGTTTGTTTATTAACTTTTTGAACTACAGGAGCTTTATCTTGTAAATCACTTGCGTGAGCTTCTCCACCTCCTACAATTACAAAAATACCACTTGCAATTGCTGCTGATACTACTCCAACACTAACTTTTCTTATTGCCCATTTCGTAAAATTTTCTGATTTAATAAAGTTGTTTTTCATTTGTATTTTTCTCCTCTTACTTTAATACTTTATTACCAAAACTTTTTGTTTGATGAATACAGTATACCTTATAGATATTAACTAACTATTAGTAAAAGTTAAAATATTTCTTAAATAGTTATTATTAAAATATTATCTTTAAAATATATTAATATATATGGTCTATCTTAGATTTCTGACAATTTCGAAAAAAGTTTTTAATTTTTTTACTAAAAAGTGTTGACAAAGAAAAAAACTTATGTTAATATTTCTTTAACAGTTTTAAAAGCGAAGAAGTGAAGAGCAATATTACTTATTTATTAGAGACCTTTTGGTTGGTGAAAAAAAGGATTTGGGTGTATTGTAAATGGTCACAGAGCTGAACTAATGACTATTAATGAGTTAGTTCCGGTTGATTACCGTTAATAATCATTGAGGTAAGATTAAATTTATTTTAAGATTATAAAATTGGGTGGTAACACGGTCATTTCGTCCCTTGTGTTACTACCCTTTTGTCGTATTTAAGACTGAGTAAAAATTATTTTTATAAATTAATATAATATAACATTGATAAGATGAGTAGAAAAAAGGAGTTACACCAGAGAATCTCGGTAGCTGAAAAGAGATTAATGAATTTTTTTGAAGATGGTCTTTGAGTTTTAATTATCGAGCAGTAGTTAGATAATTACGCATAAAATAGCGTTAAAATTTTAATGAGGTGGAAAACTAAAAAATTCAATTCACAATTTTAGATTTTCCATAAAATAAGGTGGTACCACGTATGAAACGCACGTCCTTAGACAATATTTTTAATATTGTTTAAGGGCGTTTTTATTTTTATAATTCAATATACAAAAAAGAGAAAATTTCAGGAGGAAAGAAATAATGACAAAAATTTCAAGTTTAGGATACCCACGTTTAGGGGAAAAAAGAGAATGGAAAAAATTAATTGAAGGATATTGGGCTCGTACAGTTCGTCAAAACGAATTATTTGAAGAAGCAGAAAAACTTCGTCGTCTTTATATCGAAAAACAATTCAACGCTGGTTTAGATTTCATCCCAGTTGGTGATTTCTCACTATATGACCACATTTTAGATTTATCTGTACAATTCAACGTTATTCCACAACGTTTTGAAGGAAGAGAAGTTGATGTAGACTTATTCTTCGATATCGCTCGTGGTAACAAAGATAACGTTGCATCTGCACTTAAAAAATGGTTTAACACTAACTACCACTACATCGTACCAGAATGGGAAAATGTTAACCCTAAATTAAACAACACTCGTCTATTAGACTTATATAAAGAAGCTAAAGAAATCGTAGGAGATAAAGCTAAACCAGTTATTACTGGACCAATTACATATGTTGCTTTATCAAGTGGATTAGCTGAAGGTGAATTCGAAAAAGCTGTAGATAAATTATTACCATTATACACTCAAGTATTCAAAGAATTAGCTGAAGCTGGTGCTTCTTACATCCAAGTAGATGAGCCAATTTTCGTTACTGATGAAGGTAAAAATTATGTAGAATTAGCTCACAAAGTGTACAACCACTTCAACAATGAAGTAGATGCTAAATTTATCTTCCAAACTTACTTCGAAGCTTTAGTAGAAGCTGAAAAACTTGCTGATTTACCTGTAGCATTCGGATTAGACTTCGTTCACGGTAGAGAAGAAAACTTAGCTAATGTAAAAGCTGGTCTATTCAAAGATAAAGAAGTATTTGCAGGTGTTGTAGATGGACGTAACGTATGGAGCAACGATTTCGAAGATAGTTCTGCATTATTAGAGGAAATCAAAGCTAATGTTGCTGAATTAGTAATCCAACCATCTTGTTCACTACTACACGTACCAGTAACAACTAAAAATGAAACTGAATTAGAAGAAACTTTACTTAATGGTTTAGCATTCGCTGATCAAAAATTAGAAGAACTTAACTTACTAGCTAACAAACTAGATGGCAAAGAAGAAGCTGCGTACCAAAAACACGTAGAAGACTTCAACAAATTACAAAATGCCGACTTCAGAAATCTTGAATTAGAATCAAGTGAAAATGTTCGTTCAACTCGTCCATCTGACTACAAAGTTCGTCGTGAAATTCAAAACAAAAAATATAATTTACCATTATTACCAACTACTACAATCGGATCATTCCCTCAATCTAAACAAGTACGTTTACAACGTGCACTATGGAAAAAAGGTGAATTATCTAATGAAGCTTATGAAAAATTCATCGAAGAGGAAATCGCTCGTTGGATTAAAATTCAAGAAGACCTTGATATCGATGTATTAGTTCACGGTGAATTTGAACGTACAGACATGGTTGAATTCTTCGGTCAACGTTTCGCTGGATTCGCATCAACTAAATTCGGTTGGGTTCAATCATACGGTTCTCGTGGGGTTAAACCACCAATCATCTACGGAGATGTAAAACACGTTGAAGCTGTAACAGTTAAAGAAACTGCTTATGCACAAAGCTTAACTAATCGTCCTGTTAAAGGTATGTTAACTGGACCAGTTACTATTCTAAACTGGTCATTCGAAAGAACTGATATTCCTAAAGCAAAAATCTTCAACCAAATCGCTATCGCACTTAAAAATGAAATTGAACTTTTAGAAAAAGCTGGAATTACAATTATCCAAGTTGATGAACCAGCTATCCGTGAAGGATTACCTCTAAGAGACAGTAAAAAAGAAAAATATCTTGAAGAAGCAGTATTCTCATTCCGTTTAGCTACTTCATCAGTTCAAGATGATACACAAATCCACACACACATGTGTTATTCTAACTTCGATGAAATTATCGATTCTATCCGTGCATTAGATGCTGACGTTATTTCTATCGAAACTAGTAGAAGTCACGGAGAATTAATCTCTGCTTTCGAGACTGCAATCTACCCATTAGGTATCGGTCTTGGAGTTTACGATATCCACTCTCCTCGTGTACCAACAAAAGAAGAAGTACGTACTAATATCTTACGTCCACTTCAAAAACTATCTACAGAACAATTCTGGATTAACCCTGACTGTGGATTAAAAACACGTGCTGAAAAAGAAACTATTGAAGCTTTAGAAGTTTTAGTTGAAGTTACTAAAGAAATCAGAAATGAACTTGCCGCTAAATAGGAGGTTCATATGAGAAACTTATTAGAGAGATTAGAACAAAATGTACTCGTAGCTGATGGAGCTATGGGTACAGCTCTCTATAGTAATGGATTGGAAAGTTGTCATGAATATAATAATATCTCTAATCCAGATTCTGTGGAGAAAATTCATAAAGCTTATATCGAAGCTGGAGCGGATATAATTCAAACAAACACTTATGCGGCAAAAAAATGCCAACTTAAGACGTATGGCTATGACGATAAATTTGAAGAAATTAACATTCGCGCTGCTGAAATAGCACGCAAGGCTGCAGGAGAAAACACTATTGTTTTCGGAACAATCGGTGCTATTCGTGGCCTTCGCGAATGTGAACTTTCATTAGAAACTATTGTTAATGAAACACTTGATCAAGTAAAAGTACTACTATCTACTAATAAAATAGATGCCTTGTTATTTGAAACTTACTATGATCAAGAAGAAATTAGAGCTGTATTAACTGAAGCAAGAAAATTAACTGATTTACCAATTATCACTAATATCTCATTATTAGAAGCAGGTATCACTCAAAACGGAGGAAAAGTAACTGATGCTTTAAGTGCACTTGTTAACTTAGGTGCCGATATTGTTGGTTTAAACTGTCATCTAGGTCCTTACCACATGATTAAAAGTTTAAAACAAGTACCTTTATTTGCACAAAGTTATTTATCTGCTTATCCTAATGCCAGTTTATTACAACTGACACAAACAATTAATGGTAACGAATATCGTTTCAGAAAAAATTCATCTTACTTTGAACAGAGTGCTAAACTTCTTGTTGAAGAAGGTGTAAGATTAATCGGTGGATGCTGTGGTACTACTCCAGAACATATTCGTGCTATTAAAAAAGGAATAAAAGGTCTTAAACCAGTTAAAAGAAAAGTAATAACACCGCTACCTGCAGAAGAAGAACTAGTCAGAGTAGCAAATAATAAACCAACAATTGTTGATAAAGTCAAAAAACAAGTAACTATAATTGCCGAATTAGATCCACCAAAACATTTAAATATTGATAAATTTATTGAAGGGGCTAAAGCAATAGACAAGAAAAACATTGAAGCTATTACACTAGCAGATAATTCTCTTGCTAGTACTCGTATTTGTAACCTGTCTGCTGCAACTTTACTTAAAGAACATATTACTACCCCAACACTACTTCATTTAACATGTCGTGATCATAATCTTATCGGACTACAATCTCGATTAATGGGATTTGATCTTCTTGGAATTAATAATGTCCTTGCTCTTACTGGAGATCCAAGTAAACTTGGTGATTTCCCAGGTGCTACTAGTGTCTATGATATGACTAGTCTTAAATTAATTCCTTTTATTAAACAACTTAATGAAGGACTTGGATATAACGGAGCTTCACTGAAGAAGACTACAAACTTTACAGTAGCAGCTGCTTATAATCCAAATGTTCGCGACCTAAGTAAAACAAAACGTTTAGTTGAGAAAAAAATTAAAGCAGGTACTGATTACTTTATTACACAACCTGTCTTTGAAGCTGAAAAAATTGAACAATTAGCTGAACTTGCTGCTGATTATCCAGATACACCATTCTTCGTTGGTATAATGCCAATAACTAGCTACAACAACGCTGTCTTCCTACATAATGAGGTACCTGGAATTAAATTATCAGAAGAATTCTTAGCTAAGTTAGAAGAAGTAAAAGATGACAAAGAACTTTGCCAAAAAGTCGCTTTAGAAGAAAGTAAAAAACTACTTGATGTTGCTTTAAAACACTTCAAGGGAATTTACTTAATCACACCATTTTTAAGATATGATCTAACATTAGAATTAATAGATTATGTTGAGGAAAATAAAGATAAATAAAAATTAAATGTGTATATAAAAATCACGGTGTTAGAATGATTCTAACACCGTGATTTACTATTTTCTTTTATTTTATTTATTTCCGTATTTTTCAAAAAGTTCATCTAATGGTTTGTACATTACTTTATTTAAATCTTCGATTAAAAATTGAAGTTTTTGTTGAGCTTGCACAAAATCTAAAAATTTAGCATTTTCCATTAATTTTTGTTGGATTTCTTCTAAAGCTGTTAAGTCTTCTTCTGAAGGCTCATTTCCTGATTGAGCTGCTTCCATTAAATCTTTTTGTTTTGATACGAATTGTGTGTAAAGTTCATTAGCTTCTTCATCAGAATATAATCCTTCAGATGCTGCTAATGATGTTTTGTATTCATCAGATTCTCTTAATGCTCTTTCAAATTCATTTGCTTTATCATAAATATTTACCATAGTTATTTGCTCCTTTTATGTTGTAATTTTATTATAACATAGTTTTACCTTCTTTGACAATAAATCGTTTTCACTTATTAAGGTTTCTATATTATCTGGAGTTATAAGGATTGACTTAAAAATCGTGATTCCTGTTCCTCAACTTGAGACTTTTAGATCAGTCCTTTTATTCTTAACAAACCCCTATAATTTAGATTTGTTATAATTATATTATATATTATATACTTTATGTTAACCTTATAATATAACTAAACTTTAATTAAAATACACAAAATAAAAAGGACCCATCTGAAGATAAGCCCCATTATTCATTTAAGTTTATAAATTTACTTTCTCTTGTATTTTTAATACCACCAAAGTTTTTGGTATCTATGACCTATTTGCAATGATAGATCTTTTTTATTTTGATCTGCTCCATTAATATATAATTTCCCCGCTTCATACATATCTACCATTTCATTCGGAACACTTGAAATTACTATGCTACCATTATTATCACTTTCTATTTGTGAGAATTTCACACTATAATCTCCTGCAGGAAGATCATCAAAATACCAGCGTAATGTATATGTTTGTAAAGGAATTTCCCAATACAATTCACGATATACAAATTCATGTTCTCTTACAACTTTATTATCTTTTTTATCGATAATTTCTACTTTATATTTTGAATTATTTTTCTCATCGTATGATGAAATATAACCACGAACATAATTAAAACTTCGATTCGCTTTAAACGTTTGTTCTACGTCTGTATCTTTATTAACTCTAACTATTCCATCACGCAGATAATTATCTGTTGCATATATACTAATACCATTAATTACACGTGAATCATAGTCTAAGTTCATTGAATACGATGGTCTTAAGAAACTATCACTACCTACTTGAAGTGCAAAAACTATTCCAAAAGCAATATAAAGTTTTTTCTTGTATTTATCAAATATTATAGTCTCATATCTCTCAGCAAATAAAATTAAACCTTTTGCTCCTAAAATAAAGATTATTGGCATCCACGCATAAACATATCTAGGTTTTGCTTCCCAAATTAAATGGAACATGAATACTCCAAAAATAATAATTTGGAATAAGAAACAAGATGTTATATACTCTTTTCTACGTTTGTAAATGTAGTAAACCATCCCGAATAAAATAACTACATACATCATTTGAGAAATATAGATAAAGAAACTATTGTCACTTCCATAGAATAATTGCCATAAGAATCCATCTCCATCTCTTAATGCACGAGTACCATTCGTATAATTTATCGTACCATCACTCCAATTACCTCTTATTTTTAATACTACCATAAGTAAATTAAGGAAAATTGGTCTGTGAGTTATCCTATTAAAAAATAAGCCGAGGTCATCAGTCATTTTATTTTGACTAAGATATGTAAATTGGAAATCTTGCCAGTTATAACTTCCACCTTGAATGCTCATTCCCATCATTACCCAGTGTAACATAGGAAATCTATAACCATCATCTTTCCAGAATCCATAGTGTGCCCAAAGCATATCGAATCCTTTGCCAAAGAAGATAAATGCAATTCCGAAGGTTACTAGTAATAATACCAAATTTTTGTACCATTTAAAAAATAGTAAGTACACAATTAATGCCGGTAAAATAATAATGATATTAGATCTAAGATTCCAAGCAAATGCTACTAATATTGCCACAGCTACAATATGCTTGGTTCTAAAGATAAAACTCCCATCCGACGGGATAAGTACATATATTATTAAAGCTACCATGATTACCATCAAAGTATCAGAATAGTAGAATAAACTGTACATTTGAAATGGTATGTATAAAATCATTAGCCCAAGAATTATTGTTTGTTTTTGTTTTGTTAGTAATTTTCCAGCAGTTTTATACGTTAAGAATATAGTTGCTGTTGTTACTAAGAAACAGAATATATGCAACATCCAAACTTCAGAAATATGTAGAAATGCTGCTATACGATATATCCAATAAAGGATAATAGTAGGTGTAATATTATTAGGATAAACTAAAAAGTATCTCTCACCTGAAAATTTCCCATAGTTTAGCATATAGTGTGCTTCGTTTTCTATCTCTGCACCATCTGAAAAGTTTAAGGTATCCATCGATAATATTATTGCCTGAAATACTAAGTATACTAATATTATAATTCTATTATATTTTTTCAATCCTACTTCATCAGTTGCTAAAATTTTCTTTACTGCATAAATAAATAATATGAATACAACAGGAACTCCTAAAAGTAACGCAAGTGGATTCAATATTCGTTCATATACAAACGGTGCTACATAAGCCCAAGTTAAAGCAACTGTGAAAAGCGCTATAAACACATATGAAAATACATTATGAAGTATTCGCCTCATATTTATCTCCTATCCTTTCTATTAAGATGATTAGCAAACATTATCGGAGACATTGCTATCATTGTTTTGTTAACAAATGTATCACTTTCAAAATAATTTTTTCTTGATTTTATTAATTCTAAAATTTCTATTTCCTCGGACATATTTTCATGCATTCTTAATACATCAAAAAGTAAGTATCCGCATAGAAGATTTAAACTTTCTTCATATTTTTTGTTTTGTTTAAATTCTTCTATTTTATTTACTGCAATCATTATTCTTCTAGTAGAAGCATCTATCATTGCATTGTTTCTCACTGATTTTTTTTCTAATAAGTCTTTATATCCAACTTTTCCAATTTGACTAACCTTTCCTGCTATATCAAAAGTTTTCAACTTGAAATATAAGTTCTCTAAAGCAAGCATGTCTTCTTGAAATCTTAAATTATAGATATCTAAAAATTTTCTTTTAAACATGCAAGAAGTAATGTTATAGTTTAAATCATTTTTCAATCTTTTAATTTCTTCTACTAAATACTCTTGACCAGATGAAATCTTTTCATCTAATATACTAGGATATCCGTCTCTAGTTAACATTGCAATATCAAGATTATTTTTAGAAATCTCATTATATAAAATCTCTAAGTAATTTTGTTTTAATTTTGAATTTTCTTCTACAAAAACAACATATTCTCCTTTAGAAAAATCTAATGCACAATTTTTCGCTGATGAATTAGATCCTAGTTGTTTTTTTATATAATTTATTTTACTACTGTCAACTGTAGCAACCGCTTCTTCTATTTCTGAACTAGAAAGATCATCGACTACTATTACTTCGAAATCTTGAAAACTTTGATTAAATAAATTATTAATTATTTCCTGTAATCTTTTCACACTTCTATATGCTGCTAGGACAACAGTAATTTTCGTTTTATTCGTTGTTTTTATTTTTTTTATTAAAATTTCATTTCCCAAAAGCATTGTATCTAAAAAGATATCTTTTGTTCTATCTAATGTTCTAACCATAATCTATCCTCTATATTTTAAGGTTTTATCATTTTATTATATCATAAATACTAAGTTTTTTCATTTAGTATGAGAAAATAAAAATACCTAGTAAAATTTACTAAGTATTTAACATAGTTTTAACTATTAATATATAATTACCTCAACTTCTTCTGTTTCTCCTGAAGATTGATCCATCAGTTTTAAATATTCTTCAAATTCTTCTTTTGCCCATTCTGGAGCATCTTCTTTTATTTTTAATTCATCTCCACTGGTTACCCAATACTTATACCCTTTAGGTTTTATCAACATTTTTAAAAGCCTTCCTTAATTTTGTCTTCTAATACCTTTCAGAAACAAAATACCTAACTAAATTTTATGTATTTTTACTATAATCCTCTTTTAGCCCATTCTTTTTCTATTCTTTCTATTTCATCTTCAGTCCAGCCATCTACAAATCGCGTTGCTCGTAATTCCTTATCAGAAAGATTTTCTATATCAATCTCTTTTTCAAATTTAATTCCTCTTGTTTTTTCAATGTCTTTCATTATAATCTCACTAATTTTCATTATCATTCTCCTATATAATATTTAATGAACGTATATACTATTTTTCATAGATTATCTCTAATAGAATTACTATTCCCCAGCAATTCTATTTCTATTTCTTAAAAATTATATGTTATAAATACATTTTTACTTTTTCAGCTTTTGTTTTTAATTTTATCGTATAATTATTAAAATACTTTAATTCTACAACTAAACAAAGTAAAAATCTACTAAGTATTTTATAATCAACCTACTATTAATTATATCTATCCCCAAGCCAGAAAATGTTCTTCTGGAAATTTATTCAAACTCCACATTTTTCTTACTGCCGCTTTTGCTTTATTAGCCAAATATAAATCATCGTTTTCAATATCATATTGAGAAAGTTTGATTATAGAAACATCTCCGTTTTCTTTTAATTCAACTATACCAGGGATTTTTGTATCATTAGGATAATAATATCTAATATTAACAGTGTTTTCTATTTTTCTCAACTTCAAATACATCTAGATCACCTCTCTTTCTTTGCCATTTTTCTAATTTCTCAAGATAATTATATATTTTATCAGTTTGATTGTGTGTTTCACGACAACACAACCCCTTCTCCATCAGAGTCAATTTGGATTAAATCTTCATAATTCATTTTCTAAAATATGCTCATTTATAAAAATAGGACTATATATTCCCCTTAAATTTTTTCTGTAAAATTAGTGTTTTTATAAATTGTACACACTTCATTATTAACATCACGTTTTCCTACCACTTCATAGAACTTTCTACCCTATTCATCTCATTCTTCTTGATAAAAATGATTTTTATCATTTCACACAACTTTCTCTTTCACACCTTTATTATATAGCTTTTTAGTTTTGTCTTCAATCGTTTTCTTAGGTGGTTTCCCAATAACTGTTGAATTCTTCAAAAATCCAGGTATTTTTGGTCTATAATTTACACCTACTACAAAGAGCGTCAAATAGTCTCTACATTTTTTATCCCTAGGCAGCCTTTAAAACTCACATATCCATAATCAGGTAAACTCGACATACTTTCATCTTTTATTCTCCTTGTTACAACTTATAAAATAGACCTAAATTATAATGTTAAATTCATAAAAGTAGAGATTAAGTAATATTACAAAACTACATTATATTGTAACTACTTAATCTCTACTGTAAATTATATTCTATAAGAATAACTTAGAACGTTCTCTTTCTCTACTTAATTTTGCTGAACGTGCTTTTAGACTAACTAGAATCGCTCCACCTAAAAGAACAATAATTAGATATATAAATAATATTTTTATATCACGGTGCACAGCTGGAGCATATACACCACCTACCGCTTCACGTAGTAATCCTATTGAATAAGTGAATGGTACCTTTGGATATAATGTTTGGAAGAATTTTGAAGTCATCTGAATCGGGAATGTTCCCCCTGAACTTCCTAATTGCAGAACTAATAATATAATACAAACTGCTTTCCCTACATTTCCTAAAATACATACTATTGTATAAATAATTGATGAAAATAGTAAAGATATTAATAATGCAAATACAACAAATCTAAATGGTGATGTCGCCTGAGTACCTAGAATATACATATCACCTAAAGTTATAATTAATGTCTGGAATAAAGAAATTATTACAAACAATAACCCTCTTCCAAAGTATTTTTGATATGGTTTATATTTATTTTCTTCATCTTCTACCTTAGTAGTTAATAACGAAGACATTAATAATGATCCAACCCAAATAGATAAAACTGTATAAAATGGAGTCATCGCTGATCCGTAGTTTTCTATATGATAAAGTTTATTCTCTTGAAGTTTTACTGGATTTGCGAAAAATTCAGCTTGTTGCTTATAATCGACTTTTAATAAATTAAACAGTTGATTTTTATCTACTTCTCCATCAGCTTTTTTTATTTCATCTGTTAGTTTTTGAATTTTGCTTTTTGCTGATGGCATATGAGCTTGTAATGTTAATAATTTAGCATGTGCATTACTTATTTTCGCTTCAGTTTCTGATAATTTTCTTTCTACGGCTGGAAGTTCTCCTTGAGCCTGAGCTATTATTCCACTCACTTTATCAATATTAACATCTGCCCTACTAAGAACCTGTGATATTAATGGAGAAACCTCATCATTTAACTTAGTATTCATATCTGTCGAAAGTTCGTTTATTCTAGCTGATTTATTTACAAACTCTTCTTTCAAAGTATCTGTAATTTCATCATAGTGATCCATCTTATTATAAATATTAATATTAATCTCTTTTACTTTATTAATATCATTTTCTAGATTTGTCACTTTGGCTAGTTGATTATTAAATAATCTTTCATTAGATAGGTTATTAAAATATTCGAAAATATTCTTTACAAGTTGTAGTCTTTCTCCACTAGCTTGAAGTCTACTATCTAAAGCTTTTTGTCTAGCTTTAATTTCTTCTGTTCTATCTGGTTTTTGTTGAATTTCTTTTGCTATAATATTTGCTTCTTTTGATACTTCTTCAACTACACTTAAATGATTACTAATAATAGGTAGCATTCTATCATTAAATCCTTGAATATTGTTAATTGTTACACCTGCTTTATCAGCTAGCATAATACTATTAGTCGCTGCTCTATCTATTTCAGGTAAAGTATTTTGAACTGTATTTAATATATTATAACCATGTTCTACTTTTCCTATTAATTCATTTAAACTCGCTTCATATGTAGAAAAGTTTTCATTCAATTTGAAAATTTCTTGTTTAGCTTTTTCTATTGATGGTAAATTTTCTTCAAATTTAATACCGGCTTCATGTAGTTTTTCAAAAATTACTCCATTTGCCGTTTCAACGAAACTCTTACTAATGTTATTAGCAATTGCTGAAGCTCCACTATTAGTTATTTTAGGACTAATAGCATTAATCTTCTCATTTACCGTATACTCAATTGTCGCCCTTTTAGGTTCTGTTCTACTAACAGAAGTCATATCTTTACTAAAGTTTTTTGGAACTACTATACTAGCATAATAATCACCTATTCTTACTCCGTCCTCAGCTTCTTGTTTATTAGATACAAACTGCCAATCAAGGTTCTTATTGTTTTTCAATCCTTCAACTAAACTATTACCTAAGTTTAACTCTTTGCCATCGACAGTAGCCCCATCATCTTCAGATGTAACAGCAACTTTAATATTATTTGTATGACCATATGGATCCCATGAAGATAAAATGTTTGGCCATGCATACATCGATGGTAAAAATATTAAACCTACTATAATTATCCACGTATTAGTTTTTCTAAATACTTCTTTTATATCCTTTCGAAAAATCTCTATAATATTTTTCAACTTTTAATCTCCTCTCTATAAATTAATTAACAAAAATAATTAGAGATGTTATATATCCCTAATTATTAACTTAAATATTATATCACGAAAAACTTTCTATTAAAAGTAATTTCATTCCTAGTATTACTATTCTAAATATAACACTACATTATCCTTACTCGAATTTTTTAAATCTATAATTCTTTGGTTACTACTCCCTCTAAATCTTAAACTTAGGTCTTTTAGAAAAATCATAAATGGTCCATCTACCAATACATCACATAAACTTAATAATTCTTTTTTGTCCTCGCTACCATTTAAGAGTTGTTCATATGTGTAACCACTATATACCCAGATATCTTTTGTTGAACCAAATTCATCCCTAACTCTTTTCGCTAAAGATTTAGCTACCTGAGTATTAAGAAATGGTTCTCCTCCCAAAATCGTTAGTCCTTGCACATATGAATTGCTTAGATCTTGTATGATTTGATCTTCTATTTCTTTTGTATATAATTGTCCAGCATTAAAGTTTTGGATACTTTCATTAAAGCACTCTTTACAAGCAAATAGACAACCACTTAGATATATAGAGCATCTTACTCCCTCACCATCAACAAATTGAAATGGTTTATAATCAGCATATTTTTTCTTAGAATATGCTTCAGCTAACCAAGTGTCATCAGCCTCTTTAAATGTTCTCATCATACACTTATTAGTAACATTTTTATTAGTAGCACTATATTCTGAATTATCTATCGTACTAATAATTGTTCTTAATTTTTCTTCTCTAGACAAAATCCTCACCCCTTATGTTTTAATAATATCACTTTTAACAATCAATTACAATTTATCTTATTAAAAGAAGTAACTAGAAAAACTTAATTTTTGAAAAATCGATTTTATCAAGTAACCACAACAAAGTTTGTTAAATTTCTAAAAAGTTTTTTTAAAGCGAAATTAGATATCAATAAAGTACTATATCTAAAATTCTCATATAAACTTTCCAAAATTTTAAACTTTTGATTCAGCATCTTCAAAATATATCTTATAAAAAAACAAAGAAAGACTTAGGAAAATTAATTTTTATAAAATAAAAATCCTAAGTCACTAGAATCTAACTTCATGTATAAGTATTACTTATCAGCGGTAATTTTTTATAATATTATTCTTAATTCTATTTAATTTCTATAATGTCTGTAGCAAATTTATCAAATTCCTTACTATGAGTTATTATCAAACTTGTAATATTATGTTCTTTTAAGTAGGTAAAAATATTTTCTACTATTACTTCACTCAAATTCGTATTCATAGCACTTGTTGGTTCATCCAAAATAATGAACTTAGGTCTCCTTATTAATATTCTAGCCAACTCTAATCTTTGCTTTTCTCCACCACTTAAGTTTTTTCCATTTTCTTTCAATAAATAATTATCCCCTAGTTTATCAATCAATTCTTGAAGATGTAATAATCTAACTATCTCATCAAGTCTATCCTCATATGAATCACCTAAGAGAATATTATCTCTTATTGTAGCCTCATATATGTATGGTTCTTGATTTACTTTTAAAAATTCTCCTAGAATTTGTATATTATTCTTATATATATCTTTTTCATTAATTAAGACTTCTCCCTCTAGTTTATATGCACCCTCTTGCAAGTTTCTTAATATAAGATTAGATACCGTCGTTTTTCCTACACCACTTCTTCCTTTTAAAACTAGAAAATCACCCTTATTAATTTCTAATCTAAAATCAGATAAAATCAGATTATCTTTAAAATAAAAATTAGATATATTGACATTTACACTGTTAAATTCACTTAATTTTAATAGCTCTTTCTCTTCATTGCTTTTATTATTAAAAGTCTTAGACAACTCACTTTCTATCTTATGAGCAGTCTGCCTAACAGTTATTTTATCTGATATAGAATTAATAGGTTCATCTAACATTCTAACTGTAGAAAATATTGCAATAGCCGAACCTACGGAAAAATCTTTATATATTATAAAATACACTGAAAGTAATAGAGAGACAATAGGTAGTATAAATGCAACAGTAGCAGATATACCTACATATAGCGAAAAATACTTTGCTAAATCAGTATTGACCTTTATTCTTTTATTTATAATGTTCTCTTTAAGGTAATCTATAAAGTACTGTTCTTTGTTTAATTGTTTTAAATCAAAATAACCTAATATTGACTGAAGTATATATTGATTAGTTTCACCTAATAATCTCTGTTCACTCTTCATACAATTCGAAAGCTTCTTACTTATTTGTTTTATAATAAAAAAACATACCAATATTACAGAGAATAATATAAGTGTTATCGAAACATTATACCTACACATAAACATCAATATAGAAAACAAAATAAAAGACTGCGTTACTAAAATAACTTTACCTTGAGAATACCAATCTGATATCTTTATACTATCTGACGTTAACTTAGATAATATTTCACCACTTTTTGCTTCTTTAAAATCATTATATTCACTTTTTAAAAACTTATCATAAAAATACTCTAAAACAGAAAAATTTCCAAGAAAGAAAAGTTTTCTTAAAAAATATTGAGAAAGAAATAACAATAAAAAATAAAATACTAATACTACTATCAAGTATTTAACAAAATGATAAACTCTCTCAAAATCTTTAGATATCAAACTATCTAAGATAACTTGAATAATAAAAATTGATGTTAAATTTACTATAGTTCTTAGTAATATAGAAATTATAGTAATAAGTTGAACGATATACAACTTATTATCATAGTATTTTTTTGTACGATACATAAACTTCTCCTTCCCATTTGTTACACATTACTTCACATATCCTTGTTTTACTAGCTAACAATAAAGTAAAACTTATCTTTTTACAAAATACATCTTAGATAATAAATAGATTATATCATTTTTTCAGAATAATGTAAATTCAATCCCTAAAAATCTGAAAAATCAAATTTAAGGATTTAATGATTTATTTTACTGCGATTTACAATTTATCTCCTAAAATTACAAAAATACTATTTTCAAATTATCTAAACTGTTTTATAATTAGTATAATTTAAAAATTTAATTAATTGAGATGTAATACTTACCTTAGAATATTATTAAGTTAATTATTACAATATATTTTTTATAAATATTACGAGGTGCATTATGAGAGTATTAATAACTGGTTTTGATAAATTTGGTGGCGAGAGTATTAATCCTTCTAGTTTATGTGTTAATAGCTTACCAGATGTAATAGATAATATAGAAATAAAAAAAATTACCCTACCTACAGTCTTCAAAGATAGCTCACGTGTTTTAGAAGAAAATATAGACTCATTTTCTCCTAATATAGTTATCTGTGTTGGTCAAGCTGGTGGAAGAAGTAAAATTACACCTGAACGTATCGCTATTAATATTGATGATGCTAGAATTCCAGACAATATTGGAAATAGTCCTATTGATGAAGCTATACGAAAAGATGGAGAAAATGCATATTTTTCTACACTACCAATAAAAGCAATTGTTGATGAATTGAATAAAAACAATATCCCTTCTGCAATTTCTAATACTGCTGGTACTTTTGTATGTAATCATATTATGTATGAGGCTTTATACCTATCTTCAAAAAAATATCCAAATATTAAAGCTGGATTTATTCATATACCATATATTAAAGAACAGGTTATAGATAAACCCAACATGCCTTTTATGAAAAAGGAAGACATAATCCAAGCTTTAAAAATTATTATAAAAACTTCTGTACATTACTTTGATAAAGAAGATACAAAAATAACGGAGGGTTTAGAGCATTAATTATCTCTATGTATTTATAATAGTTCAAACAGAATCTAATTTTCAATAATAACAAGAAAACACTGAAAAGAAAATATGTAATATATTATTTTCAGTGTTTCTTTTTTATATTGACAAAATAGTATACTAGGTATATAATATATTAGCTATATTATTTTAGGTGGTGAATTTATGTTAAAAGATGCATTAGGTTATAAACTTATTACACTCTTAGAAAATATGAGAAATTATACAAAACAACCTTTATCTGAGATTGGTATTACACACGGACATTTCATTACTCTTATTTACATTTCAGAAAATGAAGGTGTTACTCAAGCTCAACTTGCTGAGATACATAGAAAAGACAGAAATATTGTTGGACGTAATATTGATGCACTAGAAAAACAAAATTATGTTATTAGAAAACGTGGAGTAAAAGATAGACGGTCTTATACTTTGCATTTAACTGAAGTAGGAAAAGAAGTTTTATCAACATACTCTCATCTGTTAAACACAGCTGAAAAAGAAGTTCTTAAAAACTTAACTGAAGAAGAAATTACTATTTTCTTCTCTTTATTGAATAAAATAACTTAAGGAGGAAATTATATGGAAAAAACACAAAATTATATAGAAAATCCACTAGGAACAAAACCACTAAAAAAATTACTTATATCATTTGCATGGCCTGCTATTACAGCGAATATTATTAATGCGATGTATAGTGTAATTGACCAGATTTTTATAGGGCAAGGTGTTGGTTACTTAGGTAACGCAGCAACAAATGTCGCTTTCCCTCTTACTACTATTTGCTTAGCTATAGGATTAATGATAGGAATTGGTGCAGCATCTAATTTTAATCTTGAGTTAGGTCGTGGAAATCCTGAAAAAGCTAAATCCGTAGTTGGTACTGCAGTATCTTCATTGTTTATTATAGGTATTATTATCACAATTCTAGTACATATATTCTTAAAACCTCTTATGTACGCATTTGGTTCTACTGATGAAATTTTAGAATATGCAATGACATTTGCTGGAATTACTTCTTTAGGTATTCCGTTCTTACTGATTTCTATTAGTACTAACCCTATTGTTCGTTCAGATAATAGTCCAAAATATTCAATGTTTGCGATTATTTTTGGTGCTGTCCTTAACACTATTCTTAATCCAATTTTTATTTTTGGATTTGGTTGGGGAATTGCTGGTTCAGCTTGGGCTACAGTAATAAGTCAATTTTTATCTGCAATGATTCTTGTATTTTATTTCCCGAGATTTAAAAGTGTTAAGTTTAATAAACAGGATTTTATACCTAAGCTACCTTTATTAAAAGTAGCAGCAGGATTTGGTATGCCATCATTTGTTTTCCAAGGATCTAATATGATTGCTCAAATTGTAACAAACAACCTATTAAACATTCACGGTACTAATTCTGTATACGGTAACGATATTCCTATAGCAGTTGCTGGAATTGTTGCAAAAATAAATATAATCTTCATAGCTATAATCATCGGATTAATACAAGGAGCTCAACCTATTTTTGGGTACAATTATGGTGCACAAAAATATGAACGTGTTCGTACTACTATGAGATATACTATGAAATACGCAATGATCATTTCAATAATGTTCTTCTTAATCTTTGAGATTTTTCCTAAACAAATTGTTAGTCTATTTGGAAATGGTAATGAATTATACTTTGAATTTGCAGTAAAATATATGCGATTCTTCTTACTATTTACTTTTATAAATGGTGTACAAATTTCAAGTTCAACATTCTTCTCTGCAATAGGAAAACCAAAAATCGGTGTAACAATTGCACTAACTAAACAACTTATAGTTTTAATACCAATGTTATTTATTCTATCATACTTTTTTGGATTAAATGGAATAATTTATGCAACCCCTGTAACTGACTTTTGTGCAATTTCTATATCTTTATTCTTCTTAATTAGAGAGTTTAGAATAATGCCTAAACATGATATAACTGTATAGAAAAAAGCAATCTAGTGATAAATATCACTGGATTGCTTTTTGTTATCTATTATCTTGTAGCTGTATATTTCAATTCATCTTTATGTTTAGCTAAAAAGTCATTCATTTCACTATCTGGAATTTGACGTAAATACAGATTAGATCTTATCGTATCATCCTCTTCACGACAAGTAGATAATACGAGATATTTATCTGTAGCTTTAAGTTGAACACTATCATTTTTAGTTGTTGCATCTTTTTTAACGTTAGTTAATTGATTTAAGAAATCTTCATCACTTTCAAAATCTAAACGATAGAATGAAGTTGTTTCCGGTACAATTGTCAAGAACGCTACTTCATAGTAGTATTTTCTTTCTGGAGTTTCAATTACTACATATTTGTGTTTATCCATATATTCTTGTTTATCAAAGTAGTTAACATCTTTAAACATACGATGATCGTCAACTTTACTTCCACGAGCATGTCCAAATAACCAAGTTAATCGATCATGGAAGTCTTTTTTATTATCCATATCCATGAAAACAGCTCCTAATAATGGCACATGCTTACCTTCAAACGTTTTATCTAAATATGTTTCATTGTCATTAGTCTGCACTACAGGTTCGTCTAATTTTGTTCCTGGTGCATAAACATACGCTACAGTCTCATTATTTGTTTTAGTTAAATCTGAAAAACGTTTTGATAAATAATCTTTCTCTTCTTTACTTACTTTATAAGTAGATTCTGATAGATTAGAACTAGAACCAGAACTAGAACTTTTATCGCTACTACACCCAGCTACTAATACAACTGATGCAACTAGAGCAATTATTAAAAGTAAAATAGAGAAAATCTTTTTGAAATTAAATACTTTTTTCAATATATTTTTCCTCTCTACTGAAATTTTTATACCTGTTTATCATTATACAATATCTCAATAAATATTGCTATTAATTTTATTTTATTATTTATATAAGTTTATCTTACTACTACAGCTGTCCCTGTAACTGTTACTAAAAGCATATTATTACCGTTGCTTCCAAGACCATCGAAATCAATTCTAACTCCAATAACCGCATTAGCTCCCATAGCAGTCGCACGAGCTTCTAATTCTTTTAAAGCTTCTGCTCTTGCCTGAATAATTTCATCCTCATATCCTTGACTTCTTCCACCAAAGAAGTTTCGAAGCCCGGCACCTAAATCTTTAAGAAAATTAATTCCAGCCACTACTTCACCTGTAGCTAATCCTTTATATTCTACAACTTCCATTCCTGGAACATAGTTTGTCGTTGAAATTATCATAATACTTTACTCCATTATTATTTATTAATCTACTAATATATCTACTACTTCTTCTAATGTTGCTCCTAAGAAGTAAGAGTTAATGTCAATTTGTTCTAACACTTTTTGAACATCTTCTTTTTGGTATTTTACACCAACTAACTTTTTAGCAATATCTTCTACATCCATTACTCCGAAGAAGTCTCCGTAGAATTTGATATTAGTAATAACTCCTTGTTCTACCATAATATTAGCTTCAATTTTACCTGTTTTAAGTCTTCTATTACGTTTAATATTGAAGTCAGGATTTTTACCATATACCCAATCCCATGAGTTATTTTTTTCTTCTTGGATAGCTAAGATTGCAGCTTCATCTTCTTCAGTTGCAACAAAATCAGTCATTTCGTATTTTTCACTCATATATTTTTTAAGTGCAGCTACAAAATCTTGAACTGTCATATCTTGATTTGGAAGGTGATCTTTAATGTTTGTAACACGTGAACGTACAGACTTAATACCTTTTGATTCGATTTTATCTTTAGAAACTTTTAAAGCATCTGCTAAAACTGAAGTATTAACATCAAACATTAAGCAACCATGGTGCATAATACGACCATTGCGTACATATTGTGCGTTACCACAGAATTTTTGTCCATCAATTTCTAGGTCATTACGTCCAGTAAATTCTGCTTTAACTCCTAATGAATCTAACGCATCAAGTACAGGTTGTGAGAATGATTTGAAGTCAAATTCTTCTCCGCTTCTTCCATTAGAGATAATTGTGTAGTTTAAGTTATTTAGATCGTGATAAACTGCACCACCACCGCTTACACGACGAACAATTTTTATTCCATTGTCGTCACAGAATTTTTGGTTTACTTCTTCTGTTGTATTTTGGTTTTTACCAACAACGATACATGGCGAATTAATCCATAACATAAATACATCATCTTTTTCTGCAAGTTCATTAAAAGCATAAAGCTCTAATGCAGTATTATAACGTGGATCATTACTTTTTGATTCTATATATATCATATTAATCTCCTTAATAATTAACTATTTCTTTACCTTTTATTATATCATCTTTTCCTAACTAAAACACTAAATTTTTATTCAAAATAATATTTTTTATACTAATTCAAACAAACTTTCTTTAGATTATGGTATAATTATAAACAACTATTAAAATTATTTTAAAGGAGTTACCATTTTATGACAAAAATTATTTTAACTGGAGATAGACCTACTGGTAAACTTCACTTAGGGCACTATGTTGGCTCTTTAAAAAATCGTATAGCTTTACAAAATGAAGATGATACTGAAGTATTTATTATGATCGCCGATCAACAAGCACTTACTGACAATGCTGATAATCCTGGGAAAGTTATTGAAAATATAACAGAAGTCGCACTTGATTACCTTGCTGTAGGAATTGATCCTAGTAAAACAACTATTTTCATTCAATCACAAATTCCACAACTTGCTGAATTATACATGTATTATATGAATTTAGTTTCAGTTTCAAGATTACACCGTAACCCTACTGTTAAACAAGAAATTAACGATAAGAAATTTGGTGAAAGTATCCCTGCTGGATTCTTCACGTATCCTGTAAGTCAAGCTGCTGATATTACAGCGTTTAAAGCAACTCACGTTCCTGTTGGAGAAGATCAAAAACCAATGCTTGAACAAACTCGTGAAATTGTACGAGATTTTAATAGAACTTATAATAAAGAAGTTCTTGTATTACCTGAGATTGTTTTACCACCAAAAAATCATGCTCGACTTGTTGGTATTGATGGACAAGGTAAGATGAGTAAAAGTTTAAATAATGGTATTTACTTAGGTGACAGTGAAGAAAACATTAAAGCTAAAATCATGAAAATGTATACTGATCCAAATCACATTAAAATTGAAGATCCTGGTCAAGTAGAAGGAAATGTAGTATTCACATACCTTGATATTTTCGATACTCGTACTGATGAGGTCGCTGAACTCAAAGAACACTACTCTCGCGGTGGACTTGGTGATATGAAACTTAAACGTCGTTTAAATGATGTGATGCAAGATTACTTGCGTCCAATAAGAGAACGCCGTGAAGAATTTGCAAAAGATAAAGCTGAAGTTTATAGAATGCTTAAAGCTGGAAGTGAAAAAGCTGAAAGAGTTGCAGCTGCTACTTTAGATGAAGTAAAAGATGCAATGGGAATCAATTATTTCAAATAAGAAAATTAATTTTTGGGGAAGAGCTTAACTCTTCCTCTTAGTTATTTAACATACTATAAAAATAAGGAGGCCATATGGCAAAGAGAAAAAAACAACAATTTTCATTATTTTCAATCATCTCTATAGCTATAGTTATTCTAGCAGCTTTTGCTATAACTTACTATACTAATAAATCATCAAATAAAAATACTAATACTACAACTTTTACAAGTGTATCAAAAATTCCTGATGACGTGATAAATTCACTTACTGCACCAAAAGAAAGTGAAGCTACAGATAATAATAAATATAAGGTATTAAACAACAATAATCCGTATTTTGCTAAAGAAGAGCTTTCTACAACATCTTTTGAAAATTACAGTCCACTTGATAAACTTGGTCGTGTTGGTCAAGCAAATGGAATTATTGGTGTTGATTTAATGCCAACTGATAAACGTGAAGAAATTGCTCATGTTCGCCCTAGTGGATGGCAAAGTAATCGTGGTACCCATGTTTATGATAGATCACACCTTATTGCCTTCCAACTTGCCGGTGAAAATGATAATGACAAAAACTTAATGACTGGTACAAGATTTATGAACCTTAATATGATTCCTTTTGAAAATGAAGTTGCTGATTATGTTAAAAAGACTAAAAAACATGTTCGTTATCGTGTAACTCCGGTTTTCAAAGGTGATGATCTTGTTGCACAAGGAGTAATTATGGAAGCAATGTCTGTTGAAGATAACGGTAAAAGTGTTAAATATAATGTGTTTTTACCAAACTTCCAAAAAGGTGTAACTATCGACTACAAAACAGGAAAATACACAGTAAAATAAATATAACTAAGACTTCGAACTAATTTGTTCGAAGTGTTTTTTAATCTTTTTTTATAAATTTTTCAGCAATAGCTAAACTAATTACTAATAGTAAAATCGCAGCTGCCCAGATTAAAACACTTTTAGGATCATCATGTTGAACAATAATCAATCTTATAATTGCTGTGATTCCAATATAGATAAAATACCTAAGTGGAAAATGATAATTATTTTTAAAATACTTTACTATTAAAGCTACAAACTCGAAATATAAGAAAAATACTAATATTCCTTCTACAAAGTGCTGATAATTTCCTTGTTCAGCAAGAAATTTTGTTCCTTCATGGAATATTTCCTTAGCCTCCATAATTAAACCAAATGATAATAGTACACCTATAATCAATAATCCGATATTCATAATCCAAAGAAAGATATCAGAAATTATTTTACTAAACTTTTCCATCATTCACCTCTCTAATTTTTTTACATGATTTATTATATCATAATCCCCTTTAATATAGGAATAAGACTGCTTAAGTTAATTCATTTATATATTTTTTGATTTTTCTTATGTTATAATATAATAAAGGAGATTTTTATGATTACACTACAGAAGATTGAAGAAAAACATTTAACTGATTTATACAATGTAATATATTCGTCAGAAACTCCAGAATGGAGTAAATATAACGCCCCCTACTTTAATGATTTTAAGTTAATTGATTTAGATACCTTCCTACTTAAAAATCATCATGAATATTACTTAAGTGATCGTGTACTAGGAATATTTTTAAACAACAAACCTATAGGAATTGTTACTTACTATTGGGAATGCTTTGCAACGCGCTGGTTAGAAATTGGAATAGTAATATATGAACAGAGTACATGGTCTAAAGGTATAGGCTATGAATCTTTAAATAAATGGATTAAATTATGTTTCGAGAAATTCCCCGATATTCAACATATTGGACTTACTACTTGGAGTGGAAATCCAAGAATGATGAGACTAGCTGAAAAACTTGGACTTTTATGTGAAGCAAGAATTAGAAAAGTTAGATACTTCAACGGTATTTATTATGATTCTGTAAAATACGGAATATTGCGAGAAGAATTTTTTAACAACTATTTTCAACTACATCATAATAAGTAATATGCTAATTTTTTCGAAAATACTAATAGTACTCTTTGGTATATTTACCAATAATTCTTATAAGATAAAATTTCAATAGCATACATATTAGTATTCTATTCTTGAAAAAATTAAAATATAGAGTTAGAATATTGTTATATATTTTTTAGTCTCATGATTTAGGAGGAATAATAATGAGTGAATATTTAGAGCAACAATCTCGTCGAGGTGCGGAATTAGTTGTAGATACATTAATAAATGAAGGAGTTAAACACGTTTTTGCGATACCTGGTGCAAAAATAGATGCTGTGTTCGATGCACTTGTCGATCGTGGACCTGAGCTTGTAGTTGTACGTCACGAACAAAATGCTGCTTTTATGGCTCAAGCTGTTGGTCGTTTGACAGGAAAACCTGGTGTTGCTTTAGTTACTTCAGGTCCAGGTGTTAGTAACCTTGCTACTGGACTTATTACTGCAAACTCTGAAGGTGATCCTGTTGTCGCAATCGGAGGTCAAGTTAAGCGTTCTGACTTATTAAAACAAACACACCAAAGTATGGATAATGTTAGTCTGCTTCGTCCAGTAACTAAATCAGCTGTTGAAGTTGGTCATCAAGATAGCATTTCTGAAGCCATTACTAATGCATTTAGAAAAGCTAAAGAACCTAAAAAAGGAGCTACATTCGTATCGCTACCTGCAGACGTTATAAATGAAAAAACTTCTGTGAAAGCTATTAAACGACTTAAAGAACCTATTTTAGGTATAGCAGATCCAAAACACGTTAGTGATTTAGTTGAAAAAATAGAAAATGCTGAGCTCCCAGTTCTTTTACTAGGTATGAATGCATCAACTAAAGAAGCAACAGAAGCTATTCGTTTATTAGTCGCTAAAACAGGTATACCTGTTGTCGAAATGTTCCAAGCTGCTGGAGTAATTTCTCGTGGTTTAGTTCAACATTTCTATGGTCGTGTTGGGTTATTTAGAAATCAACCTGGAGATAGATTATTACATAAAGCAGATTTAATAATTTCAATTGGTTATGATCCTATTGAATATGATCCAGTATATTGGAATACAAATAAAAAAGCTACTTTAGTTCACATTGATGATACTATTGCTGTTATCGACCGTGATTATCAACCTGACATTGAACTTATCGGTGATATTTCAGAAACATTAAAATGTATTTACAATGGAAATCCTAAAGTAAGAATATCTGAAGAAAACCTAGCTTACTTAAAAGAACTTCAAGAAGAAATAGTAAAACGTGATGAGCCACCTAAATCAAAAATCGAAGGACGTCTTCATCCACTAGAAATTATTCAACAAACTCAAAATGCAGTATCTGACGACACTATAGTAACTTGTGATATTGGATCTCATGGAATTTGGTTAGCTAGACACTTCCGTTCATATGAACCTCGTCACCTACTTTTTTCAAATGGTATGCAAACTTTAGGAGTAGCTTTACCATGGGCAATAGCTTCAGGATTACTTTATCCTAACAAGAAAACTTTATCAATTTCTGGAGATGGAGGATTCTTATTCTCAGCAATGGAACTTGAAACTGCTGTTAGATTAAAATCACCTATAGTTCATGTTGTTTGGAACGATTCATCTTATAATATGGTTGCCTTCCAACAAGAGATGAAATACGGTCGTGATTCAGCGGTACATCTTGGTCAAGTTGATATTAAAAAACATGCAGAATCTTATGGAGCTGTTGGTATGCGTGCAACTACAAAAGAAGAATTTGCGAAATGCTTAGAAGAAGCATTCAAAATTGAAGGTCCAGTCGTAATTGATGTTCCTGTTGACTACAGCGATAACATCAAACTTGGTGAAACTCTTCAAGATAGCTACTTAAACTAATTTTAAAGAACAACTAGTTTCTATTAAACATGATTCAAGTTTCTCTTGTTTCAAAAATATAAGACATAAAAGGAGAATTATTATGTTATATCAATATAGCACTATGGCTGCACTAATGGGTGGAGCATTTAGTGGAACTACAACTGTAGAAAAATTACTAGAACATGGTGATTTTGGTATTGGTACTTTCGAAGGTGTTGATGGCGAAATGATTATACTAAATGGAGAAGTTTATAAAACTGATAGTAATGGAGTCTCTACTCTGCAACCTAAAGATGCAACTTCACCTTTTTCAAATATTACTAAGTTCTCTACAAACTTCAAAAAAGTAACTACAACAAGTTTTGAGAATTTAAATAATGATATTAGTGAATATTTAAATTCAAATTATTTCTATGCAATAAAAATCACTGGTGTATTCGATAAAATTAATACTCGCTCACCAAAAAAACATGAAAAACCTTATCCTACTCTTCTAGAAATATTAGAAACACAAAGTATATTTAATTACGAAGATAGTAAAGGTACAATAGTTGGTTTCTTTTCTCCTGAATATACTCAAGGAGTTGGTGTAGGAGGATTCCATCTTCATTATATTAGTGATGATCGTACTCAAGGTGGACATGTATTTAACTTTGATATTAAAAACGCTACTGTTGAAGTATCTAAACCTCTTAATTTCACACTTGAATTACCTCAGAGTGAAGAATATAAAGCTGTGAATATTAATTTAAAAACATTACATAAAGAGGTTCATGAAGCTGAAAGTTCTCGTTAAAACTCATCCCCAAGCAAATTTTGCTTGGGGATATTTTTATAGTTGAACATTACCAAAAAAAGCAACTAGAATTCTAGTTGCTTTCTTCATTAAACTTATTTAGTTTTTTTCTTAGGTGCATGGATACACATATCGATACAGTCAGCCATAGCTTCATATAAAGCTTCTGAGTATGTTGGGTGACCATGGATAATATCCATAACATCATCAATTGTCATTTCTGTTTGGATTAATGTTGAACCTTCGTTGATAATTTCAGCTGCAACTGGTCCTACAATGTGGATACCTAAGATTTCTCTGTATTTAGTATCCATAATTACTTTAACGAATCCTTCTCCGTGGTTAGATGCTAATGAACGTCCGTTAGCTCCAAAGTTGAATCTACCAACTTTAACATCATATTGTTCACGAGCTTGATCTTCAGTTAATCCAACCATCGCGATTTCAGGGTGAGTGTAGATTGCTGCTGGAGTAGCTTTAAGATCAACTTTTTTGTGGTGACCCATAGCATTTTCAGCTGCGATTTCTCCCATCTTGAATGCTGCGTGAGCTAACATTTTAACTCCGTTAATATCTCCAGGAGCGTAAATTCCTTTAATAGAAGTTTCCATGTATTCATCAACTTTAACACGTCCACGTTCCATTTCGAATTTATCAGCTAATTCTCCAAGACATGTGTTATCAGGTACACGTCCGATAGAAAGTAATACTTTATCAACTACGATATCTTCTTTTCCTTCAACTTTAACTACTACTTCGTGACCTTTATCAACGATTTCTAATAATTTAGTTGAAGTAAGAACATTGATACCTTGTTTTCTGAATTGTTTTTCTAATGCTACTGAAGCATCTTTATCCATGTTAGCAATTAGACGGTCAGCCATCTCAACGATAGTTACTTTAGAACCAAATGTAGAGAATGCTTGCCCTAATTCAGAACCGATTACTCCACCACCGATTACCGCTAAACGAGATGGTACTTCAGTAATATCTAAGAACTCATCACTTGTAAGAACTTTATCACTGTCCATTCCTGGAATATTAATTCTACTTACTTTAGAACCACCAGCTAAAATTACATTATCAGCATCGATAGTTTCTTTTTCATCAACAACGATTTTCTTATCAGCTGTTAGACTTCCTACTCCGTTAAATACTTTAACACCGTAAGATTTAAGTAATCCAGCTACCCCACCTGATAGAGTTTTAGATACTTTATTTTTAACTGCTACAGTTTGTTCCATATCAACTGTAAATGCATCATTTACAAGTTTAATACCACGATCTTTTGCAGAACGGATGTAGTTAATAATTTCAGCATTGTGTAAGAATGTTTTTGTTGGAATACATCCACGGTTTAGACATGTTCCACCAAGTTCACGGTTTTCTACTAACGCTACTTTTCCTCCTAATTGAGCTGCTTTAATAGCTGCTACGTATCCAGCAGGACCTCCACCGATAACTGCTACATCATATTCTCCACGACGTTCACGTTTTGGTAATACTTCTTCTGCTTTAGTTTCAGGTACTTTAACATCAGCTGCTACTTCTTTAACAACTTCTTGAGCTGCTGCAGTTGCTCCATCAGCTCCTGGTACTGCTTCACCAGGTTGTCCAATCCAAGCGATTGTTTGAACTACTGGTACAGTTGATCCAGCTGGGTGAAGAATTTTTAATAATGTTCCACTTGCTTCAGCTTCAACTTCCATATTAACTTTGTCAGTTACGATTTCAAGTAGGACTTCACCTTCTTTTACTTCGTCACCTTCTTGCTTAAACCATTGTACGATTTCGCCTTCTTCCATTTCACTTCCGGCTTTTGGCATAATAACTTCTACTGCCATGTTATAATCACTCCTTAATACACTTTTCTCTTATTTTCTTCTATATATTATATCATTATTAGATTAGTAATGATAGTGGATTTTCGATAGCTTCTTTCAGAGTCTTCATGAATTTAGCTCCTTCTAATCCGTCAACAACACGGTGGTCCGCTGTTAATGTTAATGTCATAATTGGTCTTACAGTAACTTCACCGTTTAATACTACAGGTTTTTGAACAGTAGCACTTACACCTAAAATAGCTGTATTTGGTTGGTTAATGATTGGTACGAAGCTTTTAACTCCATACATACCTAAGTTACTGATTGTAAATGTTGAATCTGCCATTTCATCTGGTTTTAATTTACCAGCAAGAGCTTTAGTTGTAATTTCTTTAGAAGCTACTACAAGCTCTTTAAGACTCATCTTATCTGCACCTTTAATTACTGGTACTACTAATCCACTATCCATACCTACTGCGATAGATAAGTTTACATAGTGGTGTAAATACATTTCTTTTTCATCACTTGATAATGAAGCATTTACATATGGGTGTTTCATTAATGATTTAATTACTGCTAATGAAATAAAGTCTGTAACTGTTGCTTTTTTACCAGTTTCTTCGATAATTGCATCAACAACTTTTTTACGTAATGCTAATAGTTCAGTCATATCAACTTCAACATTAACTACGAATGTTGGCGCACTGAAGTAAGATTCACTCATACGTTTAGAAATAACTTTACGCATTGGTGACATTGGTACAGTTTCAACGATTCCCCATTGATTTTCATTTGGTGCTTTAACAGATTTTTTACCTGGTTGAGCAATTTCTTGTTTCTTAGCTGGTTCTGGTTTTGGAGTACCGTTAAGCACTGCAAGAACGTCAGCTTTCATAATCTTACCATTTGGTCCTGTTCCTGCGATACTTTCTGTATTAATTCCTTCAATTTGCGCAATACGTGCAGCAAGTGGAGAAATTTTAACTCTAGAGTTAAGTTTGTAATCAATTACGTCTTCTTTATGAATACGTCCTTTTGAACCAGTTCCTTTAACTTTAGATAAATCAATTCCTTTTTCACGAGCATATGCTCTTGCTGCTGGTGTAGCACGAAGACCTGAATAATCTATTACTTCAATTTCTTTTACTGGTGTATGATCAACTTTTTTCTCAACAACAGTTTCTGCAGGAGCAACTTCTCCTGTAGAGCTTGCACCAGGAATAGCTTCACCTGCTTCTCCAATCCATGCGATTGTTTGAACAACTGGTACAACATCTCCTGCTTGTGCTAATATTTTTAATAAAGTTCCGCTTGCATCAGCTTCAACTTCCATATTTACTTTATCTGTTACGATTTCTAATAGGACTTCACCTGCTTCGACATGGTCACCTTCATTTTTAAACCATTGTACGATTTCGCCCTCTTCCATTTCACTACCGGCTTTTGGCATTATAACCTCTACTGCCATGTTTTATTCACATC
This sequence comes from Gemella haemolysans, assembly GCA_032567735.1. GTDB lineage: Bacteria > Bacillota > Bacilli > Staphylococcales > Gemellaceae > Gemella > Gemella haemolysans_E. The sequence goes on along the minus strand of JAWHCX010000002.1, from coordinate 36,856 downwards.
CTTCGCTAACTAAATTTTTATTTTTTATTTACAGCTTTTTTAATTGTTTCTTTGATGTCTTCTACATCAGGTACAACTAATTTTTCTAAGTTTTTAGCTGATGGAATGTTAGTGTCAGCTCCTGCAACACGGTAAATTGGGCTATCTAAGAAATCAAATGCATCACTTTCTGCGATACGAGCAACGATTTCTCCACCGAATCCACCTGTTTTGAATGAGTCGTGGCACACTACTAATTTTCCTGTTTTTTGTACAGATTTAACGATGATTTCTGTATCTAATGGTACTAATGTAATTGGGTCAACTACTTCTACTGAGATTCCTTCTTCTTTTAGTTCTTCAGCAGCTTTTAAGCTACGCTCTAACATTCTTCCCCATGATACTAATGTTACATCATTACCTTCTGCTTTGATGTCACCTTTTCCGATTACACCAATTTTACCTACTTCTACTTCACCTTTACGTCCAAATAACGCTTTTGGTTCGATGTAGATAACTGGGTTGTTATCTCTGATTGCTGCTCTTAAAATTGAGTAAACATCTCCTGCAGTACCTGGAGCTACTACTTTAAGTCCAGGAATGTGACAGAACCATGCTTCTAGAGCTTTACAGTGCTGAGCAGCAGCTCCTGTACCCGCACCAGATGCACAACGATAAGTAACTGGTACTTGTACTTCTCCACCTAACATATAACGCATTGGTGCTGCTTGGTTAACTATAGCATCCATACCAATTGTTACGAAGTCCATAAATGTTACGTCGATAATTGGACGCATACCAACTGAAGCAGCCCCTGCAGCAGCTCCACAAATCGCAGCTTCACTAATAGGTGTATCGATAACACGTTCAGAACCGAATTCTTCTAACATACCTACTGTAGTACCGAAGTCCCCTCCGAAGATACCTACATCTTCACCCATTAAAAATACATTTTCATCTTCACGCATTTCGTGAGTCATAGCTTCTTTTATGGCTTCACGAACTGTCATAATTTTTGTTTCTTTAGTCATAACTATTAATCTCCTATTATATAAAATATTATTTAAATTATTTTAACCTAAAATATTAGTCAGCGTAGTTATCTTGGAATGCAATTGAACCATCAGCAAATGGTGATTCTTTAGCAAATTCTACAGCATCATCGATAGTTGCTTTTGATCTATCTTCGATTTCTTTTAATTCTTCTTCTGTAGCAATTCCATTTTCTAATAAGTAGTTTTTATATTTTACGTTAGGATCTTTAAGTTTCCATTCTGCTACTTCTTCACGACTACGGTATTTACCAGCATCTGAAGCTGAATGTCCAAACCATCTGTAAGATACTGCTTCAACTAAAACAGGACCTTTTCCACTTCTAGCGTGCTCGATAGCTTCTTGCATTGCATCGTAAACAGCTAATACATCGTTACCGTCTTCAACGTAAATACCTTTGATTCTGTATGAAGCCGCACGTTCAGTAATTTTTTCAACACGCATACATCTTTCTTGAGCCATTGAGATACCGTATTTATTGTTAATTACGTAGAAAATAAGTGGTAAATCCCAGTTAGATGCCATGTTTAAACATTCGTGGAAACTTCCTTCGTTAGTAGCTCCGTCACCCATACAACAAATAACAACGTTATCTGTTTTTTTCATTTTTTGAGCAAGAGCAGCACCAGTACTTAGACCGTGTCCTCCACCAACGATACCGTTACATCCCATGTTTCCTTGTTCAAGGTCATAAACGTGCATACTTCCTCCACGCCCTTTACATTGACCTGTTTCTTTACCAAGGATTTCAGCCATCATACGGTCAATTTCAATTCCTTTAGCAATTGTTTGACCATGACCACGGTGGTTAGAGTACATTAAGTCTTCTTTTCTTAATGGATAAATAGCTCCAACGTTAGCTGCTTCCTCTCCTACTGAATAGTGAGTCATACCATGAACTAGACCACGAGAGTATAGTTTACTTAACTCCATATCAAAATCTCTAATAAGGTGCATTAGTTCATACATTTCTAAATGCTCTTGTTTAGTTAAATCTTTTGATGTTTTTACCATAATAACCTCCAAAGTTTGTATATATATTTATTAAATGTGTATAAATTATGTTTTAATCATATATTACTATATTAATATACAATGTTTCCGAAAAAAAGTCAAATTAATAAACTCAATAAAATAACAATATTTATCTCAGTAATATTTCCTCGTTCTGTATTACTACAACTTTAAAAGATAATCAAACAGAATAGAACAGATTTCACTCATTTACATACATTATCATTTTTCTTCTTAGATACTTTATATAAACTATATTCCATTTTTTATAGATACAGAACAAAAATTTTGATATTACGGATAACAAGAGTACTTTTTTTTGTAAATTATATAGTTTATTAATAATTAAAACAAATGTAACAACGTTTATATAAAGCGTTTTCTTGTGAATTTTTATAATTATAATCACTTAAAAATTGAACTTAATTAATTATTTTTCATTAAATTTGTAAACTATCAACATCTGTGTAGTAACTTATAAATTACACTAATGTGCATATATTATTAAAATTTTTGATTAAAATTTAACTATTTCAACAAAACAAATGCTGCTCAAAATAGTAAAAATAGTATACACGAGCTCAAAAAAAGAGATCCGACAGTTTTTCAGATCTCTTTCTTTATTAAGCAGCGTGCTTATCACAGTGACAATCACCTGTTTTGCAGTTTCCACATTCGCAATCTTCTTTTGCATTATGGCATCCACAAGCACAACCTTCTTTACATTCACATGTTCCTTCAACACAGTTTCCACATTTACAATCTTCTACTGCATCATGACAGTGACAGTGGTGTTCACATTCACATTTGCTCATATTAATCGCCTCCGTATTATTTAATTAATTATTCTATACTTAAATTTTATTATGTTTTATATAACAAGTCAATAGATTCTCGTCTTAAGTAACTATTACGATTTACGACGCTACAAATCGTAATGAAGACGTTTTTTTATATAAACTTATATGTTAATCTCTTATATTATGCTATAATGAAATTGAAATAATAGTATTCTAGCATAAGCATCTGATTCATTTTATTAACACTAATCTTAATAAGTTGTTTCTTATTTCAAAGGAGGAAAAATATATGAAAAGTAGAAAATATCTAATTGCTAGCGTTATAATATTTATTATGCTGTCAATAACGTTTTTTATTACGAAAAACAACATTTATTATTATTTAACTATACCTATACTTATATATGCTAGTTTTATGAGATATAATAGAGAAAAAGAAAAATTAGCAATAAAGACTACTAAGATTTTGTATCTTTTAAAGTATGAGATTATCGCATTCACCATAGCTTTTCTAGCGATGTATTTAAATACAATTTTTGCTAATACTAGGATATTTTCAACAGAATTATATCTTTATATCCCAACAATAACCTCTGTTACTTTTCTCCTAATCTATCTTATAATTCTATTCAAGCGCACTCTCTTAATTAAAAAAACACTAAGAAACGATAAGTAACATAAAAAGAAATCAGCTCACTAACGAGCTGATTTCTTAATTTTTCTTACACTAAAATATTTATTAAATGAATCTTCTATATCTTTTACAGCTACTACACTTATTAATATAATCGCTAAAATAAATATTCCTAGAATTAAAAACGATGGATTTTCAACATAATTAATATATGTTACAAATGGAAGACTTGAATAAAATCCGATTGTTAAACTTTTTACAATAATTGCAATAACTAATGTACAAAGTATCATAATTAAGAATAAATTAATTGATAGTGCCGCTAAACACCCAAAGAAAGTAGCCACTCCTTTTCCACCTTTGAACTTAAAGATAATTGGTTTTATATGGCCTAGTAATACTAAAACTATGCATATATAGATTATCTTAGGATCCACATCTAATATTTTTAATAGAATAACTACAAAAAATCCTTTAAAAAAATCTACCGCCAAAACAAATAAAAACGATCTTGGACCTAAAACTCGTCCTGCATTTCTCGCTCCAACATTTCCTGATCCTTTATTCGTAAATTCTTCTTTACTTATTTGTTCTAATAATTTGCCACCCATTATGTTTCCTATAAGGTATGCAATAATAGCGTAAATTACCATTGTAATCATAACTTCTCTCCTCTCGTAAATTTAATTTTTATCATTCTTATCCCTTCACTTAAAAACATTAGACATCCTATCGAAAATGGAACAACATAATATGCTAATCTATATATTACAATAGTAGCTCCTATTATTTCTGGATTCATACCTAAATTTTTAAGACCAATTAGGACTAGTGTATCGAATGTACCTAATCCTCCAGGAATCATAGTTAATAAGCCTACTATTGAAGCTACTATTATAACTCCCATTATTTGCAATTCCTTATCAGCAACTAAATCTCCTGTATAAAAGTATAGAATTGTTAATATGATAAGGGCTGCAAACACCCATTCTAAAAAAGAAATCACTGTCAATTTAACACTTAAGTATCTATCCGTTCTAATTCTTGGTTTTCTCAAATTAAAAAACAGATACAAAGGTAAAAATAATGACATCAGAATTAAAGAATAATAAAAAATTTTATTATCAGCATATAATGCCTGACCTGGAAATACATTAAGAACCACAAAAATTGATAACAAACTAATACCTGATAACATAGAAATTAATATCATTCCTATCGCAGTAACTAATGTTTTCCCATTCTTTGTATAAGGTTTATACATATAATATCTAAGTCCAGCACCTATAAAGCCCCCAAAACCTAGAACCATATTCAGTGTGTTAGTCATAAAGCTGATTTTAAAAATACGGAATGAAGACATATTTTTCGTTAAATTGATGGCTTTAAGGACAAAATAATCATAAAGACACAAAATACTTATACCAAACAAACCGAATAATAAAACTACTAAAAATTTCACCTCTCCTATAGTTAAGGTAAGATGATGTATTTTTTTAAAATCTAAACTAACTATCTCTTTTTTAAAATAGGAAAAAATTAAATAAAATATCAATAATCCTAGACTTATTTGAATTATATTCTTCAAATAAGTAAAAGATCCTTTTTCTGTAATATTTTTCATTTTTATTTTCCTTAAATAATATTTATCTACTTTATATTAACATTTTATAGCATTTTTTTCAATACAATTCATGCTTAAAAGTCAAACATATACTCTACGTATTGCACTAATCTACATATTCATACAACTTATCTTCATATTCATTATATAATTCTGGATAACCTTTTTTCACAGCTTTTAAAAATGTTTTTCGAATTTTATTGACTTTTTGTACATAAATCAAAATAAACATCAATGTAAATATTACAATATACAAAATTAACATCTCAATTAAAAACGCTCTATAGGCTCCTTGATAGAATCCGAGGAATAATATGAGTGAAGTTGTAAAAAATACCATTACTACTGAAGCTTTAAAACCTTTTTTATATCTTGTATAATCATCTTTCACAATTTTACAGATAATATCTAATTCTTCTTTTGTATAGCCACCACTTTTAATTGATTTCAAAGTATAGCTCGGAAGTTTTTCAGATGTAAGTGCTAAAAATAATTTCGATAATATAGTTATCATACTTTCCCTCCTACTTCACATAAATATTACAGCAAAGAAAAGCTCTTGCTCTCCTTTGCTGATCTATAATTAATTTTAAAGTTTTTTAATTAGTTCTGTAGTTAAAATTGACGAGTTTACTGCAGCTATTTGTAAAAATTCATCAAAAGTAACTCTTGTTCCTTCTTCTGCTTTATCACTTACACTACGGCAAACTATAAATTTTGTTCCAAATTGGTAACAAGTTTGAGCAATTGCTGCTGCTTCCATCTCAACTACTTGCATATTAGGAAAGTTTTTCAATATTCCTTTTTTTAACTCTTTATTAGAAATAAATGAATCTGATGTGCCCACTAAACCAAAATGAATCTTATGATTTGGTAAGTTGATTTCAGAAGCTAATTTTTGTAACTCTTCATCACTCTTATATGCTGCTGGCATTTGCGGAACTTGACCTATTTCATAGCCAAACTCGGTTGCATCAACATCAAAATGTCTCACCTCTGTGGCAACAATCATATCACCAATTTCCATATCACCTTGCAGTGCACCACATGTACCTATATTAATCACATACTCTGGTTTATAGTGATCTAATAATAGAGTTGTAGCAATAGCAGCATTCACCTTTCCTGGTAAACTTAACATAAGAACAATATCTCGTCCTTCATATTTACCTTCATAAAATGTTACATGTGCTATTTTTTTCTCTTGTAAATTTTCTATTTTTTCTTTTATTATAGCCACTTCTTCTGGCATTGCACCGATTAATGCTATCATAATACTATTCTACCGCTAGAATTTTGATATCCATTGAATCTTCAGGTCCAGTTGGTAATGATACTTTCGCAATATCCCCTACTTCTTTTCCTAATAAAGCTTGTGCTACTGGAGATTCATTTGAAATTTTATATTCAAATGGGTTAGCTTCCGCACTACCTACGATTTTATAAGTTTCAGTTAAACCATCAGGTAATTCTTGATAAGTTACTGTGTTACCAAGACGAATTGCACTTGATTTTTCATCTAATTCGATAATAACAGCATAACGAATCATTTGTTCCATTTCTAAAATTCTTTGTTCGATAAATCCTTGTTCATCTTTTGCTGCATCGTACTCAGAGTTCTCAGATAAGTCCCCGAAACTACGTGCAATTTTAATTTTTTCAATTACTTCTGGACGTTTTACTTTTTTATAATGTTCTAATTCTTCAACAAGTTTGTCATAACCTTCTTGGGTCATTTGATATTCTAATTTTTCTTCTAAAGCCATAGTGGTACTCCTTTTTTTAGTCTACTCTATATTATATCTTTTTTTTAATTATTTTGCTAGTAGCGATTTAATTTTTGTTATTAAAATGTCGATAGCTATATCGTTATATCCACCATCTGGAACGATAATATCTGCATATTGTTTTGTAGGTTTAATATATTTCTCATGCATTGGTCTAACAGACACTAAATATTGATTAATTACTGATTCTACAGTTCTTCCACGTTCATTAATATCACGTAATAGTCGTCTTAAAATACGCAGATCACTAGGTGTATCAACGAAAATTTTAATATCCATTAATTCACGTAGTTTTTCTGAATATAAACCAAACATACCTTCGATGATAATTACATCTTTAGGTTCTTGGTGTTTTTGTTCTTTACTACGAGTATGATTTACATAATCATAAACCGGAAGTTCGACAGCTTTCCCCTCAATTAATTCTAATAAGTGATTATAAAGTAACTCATTATCAAATGCACTCGGGTGATCATAATTTGTTTTAACTCTTTCATCCATAGTCATATGGCTTTGATCTTTATAATAATAATCTTGCTCAATTAAAGCAACTTTATCTTGAGTTAGCTCGTCTATAATTCTTTTAGTAACGGTTGTTTTACCACTACCGCTTCCTCCAACAATACCGATAATTTTTGGTCGTTTTGTAGTCATTATCGTCCCATTTCCTTTCGCATCATATTGCTTTTAAATACTCTAGAGTCTAATTTTGTTCTAATAATTTGAAGTGGATGTCTTGCTGCATCTAACAATTCACCATCTTCATCATAAATTTCCCCGATAACTTGTCTAAAAGTATCAATCTCAGGTCCAAAGAATTCGACTTCTTGACCTGTTTTAAAGAAGTTTCGTTGTTGAATTGTTGCGATTTGAGTTTCTTCATCATAGTGAAGAACTTGTCCAACGAAATCATAATTTGTTTTCTTACCACCCTCATTTCCAAACATCTGTTCAGAATACTTAGGTATTTCATAGAAGAATGACATTGCTGTATCACGGTTAGCACATTTATATAGTTCTAATTTATATTCTGGCGTCATCTCAAAGTTATCTGGATCCGCACAATAATCATCGATTAGTTTTCTATACACACTTGCAACTGTCGCAACATAGTGAATAGATTTCATTCGCCCTTCAACTTTTAATGAATCTATACCTAACTCAATAATTTCTGGTACTGCTTCAATTAAAGTTAAATCTTTAGGACTCATCGCATATGGATTTGCACCTTCATCGAATAACTTAGTATCTTCATCAGTTCCTTCTTCATAAAGGTCATAATTCCAACGACATGATTGACAGCAACCTCCACGGTTACTATCACGAGCTGTCATGTAGTTACTTAAAGTACAACGTCCTGAATATGCTATACACATTGCTCCGTGCACAAACATTTCAATCTCAACATCTGTTTTTTCACGAATTTCTTTTATTTCCTCATATCCTGTTTCACGTGCTAATACAACACGGTGTACTCCTTCACTTTCCCAATATCTAACTTCTTTATAGTTTGAGATAGATTGTTGTGTACTAATATGTACCTCTACTTTTGGAGCAACAGCTTTACATCTTTCGATAATATATGGATCCGCAACGATTATTCCTCGAACACCTGCATTTTGAAGTGCCATTAAGAATTCATCTAATCCTTCAAAGTTTTCATCGTGCGCGATAATATTCGCTGTTACATAAATATCAGCTCCATATTTTGCAGCAAATTCACAACCTTCTTTTATCTCTTCGATTGTAAAGTTATCTGCGTTACTACGAAGTCCAAACTCCTGTCCACCTAAGAACACAGCATCTGCTCCGTAGTGAATAGCTATTTTTAATTTTTCTAAGTTTCCTGCAGGAAGCAGTAATTCTGGTTTTTTTGTTATTACTCTCTTGCCGTCTCTAATTTCTGAAATATTTGGTATTGCCATAAGTTTAGGTCACATTCAAGTATGACCCATCCTCCTTATCTTTTTTATTAGGTTTTTATATAGGAAACCTTATCCTTTTTCAAAATTTAAAATATGATTAGTACATAGTTTTCTTGTAGAAGAATCCTAAGTCTACTTCTCTATATTTCGGTTTAATTCTCTCTATATCATTATAGAAATCTTGCTTTTCATCTTCATATGCTTCTTTATCTTCGTAATAAAGATCGATAGCATCACGATAAATCGTTACTACTTCTGTAATGTAATCTTCATCTTTTAAAACACCTTCAATTTTGAATGCTGATACTCCTGCTTCAATTAGACGATCTAATTCTTCAATAGCACAAATATCGTTTGCACTCATAATATGTGTTCCATTAGAATCTTCAAAAATCGGGTAACGTTCATTTCTATCTTGGCTGTATAGGAATAATTTTTTCGAATTACTATATTCCTCAATGTATTTTTCTTTACCACTATACATAAAGTAATTATCAACTAATTTTCTTACTGATTGAAACATACAAAGCATTCCTTGTACCTGAACTTCAATCTCATAGTCACTTTTTCCAGTAATTTCAAGAATTTCATCAATTGTTAATTCTTTCGAAAGACATGTTCTATAAGCTCCACGTTTCCCCCAGTAATTACAAGAGAATGAATTTGTCGCTAGCGTATGTGGATCCCATTGAAGTTTGAAATCTAAATTCTCTTCTCTTAAAATTGTAATTATCGTTGGTTCTCCATATATTAAAGCATCTACATTTAACGTTGATAGATAATGTAAATAATCTACTAAATTATCGATATGTTCATTATGGAAAATCGCATTAACACTTACATAGGCTTTTTTTCCCGCTTGGTGAATAATCTCAATTGCCTTCTTTAATTCTTCTCTTTTAAATTCACCAGCAAGACGTAACCCATATTTTTCTTCACCTATTACGAAACTATCAGCTCCTACGTTTATAAGTTCATAAATATGATCTATACTTTTCGGTGTTACAACTAACTCTACTGTCATTTTTTATCCTCTCTTAATAAAATTTACTAACTTCACAGTTCTATAATTTTATTTTCTCGTTGTTATAGTTATTCCATCTCCAAATGGTAATATTACACTCTCATAGTTTTCATGTTTTAATAACCATTCATTGTAATTATTAATTTTTCTAGAAAGTTGTTTTAAATCTCTACTATGTTTAATAATACTTGGATCTGCAACCATCCCCTTGAATAGTACATTATCCGTAATAACTACAACATCTTCAGCAAAATATGGTTCATATAACTCAAAAAACTTTCTACTTTGACTCTTAGCACCATCGATGAACACTACATCATAAGGTGCATTTGCTACAACTTCATCTTGAAGTTCTAATGCATCAGCATGAAGTAATGTTATTTTATCAGTTAGATTTCTTTTTTCAATATTATTTTTTGCCTCGTTATACATCTTATCATCTCGCTCAATAGTTGTGACATTACATCCTATTCTCTCAGCTAATTTAATTGACGTATAACCAATTGCAGTTCCTATTTCCAATAAATTCTTAGCTTTCTTAACTTTTAGCATTTGAATTAAAAATCTTATCCCGATTTTATCAATTATTGGAACTCTATTTTCTTCAGCAAATTTTTCTAATTCTAAGTAAAATTCATCAAAGTCTTCTAACAAATCTATAACGTATAAGTCATCTTTTGATTCTATCGCAACCATGTTTACCTCCATATTTATACATCATTATATAATACCATATAAGTTGGTATAAATGCAATTATAAAGACTAAAAAGGAAGTAACCCTATATTTTATGATTCTATAAAAATCACTAATACAAAGTTACTCCCACATAGCTTTTATATATTCAAAAAATCAACTAAACCCATCTGAATAATAGAAAACTCTAACTCTTATCGAATTTACTATTTTTATCATCTATTAAAATTATTTGTTCTATTTTTTTAATCCTTTTCGTATAAAGTCTACAGAAACATAGACTAGACATAAAAATAGAACAAAGCCAATAGCACTTGCAATCGGACTAGAAATTGCCTTATAAAAATAATCTACAAAATCCATAATTCACATCTCCTTTTTCACCACTTTATCACAATACTATTCCTAACACAATTAAAAAATAAATTACTACTAAAACCTCTCCTTTTAAATTTTAATAACCTATTTTTTATTAATTTCCCCTTTTATTTTTGTACATATAAACAGTATTCATCTCAATAAATGTAGCCTATATTCTTTACTTAATTATATCAAATAAAAAAAACAATATCAAATTATGCTATAAAGAAAAAGAGGTTAACCAAAGTCAACCTCTTTATTAAAATCTTATTTTTCTAAAGCTTGAACAGCTGTAATTAATGAAAGTTTATATACATCTTCTGCATTACATCCACGAGATAGGTCATTCACAGGAGCATTTAATCCTTGTAAGATTGGTCCTACAGCTTCAAATCCACCTAGACGTTGTGCAATTTTGTATCCAATATTACCAGCTTCTAGGCTTGGGAACACAAATACATTAGCATCTCCTTGTACTTTTGAATTAGGAGCTTTTAATTTAGCAACTGAAGGTACAACTGCAGCATCGAATTGTAATTCACCTTCTACCGCTAATTCAGGTGCATTTTGTTTAACTAATTTAGTAGCTTCTGCCACTTTCGTAGTATCTTCAGTAACAGCTGAACCTAAAGTAGAGAAACTTAACATTGCTACTTTTGGATCAACGTTAAAGCTTTTAGCTGTTCTTGCACTTTCAATTGCGATTTCAGCTAGACCTTCTACATCTAATGTTGGGTTAATCGCACAGTCAGCAAATACATAACGTTTGTCTTCTTTACTCATAATGAATGCACCACTTGTACGTTTTGTACCTGGTTTAGTTTTTATTATTTGTAACGCTGGACGAACAGTATCTCCAGTAGAGTGAATTGCTCCAGATACTAATCCTTCAACTTCACCTGTATATACTAACATAGTTCCGAAGTAGTTAACATCTTTTAATAATTCGCGAGCTTTTTCTTCAGTTACTTTTCCTGCACGACGCTCTACAAACTTAGCAACTAATTCTTCTAATTTTTCGTAGTTTTCGTGATCAATAACTTCCAAGTTAGAAACATCTAAAGATAATCCTTTAGCAATCTCTTCTACCTTTTCTTTTTTTCCAACTAACACAGGTTGAACATAACTAGTAGCGCCTAATTTAACAGCCGCTTCTAATACACGCTCATCATATGCTTCTGGAAGTACGATACGTACATTTTTCCCTTCTAATTTTTGTTGAAGTTCTACAAATAAATCATTTGCCATCTTCATTTCCTCCTAATTGTATATAATATCTTTAATATGTCTTATCGGCTTTAAGCTTAAAGCGTCAAATAAACTTCCCTTACCTAGAATTGTGTAGCCTAGTAATAATCCAATATAAAATATAATTATCATTAAGGCTATATTACGCAAGTATCTTGTTAACTTATCATTTAGTTTCATAATGAAATCCTACTCGTCTATTCTTTGAATATCTGCACCTAATTTTCTCATTTTTTCTTCGATGTCAACATATCCTCTATCAATATGATAAATATCAATAACTTTAGTAGTTCCCGTTGCCATTAATCCCGCTATAACTAATGCCGCTCCAGAACGTAAGTCTGTTGCTCTTACAGTAGTTCCTTCTAAATGAGGTAATCCCTCAATTAGTGAACTTCTACCTTCGATTCTAATTTTAGCATTCATTCTACGTAGTTCTTCTACGTGCATGAATCTATTTTCAAAAACTGTTTCTGTAATTGTACTTGTACCATCAGCTAAAAGTGTTAATACACACATAATAGACTGCATATCAGTTAAGAAACCTGGGTGTGGTAGAGTTTTAACATCTACAGGTTTTAAACTATCCAACTTATTACTTACGCGCATAGAGTTTTCATCTACTACTTCAATGTTAACTCCCATTTCACGCATTTTACTCACTAAAGCAACATTATCTTTGTATGGAGCTCCTTTAACAAGAACATCTCCTTTAGTTGCTGCAGCTGCAATCATATATGTTGCCGCTTCTACACGGTCTGGCATCACTGAGTATTCTGTACCTACTAATTTATCAACACCTTCTACAACTAAAACAGAAGTTCCTTTTCCTTCGATTTTAGCTCCCATTTTAATTAAGAAGTTAATCATATCTTCGATTTCTGGTTCTTGTGCCGCATTAACAATTGTAGTTTTTCCTTTTGCTAAACAACTAGCCATAATTACATTTTGAGTTCCTCCTACACTTGGGAAATCAAAGAAGATAGTTGTTCCTTCTAATTCTTTTTCTGCACGAGCTTCTACAAACCCTGCATCTTGAATAATTGTTGCACCTAGTGCTTCAAATCCTTTTAAATGTTGATCAATTGGTCTACTTCCAATTGAACATCCTCCTGGCATCGCTACTTTAGCACTTCCTTCACGTGCTAGCATTGGACCTAAAACTAAAAATGATGCACGCATCTTGCTAACAAATTCAAAAGAAGCCTCTGTTAATAATGGATTTCTCGCATCCATTTCCAATGTATTTTCATCAGGTCTATAATCTATTTTCACTCCTAGACTTTCAAATAATAATCCTATTGTTTTAATATCTGATAATTTAGGAACGTTATAAAATTTACTTGTACCCTCTGTTGCTAATAATCCAGCTGCTAATATTGGTAAAGCAGCATTCTTCGCACCAGAAACTTGTACTTCTCCTATTAAAGGTGTTCCACCTTTAACAACTATTTTTTCCAAGTTGTTTCCTCCATCTCTATATTTACATTTTATATCACATATAATACTACCACAAATTAATAAATAAATAAAGTTTGAATAATTATTTTAATATTTATTTTATTAAAAAATATAGTTTGTATTATCAAATAATGAAAAACTAATTTAAGTTACATAAATGAATAATTATTATCTTCTACCATTTAAAAATCTAATTCTAAAAAAGTTATTCTACAAAAAAAGGATAATTTCATAAAAAATACTTTTTATGATTTTATAATTTTGTAGAATAACACTTTTTTATTTACCTTACTACATTACTAATGAATAAAACTATCAATTATAGTTCATCAAAGAAAGATAATTGAGCTTTTTCAGATAATCCTTTTAATGTGCCCATCTCTCTTAAATACTCTACTACTGTAGATGAAACACTTCCTCGTTTCGAAAAGTCTTCAATTGAAAGGAACGATTTTTCTTCTCTCGCTTGAACTATTTTATTCGCTACGTTATCTCCAAGCCCAGGTACTATTGAAAATGGTGGAATTAAAGTATTTCCTTCAATGATATAATCATGGCTTGCTGATTTCTCTAAATCAACTTTTGAAAATGTAAAACCACGTTCCATCATTTCATTAGCAATCTCATAACTTACTAAAGCATCTTTATCTTTATTCGATAATTCATTTTTATCTGTAGTTTTTATTTCTTTAATTTTTGCTTTTAATGTTTCTGCTCCCTTAACAACTGTTATAATATCGAAATCACTTGCTCTAACTGAGTAATATGCACAGTAATATGTAAGTGGTTGATGTACTTTAAACCATGCAATTCTTAAGGCCATTAATACATACGCACAGGCGTGGGCCTTAGGGAACATATATTTAATTTTTTTACATGAATCGATATACCAAGCTGGTACATTATTATCGATCATTGCTTTTTCAAAATCTTCAGTAAGACCTTTACCTTTCCTAACACTTTCCATTATTTTGAAAGATAAACCTTCTTCTAGACCGGCATGTATTAAGTATACCATGATGTCATCACGACATCCAATTACATCTTTAAGTTCACATGTACCATTTTTGATTAATTCTTGTGCATTACCTAACCAAACATCGGTACCATGAGATAATCCAGATATCTGAACTAACTCTGAATATGTAGTCGGCTTCGTATCATCTAACATTTGAATAACAAAGTTTGTTCCAAATTCGGGTATTCCAAAAGTTCCACTTGCTGAATCCACTTGATCTCTAGTTACACCCAGTGCCTCAACTGTTGAAAAAATACCCATTACTTCAGGATCAGATACGTCAATTGTCTTAGGATCTATTCCTGATAAATCTTGAAGTTTTCTTATCATAGTCGGATCATCGTGTCCAAGTATATCAAATTTTAGGATATTATCGTGAATAGAGTGGAAATCAAAGTGAGTAGTTCGCCATGGACTCGTTTCATCATCCGCCGGGAATTGGTACGGTGTAAAGTCAAAAATGTCCATATCATTTGGAACAACTAATATCCCTCCAGGGTGTTGACCAGTAGTTCTCTTTGAGCCTTCACATCCTGCTGCTATTCTCTCTATATCAATACTTCTTTTTTCTACTTCATTTTTCTCATAATAATCTCGAGTAAATGAATAAGCAGTCTTTTCTGCAACTGTCGAAATCGTTCCCGCACGATATACATAATCTTCTCCAAAAATTTCTTTCGTAAAGTTATGTGCAGTAGCTTGATATTCTCCAGAGAAGTTTAAATCTATATCGGGTACTTTATCCCCATTAAATCCTAGGAAAGTCTCAAACGGAATATCCTGACCGTCTTTAATCATCTTCACATCACAATGAGGACAATTTTTATTCGGAAGGTCGAATCCTGAAGCATATTCTGCATTTAGGAAAAATTCACTATGTTTACACTTCGGACATACGTAATGCGGAGCTAGTGGATTAACCTCTGTAATCTCCATCATCGTAGCTACTAATGATGAACCAACAGATCCCCTTGATCCTACAAGATAACCATCATCTAATGATTTCTTAACTAGCTTATGTGAAATTAAATATACCACACTGAATCCATTACCGATGATAGATGCAAGTTCTTTTTCTAATCTTTTCTCTACTATTTCTGGTAACTGTTCCCCATATATTTTATGAGCCATATCATAACTTAGATTACGAACTTCATCTGCTGCTCCTTCAATATTTGGTGTATACAGCTTATCTTTTAACGGAACTACTAATTCAATCATATCGTTAATTTTATGAGTATTTTCTATAACTATTTCTTCTCTTAATTGTTCATCAAGATAAGAGAATTCTTTTAACATCTCATCTGTCGTTAGAAATGTTGCCATAGGTTTTAAGTCACGTGCTCCAGGATTACTTTTCACCGTTAGTCTTAATATTTGTCGATAAACATGTTGATATTCATCCAAATAATAACAGTCCCCTGTTGCTACAACTATTTTTTCTTTTTTCTTAGCTAACTGAATTAATTTTTTCAGAATCTCTTCTAATTCAGCATTATCTGATATTCTCTCATTTCTTATAAAATTAGCATAATGGTGCTTAGGTTGTATTTCTATATAATCATAAAAATCAATTATATTTTCCACCTTAGCTTCTTTTGAGTTTAATAATTCTTCAAACACTTCATTATCACCATTACCACTACCGATTAATAAATCTTCACGATATTGTTCTAATAAACTACGTGGAATTGTAGGCTTAGCAGAATTTAAATATTTAGTACAACTATAAGATACCAATCTAAATAAATCTTTCAATCCTTTTGCATTCTTAACTAAAATTGAACATGGAAAAGTTCTAGAGCGTTTATGTGCAAGTTCTAAATCGATTTTTTCATCAATTTCATTATGATACTCAATGCCAAGTTCATACAATTGATCTAACATTTTCACAAAAATCTCTGCAGTAGCTTTAGTATCGTAAATCGCTCTGTGGTGTTGCACTAAACGTACTTTGTATAGTTTAGCTAAATTACTAAGACCATGCCTTTTTGCCTCTTTATTTTCAGCACGAGAAACAAAAAGTGTATCTATACTAGCATTATTTTTATTTTCTAAACCTAGGCGCTCAAAACATGTATCTAGAAAACCAAGGTCAAATTTAGCGTTGTGCGCTACTAATATGTCATCTTTATCTAACCAATTATAAAAGTTAGTCATGACTTCTTTTTCTAATGGAGCATCTCTAACATCATCATTAGTAATACTAGTTAATCTTGTAATTAATTCTGAAATAGGTCTTTGAGGATTAATGTAACTTTCAAAGCTATCTATTTCAGTTCCATTTTTCACCTTAACCGCAGCAATCTCGATTAGTCTATCACGCTCGGCAGAAAGACCTGTAGTCTCAACGTCAAACACAACATAAGTTGCATCTTTTAATTTAAGATTCTTTGGGTTAGTTGTAGCAGTAATACTATCATCCATAATAAAGGCATTAAGACCATAAATAGGTTTAATATCTTTTCCTTTTGAACTTAGACAAATTTCTGGATATGCTTGAACTCCATAAGTATCAGTGAAAGCAATAGCTTCGTGTCCCCAATCCATAGCCCTAGCTATATATTCTTTCGCAGAAGAAATCCCTTCTAGCTGACTCATTTTTGTATGAGTATTTAACTCTATTCTTTTTTTACCGCTATAATTATCTCTCTTTTCATCTTTGTGAGCAACTTCAATGGACTTCGGTTCTATAATTGTATCTCTTAAATATGGATCATTACTAACACTTCCATGAATCTTAAGCCATTGCCCTTTTTTTATTCCTTTTACTAAATCTATAAGTTCATTTCTTCTTTTATTTTGAAACTTAGAATTAGGATTATTACCAAATAGTCTTAATATAATAGAATCACTATAGTCAGTAAGTTTTAAGCGATACTGACTTGAACCATTTCTATGAATAATTTCTTCAGTTCCAAAAACTTGAGCCATTATTGTTACATCGCCAGCATAACCAATAACATCCTTAATCTCCACAATATCTTCATCTCGGATTTCTTGACCATAACGAGTTCCACCTCCAGCAAAGGCAGCAAATTTTTTCTCAGGTTCTTTTGGTTTTCTCTCCGCATTTTTCTTATCAATTTCTTCTAGTTTTACAATTTCCTGGGAAATTTTCTCTTCCTGACTTTCTAATACCGCTTCTACATCGGTTTTAGAAAAATTAGGAACTATGTCTTTAATCGTTATGCCTAGATTAGAATAACTACTTATTATCTGTTGTTTTCTCTCATTAATAAAGTTATTCCAAATAGATGGAGCCATTATCTTCATAGTTAAAACATTGTTGTTTACATCTATTTCACTAAATAAAATACTCTCTAATAGAACTTGAGATATTTCCGAGAAATTTTCTAATATTATATATTTCCAAAATTCTTTTATTTGTTCATCAGTTGCAACATTAGTTGTTTTTAACCGATAATTAACTATGTAATCACCCATAAAACTTTCTCGTAATTTTTGTATAAGTAATGTTAATTCATCTACTGATGGCAAAGCTTCACCACTGAAATTAAATGTCCAAGTCTTATTTTTATTATCTTTTTCTATATTATCTAAAGAAAAATTAATAAGTTTTGAGCCGGCTAATCTTTCTTCTAATTCTAATGTTTTAACCAATAAAGAAAAATGTTTATTACTCATGCTTCCTCCTATAGTTTTACTAAATCGACAAGTTTTTATAATAATTATCGACTAAACGAAAAAAATCCATTCATTTTATTACTAATTTAACAAAATGAACTAGCTTTTCAATAATACATTATTATAAATTATCAACACAATATAATTTTACACTTATTTAAATTATACTAAAAATACCAACTAAAAACAAATGGTTATTTTCTATTAACTATTTATTTTTAATTGGTATTTATTATTTTAAGTTTTTCTTAATTATTTGTAGAATGCCTCTACTTTAGCTAATACATCAGCAACTTCTGTATCAACTTTTTCTAAAGTTTTTCTTTCTTTAACTTCTACGATTCCTTCACCAGCTTTTTTACCTACAACTACTTGTAATGGAATACCGATTAAGTCCGCATCGTTAAATTTAACTCCAGCACGTTCTGCTCTATCGTCATAAAGAACTTCGTAACCAGCAGCAGTTAACTTAGCATATAATTCTTCACTAAGTTTTACTTGTTCTTCTTTCTTAACATCTACACACACTAAGTGAACTTGATATGGAGCTACTTCTTTAGGCCAAATGATTCCTTTATCATCACTGTGTTGTTCAATGATTGCTGAAATAACACGTGTTACCCCAATTCCATAACATCCCATATAGAAGTGATTTGCACGACCATTAGCATCTAAGTAAGTAATATCCATAGATTCTGAATATCCTTTTCCAAGTTCAAACACTTGTCCTACCTCGATACCTTTAGCGAATTTAACTGGTCCTGATAAATCTTCAGCTAAATCTCCTTCTTCAATCATACGAAGATCGTAGTGAGCATCTACTTCATAATCTCCTGGATTTACGTTAATATAGTGGAATCCTTTTTTGTTAGCTCCACAACTGTGGTTGTACATGTATTTAATAGCATTATCACCGATTACTTTACAATTTTTAATGCCAAATGGTCCCATGTAACCTACTACTCCACCCATAACTTCTTCAATTTCTTGCTCAGTTGCCATTTCTACTTCAGAAGTTCCTGTAGCTTTCATGAATTTAATATCATTAAGTTGATCGTTACCACGCATAAGAACTAAATAGAATTCTCCATCCGCTTTTAAAGCTAATGCTTTCATCGCACGATTTACATCAACACCACAGTATGCAGCGATATCATCAATAGTTTGTTGATTTGGAGTTTCTAATAAACTACGCTCTTTTTTCTCAAAACCAGTTGGCATAGTGTAGTTTTGTTCAACTACTGCTGCAGTTTCAATATTTGCTGCGTAATCACTCTCTTCAGTATATGCAATAGTATCTTCCCCAACTTCTGCTAAAGCTTGGAACTCATGAGTATAACTTCCTCCAATATTACCAGAGTCAGCTTTTACCGCACGATATTTAAGTTCAAATCTATCAAAAATATTACTATATGCTTGATAATAATCTTTATAAGTTTCTCTTAAAGATTCTGGAGTATCGTGGAAAGAATAACCATCTTTCATGATGAACTCTTTACAACGTAATAAACCTAAACGTGGACGAATTTCATCACGGAATTTAGTTTGAATTTGGTATAAGTTTACTGGAAGTTGTTTATATGAAGTTACCATATTACTAACTGTTTGACATATAATTTCTTCAGCTGTTGGACTTAATGCATACCCAGCATTTTTTCTGTCTGTAACACGAATTAACTCGTCTCCCATTTTGTTCCAACGACCAGATTTTTTCCAATATTCATCTGATTGTAAAATTGGCATTAATAATTCTACAGCACCAATTTTTTCGTGTTCTTCTCTTATAACTTTTTCAATTTTTTGAATTACTCTAGTAGCTAAGGGAAGATGAGTGTAAACTCCTGCAGATACCTGCTTCACCATCCCCGCTCTAATAAGCAACTTGTGACTAATTGCTTCTGCAGAGGATGGTACTTCTCTAGTTGTTGGAATAAATGTTCTTGATTGTCTCATAACAATACCACCTCTCATTTTTAAAATTACTTATATTATACCACAAAACTTATGATTTTTTTCAAATAATTTCACTTTTTTATAAATATATTACTGTATTACTTACCTGTAATTTATTGTTATTAAATTTTGAATATTACATTTAAAACTATAATAAGTGTTACTTTCGCTTTCTATTGTAATTTTTTATTAAAAACTTTCTCCTAAATTTAATACTGTTATATATCTTTTTTTATCATACTAATAGCGATTTTCATTATTACTAATTTACCTATATTTCATATCTTTTTCATCAATTATTCCTTTTTAAGTTTTTTTCAAAAATATCATATTTTTAGTTGTTAGTAATTTAATTTTTTTCAATAATATAGTATAATGAATAAGATAATTATTTATGGAGGGATATATGTTTAATTATCCTAATAAAAAAGGTAATTTTATTCAAAAAACTAAATATTCTAATCGAGGTATGGAACTTGAAGAGGATATAAATTTTGCGAATAAATATTATTTAAATAATGACATAGCCGTAATTCATAAAAAGCCAATTCCTATTCAAATTGTTGAAGTTAATTATCCTAGTAGATCTAGTGCTATGATTACAAAAGCATTCTATAAAACACCTTCTACTACGGATTACAACGGTCTTTGGAATGGAAAATATATTGATTTCGAGGCAAAAGAAACTAATTCAGCCACTTCGTTTTCTCTTAATAATATCCATGATCATCAAATCGAACATATGCAAAAAATTTTAAATCATGGTGGAATAACTTTTATTATAGTTCGTTTTAAAAAAATAGACAGAACTTTTATTTTACCTTTTAAAAATTTTATTTTCTTTCATGATCGAGCTAATAACGGAGGAAGAAAATCTATTAAACTTAGCGAATTTGAAGAATCGGCATTTGAATTATCATTCAACTATAAAATAAGATTAGATTATTTAAATATTATAAAAAATAATGAAAGTGAGTTTTAATAACAGATGAAAACTTTGTTTAAATATATAAGTTCAATCTTTTTTTCTATCTGCTTAGTATTATTCTTTGTTGTTATGATACTATTTGCACGTGAATTAAGAGATGTTCCTGATATTACTCAGGCAAACTTACAAGATCCTTTATCATCGGAAATTTATGATAAAAATCTTAATTTAATCGCTACTGTTGGAGCTGAAAAAAGAGAATATGTATCATTAGAAGATATCCCTAAAAATATAACTGATGCGGTTCTTTCAACAGAGGATACAAGATTCTATTCTCACCTTGGGATTGATCCTATTCGTCTTATCAAAGCAGTTCTTGTTAACATACGTTCTAATTCTGCTCAACAAGGTGCCAGTACAATAACGCAACAGGTAGTAAAAAATTCATTACTTACATCAGATAAATCGTTACAACGCAAAATTCAAGAAGCATACTTATCTTTAAAATTAGAAAATAAATACTCTAAAAAAGATATATTAGAAATGTATATGAATAAGATATATTACTCTGATGGACAATACGGTGTAAAAACAGCTGCCAAGTATTTCTATAATAAAGAATTAGATCAGCTAACTTTACCTCAAGTTGCTCTTTTGACTGGTATGCCTCAACAACCAATATTATATAATCCTTACGATTATCCTGAGCAAGCTAAAGAACGACGTGATACTGTATTATATGCACTTTTAAGTAATGGGAAAATCTCAGAAGATGAATACAATAGTGCAGTTAATACACCAATTACTGAAGGTATTGTAAGCAAAACAAAAGAAGAAAGAGCTAATCAACACACTTATAATCCTAAGTTTGCTGCTTACATAGACCAAATTACAAAAGAATTAAAAGAAAATAAAAATTTTGAAAATGTTAAAGATCCATTATCTATGGGATTAAAAATTTATACTAACTTAAATCCTGAATTACAAATGTATGTTCAAGATATGTTAGATAATCAATCTTACCCAATGACACCACACGCTTCTCAAGCAGCTATATCTGTTCTTGATACTAAGTCAGGACTTATTGAAGCTATAGGTGGAGGGAAAAATTATAAAGCTGGTGGTTATAACTTTGCAGTAGATGCACGTGTACAACCCGGTTCTTCAATTAAACCTCTAATCGACTATGCTCCTGGTATAGAATATTATGGTTGGGATCCACAAACAACATTTTCTGATACACCTTATAAAATTGCTGGAACTGAGTTTTATATTCAAAACTGGGATAGAATCTATCATGGAACAGTGCCTATGACTCGTGCAGTAGCATGGTCTTATAATATCCCTGCTGTTCGAGCATTTGAAACTGTAGGATATGAAAGAGCTAAATTCTTTGCCGAAAGATTAGGAATTCCTGTAACTAAAGATGAACCTACCACAGCAATCGGTGGTAATGTTGATGGAGTTTCAACTTTACAAATGGCTGGGGCCTTTGCTTCATTCGGTAATAAAGGTTACTATAATAAACCTTCTACTATTGTGAAAGTGTTTAATGCTAATGGTAAGGAATTAGTAAATATTAAGTCTGAGCCTATAAAAGCAATGTCAGAAGAAACAGCCTATCTTATGACAGATGTCTTAAAAGGTGTGTTAACTGACAATGGTACTTCACCTGATGGGAAAATTCCTAACTTTGATATGGCCGGTAAATCTGGATCAAGTACCTTTGATGATTCTGCTTATTATAACTACGGTATTGATGTTGCAAATTCAACTAAAGATAGCTGGATGATAGGTTATACAACAGACTATACTGTTGCAGTTTGGCAAGGTGCTGATGTAGTAGACTCTGCTGCCAAAGCATTATCTTATAATCAAGCAAAGACAACCCAAGTTATAATGGCAAATGTTCTAAAAAAAGCTTCAGATAACAAGGTTCCCGCTGCATTTGAAAAACCTGCTGGAATAGAGACTAAAAACGGAGTTGAATATGCTAAAGAAAGAAATAAAGAAACTGATTACATGTATGCTGGTAGTGATCGTGATGCAGTTTATCAAGCTGCACTTGCTCTAAAACAACGTGAAAATCGCTCAGCATTAACTCAAGTTTTCAATTCATTAACTAATTCAGCTAATACTACTAATGGAGCACAAACAAACTCAAGAGCAACTGCTAATAATACTAATCGAACGGCAAGAGCCAACCAGAATGCTCGTAGGCGATAATATATATAAAGAATCGTAGAAATTTCATATTTCTACGATTCTTTTTACTTATCCATCACTTTCTTATATATACTCTCACATATGAAAAAATCTAGTTCATCATCTATATCGTAACTATAAACTTTTTCCATCATAAATACTTTTGTTTTTTTTGTATAGAATGTCCTATCCCTCAAATAACTTTCTTTTGTTGACATCCATATTGAACCATTTGGATAAATATTGACTGGTTCATCTTGTCTTCTATAATCACCACCATGTCTCGATGGTATTAGATATCCATCATTTTCATCCATAAATAAACTTTTACTCAATCTATAATTACTAAATGAAACTAAATGATCACAGTTTTCAAACAAATCAAAAGCATCTAGTATATGCTCTTTCTTTCTTATAGGCGATGTTACTTGTAAGTTCATAAATATGAAGTTTTTTTGTATGTTCTTAAATAGATAATTTAGCGTATCGAATGTGGTTGAAGAATCTAGTGAAACATTTTTATCACGAATTTTATAAATACATTTCCCACCATATTCTTCTCTACAAATATCTAAATATTCTTCTGAATCAGAAGATATCCAAATCTCATCAAATTTTCCACTTTCCAATGCTACATCTATAGTATAAAAACATAGTGGCCTACCACAAAATAGTTTTATATTTTTATCAATTAATCCCTTCGAGCTTTTTCTTATTAATATTATTGCAATTTTTTTCAAGTTCATCCCACCTTCTCACGATGTTTTATCATTAATTATTATAACATCATAATTCATTTTAAGCTATATGCTTAAACAATAAACAAAAAGGCTATAAAACTAATTATAACCTTATAACTTTATAACTTTATAGAACCTCTACTTTAGAAATTAAACCCTTCATAGAATATTCTATTTTTTCCTATCCCTTTTTCTTTTAATAGTTTTTCATAAGCAATATTCATCGTCATTGGACCTGCAATAATATAATTATATTCATCACCGATTGGTAAATAATCACTTAATTGTTCAGAAGTAAATCTCCCATTTTGACAATATGATTTAAAATTACTTCTTTCATTCCACAATTCAAATTTTTCTTGATATAATAATTTCTTATCTTCTTTCGCAGTATATAAAAATGTAATATCTTTATCATCAAACTTATCAGCTAATCCAAGTAAAGGTACAACCCCAATTCCTCCTCCAATAAGAACAAATTTTTCATTCTTATCAGATTTTTCTATCATTGAACTTAGAACTCCATGCCCTCTAGTTAAATTAACTTTTTCTCCAACTTCTATATTAGATACATTTTTCGTGAAATCTCCTACTCCTTCTATCGACATTTGAACATATCCATCACGTTCTGGGATATTTAAAATAGAAAATGGATGCGGTTCTTTCATTCCTTTTACATTAGGGAAAGAAATAAATGCAAAATCTCCCGCTTCTATTTTTCTCAATATAGCTTTACTAGTAGTTATTGTTAATTCAGTAATATTTTTATCAACTTTTCTCACATTTTTTAAAATTCCAACTTGAATATTTAAGTATTTGTTATACGCATAGTACCCATATGCTCCAAATGCTACAAGAGTATATATAATAACTAAAATAGTAAATGGAACTATAGTTCTAATATATGGTATCAAGATAATATGTAAGAAAGCTAATAACGCAGCTACTAAATTAAGCCTATGTATCCACATAGATAATTCATGTTTAAAAATTTTTTCTAATACTTTCTTTATTTTCATCAAAATGCTAATCCTTGAAGTTAACCAACCTGCCATAAAAACAAGAGAATACGCAACTATTGCGATAAATATGTTCATTGACCATTCACCAGTGAATTTTATAAGTCCTGACGATTTTAAAAGTTGATCGTGTAAATACATAAAGATTACAGCAAAAATAGCTGTTACTCCATGAATTATATACATATCAGGTAAACCTATTATTCTGTCTAACCATTTAGGTTGAGTTGACAGAAATATTGCTGAAAGCGTCCATGAATATGCAAATACTCCTAAATTAATCGCTAATACTCTGCTTCCATACACTTCAGGTAAACCATTTCCTACTGTTATTATCAATGGTAATGGTATCGTTAATAATACTATTAACCAAATCATATTAAATATAAATTTATGTTCTCTCAACATCTATTATTTTTCCTTCCTCGAAAACTCTTTTAATTCCTTCTTTTGTTAATAAAATTCCAAATAACTTATTTTTTTCTATAATTTCACGCCAAGTATTTTCATCAGTAGCAACACCTATTGTTGCCAATACATCGACATCTGATAGATATGTTCCAACTACTGTAATTTGAACATGTTTAATCTCATTATCACTTTTAATATGTTGACCTTTTTTACTAATTCCCGAGGTTGCCACCGCCCCGTTCTTTATACTATATTTAGCTATTATTTTTCCTCTATCCTCAGGATTTTCTATTCCTATCTGCCAAGAAAAATCACTATCAGAACTAGTACCTACTTGCATATCCCCAGCTCCATTAATTGCACCAGCTTCTATAATATTATTATCAATTAATGGCTTTATATATCTCATAAAAGCTGTTTCTATAGCCCAACCTTTAACAAAGCCTGTCGGATTATATTTTCCTTCAAAAAATGGATCGAATAAACCATTAGTATCTCTTTTTGCTAAAATTGAACGACTATAAACTTCTTGATATTCAAAATCAAAAAAATTCTCTTGTAAAACTTCACCTATATCTGTATGTTTACTAACTAGACTATTCGAAAGAAACGGTGAAAATTTTTCTTCTACATTTTTAAAATATTTATCAATCTCATCAATAATTTGATTCAATGCTACAACTAAAGTTTCATCAAATTTATTATTTACTAAAGAAATAGTAAAAGGCATATTCATTCTTTTCAAAACATAAGTTTTATATTTAATCATCTTATTTTGCCTTATTTAACGCATCTTGTAGTGAACCTTTGAAACCTTCAAAAGTCTCAGAAGCACCAGATACCAATGCAATATCACTACTTTGAGCACTAATTGCCTCTTCTACATACTTTGGAAGTGCTGCCTTATTAATATTTCTTGAAAATTCTTCATCTGGTTGAGTTAAAATATTAATATTTGCTATTTTTCCATCTTGAACTACTACACTAACTTGAAAATTACCCACATGTGTTTTGGTTACAGCACCTGTATAAGTACCATCTTTATACTTTACTCCCTCTTTTGTTGAAGAAGTAGTGTTTTTTGTTGTATTTTTTGATTCTTTATTTTCCACTTGGTTAGTATTCTGTGTTTTTTGATTTGAAGTAGTAGTTTGTATACTCGGTTTTACAAAAGTATAATAACCTGCTGTCAGTGCAGATGCTCCTACTACTCCTATTAATGCTGTTTTCTTTATTTTACTCATGTTTCTCTCCTTTAATTTATATTTTTAAAGATAATATACCATATTTTTAATATATACCCTACTAAGTTGCATCTTGTGATTACAAATTAATTATTACTGATATAACAATTACAAAATTAATTAGTATCTACTCAATTTAATTAACATTATTCTAAAAAAAAATCTTTAGAGATATTTTTACCTCTAAAGATTTCTTTTTTATTTCTTCGGTCTTGTTTCTGGGAATGTAAAAACAAAAATAATATAGATTACACTTCCTAATAAATAGAACATGATTGATGAAGAGTATCCCATGTGATTTAATACTAAACTCCATGCAAAGTTAAATAATGTATATATCGCATATCCAAATGCCCAGAAAATTCCAAACATGATTGTTAATCTTTGTGAATTCATATTTGGCAACTCATAAGGTAAGTTTAGATATACAGGATACTGTGAGTACATGAAAAATCCAGACAGACTGAACATAGTATATGCAAAAATAACATTAGTTGATACAAGATATAATCCTAAGCCCATAAATCCAATCATTAATACCCCATGAGAAATTAGAAATGGTTTCCTACTAAAGTTCAATTTTCTAGTTACAACTAAACTAAACAGCGTCCCAATTATTCCTCCAACAGTTACGGTTAATATCATAAATTCTGGCTTAAATTGAGTATTACCAGCATGTTCTGCAACTACTCTTGGTAACGACACCAATGGCATAACATATAAGAATAAAAATCCACCAAATCCAAGTGAAAATACATAGATAAATTTATCTTTAAAACCATCAGCATAAGTGTATTTTTTCACTTCTTCTTCATGAACAATTTCTTTTGATTCTATCAATAATTTATATACAAAGTAATTCGGGTGTTTCCATGTGATTGTTGGTTCAAAATCATGAGAAAACATTAACCATCCTATAAATAAGATTATACTAAAAACACTGAATCCTATCATCGTATATCGCCAATCATCAACAAAATGTTCCTTAAATAATAAGAATAAAATAGCAACCAAAGCCGCTCCTACATTATATGCAGCTGTTATTATAGCACTTGTCATGATTTTTTTATCATTAGGAATAAATTTTGCTACAAAAGAATTTATAAAAACAATAATCATTGATCCACCAAATGCCATTATCATTCTAGAAGCTGTATATAACCAATAATTGTGAGTAAATATTGCAAAGAATGAAAAACATAGACAAAATAATGCTAATGTAGCAGCTTTTTTGGGATGTAATTTAATTAATATAAACGCAGCTAATAAGTTTGCTATAATTCTTGCTATAGTAATTGTATAGTTTACAACCTCGGAAATTATAGGGGATACTTTCTCTCCATTAAAATAGTGGTCCGTAATTTGTTTTGATAAGTTCGACCCCGCAACCCAGTTAGTAGCAAATACTACATACGCTGTGATTAGGAGAGCAAACATAAATATACCTTGCCTTCGAGTAGGCGAATTTGACGATAGTTCCATTGATTTACCTCTTTCTTTCTCTTTTGAAATTAGTACACCTATAAGGTGTTATAATACTGTTTCTAGAATACTATATTAGTTTAATATAAATATTCAGAAAATGCAAGAAAAATATACTGTTTGCATTGCGTTTTCATGAAAATATTTTTAAAATTAAAAAAAGACTAATATCAAAGTATTAATCTTTTTTTCTAAATAATTTTTTTAATGATAATACTGGTTTATTCCTTACTATCTTGTCATTACCAATAAATTCTCTCATTTCTTTTAAACATTTTCCAGAATTTTTGACTATAAAATTGAAACTCCCAGCTCTTTTTGTATCGATAAAAAATCCTCTGATATATTTATCTCTAAAAAACATCTGTGCTCGCACTTTTTCAATCTCAGTCCAAGGTATTTGAATATAATCTTCTGGATTTCTATGATTATAAAACTCAAAGGCTTTATCTCCTACCATAACATCTCCATGCTTATTACCAATTGATCCAGTAAGACAATTAGCTTTTGTAGTATAAACTACCTTGGTATTCATAGACATTACCATAGCTTTTACCTCCTCTAGAATAATTTCTTATTAATTTTAAAAAAGGAAGTTGAGACATCCTGCCTCAACCTCCTAATCCTTTATTACATTACACCTATTCTGTGAGCAATTACACCTAAAGCGAATAATCCAAAGATTATTACTACTGGGCTTACTTTGCGTTTTAATAACCACATACAAACGAATGTTAATAATAACGCTGCAAATCCAGGAATAAGTTGATTTAAGTTATCTTGTAATGTTGTAACTTTTTCTGGTGTTAATGAGAATTTACCACTTGTTGCTTTTGTAACAATGTCTTGTAATACTTCACCAGTAATGTGTGTTCCTTTTTCTGGAAAATGAATAAATGCTTTTTCATCTAACTGTACTTTAGAAACTACTAATGGGAAGCTGATGTTAGTCCAACGTTGAACTAAAATACCCATTACGAACATACCAAGGATTGAAGCTCCTTTTGTAATTGTTTGTAAAATACCACCTGAAAGGTCACTTGTAATTTCAGAACCTTTTTTATAACCAAATTCTTGTGTATACCATAAGAATCCAATACGGATTAAGTTCCATGCGATAAAGAAGAATAATGGTGCAATAATTGAACCACCAGTTGCTAATGAAGCTGCAATAGCTCCAAGGATAGGACGAACTGTAAACCAGAATACTGGATCCCCAATACCTGCTAATGGTCCCATCATACCTACTTTAACCCCTTGGATTGCTGCATCATCAATATCAGCTCCATTTGCTTTATCTTCTTCTAAAGCAAGTGTAACCCCTAAAATAGGTGCTGCAATATATGGATGAGTATTAAAGAACTCTAAGTGACGTTTTAATGCTAATGTAGCATCTTCTTTGTTTGGATATAGTTTTTTAAGCGCTGGGATTAAAGCAAATGCCCAACCACCATTTTGCATACGTTCATAGTTCCATGAACCTTGAAGGAACTGAGAACGTAACATTACGCTACGACGATCTTTTTTACTTAATGTAATTTTTTTCTCTGACATTTTGTAGTTCCTCCTTATTAATAATCATTTAAGATATCGCCTAGTGGATCTCCAGATGAAGTATTTCCACTACCGCCTCCACCTTTGTTTTTAGAAAGGTTTAGGTAGATAATTGCTAAACATAACCCAATGATACCAGTTGCGATAAGTGTTAATTGGCTAATTGGTGCTAATGCAAATCCTAAGAAGAAGAATGGCCATACTTCTTTAGTTGCCATTAGGTTAATAACCATTGCGAAACCAACTGCAACTACCATTCCTCCACCGATTGCCATACCTTCAGTGAACCATTTTGGTAAAGCTTCAAGAGCTTTTTGAACTACTGATGATGGAATGAACATTAATAAACCTGCTGGAATAGCAACACGTAATCCTTGAGCCGCAAGAGCTACATAGTGCCAGAATTCAACTCCACGGAAGTTACCGTGTTCTGCCGCACGGTCAGCTTGGTGAACGATAACTACTGATAATGTACGAACTACCATAGTAAGCACAAGACCAACAGTTGCAAGTGTAACAGCTGTTGCAATCGCAATAATACGTCCTTCAGCTGAGAAATCTCCAGCTTTAATGAAAATAATAGCAGATGCTACTGATGCTAAAGCTGCATCGGGAGCAACCGCTGCTCCAATATTAGCCCATCCAAGTGCTAATAATTGAAGAGCTCCACCTAAAATAATACCTTCTGATAAATGTCCTGTTGCTAAACCGATTAATGAACAAGCAATAATTGGTTGATGGAATTGGAATTGGTCTAAGATACTTTCCATACCAGCTAATAACGCAACAATAAGGACTAAAATAACTGTTAGAATACTAAATTCCATAGTGTCCTCCTAAATACTATTAAATTATAATTTTAAACCTTCACTTGATTTAGCTTCAATAAGCTTGAATAAATCTGATGGAGAATCGTTTGATACTTTACGAACATCAAATTTCACACCTAAATCACGAAGTTTTTTGTATACTTCTACATCTTCTTGATCTAATGATAATACATTGTTAATTTGAACTTTACCAACTGAGTGAGCCATAGATCCGATATTTAATTCTGGAATCTCTACTCCTTTTTCGATTACTGCAAGAGCATCTTGTGGTGTTTCAAATAATAATAACGCTTTTGTATCACCAAAACGTGGATCATTATAAACTTGAACAAGTTTATCCAATGGAATTACGTGTGCACGCACTCCTGGAGGAGCTGCTTGCTCAATAAGTTTTTTACGTAATTCATCTTTTGATACTGAATCTGAAACTACAATAATTCTGTTTGGATGAGTTGCTTTTGTCCAGTTAGTAGCAACTTGTCCGTGTAGTAGACGAGTATCGATACGGGCTAATACAAAGTCAATTTTCCCGTTTCCTAACACTGTACCTTCAGGAATCTCTCCTTGTGGTGCAGCTGTTGTGCTTTCAGCTACTTCTGCTTTAGGTTGTAGTTCTTCAGGGCGAACTTTAACCCCATCAATAGCTGTTGGTGTGATTGCTTTTGCAATCTCATGAGCTGTTGTCATAGTGAATCTACTAGCATATGCTTCGATAAGCATAGGTAAGTTTAATCCTGCTACGATTGCTCTTTTCTCTGGTGCTTCTTCAAATAACTTGTTAGCTTGGTTAAATGGACTTCCACCCCAAAGATCGACAAGGAAAAGAATTTCTTCAGAATCTACTTTAGCGATAGCTTCTTGAAGCTTTCTTTGCAAGTCTTCTGGTCCTTCACTAGGCATAAATACAACTGATTCTACTTTTTCCTGTTCACCAAAAATCATAGAACCTGATTGTTTAATTCCTGCAGCGAATTCACCATGACTCGCGATGATAATTCCTACCATCTTAGTACCTCCTTTTATGTAATACTTATTTTATTATGACGTGTATACCTTTGCATACAAATAGATTATATCATTTATTAAATTTTTTGTAAATGTTTTAGTTTCTTACTTTACAATCATTGCAATCGATTTTCCATATTATGAAATCAAGTTTAAAATATATATTTTCTTATAATATAAATATAAAAACTATTATTATCACTTTTACAACTAAAATTAAACAACATTTTAGCTATTTGAGGTGTAAATATTTTTCTTAAAAATAATAATATGAAAATATTATTTTCATACTTTCATAATATTATTAATTCTTTTGTATAATATAAAAATAAGATAGTAACCAAATTGATACTATCTTATTCTTTAGTTTTTAAATAATCATTGTTATTTTACTTAATATCTCTTTCTGGGAACAACATTTTCAGTACATTTAACGATAATCTTCTAGATTTTCCAGAATGCGGATAAATATGCATCATCATCATAGGATTGAAATTAGCCTCTATTACTCCGTAATTTTCTCCATTCATTTCTTCTGTTATATCTGGAATAATCAAATCGACCCCACAAACTTTTGCCATCATAGCATCTGTAATTTCTACAGCTAACTTTTTATAGCTATCATGAACCGAGTCTGTCATATCGATTGAATCTCCTCCTGTACTTATGTTTGAATTTTCTCTAAGATATGCTACTTTATTCTCAGGTAAAATAGATTCAAAAGTTAAACCTTGTTCATTTAATTGAAGCTTTTCGATTTCTCCTAATTCAATTTTTTTGAGTGGAGTTTTTTTCGCATCTCCTCTTAAAGGATTAGCATTTTTCATATCAACTAACTGCCTAATCTTATGTTTCCCATCACCAACTACATTAGCAGGCACTCTTAACAACACTGCTTCAGTTTTTCCTTCAATGACAAAAAATCTATATTCTGTACCCTCTATAAATTCTTCTATTAATATATCTTTATCTTCTTTTAGTGCAAATTCAATAGCTTTTGAATAATTATCTATCGAACTTGTTCCGTTTTTAAAAATTGTTATTCCTAACCCGAAATTAGTACTTTTCGGTTTTATAACTATCGGTTTATTTTTTATGTAATTAAATTTTTGAAGTGCATCTTCTAAACTAGAAACTTCATACCCCTTAGGTACTCTAAAACCTTTTTCATCTAAAACTTTTTTAGTAACTACTTTGTTTTCCATAATCAATGGAGAAATATAGCTATCTTTACTTGTCATATTTCCATTTTTCACATATTCTACATGATCTTTATTTTCTAAACGAATAAATTGATCATTTTCATCAATTACAGTAACTTTAATTCCATTTTTTATAGCATCTTCTATTACTGCTTGTGTAGAAAGTTCCATATTATCATATGCACTTAATGAATAGTATTCTTGCAATGCCTGTTCTTTATATTTCTTAGCTAATTCTACTCCAACTCTTATCATATTATTATCTTTTTCATACTCTGATAATAATTTCGCTCCAAGAGTTAGCTCAGGACTTCTAAGCTCATTAATTTTCTCATCAATTAGTTCAACATCGCTGTCAAACAATCCTAGTTCCTCAACTAATTCTTTCATTTTATTTAGGAACCATACTCCCTCATCTTCATAAGGAATATTATTAAATGGGTGATCTAAGGCAACATTTTCACTATATTCATATCCTAAAGATTCTGAAGTATCTTTATCAGCCTCTTCTAGCCAAACTAATGTTTTTAAGAATAAATGAACAAATCTAATATCTTTTTCTAGTATCCCAAAAGGTGCAAATGGATTCAAGTCAAACAGACGAAACTCCATATATTTTATACCTTCTTTTGGGAATTTCACTATAGTATCAGCTCCTCTGAATCGAACACTAGAATAAAATTCTTTCTCCGCTATTAGTTTTCCATTTTTTACATATCCAATTATATCTTCAATATATTTTTCTAATGAACTGTATGATACTTTGATATCCTCATCATTAACATATCCATAGCGACTAGTACGTAAACTGCGCACATAATCACTAGGTTTCAGTCCATTTGTAAAATACTTATCTTCTGCTAGCGGAGAAGCTCCATATAAATATATTAAGATCCATTGATATCTTATAAATTGTCTTGCTAATTTTAAATAAATTTCATTTTTTACATCTACTAAATCTTTTTGAGTAATCTCAGCTACCTTTTCCATAAATTTATCATCAAGTTGAAAATTGTAGTGAATACCTGAAACCATCTGTTTATATTTACCATATTTTTCTACTAAATATTCTCTATATTCCACATCAGATTTTTTTTCAAATTGCGCAACTCTTATTTCACTTTCATCTGGTAGAATTGCTGGAATACTTAATGGCCATATGAATTCATCAGCAGGCATATTTTTAAGTGTAACCTCATGAACTGCGTTTAATATTCTAAGAACATCTCTTTCACTATTTTCTGGGGTAGTAATTAATTCAACTTGTGATTCTGCAAAATCAGTTTGAATATATGGATGCTCATGACGTATTCCAAATACTTTTGGATGATCTGATTTTGAAATTGTACCATCCTCTAAAATTCGTTGCCCCTCTTTTTCTAAACCAATTTTAACATTAGAAAATACTTCTTCTAAGTTATTATTTTTTATTATATCTCTAATTAACATTTTTTATCACTCTCTGCATACAATATAGTTACATTCTATCTTATCATAAATACGCGATTTATAATAGAAATTGAACTCAAAAAATAAGTATAATAAGATAAATACTTACAATATATATTTACTTATGTTATAATCAAATTACACATAAGAAAGGGGTATGAGATTCGATAATATATCGTATTTCTAATAATTACATGATAAAATTAATTGCTAGTGATATGGATGGAACTTTACTAAATAGTAATCACAAAATTCCTCAAAATAATATAGAACTGATTAAATTTGCTCAAAAAAATGGAATTGAATTTGTAGTAGCTACTGGAAGAGCATATTATGAAGCACTTCCTGCCTTAAATGATGAAAATATAAAATGTGATGTTATAAGCTTTAATGGGGGAATAATATATGATAAAAATGGAAATATCATTAATATTACTCCTATGAAATTAAAAGACTTATACTACACTATTGAAATATTAAAAAGTTTAGATATAAGTTATCAACTTTATACAAAAAACACTATTTATACAAAAAGTATAGAAACTGATATAACTGCTTATATCGATTTAATACGAGCAAATGGCGAAGAACCAAATGAACAACACTTAAGACAAGAAGCTAAAAATAGACTTGCATTAGGTCATATTACCGAAGTTGATAATATAGAGTTATACTTAAATCAACAAGATAATCCGGCTATTAAGGTAATAGGTATATCAAATGATTTAGAAAAATTAAAACATGCAACTGAATTACTTTCAGGAAATGATAATATTAGTGTTACATCATCTGGAGCTAATAACGTTGAAATTATGGACAAAAAAGCTACGAAAGGTGAGGCATTAAAAATAGTCGCTGATATACATGATATAAACTTGAAAAATGCTATTGCTATCGGTGATAATCTTAATGATCAAGCCATGCTAGATATAGTTGAATATAGTATTGCGATGAAAAATGGAAATAAAGAGCTACAAAAAAATGCTAAATTCATTACTGAAAAAACAAATTCTGAAGGTGGTGTTGCTGATTCAGTTATGAAATTATTAAAAGAAAAAAATGAATTCTACGAAGATATAAATCAAACACTAGTAGAAGCCGCTATAGAAGCAACAAAATTTGCATATGTTCCATATTCTAATTTTAAAGTTGGTGCAGCAATACTTGCAGATAATGGAAAAATATATACTGGATGTAATATAGAAAATGCAAGCTATTCTCCTACTAACTGTGCAGAAAGAACTGCAATATTCAAAGCTGTTAGTGAAGGAGTAACAAAATTTAAAAAAATAGCAGTTGTGGGTGGCCCGAATGGAAACTTAGAGAATTACTGTCCACCTTGTGGAGTATGTCGCCAAGTAATATCTGAATTTGCAGATGAAGAATTTGAATTAATTCTTGGAACATCAAAAAATAAATATGCAGTATACAACTTTTTTGAAGAAGTATTACCACTTAGCTTCACAGCAAAAGAATTAAAAAAATAATAAACTAAAGAGAGATACACTAAAAGCATGTATCTCTCTTATCTTTTTTATCATTACTATCAATAATTTAAAATTAATTATATAGAAGGAGTAGTATATTTTATTCAATTACTGTGTATATTTCACTAGTTTTCCATCTTGTCTTTAGAGTAATATCTTGGTTACGATAACCAAAAATTGCCATTACTGAAACACCAAATTTACTTCTATCTAAGTATCCCTTCTCATCAGTCGAATAATCTGAATAAGAGAAATTATAAAAAAAAGCCGTAACAAATGTTACGACTTGGTTAAGATGACCCGTACGGGATTCGAACCCGTGTTACCGCCGTGAAAGGGCGGTGTCTTAACCACTTGACCAACGGGCCAAAAATATAAAAGGCTAAGTTTAATTAGCCTTTTATTCAATTAATGAGCCATGAAGGACTCGAACCTTCGACCCTTTGATTAAAAGTCAAATGCTCTACCAACTGAGCTAATGGCTCATGGCTGGGATACCTGGATTCGAACCAGGGGAATGACGGAGTCAAAGTCCGTTGCCTTACCGCTTGGCTATATCCCAATATTAGAATGGTGGGAAGAAGTGGATTCGAACCACTGAACCCTAAGGAGCGGATTTACAGTCCGCCGCGTTTAGCCTCTTCGCTATCTTCCCGGCTTATTTAAAATGGTGGAGGTTAACGGAATCGAACCGCTGACCCCTTGCTTGTAAGGCAAGTGCTCTCCCAGCTGAGCTAAACCTCCATTCAAATGGTGACCCGTACGGGATTCGAACCCGTGTTACCGCCGTGAAAGGGCGGTGTCTTAACCACTTGACCAACGGGCCAAAAAATGGCTCCACAGGCAGGACTCGAACCTGCGACCCTCTGATTAACAGTCAGATGCTACTACCAACTGAGCTACTGTGGAATAATAAGTCTAATGCATTAGCAATAGACCTCAAAAGCCTGGCAACGTTCTAGTCTCACAGGGCGTAAACCCAACTACATTCGACGCTAAAGAGCTTAACTTCTGTGTTCGGTATGGGTACAGGTGTGTCCTCTTCGCTATCGCCACCAGACGAAAACTTCATATACA
>JAWHCX010000001.1:0-304388 GCA_032567735.1 Gemella haemolysans | reverse complement strand
TTTCGTAGAAATCGATTTTGTCGAGTCACCCCCGCAAAGTTTATTAGATATCTAAAAAGCTTTTATAAAGCGAATTTAGATATCAATAAACCACTGCGTCTATGAGTGCTTATATACACTTTATTAAAATTTAGGACTTTTGGGTCATCACCCATTGAGTCATTTTTTTTTTACAAAACTTGAGCGTTTTCATTCAGTTAATAAAAATATTGTGGTATACTCAATGATATAAATTAAATTTACACATATATTAAGAGGTAAGTAAAATGAAAAAAATATTATTAACTATTTTTTCTGTTCTATTGGTGTTTTCTTTAATTGGTTGTTCTCAAAAAAGTTCGACAAAAGAAGAAAAAGTATTGAAACTTGGTGTAGTACCTAGTAGTAATAGTGAAAAGCTCGTAGATGACTTGACGCCATTTGCAAAAGCCTTAGGAAATAAACTAGGAATGAAGGTAGAGGTATTTACAGCAAGTAGTTATATAGGGGTAATCGAAGGTATCGGTAGTGGTAGTGTTGACTTTGGATTAGTACCGCCATTTTCAGCTGTTCTATCTAATAAACAAAGTAATACAAAAAATATACTTGTAGGAAGAAGTACGAGTGGTAAACCTGGTTATTTTGCTGAAGTTTTCGTAAGAAAAGATTCAAATATTAAAAACTTATCTGATTTAAAAGGTAAAAAAATTGCTTTTGTTGATCCATCTTCAGCTTCAGGATATATTTATGCTGGTGCTATGCTAAAAGATGCAGGTATAGATCTAGATAAAGACATACAATACCAATTTAGCGGTGGTCATGATAAAAGTTTACAATTATTACTAAACAAAGATGTTGATGCGGTAGCAAGCTATGAAAATGTAATCAGAAAATATACGAAAGAATTTCCTACACTTAAAGAAGATATTACACCTATAGCGAAAAGTGAACTTATTCCAGGTGTAACAGTAGTTGCTTCAAATAACCTAGATGAAGAAATGCAGAAAAAGATTAAACAAGCATTATTAGAAATTCAAAATGACAAAGAAACTATACAAATTTTAACTAATCTATTTAGTATTACAGGATTTGAAGAGCCAAATAATGATGCATATAAGGCGATAGTAAGAATCTCTGAAAAAATGAATATAGATCTAAATAAAGTAAAATAAAGCTAATATTTTGGAGACAATTATTGTCTTATGAAAGGTATATCATATATATTAAAAGCTTATAAATGTTGAATTAATAAGTGATTATAGATTTTCAAAATGAAAAAATAAAAAAAGTTATACAAAAGTATTGACATTATGTTAATACTTTTGTATAATAAATATTGTTCGTTAGGAACACAAATATTTATCCACAGTAGCTCAGTTGGTAGTAGCATCTGACTGTTAATCAGAGGGTCGCAGGTTCGAGTCCTGCCTGTGGAGTTGGAGTAGTACTCAAGAGGCTGAAGAGGCGCCCCTGCTAAGGGTGTAGGTCGGGAAACCGGCGCGAGGGTTCAAATCCCTCCTGCTCCGTTTTTTTTATTGGCCCGTTGGTCAAGTGGTTAAGACACCGCCCTTTCACGGCGGTAACACGGGTTCGAATCCCGTACGGGTCACCATTTGAATTAAATACATTGAGAATAAGAGTTAGGTCCCGTGGTGTAGCGGTTATCACGCCTGCCTGTCACGCAGGAGATCGCGGGTTCGATTCCCGTCGGGACCGCCATTTTTGCCTTGATAGCTCAGTTGGTAGAGCAATGGATTGAAGCTCCATGTGTCGGCAGTTCGACTCTGTCTCAAGGCATTTTTTCATTTAAACTCAATATTTTGGCGGCTGTGGCGAAGTGGTTAACGCATCGGATTGTGGTTCCGACATTCGGGGGTTCGATTCCCCTCAGCCGCCCCATTTTTTGAATTTAGCAAAAGGAGTAATGTAGAGATACATTACTTCTTTTTATTTAACAAAATTAAACTTTTTTAGATTTATAAGCAAATAAATAGAAATTTTTAAAAAATAAGAGTAAAATTAAACCTATAAACTTAAGGAGATAAAATAAAATGGAAAAAACATTCGAACAAGACTTAGAGAACTTTAAAGTAATAGATTCAAAAACTGCTTTTGAAAAAATTGAATCAAAAGAAAAATTCGTATTATTTATTGGTAGATCATCATGCCCATTCTGTAGAAGATTTATGCCGAAAATTAGTGAGGTAGTTGTTTCTAATAATGTAGAAGCATTCTTTATTAATTCTGAAGATTTTTCTGATGCATCAGGAATTGAATCATTACGTGAAAAATATGCTGTTAGAACTGTACCAGGGTTATTAGTTGCTGAAGCTGGTGAAGTTAAAGTTGTATGTGATTCTAGTTTATCTGTTGAAGAAATTACAACATTTATTAAATAATAATATAACTCGTCTATTTAGTATAGGCGAGTTTATTATTTTACGATTATTTTTAGTTAAATGTAAACAGTTTAATAAATGTACTAAATTTAGTAGAAAAATACTGAAAAAAACTGTTTTAAGTGATATAATAGTACTTATAAAATTTTACTAAAATTAGAATTAGTTTATTTTAAATTCATTATATGATAATGAGGTGATGAAGTGAAAAGTGAAAAGTTAGAAGTTAAAAATTTAGTTTTTAACTATGGAGTAAATAATATATTAAATGATATCTCATTTAATGTTGATAAAGGGGAATTTGTAGCTGTGGTAGGAAAGAGTGGTGCTGGTAAATCAACTTTACTGCGTTGCTTGAATCTATTGAATAAACCTAAATCTGGAGAAATTAATATAGCTGGTGAAAATATAATCAATTATAATAAGAAAAAATTAAAGCTTATTAGAAGAGAAATTGCATTTATATTCCAAGATTATAATGTTCTTGATAATTTATATACAGTTGAAAATGTATTGACTCCATATTTAGTAAAAAAATCTCCATTAGGCCTTTTACTTGGTTATACTAAGAAAGAGTATAATGAAGGAGTAGGTTATTTAAAACAGGTTGGTTTAGAAGAGGAGGCTTTTAAAAAGTCTAAGTATTTATCTGGTGGACAGAAGCAAAGGGTAGCAATCGCTAAGGCGCTCGCACAAGATCCGAAATTTTTATTAGCTGATGAACCTGTGAGTAGTTTAGATGAAAAGAACACTACTCTTATAATGGATACATTTAAGAAATTAAATAAAGAAAAAGATATTACTGTATTAATCAATTTACACGATGTAAATCTTGCGAAAAAATATAGTACAAAAATTTTAGGATTGAAAGACGGAAAAGTTTTATTTTATAAAGATTCTGATATGGTGACTAAAGATGAATTTGAAGAACTTTATAATTAAAAAATATATAAATAAAATATTAGCTAGCATATTTATAGTATGTATTTTCTTGATTGCGTATATGCAGTATGATGCAAAAACTTTTTCAGTAGGTTTCAAAAGAATACAGAACTTATTAGGGCGAATGTATCCTGTTGATTTTTCAATCTTAGGTGAGTTGAAACAACCTATAATTGAAACGATAAATATAGCATTATTTTCATCGATTTTAGCGTTATTTACAGCTTTATTACTTTTGCCAATTTTGACCAATGTACTATTTAAATTTAAAATAATACCAAAATTATTTAGTGCTGTATTTTCTATTTTTAGAACTATACCATTTCTAATAATTGCAGCAATACTTGTAAGTTTGTTCAGTACAGGTGTTTTCAGTGGATTTGTAAGTATTTATTTAATTAACCTTTTAACTGCAGCAAAGTTACTTAAAGAATATGCTGAAGAGGTAGAAGTTAAGCAGATAGAAGCGATGGAGTCTCTTGGTAGCTCGAAATTTGTTATTTATAAAAATGCAATTCTGTCTAACTTAAAACCACAGGTGGTTTCGGTATATTTCTTAACGCTAGAATCTAGTATTCGAGGAGCTAGTGTGCTAGGATTAGTTGGAGCAGGTGGAATAGGACAAAGACTTTGGCAAGAATTGAATCATTTGAGATATGATAGAGTTTCGATAATAATAATTACCCTAGTTATTTTAATATTTATTATTGATCTGGTGAGTTACTATTTTAGAAATTACAGCAATTCCTCTCAATTAACTTTTGAAAAATTTATTTTGAAAAAAAATATAGCAAGAGTTATATTACCTATAGTGCTTATAGGAAGTCTATTGTATGTTACTAAATATATTACTATTACACAAGAGCGATTTTTAATTGGTTTAAAACAATTAAAAGTATTAGGTAATGGTATAATAAACCCAGATTTAGCTTATACATCTAAGATGTTAACAGAGTTAACGGTAAGTATAGAAATAGCTTTTAGTGCTACGGTTTTTGCGGCGGTAACTGCAATATTTACTTCATATTTATCATCGGTTAATTTATTTGGTAAATATAAGGCGTTAGGCATGAAAGTTTTTATAAATATACTAAGAACCTTCCCGCCAATTATTGTAGCATTAATATTTTTTAGAGGGTTCGGACCAGGTGCAATAAGTAGCTTTTTTGCATTATACATTTATACTGTTGGTGTAATGACAAAAATGTATAATGAAGTTTTAGAAGGAATAAATAATAATATTCTATTAATGACAAAAAGTATAGGATTAGGAAGTTTTATTAGTTATATAAAAATAATATTTAATGGATATTTCCCTGAATTTGTTACTATAATTCTATATAGATTTGAGGCGAATATTAAAAATTCTACAATACTAGGTATGGTAGGTGCAGGTGGTATTGGACATTTACTTGTAAATAATATAGAATATAGAAATTGGAATAGAATTTCGACATTATTAATTGGATTAGCACTTTCGATAATTATTATAGAAAATATATCTTATTTAATAAGAATGAAAGTTAAAAAATAATTTTAAAGAATATAAATAAATTAAGGAGGATTAAATGCGTTTAAAAGTAGGAAAAATTGTTAATACGCACTCATTAAAAGGAGAGGTAAAAGTAATTTCATCGACTGATTTTGAAGAACAACGTTTTGAAAAAGGAAGTGAATTATTAATAACACGAGGTAATCAAGTTATTAAAGAAGTAGTTGTAGAAAGTTATAGAACCCATAAAAACAATCTTTTAGTGAAATTTGTAGGAATTGATACAATTGAGGAAGCTGAAAAACTTAAAAATCTACAAATTAAAATCGATTCAGAAAATATTGGAGAGTTAGAAGAAAATGAGTTTTACTTCCATGAAATTATTGGATGTGAAGTATTTGACGAAAATGAAAAATTATTGGGTGAAATCATTGAAATTTTAACACCGGGGGCTAATGATGTTTGGGTGATTAAAGGTCAAAACGGTAAAGAAATCTTGATTCCATATATTGAGGACGTAGTTAAGAAAATTGATATCGAAAATAAAAAAATAGATATCGAAGTTATGGAAGGATTAATTGACTAATGAAAATTGATATACTGACTTTATTCCCAGATATGTTTGACTCATTAAATCATTCAATTTTAGGAAAAGCAAAAGATAATAAGTTATTAGACATAAATATAGTCGATTATCGTAAATTCTCTGGTAATAAGCATAATCAGGTAGATGATTATCCATTTGGTGGTGGTCAAGGTATGGTCTTAAAACCAGAGCCGATATTTAATGCTGTTGAAAGTTTGGATAAAACGGATAAAACTCGTATAATTTTATTATGCCCTCAAGGAGAGAGATTTAGTCAGAAAAAAGCCGAAGAACTTTCAGAAGAGGAACATTTAATTTTTATATGTGGACACTATGAAGGTTATGATGAAAGAATTAGAGAATACCTTGTAACCGATGAACTTTCGATTGGAGATTTTATCTTAACTGGTGGAGAATTTGCTGCGATGACTATGGTTGATAGTATTGCTCGACTTGTACCAGATGTATTAGGGAAAGAAGAATCTCATAAAGATGATTCATTTTCAACTGGTCTTTTAGAATATCCACAATACACAAGACC
Source organism: Gemella haemolysans (assembly GCA_032567735.1). Taxonomy (GTDB): domain Bacteria; phylum Bacillota; class Bacilli; order Staphylococcales; family Gemellaceae; genus Gemella; species Gemella haemolysans_E. Next base: position 298,449 of record JAWHCX010000001.1, on the reverse strand, counting down.
GAAAGACTACAAAGGAATGGTAGTTCCCGATGTGCTAACAAGTGGACATCATAAGAACATAGAAACTTACAGAAAGAAAGAAAGTCTACGAAGAACATATTTAAGACGTCCAGATTTATTGGATAATTATGAATTGAGTAAAGAAGAAACAAAATTACTCGATGAAATAAAAAAAGAATTAAAAAATTAACATAAAATAAATGACATAACTATATTTTTGATGTATAATATTAATATAGTATGTATTGTAAGCACAGGAGGATTAGAAGTAATGACAACTTCATTTGAGGAATTATTAAATAGCTCAGAAATGCTGAAAAAAGGAGACAAAGTAACTGGTACAGTATCTAAAATCGATAACGATAAAGTATACGTTGATGTAGCAGGAGCTCAATATGATTGCGTAATTTTACGTAATCAAATTACAAGAAAACCATTCGAAAATATTGAAGAAGTATTATCAGTTGGCGATGAAGTAGAAGCTCAAGTAACAGGAATCAGAGCTGACCGTGAAAAAAGATCAGAAGACGTTCCTGGTGTAATTTATTTATCACACAAAATTTTAGAAAATGCTGAATATAAAAAATTAATGGAATTATCATGGACTGGAATTATTGAAAAATTCGAAAATGGTGAATTAATTCAAGCAACAGTTTCAGGTCAAACTAAAGGTGGATTATTAGCAGACGTAGAAGGATTACGTGCATTTATCCCAGGATCATACATTGACACTAAATTTAGAAAAGACTTATCTAAATTTGTAGGAAATGAGTACACATTCAAAATTGAAGAAGTGGACAAATCTAAAAATAAAATTATCTTAAACAGACGTGTAATTTTAGAAGAAGAAAAAGCTAAAAAATTAGCTGAAGTATACGGAAACATTAATGAAGGTGATGTGATCGAAGGTAAAGTTAGTCGTATCACTGACTTCGGTGCATTCGTTAATATCGGAGAAGTTGATGGATTATTACACATCTCAGAAATTTCTCACGCTCGTGTAGAAAAAGTTTCTGACGTACTTTCAGTTGGAGATACTGTAAAAGTTGCTGTTATTGCAGTAGATAAAGAAAACGAAAAAGTTTCATTATCAGCTAAAACATTATTACCAACTCAATGGGAAGTAGCTCGTGCTACAATCAAAACTGGAGATGTATTAGAAGGTGTTGTTCGTAACACTACAGCATTCGGTGCTTTCGTAGAAGTTTTACCAGACGTAGAGGGATTAGTTCACATTTCTCAAATTTCTCACGATAGAGTAACTAACGTAGAAGACGTTCTTAAAAAAGGTGATAAAGTTACTGTAAAAGTACTAGAATTCGATTTTGAAAGCGAAAGATTATCTCTATCTATTAAAGAACTTCTAGAAAAACCAGTTAAAGAAGAAGTTAAAGAAGAAGCAGAATATGATACTTCTTATTTAAAAGATGAAGATACTTCATTTAGTTTAGGGGACAAATTTAAAGACATCGAACTTTAATTTGAAAAAATAGAGAAATAAAGGCAGTAGATAGCTTGTCTATTGCTTTTATTTTTTAGGTATAAAGATAAAGTAATAAAATATAGATATGGAGGTAAAAAAATGGCAAAACCAACAGTTGCGATAATAGGAAGACCTAATGTCGGTAAATCTACAATTTTCAATAAGATTATTGGTGATAGACTTTCTATCGTAGAAGATGTAGCAGGTGTTACACGTGATAGAATTTATTCTAAAGCAGAATGGTTAAACTATTCATTCTTCATGATTGATACTGGAGGAATTGAGTTAGAAGATACTCCATTCCAAAAACAAATCAGAGCTCAAGCAGAACTAGCTATCGATGAAGCTGATGTAATTATATTCTTAACAAACGGCCGTGATGGAGTTACAAGTGATGATGAAGAAGTTGCAAAATTATTATATAAAACTGATAAACCAGTAGTATTAGCAGTTAATAAAATTGATAATTTTGATATGAATCATATGATTTATGATTTCTATTCATTAGGATTTGGAGATCCATTCCCAATTTCTGGATCACATGGATTAGGTATTGGTGACTTACTAGATGAAGTATGTAAAAACTTTAAAGTTCTAGAAGAAGAGGAAGAAGATGAGAAAATTAGATTCTCTCTAATTGGACGTCCTAATGTGGGTAAATCAAGTTTAATCAATACTATCTTAGGAGAAGAACGTGTTATTGCTTCTGATATCGCTGGAACAACACGAGATGCAATAGATACTGATTTTAAACATAATGGAGATGAGTATGTTGTAATCGATACAGCTGGTATTAGAAAACGTGGTAAAGTGTATGAAAGTTGCGAAAAATATTCAGTACTTCGTTCGCTTAAAGCTATTGAACGTTCAGATGTCGTCTTAGTTGTTCTTAATGCCGAGGAAGGTATTATTGAACAAGATAAAAAAGTAGCTGGATATGCTCATGAATCAGGTAAAGGTGTAATCATCGTTGTTAACAAATGGGATGCAATTGAAAAAGATGATAAAACTATGAAAGAATTTGAAGAAAAAATTCGTGATAGTTTTGCATATCTAGATTATGCTAAAATCGTTTATGTTTCTGCAAAAACAAAACAACGTGTGTTTAACATTTTCCCATTAATTAAAGAATCATATGAAAATAGACAACGTCGTATTCAAAGTTCAACACTTAATGAAATTGTTGTTGATGCAGTTTCTATGAATCCAACTCCACAAGATAAAGGTAAGAGACTTAATATTTTCTATGCATCACAAGTTGCTATTAATCCACCAACATTCGTGTTCTTCGTGAATTATCCAGAACTGATGCACTTCTCATATGAGAGATTCTTAGAAAATAGAATTCGTGATTCATTTAACTTTGAAGGAACTCCTATTAAACTATTAGCAAGACAAAGAAATTAGTGGAATAGATTAGTTATCCGGATTTTAAAATATTAACTTAATAAAAAAATAAGAGAGTGGGGAGTGACTCAAAAATCGTGATTTCGGAGAAATCGATTTTGTCGAGTCACCCCCGCAAAGTTTATTAGATATCTAAAAAGCTTTTGTAAAGTGAATTTAGATATCAATAAACCACTGCGTCTATAAATTCTCATATATATTTTGTTAAAATTTATTTTTTTTTGGTTAGCCCTGCTCTTTTATGTTAATAACACAATGAAAGGGAGTATGAAAAAATCTGCATTATTTTCATTAAAATTTAATGGTAAAATTTAGTCAAAATACTAGCAAATATACTTAGAATATGGTATAATTCAACTTATATAATTTACTAATTAGGAGGTAATCTATATGCCATTAGGATATTATGGAATGTCAGGAAGTTATATACTTTACTTTTTACTAATTATGTTAATCCCTTTATGGGCTCAATTCAAAGTAAAAAGAACATACGAAAGATATAAAAAAGTAAGAACAAAATCAGGATTAACTGGAAAAGAAGTTGCAGAAATAATAATGCAAGCAAATGGAATTACAGGTGTTAGAGTAGTAAGAGGTGAGGTTGAATTATCAGACCACTATGATCCAACTAATAATGTTGTAGTATTATCACCAATCGTACATGATCAACCTACAGTTGCATCAGTTGCAATTGCTGCACACGAAATTGGTCACGTTATCCAAGATAAAGTAGCAGACTACAAACCAATGAGATGGAGACACTCTTTAGTACCATTAGCAAATCTTGGAGGAAACTTATCTACTATTCTTATTATGGTAGGATTCTTATTAACAGGATTAATCGGACAATTCGGTTATACTATTGCTTGGGTTGGAGTAGGATTTATGCTATTTGCAGTACTATTCCAAGTAGTAACATTACCTGTAGAGTTCGATGCTTCAAAACGTGCTTTAGAGCAAGTTGTTGATTTAAATATCGTAGATGATCAAGAACACAGACACTGTCGTAAAGTTCTAACTGCAGCAGCATTAACATATGTAGCAGCAGCGATGGTTGCTTTAATGGAACTATTAAGATTCATCTTTATTTTATTAAATAGTAGTAATAGAGACTAATAATTAATATTAACCAATGTGATCAAACTAATAATAAACGACTAGAAATCAAAATTTTCATAAAATCACGATTTCTTAGTCGTTTATTTTTTTATATTAGAGTTGAACAAAAAATCCTAAATCTAAAATTTGTTTATATTAAGACTCATAAATAATATATAACGAATTGATACCAAAATTCACTTTATAAAAACTATTTAGATATCTAATAAATTTTTCGGGGTAGAATCGCCCAAATGTATTTTTCTAAAATTACGATTCTTTTTTCACCCACAGTTAAGTAAATAATAAAGCTAAATAACAAGTTAATATAGCTTTCATAATATCCATATTAGTGTTATAATATTGTAAGACTATATAATGAAGAGGTAAAAAATGATTTACGGAATAGGTTGTGATATCGTCGATATTCATCGCTTTGAAAAATATGTTGATGATAAAAAACGACTTGAAAAATTATATACAGAAAATGAATTAATTGAATATTATAAAATAACAAATAAAAGAAGAAAAATGGAATTCCTTGCGGGACGCTTTGCGGTAAAAGAAGCAACCTCTAAAGCACTTGGAGTTGGAATTTCTAAGGAGTTTTCTTTTCATGATGTTGAGGTAAAAAAAGATGAGAATGGGAAACCATATATAGAATATGGCGACTTTAGGACACATCTGACTATAAGCCATACTGATACAACAGTAGTGGCGTTTGTTGTTTTAGAGAAAGGGGATTAGATTAATGATTAATGATAGACCAACACAATTAAGAGTAAATTTAGATGCATTATTAAATAATTACAGCAAGTTAGATGCTTTAAATAACAAAAAAATTGGATTAGCTATTGTTAAAGCAGATTCTTATGGATTAGGTTCGAAAGTAATCGCAGATCATCTATATAAAAATGGAGTTAGGCATTTTGCAACAGCAACATTAGAAGAAGCACTAGAACTAAAAGATGTTATTAAAGATAGTATGGTTCTTGTATTAGGAGTTACAAATCCCCAAAATGTTAAATACGCAGTAGAAAATAATGTATCATTAACATGCCCGTCTAAAGAATGGTTAGAAGTATCTTTAGTACAATTACAACAAATTGAAGGAAAATTAAAAATTCATGTAAAAATAGACACGGGAATGGGAAGAATTGGAACTTCCGATTTAGAAGAACTAAAAGAAATTGATAACTTATTAGATTCAGAAAAAATTGATTTTGAGGGGATTTTTTCACATTATTCAAATGCTGATGGGGAAGATGATAATTATGACAATTATCAAACAGAAAATTTCGAAAATACTCTCAATGCTTTTACTCATAAACCGAGTTATATTCATATAGAAAATTCAGCAGGAACACTAAAATATAGCAATAGAGACGATCAGTATAATCTTACAAGAATTGGTATTGCCATGTACGGATGTTATCCAAGTGGAAATATTGAAAAATTAGATAAGGTACAATTAGAACCTGTAGCTAGTTTAATTAGCAAAGTATCACATGTAAAAAAATTCCAAGCAGGACAAAAGCTTGGGTACGGTATTAGCTATGAAGCTAAACAAGACGAATATATCGCGACAGTACCAATAGGATATGCTGATGGCTTATTAAGAAGAGCTCAAGGGTTTAAAATTAAAGTCGGATCAGAAGAGTGTGAAATTGTTGGACGTGTATGTATGGATCAACTTATGGTTCGTTGTAGTGAAAATGTAAAAGTGGGAGACGACGTACTATTCTTTGGAGAATATAATGGACAAAAAGTCTCAGTAGACGAATTCGCTGAATATCAAAATACAATAAGTTATGAAATATTTTGTTGTATAAATAAACGTGTTCCAAGAGTTTATTATAAAAATAAGATGGAGTTATAGAATGTACGAGAAAATTACAAAAAATTTAGCAACTAAGCTGAAAATACAAGATAAGTATATAGTAAATGTATTAAATCTATTAGAAGAGGGGAATACAATTGCTTTTATCGCTAGGTATAGAAAAGAATTAACAAATTCTTTAGACGAAGTTGCTATAAAACAAATACAAGATGAATTTAACTATTTAAAATCTCTTGAAGAAAGAAAAGAAGAAGTAATTAGATTAATTTTAGAAAAAGGTCTACTTACTGATGAACTGAAAAAAGATATTTTAGCTCAAGAAAAACTACAAAGGGTAGAGGATTTGTATCGTCCGTTTAAAGAAAAAAAACGTACGAAAGCAACGATAGCTAAAGAAAAAGGATTAGAGAATTTAGCAAACTATATATTAAAATTACCAAAATCAATTGCTGATTTAAATAAAGAAGCAGCTAAATATATAAATACTGAAAAAGAAGTAAATAGTATTGAAGAAGCAATTAATTATGCATTAGATATTATCGCTGAAAATATTTCAGATAGTGCAAAATATCGTGAGTATGTGCTTGAAAATACTAGAAAGTTTGGTCAAATCACTTCAGTACTAAAAAAAGGTGGAGAAGAGAAAGACGAAAACTCTACATATAAAAACTACTATGAATTCGGTGAACAAATTTCGAAAATTGCTTCTCATAGAATTCTTGCTTTAAATAGAGCAGAAAAAGAAGGTATAATTCGTGTAAGTATAGAAAATGATAAAGATAGACTACATAATTATATTCTTAGAGGATTAACAAAAAATCGTCAAACAGCAATAAATGAATTACTATTAGAATGTATTGCTGATAGTATGAAACGTTTAATTTATCCATCTATTGAAAGAGAAATTCGAAGTGATTTAACGAAAAAAGCAGAAGAAGATTCTGTAGTTATTTTCTCAGAGAACTTAAAACAACTTCTAATGCAAAGTCCTCTTAAAAACAAAAAAGTTTTAGGAGTAGACCCAGCGTTTAGAACTGGATGTAAGATGGCGATTGTTGATGAATATGGTAATTTTATAGATAAGATGGTTATTTATCCACATAAACCAGCATCAGCAGATAAACAAGAGAAATCTAAAAAAGACTTAATTAAATTTATTAATAAACATAATATTAATCTGATTGCTATCGGTAATGGGACAGCATCTCGTGAAACTGAGAAATTTGTAGTAGATAATTTAAAAGAAGCGGGATTAAAAATTGACTATGTTATCGTAAATGAAGCGGGGGCGAGTGTTTACTCTGCTAGTGAAGTAGCTCGTGAAGAATTCCCTGATTTTAATGTAGAAGAAAGAAGTGCAGTATCTATTGCACGCCGTATTCAAGATCCGCTTAGTGAACTTGTAAAAATTGATCCTAAGTCTATTGGTGTTGGACAATATCAACATGATATAACACCTAAATTTTTAGAAAAAGAACTTACTTTCGTAGTAGAAACAGCGGTAAATAAAGTAGGGGTAAATGTTAATACAGCATCCGTATCTTTATTATCATATGTTTCAGGTGTTAATAAGCAAATAGCCAAGAATATTGTAGCTTATCGCCAAGAAAATGGAAAAATAGAAACTATTAAAGAAATTGCTAAAGTACCAAGATTAGGTAAGAAAACATATGAGCAATGTGTAGGATTCTTTAGAATACCAGATAGTAAAAATATTTTTGATGCTACAGGTATTCACCCTGAAAGTTATAAAGCTGCAGAAAACTTATTAAAAGAATTAAAATTATCTACAAAAGAAGTTGGAACTGAAGAGTTTGCAACTACTGTGGAAGCTGTAGACAAGAAAGAACTGGCTGAAAAAATCGGTGTAGGATTAGAAACACTAGAAGATATAATTAAAGATCTAAAACAGCCATTACGTGATGAACGTGAATCATTTGCTAAACCATTGTTAAAATCAGATATTCTTACAATAGATGACCTGCAAATTGGTGTGAAATTAGCAGGAACTGTTAGAAACATTACACAGTTTGGAGCTTTTATAGATATTGGTCTTAAGCAAGATGCAATGGTTCATATTTCAAAAATTAGTAAAAATTATATTAAAAACCCATTAGATGTGCTGAGTGTGGGACAAATTGTTGATGTTTATGTTATTGACGTAGACAAAGAACGAGGTCGTGTTGCACTAGCGATGTTTAAAGATTAGAGGAGGTAGAAATGAGTAATAACAAATCAAAATACCTTCCAAGTATAGATAGCTTGAGGGCATTGGCGGTATTAGCCGTTATTATTTATCACGTTGATGTAAATTACCTACCGGGTGGTTTCTTAGGTGTTGATCTATTCTTTGTTTTATCAGGTTATTTAATTAGTTCATTGATTATTAAAGAATATAAAAAGACAGGTTCTCTTAATTTATATAATTTTTATTTAAGAAGAGCTAGACGTCTATTACCAGCAGTGTATTTTATGATAACTGTAGGATTAATAGTTATGGTGCTATTTAATGATGTATTACTACGTAAAAGTCATCTTGATGCCTTATTTGGTTACATTTATTCAAGTAACTGGTGGTATATATTCCATAAATTAGATTATTTTGATAGTTTTGGTTCGCAAAGTCCATTTAAGCATTTATGGTCATTAGCTATAGAAGAACAATTTTATATGATTTTTCCATTATTATTTTTAATATTTAATGGGAAAAAGAAAGCCAAAGATGGAACGTATAAATTAAATAAAAACTTTTTATATGTTGTAATTGCAATAATATTCGCTTCATTATTAACTCACATCTTACTATTTGATATTAATAATATTAGTCGAATTTATTTTGGAACTGATACAAGAGCATTTTCATTACTTGTAGGTGTAGTAGGTGCGATTTTATATCCTATGGATAAACTTAACACAAAAGTAACACCTAAAGAAAATATGCGTTATAGTTTAGTGTCATTAATTTCGATCGCTATCTTAATAACTATTATGATTTACACTTCAGAGTATAATACTTGGCTATATCGTGGAGGCTTCTTACTTGTAGCTATTTTAGGTCTAGTAATTATTATAAGTAGTGGAAAGCAACATACTATAATGTCAAGGCTATTATCATTCAAACCAATTGTATTTATTGGTAAGATTTCTTATAGTTTATATTTATGGCATTTTCCAATTTTAGTTTTAACAACACCTGTATCAGAAATTGGCAATCCGAATATTTTCTTTGTAATTTTACGAATTATACTAACATTTATTGTGGCTATTGTCAGCTATGTATTTGTTGAAACTCCAATTCGAAAATTAGGTTTTATCAATTATGTGAACTTGGTTTATAAAAAAATAGTAAAACGTCCTAAAAAGACAAGAAAAGTATTTGCCAGTATTATTGTAGTGGTAGCATTATTGTTTGTGATGGGAATATTTGGGAAAGGTGTGCCATTCCTTTCGACAGCATTTGTAAAAGAAATGGATAACAACAAAGAAACTCAATTTATAAATAACCAAAACAATAATGGTAATAAACAAGATAAATCTAAAGATGAAAATAAAGATAACAAAGATAATAAAGATGATAAAAATAATTCAGATAAAAAATATAGTTCAGTAGTTGTAATGGGGGATTCTCTTACAGTTGATATCGGAGAAAAATTCAAAGAATTATATCCAAGTGCCGTAATTGATGGTAAAATTGGGCGCCAATTATATATGGCCGTAGATGAAGCTAAAAATTACTCTCAATATAACAATGAGAATTCAGCGATAATATTCCAACTAGGAACTAATGGACCATTTACTGAAAGTCAACTAGATGAGTTAGTAAAAATATTTGATAAAGCTGATATTTACTTTGTGAATGTAAAAGTTCCAAGAGCTTGGGAAAAAACGGTAAATTCAGAGTTGACAAAAGCTAAGGAGAAATATTCTAATATCACGATAATTGATTGGTATTCAGTAGCTAATGGTAATACAAACTTATTCGAGCCAGATAAAGTTCATTTAAAACCAACAGGTGTTGAACAGATGGTCAAAGTGATAGAGAAAAACTTAAAACGTCCAGTAGAAAATAAAGAGGGAATGACTCAAAAATCGTGATTTTGGAGAAATCGATTTTGTCGAGTCATCCCCGCACAGTTTATTAGATATCTAAAAAGCTTTTATAAAGCGAATTTAGATATCAATAAACCACTGCGTCTATGGGTTCTCATATACACTTTGTTAAAATTTAGGGCTTTTGGATCAGCCCTTAAAATTAAAATGAAAAGCTAAGCAGTTTTTAATGACTACTTAGTTTTTTGTTTTGCTTAAATAACTAAGAAAATATGAAGTTAAGAATATAGAGTAAGTTTTAGGAATTTTTTTTAGAAACTTTTGGGATATCGTAAAATTGAATAATTTAGTAATTAAAAATAAACATAACAATTGATAAGGCTTTTCTTAGTTAATTGTTTAACTTTCATTGAAATATGAATATAGTTTGTGTTATAATAATTTAGTATTATAAATATTTTTAAATAGTAAAAAAGGAGATAACTATGACAAAAGTAAGAGTAAGATATGCACCGTCTCCAACAGGAAATTTACATATCGGAAATGCAAGAACTGCATTATTTAATTACCTTTTTGCAAAACATTACGGTGGAGACTTTGTACTAAGAATTGAAGATACTGACTTCAAACGTAATAAAGAAGAAGGTGAAAGAAGCCAACTTAAATATATGGATTGGCTAGGTCTTGATTATGATGAAGGTATTGGAAAAGAAAAAGAATTCGGTCCTTACCGTCAATCAGAAAGAATCGATATCTATCAAAAATACGCAGATCAACTTATTGCTGAGGATAAAGCATATAAATGTTACATGACTGCTGAAGAATTAGAAGCGGAAAGAGAAGAGCAAATTGCTAATGGATTACCACCACGCTATAGTGGAAAACATGCTCATCTTACTAAAGAAGAACAAGAAGCATTTGAAAAAGAAGGTAGAAAACCATCTATCCGTATTCGTGTTCCACAAGACAGAACATATAAATTCGATGATATGGTTAAAGGTGAATTATCATTCGAAGGACATGACTTCGGTGATTTCGTAATCATTAAAAATGATGGAGTAGCTACATATAATTTTGCGGTAGCAATCGATGATCATTTAATGCAAATTTCTCACGTTCTACGTGGAGACGACCACGTTTCAAATACACCAAAACAACTTGTTGTATATGAAGCATTAGGATTTGAACCACCAAGATTTGGTCACATGACTCTAATCGTAAATGAAAACAAGAAAAAATTATCTAAACGTGATGAAACAATCATTCAATTTATCGAACAATATGATGAATTAGGATACCTTCCAGAAGCATTATTTAACTTCATTACATTATTAGGATGGTCTCCAGAAGGTGAACAAGAAATTTTCACTAAAGAAGAATTTGTTGAAATTTTCGATGAAAAACGTTTAAGTAAATCACCAGCGTTCTTCGATAATAACAAACTTACTTGGATTAATAACCAATATATTAAAGCACAACCTTTAGAAAGAATTGTAGACTTATCATTACCATTCTTCGTAAAAGAAGGTGTTGCAACTACTGAAGAAGTAGAAGCTAATAAAGCTTGGTTTGAAAAATTAATTTCATTATACCAACCACAAATGAGTTATGGTGCTGAAATCGTAGAATTAACAAAACAATTCTTCGTAGAAGAAGTTAAATTTGATGAAGAAGAGTTAGAAATTCTAAAACAAGAAACAACAGCAACAGTATTCGAAGATTTCTTAACAAAAGTTGAAGAAGTAGAAGAATTTACTGCTGACAACATCAAAGCTTTAATCAAAGCTATTCAAAAAGATACAGGAGTGAAAGGTAAAAACTTATTCATGCCAATTCGTATCGCTTCAACAGGATCAATGCACGGTCCAGAATTAAACACAAGCTTAGAATTACTTGGAAAAGAACGAGTAGCATCTAGAGTAAAAGCTGCATTAGAAACAATCAAATAAAAAGTTTTAAATTTTTATAAATTAAGGGTGAAATAAATTGAGAAAATCTGTTTTTAGATTAACCCTTAATTTTAATTTTCTAGCTGGGAAAATTAAGAGAAGAAATATAAATAAAAGTAAAGAAAATATCTTGACATTTATCGTCAAATAAGGTATTATTACTTATGATATTGTTTATATATCTTCACGAGTAAGCCCCGGAAAACTTAGTCGTTATGACAGATTAAAAACAACATCTAGGAGGAAAAAAGACATGCGTCAAACATATATGGCAAAGCCATCAACTGTAGAAAAAAAATGGTATGTAATCGATGCTGAAGGACAAACTTTAGGTCGCTTATCATCAGAGGTAGCTTCAATTTTAAGAGGGAAACACAAACCTACTTATACACCACACATCGATACTGGGGATAATGTTATCATTATCAACGCTGAGAAAATTGTGTTAACTGGTAAAAAATTAACTGATAAAATTTACCGTCGTCACACAATGCACCCAGGTGGGTTAAAAGAAAGAACTGCTGGATTAATGGTAGAAAAATATCCAGAAGAACTTTTAGAACTATCTATCAAAGGTATGTTACCAAAAAATACTTTAGGTAGAGCTCAAGGAATGAAACTTCACGTTTACCGTGGAGCTGAACACCCACACGCAGCACAAAAACCAGAAAAATACGAATTACGTGGATAATATAGGAGGAAATAATTAAATGGCACAAGTAGAATATCGCGGTACAGGACGCCGTAAAAGCTCAGTAGCACGTGTAAGATTAGTACCTGGAACAGGGAAAGTTGTTATCAACAACAGAGAAATGCGTGAATACTTACCATTAGAATCATTAGTATTAGACTTAATGCAACCTTTAGAAGTTACATCTACTACAGGTAACTATGACGTTTTAGTTAACGTTAACGGTGGAGGATACACAGGACAAGCTCAAGCAATCCGTCACGGAATTGCACGTGCTTTACTAGAAGTAAACCCAGAATACCGTAAAGACTTAAAACCAGCAGGATTACTAACTCGTGACCCTCGTATGAAAGAACGTAAAAAATACGGTCTTCGTGGTGCGAGACGTGCTCCTCAATTCTCAAAACGTTAATATTGGTCTTATACCAAGTACGTCAAGGCAACAGAGAACTTTCTCTGTTGTCTTTTTTTATTACGGTTATGCCATAAATTTAGGAATAGTTAAAAAAATAAAAAACTGAGTTACCCATAATTTGGTAGTAATCTCAGTTTCTAATTTAACATAGTTTATTCATAAATCTCAGAATCTTTTAGTGTAAAAATAACTTCAGTTCCTGTTGGATAATTATCTAAAGATAATAATAATATTTTTTCTTCGATTTTTTTTGGTTTAATTTCTGCTATAACTTGAGCTATTTCATTTAATTCATCATATAAATTTTTAAATAATTTAGCATCTTTTACGTTTATTTTGGGATTAATTTGATAAACTGGTGTTTCCCCAAACCATGTATCTTCGTTTTTAAAGTCAATTTCAGATTTTTCATTAATCTTAAGTTTTATTGATATATCATAATCAAAAGTATACCTATCGAAAAGTTTAGCCAAACTACTAATATAATCATGCGAACCTTTGTTAGAACGATTGATAAATTTTAGTTTAGCACTATAATCAATGGCATGCAGATCTAAAATTTCGGCCATTTTAAATACATCGAATTCATCATATACATCTGAAGCAACAAAATTAACTTTGACATCATATCCTACACGTTGAAATTCCTGATATTTTTCTAATAGTTCTTCAACTGTTACATCTTCTAGATTTTCTCTAACATTAGTAACAGACTCTTTACCATCTTCTATAACTTCCTGTTTAGGATATTTTACAGTCAATAAATAATTCATTCAATTATTCCTCCTTCATAATTAACACATTACTATTATACCTATCTTTGCATATATTTACAATAGTAGGAACAAAGTTTAGGTTAATATTAGTAACATGATTTTAATATACGTAAATAATTATAAATTTAAAAGTCAGAGTATAATAATCAAATTCTTACAGTGAAAATTTAAATATTTATATTATAATAGATAATTATATATAAATATGTATCATAAAATTAATTAAACACTTATATTGTAATTAATATTTAAACTTATTAATAATATTAAAGTTTTTATAAAAAAACTTAGTAAAGCGAATCTTGACAATTTTATCTAATATTTATATAATAAGAAACATAAATTTAAAAAGGAGGTCATTACATATGAAAATAATTGCAATTTCAACACGAAGTGTCGACTATCAATCAGATGCTGGTATAGCGAAGAGACGTCTATATATTAATGGTTATTTTTCAGAAGTAGCAGAAGAAGCTGGATTTGTTTTATTTCCAGTTTGTTCTCAAAACGGAATTGAGGAAATTGTAGCCATGTGTAGTGGCCTTATAATTGCTGGAAGAGATAGGGATATTAATCCTAGATTTTATGGAGAAGAACCTTTAGAAGGATTAGAGTATCCTGAAGATTCTTATGAGGATGAATTAGACTTTAAACTTATAGAACTTTTTGAGAAAAAAAACAAACCAATTTTAGGAATTTGCAGTGGATTACAAAGTTTAAATATCTATTATGGTGGTTCATTAAAACAACATATAGATGAGCATACTAGTAAAGAAAAATTAGTTCGACATACTATTGATATAAAAGAAAATTCATTTGTTCATAGTTTATATGGAAATAAAGCAGAAGTAAATTCAATTCATCATCAAGCGATAAAGAATGTTGGAGAAGGATTTAAAGTTACAGCTGTTTCAGAAGACGGTACAATAGAAGCTATAGAAAAAGGTAATTTAATTGGGGTACAATGGCACCCTGAAGTAGACTTTGAAATTGATCTTTTCAAAAAGTTTCTTAGTTTGTGTAACAAATAATTTATAAAGTTGTGAAAATAAAATTAATAAAAATGAAGATTACAACATCAAAATAGTTGACTATTAAGTAAAATAATGGTAAACTATTCTTTGTGTAAAATAATAGCAGTGGATTAATTGTTATTGCCTCTATGTTATACATTATTTAATGTGGCAACTCGTAGCCTATGCTGCTAGGCGAAGTTCCAGTTTTATAACATATACAACAACGATAATCGTGCTTTTTGTTTTCACAAAAATAAAAACAAAAAGATATAAGGAGGAGCACATAATGGCTCGTTTTACAGGTTCAACTTGGAAAAAATCTCGTCGTTTAGGAATTTCACTAAGCGGTACTGGTAAGGAGTTAGCTAAACGCCCTTACGCACCAGGACAACACGGTCCTAACTTAAGAAAAAAACTATCTGAGTATGGTTTACAATTACAAGAAAAACAAAAACTTCGTTACCTACACGGAATGAACGAAAAACAATTCCGTAAATTATTCGATAAAGCTGGTAAATTACAAGGTCTTCACGGTGCTAACTTTATGGCATTACTTGCAACACGTTTAGATTCTGTAGTATACAGCTTAGGATTAGCTAGAACTAACCGTCAAGCTAGACAATTAGTTAACCACGGTCACGTTCTTGTAGATGGTAAAAAAGTAGATATCGCTTCTTACGCTGTTAAACCAGGTCAAGTAGTTTCAGTAAGAGAAAAATCTAGAAACCTTGATATCATTAAAGAAGCTGTTGAAATCACTAACTTTGTACCTGAGTACTTAACTTTTGATGCTGATAAATTAGAAGGATCATTAGTAAGACTTCCAGAAAGAAGTGAATTACACCCAGAAATCAACGAACAACTTATCGTTGAGTACTACAGCAGATAATAAAAATAAGCCCTTTAAACTAACGTTTAACGGGCTTATTTTTATTTATGAGTAAAATATGCGCAAAATAAATAATTTGTTTTTAGCTATAAAATAAATTAAGAATATTAGGTCGATAAGAATATCTCTGCTGACTATTTATTTTTATCATAAAATATAAAAATAGATAGCGAGAATAGTTGTAATTAAATTTTTTGACAAACATGAAGTTAGCGAAAATATTTAAAGCTGAGTTATATTACATCAAAAAATATTGTATTATCGATTATCTATAATTTTCATTAAAATAGTAAAAACTTAGAAAATAAATTTAATAAATTAATTTTGTATAAAATTTTTATCTTTTAATAAAAGTATATACTATTAGTAAATAATTTTGTATATATTATTAAACTATAAAATAAAAATAGTTATAGAATAGTTGTGAAACAGTTTTGTTGTAAAAATACAACAGCTGTTTTTCAAATTTCTTTTCTTAAAATAATTGATACTTATTTTCACAAAAATTAGTATTAACTTAAAAATAATAATGCTTATTTGACAAGGTTTTTTTCTTTCTTACCTTTATTTAAATAGGGAAAATATTTTCACCATTACTTTCATTAGAAAAACGCTTTCATAATTATAGAAATTGTGTTACTATATAAGTACAGAAAAAATTAGGAGGTAAGGGAAATGATTATCGGAGTACCAACAGAAATTAAAAACAACGAAAGTAGAGTGTCTGCAATTCCAGGTGTAGTGCATGAATTAGTACTAGATGGGCACACTGTTTATGTAGAAAAAGGAGCTGGACTAGCTTCAGGTATTTCAGATGCAGAGTATGAAAAAGTGGGGGCTGTTTTATTAGATAAAGCAGAAGATGTATGGAATAAATCGGACTTAATCTACAAAGTAAAAGAACCAATTCCATCAGAATATAAATACTTCAGAAAAGGTTTAATTATCTATACTTACTTACACTTAGCCGCAGATCCAGAATTAACTAAAGCAATGGTAGAATCAGGGACTATCGGTATTGCTTTCGAAACTGTAAAAGTAGGTCGTACTTTACCATTATTAAGACCTATGAGTGAAATTGCGGGAAGAATGGCTATTCAAGAGGGAACAAGATTCTTATCAAAAGTACAAGGTGGTAAAGGTAAATTATTACAAGGTGTACCAGGAGTTCAACCAGGTCATGTTGTAGTTATTGGTGCAGGGGTAGCAGGAACTGCAGCAGCTACAGCAGCTTCAGGATTAGGAGCTCGTGTTACAATGTTAGATGTTAACTTAGATCGTTTAACTGAATTATCACATATTTTCGGTGGTAAAGTAGAAACAGTTTACTCTAATAAGTTAAATATTGCAAATGCAATTAAAACTGCTGACTTAGTAGTAAGCACAGTGTTAATTCCGGGAGCTAAAGCACCAAAACTTGTTACTAAAGAAATGATTAAAGATATGCCTGATGGAGGTGTTATTGTAGACGTAGCTATCGACCAAGGTGGTACAACAGAATATACAGAAGGTCGTCCTACAAGTCATGATAAACCAATATTTGTAGAAGAAGGAGTATTACACTATTCAGTTGCTAATATTCCAGGGGCAGTAGCTGAAACAGCAACATATGCATTATGTAACGCTACAGCTAAATATGTTAAACTAATAGCTAAATTAGGAGTTAAAGAAGCAGTGGCTAAATTCCCTGAATTAGTACCGGGTGTTAACGTAGCTAACGGAAAAGTAACATTCAAAGCAATTGCAGATGATTTAGGATATGAATATACTCCAGTTGAGCAAGCTTTGTAATATAATATTTAAAATAAAATAAAAAATAGTTATATTGTAGAGGAAGTGGTGTGTATATTTATAATATGTTATCCACTTCCTTTTATTAGATAATAGATAAAATCTATATTTTTAAAAATATATTATTTTATTAGGTTATTTATTATTTGATTTTTTCTTTACTTACATAAGTAAATTAATTAGTAGTAAATAATTTATAACTGTGATATAATTAATAAATATTATTAATAGGGGAGAATATTTATTTTAAAATAGGAGGATATTATGAGCGTTTTTAGAAAAAAATCAATTGACTCAATTTTAGCTGAGTCGCGAAACAAAACGTTAAACCCGACGATGAAAACAATGGACTTAGTTCTATTCGGGATTGGGGCTATTATTGGATCAGGTATTTTAGTATTAACAGGTAAAGCTTCAGCAGAAGCAGGGCCTGCAGTTGTATTTTCGTTCTTAATTGCAGGATTAGCATGTTGTTTAGCAGCACTTTGTTATGCAGAGTTAGCATCGACAATTCCATCAAGTGGTAGTACATACACTTACTTATATGTATCGGTTGGTGAGATTGTAGCGTATGCGATAGGATGGGTATTAATAGGAGGATACGTTCTTACTGCTGCAACAGTAGCTAATGGATGGTCTAGTTATTTCTCACGTCTATTAGCTGGGTTAGGTATAGATCTTCCAAAAGAAATTTATACATTACCTTCACTTGGAGGATATGGAAATATCCCAGCGATTGTTATCGTACTGTTAATTACTTTTATTCTTTCAAAAGGAACTTCAAGTAGTAAAATGGTAAATAACCTTATGGTGGCTGCAAAAGTAGGTATTGTAATTTTATTCATCGTTGTTGGTGCATTTTACGTTGAACCAACACACTGGACAAATAACTTTGCTCCAACTGGATTTTCTGGAGTTATGTTAGCTGCAACAACAGTATTCTTTGCATACTTAGGATTTGATGCGATTTCTACTTCTGCAGAAGAAACAATCAATCCTGAAAAAGCATTACCTAAAGCAATTATTATTACAATGATCGTTTGTACGGCTTTCTATATTTTAGTATGTTTAGTATTAACTGGTGTTGTTGAATACAACAGACTTGGAACTGGAGATGCGTTAGCATTCGTTTTAGAAGAAGTTGGACAAAATAAAGTTGCAGGTATCGTGTCTCTTGGTGCGGTAATCGGACTTATGGCTGGTATCTTATCGTTCATGTATGCAGGTATTCGTATTACTTATACAATTGCCCGTGATGGATTATTACCAAAAGGATTAACAAAAGTTAATGAAAATAAAGTACCTAGTACTGTAACTTGGGGATTAGGGATTTTAACAGCGGTTCTAGCTGGTTTCTTACCATTAGGTAACCTAGCAGACTTAGCTAACGTTGCTTCAATTATAGCATTTGCGTTAGTAAGTTATACAACTATAGTATTCTACAAAAAATTCCCAGACTTAAAACGTGGATTTAAAGTACCTGGTATGCCAGTATTACCAATTATCTCTATCGTTTTATTTGGAGCATTACTGTACAGTGTTACATTAACAACATGGATTATCTTCATCGTTTGGGTAATCGTAGGTATGGTAATTTACTTCACATTCTCATACAAAAACAGTAAATTAAAATAATAAAACAGAAGCAACTCAGCAAAAGAGATTTCTTAGAGATCTTAATTGTTGAGTTGCTTTTTTATAATTATTAAATTTATACATCAGACCATAGGTTACGTCTATTACTTTTTGCTTTATTTTGTGCCTTTTTATATTTTTCTAGGTATCTAGTATCAGGTGGTTTTACATATTTAATTTCAGCTAAACCAGCTACTAGTAATTCTTCTTGAACATTTTTACCATCAGCATAAACATAGCATAATGCTCTATGATACTTATCTTCTTTTTGATAAACATCAAATTCAATTTCAACATTTTTAGCATTAGACAAAAGCTTTCCGTTTAATTCACTAGCTTCAGGTCCATATTTTTGAACTTCTACACCAGGTTTTACAGTTTCTGGAGTATCGATAAGTAAATATCTCACTTTTAATTCTTTGTGATTAAATTGAACGATAATTGTATCACCATCTATTTTTTTGAGAAATTTAACCCTATATTTGGTGTTATCACCTTTAATAAAAATCCCATTCACTGTAGCTTCTTTATAATCTTCGCCATGAGTGTTAATAATTGAAATAATAGTAATAAATACTGTTAAAAAAAAGAATAAAGAACACTATGAAGACTTTTTTATTCATGATATTTTCCCCCCTTTATATTTAATTCTAACACTTTCATCATAACTAATAAAGTAATTATCTGAAATTAATATAAATAATTTAATGCTAAAATTAAATACATATAACGTTAAATTTTCCTTAATAATTATAAAGTTAAAAATGATAAATATAATAATTAGCTTGATTTATAAGGTTTATATTTATCACGATAAATAATATAAGTAACAGTATTTTAAACTTATATATACAAGGTTAAATTATTGTTTAAAATATTCTAAATAATATTTTATTTTAATAGTAAGGTGAATTACCTAAACAGATACTTTGTAAACGCACTCTTTCAATGATAGTATAAGATTACAATAAAAAACAAAGGAGAAAACAATATGACTAAATTAAAAAAAGAAAATTTTAAAATGTTTATCAATGGGGAGTGGGTAGATGCTGAAGACAAATTAGTATTAAAATCACATAATCCAGCTAATTCTGAATACTTAGCAAACTTCCCGGATGCAACAGAAGGAGATGTAAATAGAGCAGTAGAAGCTGCACAAGAAGCGTTTAAAACTTGGAAATATACAACAGTATCTGAACGTGCAGCATTACTAAACAAGATTGCAGATATTATCGATGCTAATACAGAGTTATTAGCTACGGTAGAATCTTTAGATAATGGAAAACCAATTCGTGAAACACTAAATGTAGACGTTCCATTCAGTGCTAGACATTTTAGATACTTTGCAGGATGCATACTAGCTGATGAAGGGCAAGCAACAGTATTAGATGAAAAATTCTTAAGTTTAGTTCTAAGAGAGCCTATTGGGGTAGTAGGGCAAATTATTCCTTGGAACTTCCCATTCTTAATGGCAGCTTGGAAAATTGCACCAGCACTAGCTGCAGGTAATACAATTGTCCTAAAACCATCGAGTATTACATCTCTTAGCTTACTAACATTCGTAGAATTAATTCAAGATGTGTTACCGAAAGGTGTATTAAATGTAATCACAGGACGAGGAAGTAAATCAGGGGAATTTCTAAAAAATCATCAAGGATTAAATAAACTTGCATTCACTGGATCTACAGAAATTGGTAAGAAAATTGCTGTGGCAGCAGCAGAAAAACTAATTCCAGCTACATTAGAATTAGGAGGTAAATCTGCGAATATTATCTTAGATGATGCTAATATCGAAAAAGCACTTGATGGGGTGCAATTAGGTATTTTATTCAACCAAGGTCAAGTATGTTGTGCAGGTTCAAGAATTTTCGTACAAGAAGGAATCTACGATGATTTTGTAGAAAAAGTAAAAGAAAAATTTGCAAAAATTAAAATCGGTGATCCACTAGATCCAAATACACAAATGGGTAGCCAAATAGATGATAAACAAGCAGAAAAAATTGTTAATTATATCGAAATAGCTAAAAAAGAAGGTGGAGAAGTAATTGTTGGTGGTGAGCGTTATACAGAAAATGGATGTGATAAAGGGGCATTCGTTAAACCAACATTAATTGCTGGAGTAAACAACGGTTGCCGTATCTCTCAAGAAGAGGTATTCGGACCAGTTTCAGTAATTATTAAATTCAAAACAGATGAAGAAGTAATTGCTCAAGCTAATGATAGTGAATACGGACTTGCAGGAGCAGTATTCTCTACAAATATTACTCGTGCTTTAAATATCGCACGTAGAGTAGAAACAGGAAGAGTATGGGTCAATACTTATAACCAAATCCCAGAACACGCACCATTTGGAGGATACAAAAAATCAGGAATTGGACGTGAAACTCACAAAGTAATACTAGAACACTATTCACAAATGAAAAACATCCTAATTGATTTAAGTGATGATGTATCAGGATTCTACAACTAGTATAAATAAATAAAACCATAATCAGGAAGTAATTCAGAATTAATATAGTTTTGAGTTACTTCTTTTGTTTTGAAAAATTATATAGATTTTTAAAATCTAATGTATACTTTAAAAATAGAGATTGTAACTTTATTTACAATGTAAATTAAATTTTGAAAATAATATTAATTTTCTTTTGATATTTGTTGTAAATATGATAAAATAAAAGATGAAAATGTTTTTATGAAATATTAATTTAAGTTTTGAGGAGGAATAGGAAATATGACTAATAAAACATGGTATCTTGGTTTAGATATTGGAACTGCAAGTGTGGGTTGGGCTGCCACTGATACTGAATATAAAATTATTAGAAAAAATAAAAAAAGATTATGGGGAGTTAGACTATTTGAAGAAGCTAAGACTGCAGAAGAACGCCGTGGTTATCGTTCTAGTAGAAGAAGATTAGCTAGAAGAAAATCGCGTTTAAACTTATTGGAAGAATTATTTACTCAAGAAATAGCCAAAATTGATGCTAATTTTTTCTTAAGATTAAAAGAAAGCCAATATCATTATGAGGATAAGACACATCAAGTACCTTATGCAATTTTTAATGATAAAGATTATACAGATAAAGATTATTATAAAGAATATCCAACAATCTATCATTTAAGAACAAAGCTTATGACTGAGGAAAATCCTGACATAAGAAAAGTATTTTTAGCAATACATCATATCTTAAAAAATAGAGGGCATTTCTTACTACAAGGTCAAAGTTTTAAAGATGGTAATCTAAATAATTTAATTAAAGAATTATTAGACCTTGATATACTTCATATAGGATTTGATGTAACAGAAGAAGTTGCTAGTAAAATTGCAACTATCTCATTAGAGAAGAAAACTTTGACTGATAAGGTAAATGATCTTAAGAAATTATATCCAAAAGAAAAACAATTATTGGAAGTGTTTAGACTTATTTTTGGAGGGAAAACATCATTAGATAAATTATTTGTTATTGATGAATATAAAGAATTAGATGCATCTGTAAAATCAGTTTCTTTCAAAGAAAAAATCTATGAAGAAGTTCGACATGATTATGAACAAGTTCTATCAAACTATATTGAATTACTGGATTTAGCTAAGTTAGTTTATGACAGTATTATTCTTTCTGATATTAAAAAAGAAGGGAAGACATTATCAGAATCAAAAGTAGATCTTTATAATAAACATAGAGATGATTTAACGAAATTAAAAAATCTTGTGAAAAATGATTCAAAATTATCGGAAGATAAAAAAGTAGAACTTTATTCAGTTATATTTAAAGAGGATAAAGATAAAGGAACTAATTACGTAAATTATATTCGTAAGAGTGAAGAATGGAAAGGATGCAATTACGAAGATTTTAAAAAATTCTTAGTAAAAGAATTAGCTAAACTAGAAGAAAGTACAGCTAAAGATGAAATATTAAGAGATTTAGAATTAGAACTATTCTTACCACTTCAAAGAACAAAAGATAATTCTGTAGTACCGTATCAAATTCACAAAGAAGAATTAGTAAAAATTTTAGATAATGCGGCTAAATACCATAGCTTCTTAGATGAAAAAGATGAGAGTGGATATAGTATAAGAGAAAAAGTAATTCAATTATTAGAATTTAGAATACCATACTATGTTGGTCCATTAAATTCTAGTAAAAAAGCTAAGGAAGATGGATTTGCTTGGTCTGTAAGAAATAAAGGGTATGAGAATACACCAGTAACTCCTTGGAATTATGAGAAAGTAATTGATGAAAGTGCTAGTGCAGAGAAGTTCATTACTAATTTAACTAATAAATGTACATATCTTAAAGGGGAAGATGTTCTTCCGAAGAGTTCATTATTATATTCTGAATTTGCATTATTAAATGAGTTGAATGCATTAAAATATGATGGTAATAGAATAAGTTTAGAAGCTAGAAATGTTATTATCGAAAAACTTTTCAAACAACAAGGTAAGAAAGTTACAAAAACTAGTATAAAAAATCTTCTTAAAGCAGAAGGGTATATAGATGGTAAAGGTGAAATTACAGGTATTGATATTACTGTGAAAAATGATCTTAAGTCATATAGAGATTTCAAGAAAATCCTAGAGAACAAGTTTAACTCTGAACATGTGGAAAATATAATTCTTTGGATTACATTATACGGAGAATCTAGAAAACTTATAAAAACTAAGATAGAAGCGGTATATGGTGATATATATTCAAAAGAAGAAATAGCAAAAATGTCTAGATTAGTATATAAAGATTGGGGAAGATTCTCTAGAAAACTACTAACTGAATTAGTTAGTAAAAAACTTTATAATGAGGAAACCGGAGAATGCTTAAATATAATAGGAGCTATGCGCCAAAATAATATATTATTTATGGAGTTATTGGCAGATAGATTTGATTATTTACAACAGATAATTGACTACAATAAAGAGTTACAAAAGGAAGTAACAGAAATTACACCTGAAATATTAGATGATTTATATGTATCACCATCTGTTAAACGTTCGATTTGGCAAACTGTCAGAATAGTAGAAGAACTTAAGAAAATCATAGGCTGTGCACCAACGAAAATTTTTGTAGAGACAACTAGATCTAACCAAGAGAAGAAAAAACCAACAGATTCTCGTAAGAAACAATTAGAATTATTCTATAAAGCAGTTAAAAAAGATGTAAAAGAATTAGAAAAAGAGATAGGATCATTAAACTTTGATAAGCTGAATGAAAGATTAAGTTCAGTAGAACCTTCTAAACTAAAAGCTAAAAAATTATATCTATACTATACACAGTTAGGAAGATGTATGTATAGTGGTGAAACGATTGATATTACTCAGCTAAATACTACAGCATATGATATAGATCACATATACCCACAAAGCAAAGTTAAGGATGACAGCTTTACAAATACTGTATTAGTAAAAAGAGAATATAATGCGGCTAAAACAGATAGATATCCATTAGGAAGTGATATTCAAACACCAAGCAATAGAAAATTCTGGAAATTTCTGAAAGAAAAAGGTCTAATTACTGATGAGAAATATAATAGATTAGTAAGAACAGAAGAATTCTCAGATGAAGAATTAACAGGATTTATCGCTCGTCAATTAGTGGAAACATCTCAATCAGTTAAAGCAGTAGCTGGAATATTAGGTGAATTAAATCCAGAAACTTCAATCTGTTACTCTAAAGCAGAAAACGCATCCAGTTTTAGACAGAATTTCGGAAAAATTAAAGATGGTAATAGGAAATCAGATAATACTGAACAGTTAATTAAGGTTCGTGAAATTAATGACTATCACCATGCCAAAGATGCATATTTAAATGTAGTTGTAGGTAATGTATATGATACAAAATTCACACGAAATGTCTTTAACTTTATTAAAGATAAGAAAGATGGAAGAAAATACTCATTAAATAATGTATTTTATGAAAACGTATCTAATTCTAATACTGTCGCTTGGGAAATGAATAAAACAGTTCATCAAGTAGAAAAAGTTATGAATAATAATAATATACTAGTGACAAGAAGAACGTCAGAACAGAAAGGTGGATTATTCGATGCTACGGTTTATAAAGCTAAGGTTGCAGCAAAGGCTAAAGATGGTGTATATTATCCATTAAAAACGTCTAATCCTGTAATAAAAGATGTTACCAAATATGGTGGATTCACAAAAGTTAAAATAGCATACTATTCAATTTTTGAATATACTTTAGTTAGCAAAAAAGGGGAAGAAAAAATAACTAGAATTATTCCAATACCTATTTATATTTCTCAAAATATTAAAGATGATAGTACATTAGTTGAATTTGCTAAATCTCAGATAAATATTAAAGATGGGGAAGAAGTAAAAGATTTCAAGTTGAAATATAGGAAGTTGTGTAAGGACAATTATATTAAGTTAAATGATTATCCATACTATATTGGAGGTAAATTTAATGACTATATTTATATAGATAGTGCTATTCAAATAGTATTAGAAAACAATTTTGAAAAGTATATTAAACTTATTTCTAAATATCAAAATTGGAAAAAAGAAAATAAAGACGGAGAATTATGGGAAAGTATAACGGAATGCGAAAATAAAGAATTATATAAAAAGTTAGTAGAAAAAATGAATACTAGCTTGTTTGAAAAGAAAAAAAATAATAAATATAATGAATTTATTGATGAAGAGACATTTCTAAATTTTGTGAAATTAGAAAAAGAAAAACAGATTGTTGTACTAATTGAATTACTGAATATACTAACTAATAAAAGACAACCTAGTCTTGATAAAAAACTAATAGGTGTAACAGTATCGAGAGGATATTGTGGTTTAGATATATCAAATTTCAGCCAATTTTCTATAATAGAAAAATCTATTACAGGATTCTATGAAAAAGAAATAACAATAATAGGGGATAAAGAAAATGACATGGAGAACAATAATAGTTAGGGATAGGGCTAAGCTAGACTATAGCTTAAATTTCCTAACAGTAAGAAAAGAAGCTGAGACTAGAAAAATTAGTCTTAGTGAAATATATATGATTATTATTGAAAGCACAGCGGTATCAATTACCGCCGTGCTTTTAAATGAACTCATGAAAAATAAAATAAAAGTAATATTTTGTGATGAAAAAAGAAATCCTAGTTCGGAATTAATACCATATTATGGTTGTCACGACACAAGTTTAAAATATAAAAATCAATTAGAGTGGTCTATCGAAAGTAAAGAAAGAATTTGGACAAGAATAGTATATGAAAAAATACAGAATCAGATGTTATTACTAAGAAAATTAGGTAAAGAAGAGTATAAGTTATTAGAACAATATCTTACTGAACTTGAGTGGAATGATAATAGTAATAGAGAGGGTCATGCAGCTAAAGTTTACTTTAATGCATTGTTTGGTATGGATTTTAGTAGAAATAAAGAATGTTTTATAAACGCCGCATTAGATTATGGTTATTCTATAATTCTTTCTGCATTTAATAGAGAAATTGTATCGTGCGGATATTTCACTCAACTAGGACTATGCCACAGAAATCCATATAATAAATTTAATCTAGCCAGTGATTTTATGGAACCTTTCAGAATATTGGTAGATGAAGTAGTGTATAGTTTAGAAGACAATGAATTTACTAAAGAACATAAAAATATACTAATCAATATTCTAAATACTACTATTAAAATTGATGACAAAGAACAAACTGTAGCTAATGCGATTAAAATATATGTTCGTAGTTTGTTTACCTCATTAAAAGAAATTGATTTAGAATATATAAAGATGTATAGTTATGAGTTATAGATTTATGAGAGTATTAGTAATGTTTGATCTTCCGACAGAAACATCACTCCAAAGAAAAAACTATAGAAAATTTAGAAAAACTTTAATAAAAAATGGTTTTATTATGATGCAAGAATCTGTTTATGTTAAACTAGCTATGAATCAAGGGAGTGCTGATTTAGTAGTGAAGAGTATAAGAAAGATATGTCCTGAAGAAGGTATTGTGCAAGTTTTACAAGTTACAGAAAAACAATTCTCTAAAATGGAGTTTCTAGTAGGAGAGAGTCAAACGGAATATGTTGATAACGATGAAAGGTTATTGGAATTATGAAGATAATTAACAAAAACTGGCAAAGAAAAATTGAAATTGAAGAAAATACGATTTATACACTAGTATTTGAAAATAAAAAATATTATAGGGAAAATATAAAGGAGTTAATTAGACAACACAAAGGAAATGAAGGAAATTTTATATATTCAAATGATAATAAAGAGATATCGTTTGAAAAGAACAGCTATATAATTACTGATATTTTTAATATTGAAATTAATAGTAAAAAAATTTTAACAAAGATTTATAATTCACTTTTAAAACAAATTATAGATGATACTGTAGAGTATAATGAAATAACAACACATATAAGAGCATATTTTGAAAAATTAATATTTAATAGTCTATTTGAAGTTGAACAAGGTGAGGAAATAGATATAAATTCTTTTTTGAAATTAGGTGATTTTAGAATTCATATAGAAGAAGATGATATTTTAGAAAAATTCATTAAATTTTTGAAAGCTCTTGTTCAATTATGTGGAATAAATATCATCTTTATAGTTGGACTTCATAACGTTTTTACAGATGAAGAGACAAAAGAAATATATAAGGAAGTTTGTATCAATAAAATTAGTATTATAAATATAGAATATCAACAATTTGATAATCTATCTGATGAAAATTACATAGAGAAAGTTTATATTTTTGATAAAGATAATTGTGAAATATAATGTTGCAATTTTGGAAAAATACTTGTATAATATAGGTAGATTCAAAATTTACATTCAAGTTCAAATAAAGATTTTATCTAAATTGCCTTTTGGCTGGATCGGTGTCGATCCATTTTTTTATACCCAAATTCAAAATTTCCACTCCAAATCTCGATTTGAGGTTTGAGAGATATGTAAATTTTGAATTCTATTAAACAAAGAGTTTTAGAGATAAGGCAGCAACTTGGTTTGAGAGATATGTAAATTTTGAATTCTATTAAACTAAAATTACTATTGTTAATTTAGATGAGTAGTTTGAGAGATATGTAAATTTTGAATTCTATTAAACTCATAAAAATCTTGCAAAATATAAACGATTGTTTGAGAGATATGTAAATTTTGAATTCTATTAAACACCCCCAAAAAATTACTGTTTTGTTCATTGTTTGAGAGATATGTAAATTTTGAATTCTATTAAACAGTTTGCTTGTGCTATTGTATTTTGATTATGTTTGAGAGATATGTAAATTTTGAATTCTATTAAACATTTACTAAACAAGTAACTTATCAAGGCTTGTTTGAGAGATATGTAAATTTTGAATTCTATTAAACCCAACAAGCTTTGATATACCTGTTGTTCTGTTTGAGAGATATGTAAATTTTGAATTCTATTAAACATGTGTTGATAATTTGTGTGCTATGCATGGTTTGAGAGATATGTAAATTTTGAATTCTATTAAACGGCTATTATCGTGATAAAAATACACGGTATGTTTGAGAGATATGTAAATTTTGAATTCTATTAAACTTAAAGAACGAACTATTCAAGAGCAAAAAGTTTGAGAGATATGTAAATTTTGAATTCTATTAAACCTCAATTTTGTAGGAGAGTACGTCATTTATGTTTGAGAGATATGTAAATTTTGAATTCTATTAAACGGATGGATATTATTGGACTTACAGATCTATGTTTGAGAGATATGTAAATTTTGAATTCTATTAAACTTAAAGACAAATGGAACGTTGTTACAAAGTGTTTGAGAGATATGTAAATTTTGAATTCTATTAAACTGTTATTGATTATGATGGAAAAAGCTATGGTTTGAGAGATATGTAAATTTTGAATTCTATTAAACTACTTGATCATCATTTAAAATTATAGCGTTGTTTGAGAGATATGTAAATTTTGAATTCTATTAAACGAAGAAAGAAAGTATAGCAATAGAAGATTTGTTTGAGAGATATGTAAATTTTGAATTCTATTAAACAAAAGGAGCTAATTATATGTTTGAATTACGTTTGAGAGATATGTAAATTTTGAATTCTATTAAACCATTTCATTTGGAAAGAATTTTGACTCTTTGTTTGAGAGATATGTAAATTTTGAATTCTATTAAACTATGGAGAAGAAATTCGGACCAGGTAATATGTTTGAGAGATATGTAAATTTTGAATTCTATTAAACTGAACATGATATTTTAAGTAAACAGCGTGGTTTGAGAGATATGTAAATTTTGAATTCTATTAAACTCAATCAATGATAAGCAGTAACCAACTGTGTTTGAGAGATATGTAAATTTTGAATTCTATTAAACAATTTTTAAAGATGAATTAATTGAGGCTTGTTTGAGAGATATGTAAATTTTGAATTCTATTAAACAAGATGAAGTAACACAAGCTGTACTTACTGGTTTGAGAGATATGTAAATTTTGAATTCTATTAAACGTATTACCAGTTACACACGGTGTACGATTGTTTGAGAGATATGTAAATTTTGAATTCTATTAAACTCAATAGCATTACCCCATAAGGCTTTACCGTTTGAGAGATATGTAAATTTTGAATTCTATTAAACTTTGAAATTGCCATAAAATGTATGGATAATGTTTGAGAGATATGTAAATTTTGAATTCTATTAAACGTCAAAGCAGCTGAATTATATCAACACTAGTTTGAGAGATATGTAAATTTTGAATTCTATTAAACCCGGTAGAGTTCGACGTATTCGACGATATGGTTTGAGAGATATGTAAATTTTGAATTCTATTAAACTATCAAATCTGAGTGGAACTCCTTCCGATTGTTTGAGAGATATGTAAATTTTGAATTCTATTAAACGGACTAATGACATTAGATGAGATCAAGAAGTTTGAGAGATATGTAAATTTTGAATTCTATTAAACCAATACTTAAATATTGCATATAGTCCTCCATTTGAGAGATATGTAAATTTTGAATTCTATTAAACCCAATAGATTTAATCGCTCAAGAATTGAGTGTTTGAGAGATATGTAAATTTTGTGATTGTATAATAAGATTATCGATGAGATAACATTGAGTGTTATTTGACCTATAATCTTATTTTTGTTTATATAAACCTAGGTAACTAAAAAAGAAGATTCATAAAAAAAAGCGTTCACGTTAATCTCAATAAACGTAAACGCTCGTTAATATTCTGTTACTTCGTTATTTCTTCAATAATCGTTTCTAATTTCATTGAACGACTTGCTTTAAATAGAATAACTTCGTTTTTATGTTTGTTATTTTTTAAATATTCACTAACTTCAGCAGTAGTAGGGAAGTGTAGTGTTTTTATTTTGTCATTTTTAATTTGTTTAGTAATGTTTTCAGCTAGCTCTCCAACGCTAATTACTAGATCGATATCGCTAGTGTTGTTAGAGATATATTCACCAACTTCACCGTGATAGTTAACTTCATTTGGTCCAAGTTCGAACATACTTCCTAAAACTAATGTTTTATAATCGAAGTCATCGAAGCTACTTACGACATCTACTCCAGCTTTCATAGAAGTAGGGCTGGCATTATAAGCATCGTTAATAATTAGTGAGTCTTCTTTGTAAGGAATACTTTGCAGACGCATTCCTGTGATTTCTACAGTGTTTTCGATAGCCTCGCGAATTTCTTCATTAGTTAATCCAATTTTGCTTGCGATAGCAGTTGCAAACATAATGTTGAATAGATTATGTTTTCCTTTTAATTTTGTGAAGTATTGTTCATCGCTGATGCTCAGTTTGAAATCAATCTTATCGCGAGTAATAGTGTAGTTTTCTAAAATAATATCGTTATAGCTATTTTCACCACATGAAGTAGCGTTAATATCTGATGAATCTACTAATGTTTTTAGAAGAACTTCATCTCCGTTATAAACAAAGTATCCATCTTTTTTCATTCCGTTAGTAATTTCAAATTTAGCCTTAGCTATACCTTCACGTGATTTGAAGAATTCAATATGGCTTTCACCGATATTAGTAATTACTGTATAATTTGGTTCAACCATTTTAGATAAGAAATCAAGTTGACCGAATCCATCAGCTCCCATTTCAAGAACTAGAATTTCACTATTTTCTGGTGCAGCAAGAATAGTTAATGGTACACCAAGTTCATTGTTAAAGTTACCTTGTGTTTTGTGAACTTTATATTTTGTTGATAACACACTTGTAATTATATCTTTTGTAGTAGTTTTACCGTTACTACCTGTGATAGCGATAGTTTTTGCATTTAGGTTATTTAAATAGTGTTTTGCTAAAGTTTGAATAGCTTCGTAGCTATCATTAACATAAATAATGTTATTATCAGAAATGAAGTCATCTTTTAGAGATAAACTTGCTGCTGCACCTTTTTCAAAAGCACTTTCTATATAGTTGTGACCATCTACATTTTCACCTAAGAAGGGGATAAATAGATCCCCTTGTTTAACTTTTCTACTATCGATTGCGATACCTGTAATTTCTGTATCGCTAGTGATATTTACTTTCTTTGCATTTAATATTTTTTCTAAATCTTTAACTAAATATTTCATGTCTTATCCTATTCTTCAGTTAATAAGTCTTTACGGTCTTCATAACGCTCTACAGCTAGCTTGAATAATTCTTCGATAATTTCAGAATAACTTACATTCATATTTGCCCATAGAGAAGGGAACATTGAGAATGGTGTGAAACCAGGCATTGTGTTTACTTCATTAATGAAGATTTCTCCTTCTTTAGTGTAGAAGAAGTCAGCACGTACTAAACCAGAACCACTGATTGCACGGAAAGCAGTAGCTGCCATTTCTCTAAATTTAGGATATAGAGTAGTATCTACTGGTGCAGGAATATCCATACGTGATTGTCCGTCTGTGTATTTAGTTTCATAATCGTAGAATTCTGTTGAAGAAATATTTACGATTTCACCTGGATCAGTAGTTTTTACTTCATTGTAACCAAGAACTGCAACTTCGATTTCTTTAGCTCCAACAGCGCCTTGTTCAACAACGATTTTTTTATCGAATTTAAGAGCTTCTTCAATACCTTTAACTAATTCAGCTTCATCATTACAACGGCTAATACCAACAGATGAACCTAAGTTTGCAGGTTTAACGAAAACAGGATATTTAAGGTTTTCGTTGATTTCATTAATAATAGCTTCCTTTTTATTTTTCCATGTATACTCGATAAAGTGAACATATGGAAGTTGTGGTAAGTCATAAGCAGCGAATAATTGTTTCATAACTACTTTGTCCATACCAGCAGCACTTGAAAGTACATTGTTACCAACATAAGCGATATCCATAATTTCTAGTAAACCTTGGATTGTTCCATCTTCACCATTTGGTCCGTGAAGAACAGGGAAGACGATATCGAATTTACGTCCATCCTCAAATAATAGTCCGCTGATGTCATTATCAAAGTTTGAGAAGATAAGGTCGTGTTGATCTGCGATTTCTGATGTAATTTGTTCACCACGAGCCCAGTTTCCTTCTAATGAGATAAAGATAGGGAATACGTTGTATTTTTCTTTATCAATTGCGTTAATAATTGATTTTGCTGTTAATAGTGAAATTGAGTGTTCGGCACTTTTCCCACCATAAATAATTCCAATATTTTGTTTTGTCATAAAAAATCTCCTAATAAAAATTTTTTTGTTATGTTTAAATGTTATTGTTATAGTTAATAGAAATATTTAAATATAAACTATTGCCTACGCACATACTGAATATTAAATTCAGCAATTTATCCTATAATTATACCATAAAAATATAAAGTAGAGTAGCTTTATAAACTATTTAAAAAGGTAATTTATTATTTTAATGGATATTAATATTGTATTTTTATTAAATAGTAATTATAATATAATATGTGTAAATAACTGAAGAAAGTAAGAGGGATTTAAATTTTGAATAAAAAATTAGAAGATAAATATGATTTTAAAACCTTGCGTAAAAGAAAAATTAATCTAGTATATAAATTTATCTTTGTATATATTGTGTTTCTTTTCGCATTAGCTATAACTCAAATGAAACTAGGGTATAGCGATACAGTAGCTTTTATTATATTCGCAATATTTTTCTTTATAATAGTTGGTTATTTTGCTAGGGAAGGATATAAAATTGAGAATATAATTGCATTAAAATTATTGAATAATTTGGAATTAGCTGAATTTATGGATTTTATGCATGAACAACATAAAAATAAAAAATTAACTAGAAATAGTACATATTATAACTATATGGCACTAGTTGAGCTTATCTATGGTAACTTTGATAAGAGTGAAGAATATTTATCAAAAGTAAAACTTACTCAATCAGGTTATATTAGAGGAGCCTTAAGAGGAACTGAAATATGGTATCACTATACTAGATTTATGTTAAATATTTTTACTGATAAAGAATTTGATTTAGAAGAATTAAAAAAACAACTTGTGAAAACAGTTAGTAAAAATCAAGAAGCTGTCCAAATGTATAATAATAAATTAGATAATATATATAAAGTTCTAGTTTTAAAAGAACCTGCTGAAAATTTTAAAGAAGAATTAAATGATAATATAGTAGAGTGTTCAAGAGTATTTAATTATTATTTCTATCTTTGTAATGAAGTGCTAAAAGAAAATAAAGAGGAAGCAAATAAATATATTGATTTATTATTAAAATACAATGAAAATTATTACGTAGTAAGAAAAGTGAGAGAAATAAGAGAAAAAAATTAAGGGTTGACCAATAGGTCAGCCCTTTTTATAGTTTATACTTTTCTTTTAGTTCTGCAATAGTATCACGAAGTTTTGCAGCTTGCTCAAACTCAAATTTTTCTGCAGCGGCGAACATTTGTTGTTCTAGTTCTGCTAAGTGTTCTTCGATATTATCATCATTGATATTTGCACTTTCTTCAAGTTCAAGAATTTCATCATCTTTAACGACTTCTTTCTTAGCGCTTATAGAATCACGAATATCTTTTAATATTGTTTGAGGAGTGATTCCGTGTTCTTCATTGTAAGCCATTTGAATTTCACGACGACGGTTTGTCTCATCAATCGCTTTTCTCATGCTTCGAGTAATATTATCTGCATACATTATTACGCGACCATTCGCATTACGTGCGGCACGTCCAATTGTTTGAAGTAGTGCTTTATCTCCACGTAAAAATCCTTCTTTATCAGCATCCAAAATAGCCACAAGAGATACTTCAGGAATATCTAATCCTTCACGAAGTAAGTTAATTCCTATTAGAATATCAAATTTACCAAGACGAAGATTTCTAATTATTTCAGTACGTTCTAAAGTTTTTATATCTGAATGTAGATATTCTACTTTTAGACCATTCTCTTTCAGATAAGCAGTAAGAGATTCCGCCATTTTTTTAGTTAGAGTAGTTATTAGAACACGTTCTCCTTTAGCTATAATCTTCTCAGCTTCTTTAGTTATATCGAAGACTTGATTGCTAACTGGACGAATATCGATAATCGGATCTAGTAGACCGGTAGGACGAATAATTTGTTCAGTAATTTTAGTACTATGCTCTAATTCGAAGTCTCCAGGAGTAGCTGATACGAAAATTGCTTGATTTAATTTCTTCTCGAATTCTTCGAAGTTTAAAGGTCGGTTATCCAGAGCGGTAGGTAATCTAAATCCATAATCAACAAGAACTTGTTTACGAGCTCTATCTCCGTTAAACATACCACGAACTTGAGGAAGAGTGACGTGTGATTCATCAACTACAAGCAACCAATCATCAGGGAAATAGTCTAGTAAAGTATAAGGTGTACTACCAGGTTCACGAAGAGTAAGGTGAAGAGAGTAGTTTTCTATACCAGAACAAAAGCCCATTTCTTCCATCATTTCAAGGTCATAGTTAGTACGTTGTTCAAGGCGTTGAGCTTCTAGAAGTTTGTTTTCCATATTAAGAACTTTTAATCTTTCTTCTAATTCAGCTCGAATCCTCTTAATTGCTTCTTTAGTTTTTTCATCACCAGCTACGAAGTGACTGGCAGGGTAAATTGCAATATGTTCAAGTTCACTTAGTACTTCACCAGTAAGTGGATTAATTTCACGAATACGATCTATTTCATCTCCAAACATCTCTACACGAACTGAATTTTCACTGCGAGATGCTGGGAAAATCTCAATAACATCACCACGAACTCTAAAAGTACCACGAGTAAACTCGATATCATTTCTCATATATTGAATGCTGATTAGTTTTTCCATTATTTTGTTACGATTAATTTCATCACCAACTCGTAATGATAGCACTAGAGAAGAATATTCTTCTGGAGACCCTAAACCATATATACAGCTGACACTCGAAACTATAATTACATCATCTCGATCGAATAAAGATGATGTTGCACTGTGTCGAAGTTTATCAATTTCATCGTTCACAGAAGAATCTTTTTCTATATAAGTATCTGTTG
Organism: Gemella haemolysans; assembly: GCA_032567735.1. Taxonomy (GTDB): domain Bacteria; phylum Bacillota; class Bacilli; order Staphylococcales; family Gemellaceae; genus Gemella; species Gemella haemolysans_E. The sequence continues at coordinate 263,002 of JAWHCX010000001.1, read as the reverse complement.
ATGGAACATATGCTTCTGGTTGAAAGTAATCATAGTATGAAACGAAATATTCAACTCGGTTGTTCGGGAAAAACTCTTTAAGCTCATTGTAAAGTTGTCCTGCTAGTGTCTTGTTGTGGGCAAGAACTAGGGTAGGTTTACCTACATTTTTCACAATATTAGCTATGGTAAAAGTTTTACCTGTACCTGTAGCACCAAGTAAAGTTTGATATTTTTCTCCATTATTTAAACCTTCAGTAAGTTCGGCAATAGCATTCACCTGGTCGCCTTTAGGTTCGTACTTACTCTGAAGATCAAAATCTACATGTAATCTATTAATTTCCAAAAAATCCACTCCTTTTTTAATAGTAGTATTGTGAGTAATGTCATAAAAGATAAAGTAACTCACACAAAAGGTTAATTAATTCTTTCTATAATATTATAATATAGAAACAACAATAGGGAAAGTGATAGAAATTGATTAATTTTTACTATTTATAGAATATTGATGTGGTTATATTATAGAAGTATAATATTTTAAAATATTTCTACTATATTTTATTTTGTTTTTTTGAATGTATATGTTAAGATAGTATAGTATGAAAAAAGGAGGAAGTAATGGATACACAAAAAATTATATATACTTCACCGAAAAGTGAAAGAATCGATAAATTTTTACAACAAGAATTAACAGATGTTTCTAGAACAAATATCCAGAACTTAATTTCTGAAGGTTATATCAAAGTAGATGGAAATAATATTAAAACAAATTATAAATTAAAAGAAGGCAATGTTATTACTATTGAATATAAGGAACCTGAAGAATTAGACGTTGTAAAACAAGATATTCCAATTGATATTGTATATGAAGACGATGATTTAATTATCGTAAATAAAGCTAAAGGTATGGTTGTTCACCCATCAGTAGGACATAAAGATGGAACATTAGTAAATGCCTTATTATTCCACAGTGAACTTTCAAGTATCAATGGTACTATTAGACCTGGTATTGTTCACAGAATTGATAAAGATACTTCAGGCCTATTAATCGTTGCGAAAAATGATAAAGCACATGTTAAATTATCTGAGATGATTGCGAATAAAGATGTTAAGAGAAAATATTATGCTCTTGTTCATGGTAGTATTAAACACGACTACGGAACAATTGATGCTCCAATAGCTCGTAATCCAAAAGAACGTAAAGAAATGGCGGTTATCGATGAAGGAAAACCATCTATCACTCATTTTAAAGTAGTAGATAGATTTGAAAAATATACACTTATCGAATGTGAATTAGAAACTGGGCGTACTCACCAAATCAGAGTACATATGAAATACATCAATCACCCATTAGTGGGAGATCCAGTATATGGACCAAGAAAAACATTAAATACTAATGGACAAGCACTTCATTCGAAAAGTATTGAATTCAACCACCCAATTACAGGAGAACATTTATATTTTGAAACAGAGATTCCCGAGTATATGGTTGAGACTATGTCTAAATTAGATAAATAGTATAAAGTATAATATATCGCCTCAAATATTAGTTTAAACAGCTAATTTTGGGGTGATTTTTTTAAAAATTAAAGGTGTACTAGTATAATAACCTAGTTTAGAGAAAAAAATTAAATAGATTAAATAAATGAAAATTTTTAAGGAATTTAATTATGAAATTTTAAGTGGGAATTTGTAAAAACTAAGGAATTAACGATGTATACGTTAACAACAAAAACTTGTAATATCAAAGAATATAGCAATTAATATGTTAAAATTTAATAAATATTACACTTAATTGAAAATTATGATAGAAAATAGTTTATTTTTTCTAAAAAGTGTAGTATTATAATATATAGTAAGTAGTTATTTAAGGAGGACAAACAACATGGTATTAGTACCAGCAAAAGACATGCTTGTAAAAGCAAGAAAAGAAGGATATGCAGTAGGGCATTTCAACATCAATAACTTAGAATGGACAAAAGCTATTTTAGCTGCTTGTGAAGAAGCTAAAAGTCCAGTAATCTTAGGAGTAAGTGAAGGAGCAGTTAAATACATGACTGGTTTCAGAACTGTAGCAGCTATGGTTGAAGCTATGGTAGAAGAAATGAAAATCACAGTTCCTGTTGCATTACACTTAGACCACGGTTCATACGAAGGAACTCAAAAAGCTATCGAAGCTGGATTTAGTTCAGTAATGTTCGACGGATCTCACTATCCATTTGAAGAAAACATCGCTAAATCTAAAGAAATGATCGCTTTAGCTCACTCTAAAGGGCTATCTATCGAGTGTGAAGTAGGTTCAATCGGTGGAGAAGAAGATGGAGTTATTGGTAGTGGTGAATTAGCTGATCCAAACGAATGTAAAACAATGGCTGACTTAGGAATCGACTTCCTAGCTGCAGGTATTGGTAACATCCACGGTAAATACCCAGAAAACTGGGCTGGATTAAGCTTTGAAACATTAGAAAAAATTTCTAACATCACTGGTGGAATTCCATTAGTATTACACGGTGGTTCAGGAATCCCAACTGAGCAAATCCAAAAAGCTATCTCTCTAGGAGTATCTAAAGTTAATGTTAACACTGAATGTCAATTAGCATTTGCTGAAGCTACACGTAAATACATTGAAGAAGGTGGAGATCAAAAACCTAAAGGTTTCGACCCTCGTAAATTATTAAACCCTGGATTTGAAGCTATTAAAGCTATGGTTCACGAAAAAATCGATATCTTCGGTTCAAGAAACAAAGCATAATAACTACGAAACATATTTAAAGACTCGTGCTTTGCATGGGTCTTTTTTTAATAGAAGGGAGAATTCCAATGCAAGAAACAATAAATTATTTGAAAAAACTAACAAGTATAGTATCACCAACTGGTTATACTAAAGAAGTTGCTGAATACTTAGTAGAAGAAATAGAAAGACTTGGATACAATCCAATAAGAACTAATAAAGGTGGAGTGAATGTAGTAGTAAAAGGAAAAGATGATTCTAAACATCGTGTAGTTACTGCTCACGTTGATACTCTAGGTGCTATGGTTCGTGCGGTAAAATCTGACGGAAGACTTAAATTAGCTAAAGTCGGTGGTTATCCTTGGAACATGATAGAAGGAGAGAACTGTCTTGTCCATGTAGCAAGTACAGGGAAAACTGTAAGTGGAACAATCTTAGTTCACCAAACTAGCACACATGTATACAGAAATGCTGGCACTGTAGAACGCACAGAAGATAATATGGAAGTAAGATTAGATGCCAAAGTAACTAACGAAAAAGAAACACGCGAATTAGGAATTGACGTAGGAGATTTCATTAGTTTTGATCCTAGAACCATCGTTACAGATACAGGATTCATTAAGAGTAGATTCTTAGATGATAAAGTTAGTGCAGCAATATTACTAGATTTATTAAGAATATATAAAGAAGAAAATGTTGAACTTCCATATACAACACACTTCATGTTTAGTGTATTTGAAGAAGTAGGACATGGAGCTAACTCAAGTCTTCCAAAAGAAGCAGTAGAGTACCTTGCGGTTGACATGGGTGCAATGGGTGATGACCAACAAACTGATGAATATACAGTGTCTATCTGTGTAAAAGATGCGAGTGGTCCATATAATTATGAATTTAGAAATCATTTAGTAAATCTAGCTAAAGAAAATGGAATAGAATACAAACTAGATATATATCCATATTATGGAAGTGATGCTTCAGCAGCAATGCGAGCAGGAGCAGAAGTAAAGCACGCATTATTAGGTGCAGGAATAGAGTCAAGTCACTCTTATGAAAGAACGCACATAGATTCAGTAGAACAAACTCATAAACTAGTAAATGCTTATTTACGAAGTACATTAGTATAGTGACTATAAACAATAATAGATGATTTAATAGATTTTTAAAAATACTTAGTAATATTGTATGATAAAAGACCTGAAAACTTATATATTCTATAGTTTTTAGGTCTTTTAAATTTTATCTAATTGCTTTTATTCTTGTCGCAACCATTGTTCCGATAGCTGCGATAATTGCTGATGCGTAGAACACGTATGAAGTACTAATATCCCATAAAGCTCCCATAATATACAGTCCTATAGCCATGCTTAATTGGAAGCCAATCGCTGTATATAGATTTTGCATATCAATAATCTCTTTATTATTGTAATCTCTATTAAGCATTAATATGAATGCTATATGTGCAACTGCGAATGTTATTGCATGAAATGTTTGCATTACAGTAAATACATATATATTATGAAAAGTTGCTAAGGCTGCCCAACGTATCACGGCGCAAACTCCCGCGAACACCAATAGATTTTTTGGTTTAATTTTATCTACCAATCTTTTCGAAAAGATAAAGAAGATAATTTCTGCTATAACTGATACGTTTAAGATAACTCCTGATAACCATTTAGCTGATATATTCATACTTTCTAAATATATAGCATTATAATTGTTGTATGCTGTGTGAGAAAGTTGATATAAGAAAATAGTTACTATTAACAATATCGCATTTCTATCTTTTAATACCCAGTCATATAGACTTTCTTTTTTATCGCTGTTACTGTTATTATCCAAGTTTAAGTTTTTTACTAATTTAGGCTGTGGTAGGAACATAAATACTAAATATAATGCTACTAAGAATATTAGTATGTAATATAGAGCTCCATTACCTACATAACCCAATACTCCTCCGATAAATATACCAACAACTGTATACCCAAGTGATCCGTATGTTCTTGCTTTCCCGTAGTCGATATTTTCTTCACGTAAAAATAAAGAAGCTAAACCTTCTACAAGAGGATTAATCATAAAGTAAATTAACCCGAATAGGAATGTGATAATTCCTAATAATATCTTTTCGTTTGTAAATCCATAACTTACCGCAAGTATAAGACCTGAAGCAACAGATAATTTCATCGTAATATTTAAGTTGTATTTTTTTATTAAATACGGACTTAAAAATATACCACTGATAACCCTAGCGAAATACAACATTGAGAATATCGAACTGGCCTCTAGAACACTTAAGTTTTTTACAGAAGTCAGATATACCATCCAGAATGGTAAAAAAGTACCCGTTACTAAAAATTGTAAAAAGTAGTTAGACGATAACCAATTTTTTGATGACATATTTACCTCCTAATTTACGAAAAATTGCACTAGAACTACTAAGCTGTTCATTAGAATATGAGCTACGATAGGTGTAATTATTCTTTTCGTATGTAAATATAGGTAAGAAAATACGAATGACATACCGATATAGACGATCATAATTGGTGAGAAGCCGTCATGAGGTAGTGCGAATATTATTCCTGTGATTAATGCAGGAATAGTGAATCTAATCCATTTTTTACTACCTATCATTGCATCGTAAAAATATCCAAAGACAGCTTTTCTAAAGAATAATTCTTCCATTATTGGTCCTAGTACAGCCACATATAGTATGAAGTATGGTTTTAATTTTAATACTTCAACGACGTTGCTTGTGTTTTTACTTTTAGTAGGAAAGTTGAAAAAGTTTGATAGGTATACTAACAAACCGTTCAAAATACCTTGAAGAAACATCATCGAAATAAATCCAATAATTCCAATCGCAAAAAGGATGATAAGGTTGTAGTTAGTCTTTTGTCTATCTATATCGTTAGTTCCTTTTCTGGCTATATAACCAAGAATAAAGGTAGCTGTTAAAGATAAAAACAACACAATAGTTACACGCTTATCAATACTAATGTTTCGAGGGAGTTGAAGTGGAATAACAAATACTGCTAATATATAAATAATTCCACTAAGAAGTAGGTGGTTAACATTACCACGAGTTAATGAAAATCTCATAGACCCTCCTTATTAAATTTTAATCATTTTCTATTATAACATCTATAAATACTGAGTACAACCTTATTGATTAAAAGTTGTATATAATCGTGAAAATAATAAGATGAAAATCTAACTTAAATAATCTATTATCAAGAGGTAATCGTATTCATGATATTTTTATGAATTTCACTTGAAAATTTATAAGTTTAGTGATAGAATGTAAAGTAAGTAAGCGAGCTGATGATGGTGAAAGTTCAGCAACAATATTGGCATTAAATACAATTTAATATTGTTAAAGTTGAGTTTTTACTAATCAGGGTGGAACCGCGGAAATTATTTCGTCCCTAGATATGCTTAGGCATATCTAGGGATTTTTATATTTTTATTAATAAGGAGGAAACAACAATGGAGAAAATTTTATCTCTAGCAAAAAATAGAGGATTCGTATTTCAAGGATCTGAAATTTATGGTGGATTAGCTAATACTTGGGATTACGGTCCACTAGGTGTAGAATTAAAAAATAACGTAAAAAAAGCATGGTGGAAAAAATTCATTCAAGAATCACCATATAACGTAGGGTTAGACGCAGCTATTTTCATGAACCCACGTACTTGGGAAGCATCAGGACACGTAGGTAACTTCAGTGATCCTATGATGGACTGTAAAGTTTGTAAATCACGTCTTCGTGCGGATAAATTAATCGAAGAATACTATTTCAACGAAAAAAATGAAGATGTAGTAGTTGATGGTCTTCCATTTGAAGAGTTAGAAGCTATTATCGATCGTGAAAACATTAAATGTCCAGAATGTGGTAGCCATGACTACACTAACATTCGTCAATTTAACCTAATGTTTAAAACAAACCAAGGTGTAGTAGAAAATTCTACGAGCCAAATTTACCTACGTCCAGAAACAGCACAAGGTATCTTCGTTAACTTCAAAAACGTTCAACGTAGTATGCGTAAAAAATTACCATTCGGTATTGGACAAATTGGTAAATCTTTCCGTAACGAAATTACACCAGGGAACTTCATCTTCCGTACTCGTGAATTTGAACAAATGGAATTGGAATTCTTCTGTGAACCAGGAACAGAATTAGATTGGCACACAACTTGGAAAAACAGTTGTGAGAAATTCTTATTAGACTTAGGTATGACTAAAGAAAATATCCGTCTTCGTGATCATGATCAAGAAGAATTATCTCACTATTCAAATGCAACTACAGATATCGAGTTCAAATTCCCATTTGGTTGGGGAGAACTTTGGGGTATTGCTTCAAGAACAGATTACGACTTAAAACAACATATGGAACACTCTGGTCAAGATTTAACTTATCAAGACTTAAGTACAAATGAAAAATTCATCCCATATTGTATCGAACCATCTGTAGGGGTTGACCGTGTTCTTTTAGCATTCTTATGTGATGCATATAACGAAGAAGAGGTTGGAGAAAATGATACTCGTACAGTTCTTAAATTCCACCCAGCGCTTGCTCCGTTTAAAGCAGCAGTACTACCACTTTCTAAAAAATTAAGTGATAAAGCTGTTGAAGTATATCAACAATTAGCTGCGGACTTTATGGTTGATTTTGATGAAACTGGATCAATTGGTAAGAGATATAGAAGACAAGATGAAGTTGGTACTCCATTCTGTATCACATACGACTTCGAGTCTGAAAACGATGGAATGGTAACTGTTCGTGATAGAGATACTATGGAACAAACTCGTATTCCAATCGCTGAATTAAAACAATATATCGAAGAAAAAATTAAATTCTAATTAAATGGACACTCAGAACGTTAGTTCTGGGTGTTTTTTTATAATTTCAAGAGTTATTTAGAAGATTCTAATTAAATGTCTGTATTTTCTCATGTAAACAGTCAATATAAATTAGTGGATAAGGGAGAAAGTTCATAAAATCTTAAATATTGTTTTTTAAAAAATAAAAATATCCGATTTTTATTCTGTTTATACTTGATAAATATTTAAACAAGTAGTATAATTTGAAATGTAGACGTACGATAAAAATAAAATATGTAAATATATAATCAAATAACGTACATTTAAATAAAAAAAGGAGCTTAAAGTATGAAAGTTGCGGTAATTATGGGTTCGAAGTCGGATTATACAACGATGGAAGAAACTTGTAAGTTGTTAGAAGAGTTTGAAATTCCTTTTGATAAAAAAGTAGTAAGTGCACATAGGACGCCTGATCTTTTAGTTGAATTTTCTAAAAATGCTAGAAGTAATGGTTATTCATTAATCATAGCAGCTGCAGGTGGTGCAGCACATCTCCCTGGGATGGTTGCTTCTATGACGACATTACCAGTTATTGGTGTTCCGATTAAATCTAGTGTTCTTAGTGGAGTTGACTCATTGTATTCAATAGTTCAGATGCCTGCAGGTGTACCGGTCTTAACTATGGCAATTGGGGCAGCTGGGGCTAAAAATGCGGCTATTAGTGCCTTATCAATACTAGGAATTTATGATGAGAAGTATGCTAATAAGTACGAACAATTTAAAAAAGAACAAGAAAGAATAGTATTGGAAGAAATGAAACTATGATTAAGACGATATTACCAGGAAAAACTATTGGAATAATTGGTGGTGGTCAATTAGGAAGAATGCTCGCTATGAGTGCCAAGGAGATGGGCTATAAAATTGCTGTTCTAGATCCTAGTGACAGCTGTTGTGCAAAAATTTTTAGTGACATTTTTATTCAAGCTGAGTTCAATGATTTCACAAGTGTTGAAAAGTTATGTTCGGTTAGTGATGTCATCACTTTTGAATTTGAGAATATTGATGCCGCTTCTTTAGAAAAACTAGAGAAAAAGTATAATATTGTACAAAGTGCAGAAGTGCTTAGAACTACTCAACATAGATATTATGAAAAAGAATTTGCTAGAAAACTAGACATTCCAACAGTAGACTATATATATATTGAAGAAGATACTAATGTAGAAATAACTAAACCTTATTTAATGAAAACTGTACGTTTTGGTTATGATGGAAAAGGTCAGAAAAAAATAAGCTCTAGTGAAGAGGTAGAACCTTATACTTTACTTGAAGAGTTCGTAAAACTTGATAAAGAAATCTCAGTCGTGGCTGTTAAAGATAAAGATGAGGTTAATATCGTTGCAGTAGTAGAAAATGAACATAGAAATAATATACTATATCGTTCGAAAGTACCTACTACAGCTACTAAGGAGCAAGAAGCTCTTGCAATAGAGTATACGAAAAGAATTCTTAGTAATTTTGACTATTACGGAGTACTTACTGTTGAGTTTTTTATAAGTGAAGGAAAAGTTATTTTTAATGAGATAGCACCACGAGTTCACAATTCAGGTCATATTACGATGCAGAGTGCAACTAAGAGTCAATTTAGAGCGCATATTGAAGCAATTTGCGGCTTGAAAGTTGGTAAGATAGAGAATAAAGAAACGACATTATATAATATCCTAGGTCAAGACTTAGATTATTATATAGATGTGTATAAAAATAATGGTGGTTACTTACACTTATATGAAAAAGAACCACGACAAGATAGAAAAATAGGACATATTAATTTTTACGGTGATGTAATTTTAGGAGGAGAACATGACTAATAAACGAATTTTTGTAAAGAAACGTAATGGATATAATAAAGAAGAATTACAGCTAAGAGATAACCTGAACTTAGAGTTTAATCTAGGTCTTGACTCTGTCGAGTTGTATGTAATTTATGATGTCTTTAATATTGATGAAGAAACTTATGAACTAGCTAAAACTTCTGTGTTTTCTGAGATTGTTGTTGATGAAGTGTTTGAAGATTTTGAGCTTAATGATGGGAAGTACTTCGCTTATGAAGTTCTACCTGCTCAATACGATCAAAGAGCTGACAGCGCAAAAGAAAGCATAAGATTGCTTAACTCGAAGAGTAAAGCAACTGTACGAAGTGGTAAGCTAGTTCTTTTTAATAAAGAATTAACAGGTGAACAATTAGAACTTGTTGAAAGTTATTTAGTAAATCCTATTGAAGCTCGTAAAAAAGATTTATCAATTCTTGACTTTACATTAGATTCTACTCCAAAACCATTAAAAGATTTAGCTGGATTTTTAGAGTTTGACAAAGATGCGTTACTTGGTCTTAAAAAAGAATTTTCTCTAGCGATGAATATTGAAGACTTAGTATTTATCCAAGATTACTTCAAAAAAGAAGGTCGCGTACCAACTGAAACTGAAATCTATGTATTAGATTGTTACTGGAGTGATCACTGCCGACACACTACATTTGAAACTGTGTTGGACGAAGTTAAAATTGAGTCAGAACTTTTCCAAAAAGAGATGCAAGATGCAATTGATTATTACTTAAACGTCCGTGATGAACTTGACCGTAACGATAAACCTATTACGCTTATGGATATGGCGAGTATTATCGGTAAATATCATGTAAAAGTATTAAAAGATGAAAATATTGAAGTAAGTGAAGAGATTAATGCATGTTCATTCTTTACTACTATAGAAAATAATGGCGAAAAAGAACGTTGGTTAATCCAATTCAAAAATGAAACTCATAACCACCCAAGTGAAATCGAACCATTCGGAGGAGCGAGTACTTGTATAGGTGGAGCTATTAGAGACCCACTTTCAGGGCGTAGTTACGTATATCAAGCTATGCGTATTTCAGGAAGTGGTAATGTATTACAAAAACGTGAAGATACTTTAAAACACAAACTTCCTCAAGTGGATATAGCTAAAGGAACTGCACACGGTAATTCATCATATGGTAACCAAATTGGGCTTGCGACTACTTTTGTTCGTGAATTATATGATGATAGCTATGTAGCTAAACATATGGAAGTTGGTGCTGTAGTCGGTGCTGTTAAGGACGGAGATTATAAACGTGAAACTCTTGTCGATGGTGATATCGTTGTAATGATAGGTGGTAGAACTGGTCGCGATGGTATTCAAGGTGCGAGTGGTTCAAGTGTAGAACATACTAACAATTCATTAAACACTATGTCTAGCCAAGTTCAAAAAGGTAATGCCCCTGAAGAACGTAAGTTACAGCGTTTATTTAGAAAACCAGAAGTTACAAGACTTGTTAAAAAATGTAATGACTTCGGTGCTGGTGGTGTTTGTGTAGCTATCGGTGAACTTTCTGACGGTATAGAAATTCATTTAGAAAAAGTTCTTACTAAATATCAAGGTTTAAATGCGACAGAATTAGCTACAAGTGAATCTCAAGAACGTATGGCAGTAGCTATTGATAAAAAAGACTACGATGCGTTTGTTCGTGAATGTGAGAAAGAAAATATTGAATACGCTCATGTTGCTACAGTAACTAATAGACGTAGATTAGAAATGTATTACAACGATGAGAAAGTTGTTGATATGAGTGCTGATTTCTTAGAAACTAGTGGTGTTCGTCAAAAATCAAAAGTTACGATGAAAGATAACACGGCAGCTAATCCATTCTTGAATAAAGAAGTAACTCGTGAAAATATCCTTGGTGAATTAGGTGAGTTAAATGTAACTTGTCAAAAAGGTCTAGCACAAAAATTTGATTCTTCAATTGGTGTCACTACAGTTCTTATGCCTTTTGCTGGTAAACATAAACTTACACCAGTTCAAGCGAGTGTTCAAGCTTTACCAACATTACATACAACGAGTGATACAGCGACAATCTTAACTTATGGATTTATTCCAAAAATTTCTTACTACTCACCATTCTTATCGTCTATTTATGCGGTGTTAGAATCAGTAGCAAAAGTATATGCGGTAGGTGGAAATAAAGATAGCTTATACTTCTCATTCCAAGAATACTTCGAAAAATTAGGTACTGATAGCACTAAGTGGGGTAAAGTTACTCAAAGTTTATTAGGAAGTATCTATGCTCAAAAAGAAATTGGTAGACCAAGTATCGGTGGTAAGGATAGTATGTCAGGTACTTTTAATGACTTAAATGTAGTTGAAACATTAATTTCATTTGCTTGTACTCCAGTAAAAATAGCTGATGTAATAACTCCTGAACTGAAAAAAGTTGGCAATAAATTGTACTATGTTCCTGTAGAAAAAGATGAAAAAGGATATCCAGATATTAAGAAAACTTTAGAAAATTACGAACTTGTTCATAACTATATTAAAGAAGGTAAGATAGTATCTGCATACGTCCAAGAAGAAGGAAGTATAGCCGCTTCATTAGTGAAGATGTCACTAGGTAATGATCTTGGTTTTGAAGTTGAAAAAGAAAATATTCTTAACTTCGATCCAGCGTCTCTAGTAGTTGAAGCAACAACTGAGCTACCATTTGAGAAGTTAGGAAAAGTTAGTGAAAGAATAATTATTAATAATGAAGTGTTTATGCATAAAGATATTTACGATGCATACACAAAAACACTAAATAAAGTTTATCCATTATATCAAAATGAAGATAAAGGTAATGTTGAAAATCTTCATACAGAATATAAAGAGAAAAAATATTATCCAGAATATGTAGAAGATGTAAAAGTAGTTATCCCAGTATTCCCTGGTACAAACTGTGAGTATGATAGTGAAAAAGCATTTATAGAAGCTGGTGCTACACCAATTACTGTAGTTATTAGAAATACTCGCGAAAATGATATTGAACAATCGATAGAAGAGTTCACAAAAGCTATCGAACAGTCTCATATAATTATGTTCCCAGGAGGATTCTCGAGTGGAGATGAGCCAGATGGAAGTGCTAAATACATTGTAAACTTCTTAAAAAATGAAAAAGTTAAAGATGCGATTCATAAACACCTTGCTCAGAAAAAATTAATCTTAGGTGTGTGTAACGGATTCCAAGCGTTGCTTAAATCAGGGCTATTACCATACGGTGAAGTTAGAGAATTAGCAGAAGATGATTTAACACTTTACAGAAATGATAGTTATGAACATATTTCAACTACAGCCTTTACTCGTGTAGCTAATACAAACTCTCCTTGGTTACAAGATTTTAATATCGGAGATCAACACGAAGTAGTATTCAGTCATGGTGAAGGTAAAGTTGTAGGACTTAATATTAACAAGTTTAAACATCTTGTAGCTTTTCAATATAGTGATTTCGATGGTAATGCTACATTAAACGGTCGCTTCAATCCTAATGGATCAGTTCTAGCTGCTGAGGGATTAGTTAGTGAAGATGGACTTATCTTAGGAAAAATGGGACACAGTGAAAGATACGGAGATACATTATATAAAACAAATACAATAAAAGTAAAACAAGATATTTTCAAAAATGGTGTGAATTACTTCAAAGGGGGAAGAAAATAATGAAACTTTTATACGAAGGAAAAGCTAAACAACTGTTCGAATGTGAAAATAATGATGAGATTTATGTACATTATAAAAATAGTGCAACAGCCTTTAACGGTGTTAAAAAAGAAGAATTTGAAGGTAAAGGGGTATTCAATAATACAATTACTTCACTAATCTTCGAATACTTAGAAAAACAAGGTGTTAAAACTCACTTTATTAGAAAAGTTAATGAAACAGACCAAATTTGTAAGCATGTTACTATTATTCCTTTAGAAGTAATAGTTCGTAATATAGTAGCAGGTTCTATGGCTAAAAAATACGGTTTAGAAGAAGGAAAAAAATTAAAAAAACCAGTTTTTGAATTAAGTTATAAAAATGATGAACTAAATGATCCACTGATTAATAATGATCATGCGGTGGCATTAGAAATAGTTACAGAAGAAGAGTTAGAAAATATCCGTACTCAAGCGTTAAAAATCAATGAACTATTACAAAAATTGTACTTAGATGCAAACTTAGTACTTGTTGATTTCAAAATTGAATTCGGAAAAACTAAAGATGGTGAGATAATTCTTGCTGATGAAATTTCTCCAGATACATGTCGCCTTTGGGATAAAGATACAAATGAGAAATTAGATAAAGATAGATTCAGAAGAGATTTAGGTTCAGTAATGGAAGCCTATGAAGAAGTTTTAAGGAGATTAAAAAATGCGTAGTCTTAATGAAGAATGTGGAGTATTCGGTATTTGGGGGCATCCTGAAGCGAGTAACGTAACGTACTTTGGTTTACACAGTTTACAACATAGAGGTCAAGAAGGTGCAGGAATTGTTTCTAAAGAAGGTACTAAATTACGAGGACATCGTGATCTTGGTTTAGTGTCAGAAGTATTTCGTGATAAAGAAAAATTAGAAAGATTAGTTGGAAATAGTGCTATTGGTCACGTTAGATACGCGACTAGCGGTAGCAATAGTATCCAAAATATCCAACCATTCCTATTTCATTTCTACGATATGAGTGTTGGTATTTGCCACAATGGTAACTTAATCAATGCTAAAACTCTAAGAAAAGAATTAGAACAACAAGGTGCAATATTCCATTCATCTTCTGATACAGAAGTACTTATTCATCTTATTAGAAGAAGTAAAAAAGAAAACTTTAAAGAACAACTTAAAGAAAGTCTTAACATCATTAAAGGTGGATTTACATATCTAGTCTTAACTGAAAATACTCTTTATGGTGCAGTAGATCCAAATAGTTTTAGACCTTTAGCTATAGGTAAGATGAAAAATGGTGCATATGTAACTGCTAGTGAAACATGCGCATTGGATATTGTAGGTGCAGAGTTTGTTTGTAATGTAGGTGCAGGTGAGTTAGTAGCTATTAATGATGAAGGTATAAGAATTGAGAAATATACTGAAGATACACAAGTAGCAATAGCTGCGATGGAATATGTTTACTTTGCTAGACCTGACTCTAACATTGCTGGAATTAACGTTCATAGTGCTAGAAAAAGAACAGGTCGCACACTTGCTAAAGAACAACCTACACCAGATGCTGATATGGTAATTGGTGTACCTAACTCATCTTTATCAGCGGCTAGTGGTTATGCAGAAGAAAGTGGACTGCCATACGAAATGGGATTAATTAAAAATCAATATGTTGCTCGTACATTTATTCAACCTACTCAAGAACTTCGCGAGCAAGGTGTGAGAATGAAACTATCAGCAGTTCGTGGGGTAGTTCAAGGTAAGAGTATCGTATTAGTAGATGATTCAATTGTACGAGGAACTACTAGTAAGAGAATAGTGAAGATGTTAAAAGAAGCGGGTGCTAGAGAAGTACATGTGAGAATAGCATGTCCACCGCTAATGTTCCCTAGTTTCTATGGTATAGATATTTCTACTACACAAGAACTTATCTCAGCAAATAAAACAAACGAAGAAATATGCGAAATTATAGGAGCAGATTCACTAGGATTCCTAAGTGAACAAGGGTTAATTGATTCTATTGGTTTAAACTATGATGCACCTTATACAGGGTTATGTATGGAGTGCTATAACGGAGACTATTCTGCAGGTTTATATGATTATGAAGAAAGTTACGTTAATTCAATGACAGATATTCAAATACAATTTCTAAAAGAGAGGGGTAGAATGTAATGAGTAAAAAGTATGAAGAAAGTGGTGTAAGTTTACAAGCTGGTTATGAAAGTGTAGAACGTATTAAAAAACACGTAGCTCGTACTAAAAATCTTGGTATGATGTCGGCTATCGGTGGTTTTGGGGGAGCGTTCGACCTTAGTAGTTATAACTTTAAAAATCCTGTATTAGTTAGTGGAACTGACGGTGTCGGAACTAAACTAAAACTTGCATTCGAATTAGATATTCATAATACTATCGGTATAGATGTTGTAGCGATGTGTGCAAATGACATATTAGCTCAAGGTGCAATTCCATTATTCTTCCTAGATTATTTAGCTGTAGGTAAAAACTACCCTGAACAAGTAGAAGCAATTGTAGAAGGTGTTGCTGAAGGGTGTGTTCAAGCGGGATGTGCGATAGTCGGAGGAGAGACTGCTGAGATGGCAGGCTTTTATGAAGACGGGGAATATGATATTGCAGGATTCTGTGTAGGTGCTCA
Source organism: Gemella haemolysans (assembly GCA_032567735.1). GTDB lineage: Bacteria > Bacillota > Bacilli > Staphylococcales > Gemellaceae > Gemella > Gemella haemolysans_E. The sequence goes on along the minus strand of JAWHCX010000001.1, from coordinate 247,313 downwards.
AGAAAAAGAATTATTACTAAGTACAGAAAATACTAAAGCTGGTCAAGTAGTAATTGGTCTTCCATCTAGTGGAGTACATTCTAATGGATTCTCATTAGTAAGAAAAATCTTAAAAGATAATAATATTGGTTTAAACGAAGAATTTAAGGGAAGTACAGTAGGAAAAACATTATTAACACCTACTAAAATCTATGTAAAAGAAGTACTTAAAGTATTAGAAGAGGTTAAAGTAGCTGGAATAGCTCATATTACTGGTGGAGGTTTCCATGAGAATTTACCTCGTGCTCTTAAAGATGGATTAGGTATGAAGATTGATAAAAGTTCATATGAAGTACCAGAAATATTTAAGTACCTACAAGAAAAAGGTAAAATTGATGAAGAAGAAATGTACCATATCTTTAATATGGGTGTAGGTATGGCATTAATAGTAAACAAGGAAGATGTAGATAAAACTTTATCATTAATAGATAATGCGTTTGTCCTTGGTGAAGTAACAGAGGAAAGTGGAATAGAAGTAGTATGAAGAAAGTAGCGATATTTGCGTCAGGAACAGGAAGTAATTTCGAAAAAATTGCAGATGATGAAAGACTAAAAGATAAAATCTCAATCGAGCTATTAGTGTGTGATAGAAAAGATGCCGCAGTAATAAGAAAAGCACATGATAGAAATATTAAAGTGTTTGTCTTTTCTGCGAAAGATTTTGAATCAAAAGAAGCGTACGAAAGTGTGATTTTTGAGAAAATTAAAGATTTAGATTATATTTTCTTAGCAGGATATATGAGAATTATTTCACCATATTTCTTAGAAAGATATAAAAAAACGATTCTTAATTTACATCCGTCTTTATTACCGAAGTTTAAAGGTAAAGATGCTATCGAACAAGCTTTTAATGCGGGTGAGAAGGAAATAGGAATTAGTATTCATTATTTAAATGAAGAACTTGATGGTGGAGAAGTGATTGCCCAAAGATCATTTAAAGTATTAGAAGAGGATAATTTAGAAACTGTTACTGAAAAAGTACATAAACTAGAACATAAATTATATCCAGAAGTAATATTGAAGTTAGTTGAGGAGGCACTATGACTAAAAGAGCATTAATAAGTGTAAGTGATAAAACAAATATTGTAGAATTCGCAAAAGGTTTAGAAAAACATGGTTTTGAAGTTATTAGTACAGGGGGAACTTTTACACATTTGAAAAATAATGGTGTAAGCTGTATTAGTATTGAAGATGTTACTCATTTTCCAGAGATTTTAGAAGGGCGTGTAAAAACACTTCACCCTAAAATTCACGGCGGATTATTATCAAAACGTGGTAATGAACTTCATAATAAACATGTAGCTGAAAATAACATTGAGTATATTGATTTAGTTTGTGTAAACTTATATCCGTTTGAAGCTACTGTTAAAAAAGAAGGTGTTAGTGAAGAGGAAATTATCGAAAACATTGATATTGGTGGACCTAGTATGCTAAGAAGTGCTGCTAAAAACTTTAATGACGTAGCTGTAGTTACTGATATTAATGACTATGATAAAGTACTTTCTGAACTTGAACAAGGAGGAATCTCATATGAAACACGTCGTGCTTTAGCTATAAAAGTATTTAACACGACTGCAAGTTATGATGCTGCAATCGCCAATTACTTTAATAAAAAAGATAATTTAGTACCTGAAAAATTAACATTATCGTATAAATTACAAGATAGTCTTCGTTACGGGGAGAACCCTCATCAAAAAGCTTATCACTACGTACAAGATAATAACGAAAGTTATGCTTTACAAAATGCTGTGCAACTTCATGGTAAGGAAATGTCATACAATAATATTCAAGATGCTTCTGCAGCTTTAGATATTCTTTCAGAGTTTGATGAAACTACGTGTGTTGCTGTTAAACACATGAATCCATGTGGAGTAGCGACAGGAAGTTCTGTATTTGAAGCATATAGTCGTGCATATGAAGCGGATCCTGTGTCTATCTTTGGTGGAATCGTTGCAGTAAATGGAAAAGTAGATAAAGAGACTGCTGAAAAAATGCACAGTATCTTTTTAGAAATTATTTTAGCGACAGATTATGATGAAGAAGCGTTAGAGATACTAACTAAGAAGAAAAATCTACGTATATACAAACTGTCAGAAAAAAATAATAATCACGAAAAACAAATCAAAAGTGTTCGTGGTGGAATCTTAGTACAAGATTTTAACGAAAAACTTGCTGATGAATATGAAAGTGTAACTGAGAAAAAAGTTGATGAAACTCAACAAAAAGATATTGAGTTTGGATTAAAAGTTGTAAAACATGTTAAATCAAATGCAATAGTTGTAGTAAAAGACGGACAAACTTTAGGAATCGGTGCTGGTCAGATGAATAGAGTAGGTTCATGTAAAATAGCTTTAGAACAAGCGGGAAAAAAAGCAAGAGGTGCAGTGCTAGCTTCTGATGCATTCTTCCCAATGAGAGATAGTGCTGATATTGCAGCCGAATATGGTATTGCTGCGATAGTGCAACCAGGTGGATCTATACGAGATCAAGAAAGCATAGATGCATGTAACGAGAAAGGTGTGGCGATGGTCTTCAGTAAAATACGCCACTTTAAACACTAATATGGCTAAAGTATTAGTAGTAGGAAGCGGTGGTAGAGAGCACGCTATCGCTTATAAATTTTACAAAGAAGGTCACGAAGTGCATATGGCAGGAATTAATCCTGCGGTTGAACAATTTGGAGTATGTGTAGCATTAACAGAAGACCAAATACCAAACTACGCAAAAACAAACAATATCGATCTTGTTTTCGTTGGACCTGAAGTACCATTAGTAAATGGATTAGTAGATGAACTACAAAAAGTAGGAGTTCGCGCCTTTGGACCATCTAAACTTGCAGCACAACTAGAAGGAAGTAAAGTATTCTCAAAAATGATGATGAGAAAATACAATATTCCAACAGCAAAATATGAAAGTTTTAATGATTATGAACAAGCTAAAGAGTACTTAAGTAAGCAAAAAGCACCGATTGTTCTTAAAGCAGACGGCTTAGCTGCAGGTAAAGGTGTAATTATAGCAAACACTTTAGAAGAAGCACAAATTGAACTTAAGGAAATGATGTGTAACGCTAAGTTCAATAAGGCTGGTTCTAGCGTTGTTATTGAAGAATTTCTTCAAGGTGAAGAATTTTCGCTAATGTGTTTTGTTTCGGATAGAAAAGTTTATCCGATGAAAATTGCTCAAGATCATAAACGTGCATTCGATAATGATGAAGGATTAAATACAGGTGGAATGGGAGCATACCTGCCACTTAAGAAAATTACTCAAGATGACATTGATGAAGGGGTTAGAAATGTTGTTCAACCTATGGTTGATGCTATGAGTGATGAAGGAATGCCATTTTATGGGATACTATATGCAGGTCTTATGAAATGTTATGATGGTGTAAAAACTATTGAATTTAATGTTCGATTTGGAGATCCAGAGAGTGAAATTTTACTTCTGTCTTTAGAAAGTAGTCTATATGATATTGCTAATAATATTATTGATGGGAAAGAAGTGGAATTAACTTGGTCTAAGGATGCGTTTATAGGGGTTGTAATGGCAGCGAAAGGATATCCAGAACATAGTGAAAAAGGAGCTGTAATACATGGCTTAGATAAAGTGTCTACACCAGTATTCCATATGGGAACTAAGCGAGTAGGTGATGATATAGTAATTAATGGTGGACGTGTATTATTAGTATGTGCACAAGGAAAGAGCTTGCAAGAAGCATATAAAAAAGTGTATAATGAGATAGTAAAAATAGAATGTGAAGAACTATTTTACAGAAAAGACATCGGTCATTTGTCGTTATAGTATTTTAAGATAGATCGATTGAAATAAAAAAAACATCAGGAGATTATTGCAATGATTGAGAGATATAGTAGAGAAGAAATGCGTAATATCTTTAGCGATGAGAATCGTTTTAAAGCATATTTAGAAGTAGAACTTTATGCGACAGAAGCTTGGAGTACATTAGGGGTTGTACCAAAAGAAGACGTTGAAAAATTATTCGCTAATGCAAAATTTGACCTACCAGGAATTTTAGAATTAGAAAAAGAAACAAAGCATGATATAGTAGCATTCACTCGTAACGTTTCTAGTTATCTAGGCGATGAGAAAAAATGGGTGCACTACGGATTAACATCTACTGATGTTGTTGATACTGCTTATGGATATTTATATAAACAAGCTAATGATATACTTTACAGAGATTTATTAAATTTCCAAGAAGTATTAAAAGAAAAAGCATTACAATATAAATTCACACCTTGTATCGGACGTACTCACGGAGTGCATGCTGATATCAGTAGTTTTGGATTAAAATTCGCTCTTTATTATGATGAATTTAACCGTCATATCAAACGTTTCAATGAAGTAAGAAAAATTATCGAAGTAGGGAAAATCTCTGGAGCTGTAGGTACATTCTCAAATACACCACCAGAAGTTCAAGACTATGTTTGTAAAAAATTAGGAATAGAATCTAGTAATATTTCAACGCAAACACTTCAACGAGATAGACATGCAGATTACTATGCAACTTTAGCATTAATCGCAAGTTCAATCGAAAAAATTGGGGTGGAAATTCGTCACTTACAACGTACTGAAGTAAGAGAAGCAGAAGAATTCTTCTCGAAAAATCAAAAAGGTTCAAGTGCAATGCCTCATAAACGTAATCCAATCTCAAGTGAAAACATGGCAGGATGCGCTAGAATTATGCGTGGATATATGTTTGCAGCATACGAAAATATTCCATTATGGCATGAACGTGATATTTCTCACTCAAGTGCAGAAAGAATTTTAAGTAATGATGCTACAACATTATTAGACTACATGTTAAACAGATTTACTAATGTTGTGAAAAATCTAACAGTATTTACTGATAACATGATTAAAAATATTTACGCTACTAACGGTGTAATCTTCGCTCAAAGAACTATGAGTAATCTTATTGAAAAATACTCATTCTCACGTGAAGAAGCTTATGACTTAGTACAACCATTAGCAATGAAATCATGGTTCGAAGGTATTCCATTTAGAGAACTTCTAGAAGAAAATGAAACTATTAAAAATACAGTTTCTAAAGAAGTGTTAGATAGTTGTTTCGATCTAAATGTTCACCTTGTAAATATTGATAAAATTTATAAACGTATACCAGGTTTAGAAGATTAAAAATAATAAATAAACTCCAAGAGGAAAAGAGGTAGATTAAATGAAGTCAGACTTTCAAATTTCAAATGAATGTGAAAAGATACATATTGCTGAAGTAGCAGGAAAATTAGGGATTAAAGAAGAAGATTTAATATTATATGGAAATCACAAAGCAAAAATCCAAACAAAAAATATCAGAAAAGATATTAGTGAAGATGCAAAACTAGTATTAGTTACATCTATTAACCCAACATCAAGTGGAGAAGGGAAAAGTACTGTAACTATCGGTTTATCTGATGGATTAAACAGAATCGGCAAAAAGTCATGTGTTGCACTACGTGAACCATCTTTAGGTCCTGTATTAGGAAGAAAAGGTGGAGCAGCTGGTGGAGGGTATGCACAAGTTGTACCAATGGAAGATATTAACCTTCACTTTACTGGAGATATGCACGCTATTACTACAGCACACAATGCAATCGCCGTTTTAGTAAATAACCATGTGTTCCAAGGGAACGAATTAGAGATTGATAGGATTGTATTTAACCGTGTTATGGATATGAATGCGCGTGATTTACGTCATATTAAAGTTAATGCAGGAACTGATTTAGAACGTCTTGACGGATTCGATATTACTGTAGCAAGTGAAGTAATGGCTATTCTATGTCTATCAGAAGGTATAGCTGATCTTAAAGAAAAATTAAGCAATATCCTTGTAGCATACAATAAGAAAGCTGAACCAGTTTACCTAAAAGATTTGAAAATTGAAGGTGTTATAACTTCATTATTAAAAGATGCAATAAAACCGAATATTGTTCAAACACTTGAGAACAATCCTGCGATTATTCACGGTGGACCATTCGCAAACATTGCACACGGATGTAACTCGATCTTAGCTACAAAAACAGCATTAAAATTCGCTGACTATGTAATTACAGAAGCAGGATTTGGAGCGGATTTAGGAGCTGAAAAATTCTTAAATATTAAATGTCGTAAGTCAGGTTTAAGACCAAAAGCCGCAGTAGTAGTTGCGACAATTAAAGCATTAAAATTACACGGTGATATTGAAGAAAAAGATCTAAAAGAAGAAAACTTAGAAGCATTAGCTAAAGGTGTTCAAAACTTAGAAAAACATATCGAAAACTTACGTAAATTTAATCTACCAATAGTAGTAGCTCTAAATGTCTTCGTTACTGATACAGAAAATGAACTAGCATTCTTAGAAAACTGGGCTAAAGAACAAGGTGTAGAATTCTCTCGTACAGAAGTGTGGGAAAAAGGTGGTCTTGGAGGAATAGACCTAGCAGAAAAAGTAGTTAAAGCTGTTGAAGGAAATGATAAAGAACTTCAATTATTATACAAAGATGAAGCTTCAATCATTGAAAAAATCGAAACTGTATGTCGTGAAATTTATGGAGCCGATGGAGTTAACTTCTCTGACGAAGTTAAGGCTGAAATCGAGAAAATCGAAAATCTTGGATTCAAGAACTTACCAGTATGTATGGCAAAAACTCCAGCGTCATTAACAGATAATGCAAAAATCAAAGGTCGTCCTACTGGGTTTAACATTACTATCAATGATGTTAAACTACGTAGTGGTGCAGGATTCGTAGTAGCTTATGCGAATAAAGTATTAACAATGCCAGGACTTCCAAAAGTACCAAGTGCTTTAAATATAGATATCGATGAAGAAACTGAAACAATTTTAGGAATCTTCTAATAAAGTATAAGATTAGATAATATATTAACAATTAGTAACTCGAGAAATAGATTATGCTATTTTTCGAGTTATTTTTTGATTTAGTATTTCAATGTAGTTGACATAGTTCAATTACGATTGTTTTTAATGAAAACGCATAAAAGTGAACAAAGTGTGAAAATGGGATATATCGTCCGATAATTTTGAGTTTTTTACAAAAAATGGTTGTAAACGTCTGTATTTGTGATATAATTATTAATGGAAAAAATAATTGCTTTCAGGAGGCGTAACTAATGTCAATAATCGTAGTAGTAGGTTCACAATGGGGAGATGAAGGTAAAGGTAAAATTACTGACTTTTTAGCAGAACGTGCTGATGTAATTGCTCGTTATCAAGGGGGTAACAACGCAGGACATACTATTAAGTTTGATGGAAAAACTTACAAACTTCAATTAATCCCATCTGGAATTTTTAATGAAGAAAAACTTTCAATTATCGGAAATGGTCTTGTAGTAGATTCTAAATGGATTTGCAGTGAGATCGATAGACTGAAAGAAAGTGGAGTTACTTGTAATGGATTAAGAATCTCTAATAGAGCACACGTAGTATTACCATATCACTTAAAACTTGATGAGGTTGAAGAAGCTCGTCGTGGAGAAAACAAAATTGGTACTACTAAAAAAGGTATTGGACCATGTTATGTAGATAAATACAAACGTTGTGGTATCCGTATAGCTGATTTATTAGATGCTGATTTATTCAAGAAAAAATTAGAACAAAATCTGAAAGAAAAAAATGAACTATTCGAAAAAATCTATGAAACTGAAGGGTTTACAGTAGAAGAAATCTTCAATGAATACTTCGAATACGGAAAACAATTAGCTCAATATGTTACAGACACTTCTAAAGTATTAGAAGATGCACAAAATGAAAATAAAAATATTTTATTCGAAGGTGCGCAAGGTGTTATGTTAGACATCGACCACGGAACATACCCATATGTTACTTCATCTAATCCATCTGCAGGTGGAATCACAGTAGGTAATGGATTCGTACCGACAAATGGACTTAAAGTATTAGGTATTTCAAAAGCTTATACTTCAAGAGTAGGTGATGGACCATTCCCAACTGAATTATTCGATGAAATCGGAGATACAATTCGTGAAGTTGGTCATGAGTATGGAACAGTTACTAAACGTCCACGTCGTATTGGATGGTTCGATACTGTAGTAATGCGTCACTCAGCTCGTGTGTCTGGAATGACGAATCTGTCAGTGAACTGTCTTGACGTTCTTACAGGACTTAAAGAAATTAAAATCTGTACAGCATACGACTATAAAGGTGAAGTCTTAACTGAATATCCAGCTAATGAAAACATCATCAAAGATTGTAAACCAATCTATGAAACATTACCTGGATTTGAAGAAGATATCACAGGTGTAACATCACTAGATGAGCTTCCTGAAAATGCAAGAAAATATCTAGAAAAAATTGAAGAACTAGTAGGAGTTAAAATTTCTGTATTCTCTACAGGACCAGATAGAACTCAAACTCACTTACTAGAAGATTTATGGAACTAGAATAAAGAATAATATATATGATTTAAACCTTGAGGTATAGAGTGTTATGCCTTAAGGTTTATTTAGTGTGAATCAAATTATTCCTATAAATTTTATGTGACAAATTTGTCGTATATTAGTATGTTTAAAAGAAATTAAGATAATATATTATAGAATCAGATATATTTGTCATACTCAAAAAATATTTTATTGTTAAATTTTATTACATAAAGCAAATGATTTATAAAAGATATTTAATAAATCGTAATCAATAATGGCTTGTTTATCAATGGTTTTCATAATAGAACATCTTTGTAGTCGTTTAACTAGAATATACATATTTTATAGAAAAATAATATAATCATAGTTCTAAATTAAAAATAGTGTCACAGATGGCACTTTTTTTAAAATATATCAAAAAATATATCGAAAAGTGACAATTTCAACACTAAATGATATTTATTATTATTATATGCTATAATAATAAATGTCTATAAGAGTCCGTACTTATTATTTACTAAAACAAAGACAATATATCTTGTTAACACTTTTGGTTGTTTTTTCGTTGACATAGATATTCTAGGGAAGAAAAGGTATAATTATAGAAAAGAAAGTTAAAGTTTATAAAAAAAAAATTTTGTTAACTTGCTATAATAAATTAATTTGGAAAAGTTGTTCAAAAAAGTTTATTTTAACAAAATTTGAGAAAAAAATATTATGTACCTAAATATAATTAAGTAAAATATATAATAATAATGATGAGAAAAGTATTAATTTTGAAGTTTATAAAACAAGGGTAATTAAACGGAGAATAATATAGGCGTAAAAAAGAGTAACTGTGTTGTGTTGTGTTGTCGGTTACTCTTTTTTAATTTTATATAAATGTGTCTATTTTGTGAACATAAACTCGAATCAAATAAATAAAAATATAAATAATAGTAAACTTTTAACATTAATTACTTTATTTATGTTATAATTATGTTGAGATTTGTTTAGGAGGAAAACACTTAAATGGACAACAAAAAAATACATGGAAAAGTCTTCAAACAAATAAGAGAAGAACGAGGGATAAAACTGAAAGATGCAGCAGGTGATGCCATTTCAGTGAGAACTTTAATCAGATTCGAGGCTGATGAAACTAGTGTTTCTTTAGATATATTCGAAAAGTTACTTGTAAATATTGGTATTAAATATCATGATTATTTTTCTGAGTATATACCACTTGTAGGTTTTGATATATCTGAATTTTTAAAAGAAGTGAGGAATCTAGATTCGTCAGGAAGTACCACAGCTATTAGATCTTTGGCTGTAAAAAGCTTACAAAAAGATAAAGTAAGTATGAATGAAAGACTGTATATTGATCAGATTATTAGTATATCTGGTGATCTTGAGGGACCTAAGATAATTAAAGAAAATAGGGAAATTGTTTTAAATCATCTAAAAAGTTTAGATAGTCATAATTCTAATGAAATGCTAACATTAACTTTTATGTTAAGAACATCTTCAGCACAAGAATTTTCAGATGATTTTATTCGTCGTGTAATAGAGGAAAACATGAAACCTGTTACTTCAGATAGTATTTTTTCTGTTGATAGATCGGAAAGATCTCTGATATTAGTACATGGTGCTGTAGCTTTATTATCAAGAAGAGGATTTGTTGAAGAGGCTGAAGAAAGGTGTATAGAAGCTATAAATTTACTAAAGACGTATTATATTAATGTTACTCATTTTCAGTATCATATAAATGCTTTTAACTACATATTAGCTCAAATTCAACTTAAACTTAATAAACCTGAAGGAGTAGAACTTGCTAACAAATGTATACGTTATTTAGATGCACAAATTGCTTTAAACAATGTTCTTGCTGATAATTTAACTAGAGATAGACTAGTTAAATGGTTTTATGAGAGAAATAAAACAGGTATTGATTTTGAATTCTAATTATTCAAATGATTTTCTTAATAATTTATAATAAATAAATTCAAGACGGAAAGAGTTTATTCTTTGCAGTTTTGAATTTTTTATTAAGTTTAATATTTAAGCGTTTTAAATTTATATAAATAATATTAGCTATATTTTAAGTAAAAGCGTTATCATATAATTAAAGGTTGATAATAGTTATTAATCCTATTTAAGTTAAAATAAAATAAAAAGAGGTGTAAAAAATGTCAATATTTACTAAAGCTTGGTTATATATAACTAGGAAAAGTTTTAAATCATTTGTTATATTTTTAATTTTAGTAACAATGTCATCATTAATTTTAAGTACTATTTCAATAAAAAAATCAACAGATGCTTTATCTAAAGAAACTTTCCAGAATATAACTAGTAGTTTTTCTATGGAAATTAATAGAAAAACAAATCCGGGGACTGCGAGAGGTGCAGGTAACTTAATTGGAGAAGACATAGAGAAAATAAAGAATCTTCCTGGTGTGAAAAAATATATTAAAAGAATGAATGTAAGTGCAGATCTAATAGATTTAGAACCGTTAAAACTTGCTAATCATCAACAAGAAGAGAAAAACAACAAACAAAGACAACTTTTCTCTAAAACTGTTATTGTTAGTGGTACAAATGATTCTTCATTAGACGATAGATTCTCTGCTGAGACACTAAAATTACAGGAGGGTAGACATCTTAAAGATGATGATAAAAACTCTGTTTTAATTCATGAAGGTTTTGCTAAGAAAAACAAAGTAAAAGTAGGAGATAAGATCAAATTAAAAGGTAATCCAAATGATGCTGATAATGAGAATAAATCTGATAAAGAGGTTGAAGTAACTGTAGTTGGTATTTTTGGAGGACAGAATAAAGGTGCAACTTCTAGTCATATGGAACTGTATGATAATATTTTTATAGCAGATACGCAAACAACGAAAACTTTATACAACTATGAAGATGGAAAAGAAATATATCAAGATGCAACTTTCTTAGTAGATGGGAAAGATAAGGTAGATAGTATTATTAATGATGCTAAAAAATTACCGATTAACTGGAAACAATATATGCTTGTTAAGAGTAATCAAAATTTCCCAGCGTTACAACAATCATTAGATACAATTTATAGTTTAACTAATGGCGTATTTATAGCTACAATAGTATTTAGTATAGTAATTCTTTCTCTGATTTTATTCTTATGGATAAACAGTAGAAGAAAAGAGATTGGTGTAAGTTTAGCAATCGGGATGACAAAAGCAAGTATTATTGGTCAATTTATTCTTGAAGTACTGTTAATAAGTATTCCAAGTTTTATAGCTTCGTATTTTGTTGGAAGTGCGATAAGCCAAAGTATTGGTAATCAGATTTTACAACAGTCTATTAAGTCTGTAAGTAAGACGATTTCAAATCAAGCTAACGGTGTTAATCTTGGAGCAAATGCGGAAGTTGAAGGTGCGAATAAAATTATTACAGCGCTAGATGTAAGTGTAGGAGTTGGTAATATGCTAACAGTAGTTATTGTAGGAATTGTAATTATTATCGTTGCTGTAGGTATTGCTTCTAGTAGATTGGCTTATAGAAAACCAAAAGATTTATTATCGGATATTAACTAATGTAAGGAGAAACTCATGAGTATTTTTAATAGGGCATATCTTTATATTATTAGAAAAAAAGTTAGGAGTAGCATTTTATTTTTCATTGTTACTTTAATATCGTTTTTCTTATTGAGTGGAAGTATACTAAACACAACTGTGGGAAGTATCTCAAGGAACTTATATAAAGATGTTAACTTTGGATTTACTATTGAAAGCATAGATAAATCAAATAAGGAAATAGAAAAGGATACTTTGAAGAAGATTAATGAAGTTGCTGGAGTAAACCAGAAGAATTATCTTTATGGGAAGTCTGTTAATGTAGTAGACAAAAAAGTTGTTCAAGAAAATCAAAATATTACTATTACTGATGAAATGAAAAATAAAAGTAATTTAGTAATGATGAATGGAATAACTTCTACAAAAGATAATATAGATTTCAAAAGTGAAGTTCTGAAGCTAGAAAAGGGAAGACATATAGAAGACAATGATCAAAGTAAAATTTTAATTCATGAAAAATTTTCTTCAATCAACAATTTAAACTTAGGTGATAAGATTAAATTAAAGCAAAATGGTAAAACTGTTGAATTTGAAGTAGTTGGAATTTATTCAGGAGAGAAGACTAATAACTTTGAAGGATTAAGTTCAGACTTTATAGAAAATACTGTTTATACAGATTATAACTCTAGCCAAGAGTTATTAAACTATTCATCTAATAATAGAGTAACATCTGTAGAGTACGGAGTTAACAATCCAACTAAGTTAGATGATATTATTAAAAATGTTGAGAGTTTGGGAATAAATAATATTGCTGTCTCAAAATCTAATAAAAATTACGAATTAGTAACTTCTTCAGTTGAGAGTATTACAAAACTCACAAACATGATTAGAATTGGAAGTGTAATTGTAGGAATTGTGATTTTATCACTAGTGCTTATGTTTTGGATAAGAGAACGATTATATGAGATTGGTGTTTTATTATCATTAGGCATTAGTAAAATCAATTTGATTTTACAATTTGCTGTGGAAACATTAATGGTTACGATATTTGGATTTTTATCAGCTTTAGGTCTGGAGTTTATCTTACTTAAATACATTAGCGGTAATACTACAAGTATTTTTTCAGAAAATTTACCAAAAATAATTAGCGATGAACTAACTAAAATTTCGATTAGTGTTTCAGATATTATTGGTGTAATAGTAGTCATGATAACTATTGTAATAATCTCAGTTATAGTTGCTTTATTACCAATATTAAAAATGAAACCGAAGAAAATTTTAACGCAAATAAATTAGAGAGGAATAAGAAATGTCGATTTTTAAATTAAAAAATGTAGATTACTTATATGAAAATAGCAAATCAAAAGTACTAAGTGGAATTACTTATAACTTCGAAGTAGGAAAGTTTTATGCGATAATAGGAAAATCAGGGGCAGGTAAATCAACTTTACTATCTTTATTAGCAGGGTTAGATACACCTTCTAGTGGGGAGATCTTATTTGATAACGTAAATATTGAAGAAATAGGATACAGTGAACATAGACGTAAAGATATTTCTTTAGTATTTCAAAATTATAACTTAATCGATTATTTAACACCATTAGAAAATCTAAAACTAGTTTCTAAAAATGCGAATAAAGATATTCTTTTACAACTTGGTCTGGAAGAAGAGCATGTTAATCGTAATGTTATGAAACTTTCTGGAGGTCAGCAACAGCGTGTAGCTATAGCAAGAGCGTTAGTATCTGAAGCACCTATTATACTTGCGGATGAACCAACTGGAAATTTAGATGAGAATACGGCACAAGAGATTATTGATATTCTAAAAAAAGTTGCTGTTGATAATAATAAATGTGTAATTGTTGTTACTCACAGTAATCAATTAGCAAATGCTGCTGATGTAGTACTAGAATTAAAAGATAAGAAGTTAAAAAATAAATAAAATAAAGAGGTTGACTCAAAAGTCCTAAATCTTAAAAAAGTGTATATGAGAACTCATAGACGCAGTGGTTTATTGATATCTAAATTCGTTTTTTAAAAGCTTTTTAGACATCTAATAAACTGTGCGGGGATGACTCTAAAAAATCGATTTTGATATGTACCCCTTTTACTGGACAATCCAGTGAAAGGGGTATTTTTATGCGTTAAAGTTTAGTTTTTAAACAAAATAGTTTTTCCAGTTCGTTCATAGCTTCTTCAAAACTGTAAACTAGTGTACCATATTTTAAAATTCCACCAAGAACATAATGATTCATTGCATAGCTAGGTATATCATATTTGTTTGCTGATTTTAATCTAATATCTGAATTTATAGCAATAATTTTTTTGTTTTGTGCAATAGCTATCCCTAATTCTACCATAACCCCACTGTCTTCATTAGTCACATCTGCTAAGAATATGTCGCAATTTTCTACTGCATATGTGTCCCCGTTAAAAATATCTTGAGGTGTTGGTAATGTTTGTTTATCTTCGTTAAAAGGTTGTTCTATCGGATTAAATACTGATAATCTATCCCCAAATCTTTCTCCTAATAATTTACCTTCTTTCAAACGTTGAGCAATTTCCGCTTCATTAAACAGTGCTCCAGCTAAATAAAGTTTCATAGACAAATCCTCCTTTGTTATTATATAGATTATAATATATTTGTGGTATATTTTACAACTAATGTTAAAGAGAAGTGATAGTGATTATATGTTCTACTAGTTATTTTAATCTATTTCTATTATAATAATTATAGTAGTATAGAAAAATATGTGAGGATATTATTGATGAAAAGTGTAGTACTTTGTGAAAAACCGTCGGTTGCTCGTGATATAGCGAGAAATCTTGGTGCAAAAAATAATAAGAATGGTTGTTTAGAGGGAGATGGATATGTAGTTACATGGGCATTAGGACACTTGATTACCCTTCAAACACCGGATAAATATAAAGAATTTAATAATGTGAACTTAGAAAGTTTACCGATGATCCCGAAATTTATGAAGACTGAGATTATTAAGAAGACTTTCAAGCAATATAAAGTAGTAGAAAATGCTCTTAATAGAAAGGATATTAAGGAAATTATTATTGCTACAGATGCAGGACGTGAGGGAGAGCTTGTAGCACGTTATATTATTGATAAAGCTAAATGTAATAAAAACATTAAACGTCTATGGATTTCATCTGTTACTGATAAGGCGATTAAAGATGGATTTAAAAATCTAAAGGATGGAAAAGAATATATTGGATTATATCATTCTGGTATAGCTCGTGCTAATGCGGATTGGTTAGTAGGGATTAACGCCTCTAGAGCATTGACACTAAAATATAATGCATCTTTAAACTGTGGTAGAGTTCAAACACCAACGCTGCAGATGGTTTTCGAGAGAGAAGAAAAAATTAAACAATTTAAACCAAAAGATTATTATACGTTTGAAGCTCAAATTGATGGTGTGAAATTTAGTTGTGGTAACAGTGAGTTTAATTTAGAAAAAGCAGAACAATTTATTAAGAAAAATATTAATAAAGATATTAAATTTAATGATGTACAAAAGAAATCTAAGACTTCTTCGGCTAAACCACTGTATAATTTAACAGATATTCAACAAACGGCAAGTGCTTTATTCAGTATGTCACCGAAACAGACACTAAATATTGTTCAAAGTCTCTATGAAAGACATAAAGTCTTAACGTATCCTAGAACTGATAGTAGATATTTAACAAGTGATATGAAAAACACGTTGAAAGATCGTGTTCAGGCTATAGGTGGAGATTTCAAAGAAATTATTGCCAAGATATTAAAAGAAAAAGATTTAAATGCTAAGAAAATTATTAATAATGCAAAAGTAAGTGATCACCACGCGATTATTCCTACAGAACAAAGACCAAATTATATGTCGATGTCTGAGATGGAGACGAAAATTTATAATTTAGTAGCAAAGAGATTTTTAGAAAACTTACTACCTGAATATAAATATGAAGAAACAACTTACTCGTTTACTTTGGAGAATAAGGTATTTTCTGCAAAAGGATTAAGAGTTATCCAGGAAGGATATAAGGTATTAAGCAAGGATGAAATTCAAGATAAAGTTATTAATTTGAAAAAAGATAATCTTAAACTTGAATCATTAGTTTATAATAAGAAACAAACTACACCACCTAGTTATTATACTGAAGGTAGTTTAATATATGCAATGGAAAATCCTTTTGAATTTGTTGAAGATGAAAATGAAAGAAAAATTCTTAAGGAAACAAATGGTATTGGAACTGTTGCAACTAGGGCGGATATACTGGAAAAACTATTTACAAATGATTATTTAGTACTAGATAATGGAAGAATTAAAACTACTAATAAGGCAAAACAGCTTCTTAATTTAGTTCCAAAAAATTTGAAGAGTCCATCTTTGACTGCTGTGTGGGAGAAACAACTAGATAATATCGCTAAAAATAAGCTTTCAAAAGATAAGTTTTTAAATGATGTAAAGCAATATACAAAATCTTGTATAGCAGAAATTAAAGATAGTGAAGATAAGTTTAAACACGATAATATTAGTGGTAAAAAATGTGAAGAATGTGACAGCTTTATGCTTGAAGTTGATAAAAAAGGAACTAAGATGTTAAAATGTTCAAATCCAAGTTGTCGTAATCGTAAAGTTATTAGTAGATTAACAAATCTCCGTTGTGATAATTGTCACAAGAAGATGACTTTATTTGGAAATGGTGAAAATGCTACATATAGATGTCAATGTGGAAATTCTCTAAAACAAAAAGAAGTAGATAAGAGAATTAAATCTAGTAAAAAAGATAAAGCAAGTCGTGTAGATATGAAAAAATACATGAAACAAGAAAAATTAGAAAATAACGCACTAGCGGGATTAGCAGGATTAAAATTAAAATAATATATTATATGAGATTTTTATAATAAAAGTATTTTAGTATCTATTTTATTTTAAAATACCTAGTGTTTAAAGCAAGTCTATGCTATAATATATAATGAAAAAATTTGTCTGAGAGGTAAAAGATGAAATATGTATCAGTGGCTGTAGATGGGCCAGCGGGATCAGGAAAAAGTACAATTACAAAACTAGTAGCTAAAGAGTTAGGTTATAATTATGTGGATACTGGTGCTATGTATCGTGCATTAACATATAATTTTTTATCTAATGGTTTAAAAGAATTAGAAGAAAATGATATAAAGAATCTACTTAAAAATGTGAATTTCAGAGTAGAATATCTTGATGGAGTTCAATATGTTTATGTAAACGATGTGGAGGTTAGTGATAAAATACGTACAGCAGAAGTGTCGAAATATACTTCATTATTCGCTAAATCACCTGCAGTACGAGAATTTCTAATTGATACACAAAGAAATTTAGCAGAAACTAACAACATTATTATGGATGGACGTGATATTGCATCTGTTGTCTTACCTAATGCAGATGTAAAGATATTTTTAACTGCTTCTGTCGAAGAAAGAGCAAGAAGAAGAATGTTAGACTTCGAACGTCAAGGTATTGAAAATGTTGATTTTGAAAAAGTTAAAGAAGATATAAAAGCCCGCGACTGGCAAGATGAAAATAGAGATATTGCTCCTTTAATAAAAGTAGAATCAGCAACATTAATAGATACGACTACTATGACAATAGAAGAAGTTGTCGCTAGAATGACTGATTTAGTAAAAGTTGTAGAAAAATAGAGACTATAAGGAGTGTAGCATGTATAATTTTATTAGAATTTTATTAGCACTTTTTTACAAAATATTTTATAAGGTTACAATTGTAAACAAAGAGAAAATAGAGAATGCTAAAGGTGTAGTTATATCAGGAAATCACTTAAGTAATCATGATCCATTATTGTTTCCAGCATTTTTTGACAAAAAAATTCGCTTCATAGCTAAAGAAGAATTATTTAATGTATTTTTTATTAAACAAGCGCTAGAAGCAACAGGAGCAATTCCTATAAAAAGAGGTACATTTGATAGAACCGCAATAAACAATAGTATTAAGTTGCTTAGAGAAGGAGAAGTTGTTGGAATTTTTCCAGAGGGAACTCGTTCTCATTCAAAAGATTTAGATCTTGGTCAATCACATAATGGTGCGTCTTTTATTGCTACAAGAGCAAAAACTAAAATAATTCCATTTGCAATTATTCCTAATAAGAATTTTAGAATTTTTTCTAGTATCAAGATTGTAATTGGAGATGAAATAGATGCGGCTTCTTTAAAGGAAGAAGGTAAAACTCACGATGAGATTACTGCTATTTTAATGGAGCGTATCTCAGAGTTAATTGCAAAGGAGAAATAAAGTGTACGAAAAAACGATTAAATTTAAATTAGAAAAGAAATTTTTTAATGAAGCAGGTTTCTTAGATAATAAATATGTTTATGACTGGATGAATTTAGCTAAGAAATATTACTTAAATGGTTTAGGTATAGATATCGATTCATTAATTAATTATAACTTATATTATGCTGATATAGATGTAAAATATTCTATAAGATCTAATATTAGATATAATAATCAAGATATTTTCATCAAAACATGGATTGAAAAGCATAGCGGGATTAAAACAATCTTTTCTTATGAATTTTATGTTGATGGAGAAGTGGTAATTATTGCTACAAGTTCTCATAATATTCTTGGAACAGATAGTGATCGTGCTATTAGAATAGATCGTAACTTACCGAAATGGGATCAAATTCTAAAAGATGTAGTAGGTAATGAATATAAAGAGTAATTAAAGATGTCAGGAGACTCTCTAAATATGAATAAATCATATTTTTGAGATGCTCCTGTCTTATTTTTTAGTCAATAATTATTATTTAACTACTGGTAAATCAATGCATATTTTAAAAATGTTATTTTAATAAATAATATTATAAGTGTTAAATTAGAATAATCCATGATATTATTAAATGTCCACTTTAATTGATTAAAAATTGATTTTGTTATATACTTTAAAGTGGTTTAAAATGTGTTTATTATTAAATATAAACGTTTAATTTATAAGAAAGAAAGGTATATAGTATGATATATTTAGATAATTGTGCTACGACAAAACCATTTAAAGAAGTACTAGATACATTTGTTGAAGTTAACAATTCTTACTTTGGTAATCCAGCTAGTATTAATAAATACGGGAAAACAGCGAATAAACTACTTTCCGCGGCAAGAGCTCAAGTAGCGTCTATTCTTGGTGTTGGAGAGGAAAGTATCTTTTTCACTTCTTGTGCTACTGAGAGTAATAATATTGCACTACTAGGAAGTGTTGAACATAAAAAAGATTTTGGTAATAGAATAATTGTTTCAAAAATTGAACATCCATCTGTTTTAGAAACTTTCAGAGAACTCGAAAGACGTGGATTCATCTTAGATTATGTTGATGTTGACGAGTTTGGTTTTATAGATTTGAATCATTTGAAGTCATTATTAACAAAAGAAACTATATTATTAAGTGTTATGCATGTTAATAATATTTTTGGGGCAATTCAGCCGATTGAAGAAATAGTAGAAATCTTAAAAGATTATCCGAAAGTTCATTTTCATGTTGATGGAGTTCAGGGAGTATTAAAAGACACTATTGATCTTTCAAAAGTTTCTAGCTACTCTATCTCTGCTCATAAGTTTCATGGTCTAAAAGGTGTGGGGATTCTATATTTAAAATCTAGAAGAACAGTTCATAATATTACTTTCGGTGGAGGACAAGAAGACGGATTGAGAAGTGGAACAGTAAATGTAGCTGCAGCAGTAAGTTTAGCGAAAGCACTGCGCTTATCACATGAAAAAGTTGCTATTACAAAAAATAATCATAGAGAGCTAAAGAAACTTATTATAGATGAGTTTTCTAAATATGAACATATAGTTATTAATTCACCTGCTAGTGAAAAATTTGTAGATTCGATTATTAATATTAGTCTACCAAAAATTAAAGGTGAAGCAATTGTTAATGCATTAAATGGTAGAGGTATTATGGTTTCTACTACGAGTGCATGTTCTTCTAAAACATTTCATCTTAATGAAGCCTTGTATGCTAGAGGATTATCTAAAGAAAATATAGAGGGAAGTATTCGTGTTAGTTTTTCATATGAAACTACGAAAGATGAAGTTGAAAAATTTATTGAAGTATTTATAGACGAATATAATAAAAAATTTAAAGAGGTAATTGAAAGTGGAATTTAGTCATATTATAGTAAGATACGGAGAACTTACTCTAAAATCTGGAAACAGAAAGGAGTTTCTAAAAAAACTTACAAAAAATATAAGATATAATTTGCAAGGTTTAACTGGTTTTCACGTACAAACAAAAAGAGATAGAATGTACATTCATTTAGATCATAATGAGGATGTATATAAAATTATGGATAGATTAAAAAAGGTTCCTGGTATTCATAATTTTTCACCAGTTTTAAGAGCAGGACTTGATGTTGAAGAAGCTAAAAAAGTAATAGATAAACTATTAGAAACTAAGCTAGATAAAGAATATAAATTTAAAATACAAACTAAAAGACCTAACAAAAACTTCCCTCACAATACTAATGAATTAAATAATGTATTTGGAAGTCATGTATTGGTTAATTATAAAAACTTAAAAGTTAATGTTAAGCAACCTGATTTTGTTATCAATGTAGAGGTGCGTAGTGAAGGAATATTCATCTTTACTGACTTTATAAAAGGTGTTGGTGGATTCCCTGTTAATACTTCTTCTAAAGCGTTGTTATTGTTATCTGGAGGTATCGATTCACCAGTAGCAGCACATACACTTCAAGTTAAAGGTGTAGAAGTAGAAATGATTCATTTCCAATCACCTCCGTTTACTTCAGCTGAAGCATTACAAAAAATCTTTGATTTAACAACAAAATTAAGTGAAGTAGTAGGTAAGATTAAGTTGCATGTTGTAAACTTTACTAAGTTACAAACAGAAATAGTTAAACGTGTTCCTTCAAATTATACGATGACTTCAACTAGAAGATTTATGTTACGCATAGCAGAAGAAGTTGCAAAAAAAGAAGGGTGTTTAGCTATTGCTACTGGAGAGTCATTAGGGCAAGTCGCCTCACAAACTTTAGAGTCAATGAATTGTATTAATGAGGTAACTAACATACCTGTTTTACGACCGTTATTAACTATGGATAAAATTGATATTATTAAAATTGCTCAAGAAATCGATACTTTAGAAATTTCTAATCTTCCTTTTGAAGATTGTTGTACGATTTTTACACCGAAAGCACCGAAAACAAAACCAAGATTAGAAAAAATTAAAGAATATGAAGCACGTGATGATTACTCAGATTTAATTGCTGAAACTTTAGATAGTGTTCAAACATATTTATTTGATAAAAATGGTAGAGTAATTACTCAAGATATTAGAGAACAAGAAGTTAAAAAAGAAGAAAAAGAAGATTTTTCAGATTTATTATAAAATAGAAAGTGAGATAATTAATGGAAAAAAAAGTAATAGTAATTGGAGCAGGGCTAGCAGGAAGTGAAGCTGCTTGGCAACTTGCAAAACGTGGAGTAAAGGTTGACCTTTATGAGATGAGACCGAAAAAAATGACTCCAGCCCATAAAACACAAAACTTTGGGGAGTTAGTTTGTTCTAACTCATTAAGAGCAAATAATATAACTAATGCTGTTGGTTTATTAAAAGAAGAGATGAGAATGTTAGATTCAATCATTATTAAATGTGCTGATGCAACACAAGTGCCAGCTGGTGGAGCATTGGCGGTTGATAGAGATAAATTCTCAGAAATGATAACTGAAACTATTAAAAATCATCCGAATATTAATGTAATTGGTGAAGAATTACCACAAATACCTAAAGGGGATGTACCTGTAATAGTAGCAACTGGACCACTTACATCGGATGCATTAAGTCAAGATATTAGAAACTATACTAAACAAGATGGGTTATATTTCTATGATGCGGCAGCACCAATCATTGAGAAAGATTCTATAGATATGGAAAAAGTATATCTTAAATCAAGATATGATAAAGGTGAGGCAGCATACTTAAACTGTCCAATGACAAAAGAAGAATTTACTAATTTTTACAATGAGTTAATCACAGCAGAAGCAGCACCGTTAAAAGAATTTGAAAAAGAAATATACTTTGAAGGATGTATGCCTTTTGAAGAGATGGCAAAACGAGGAGAAAAAACTCTATTATTTGGTCCAATGAAACCAGTAGGATTAGAAGATCCAAAAACAGATAAACGCCCATATGCTGTAGTTCAATTACGTCAAGATAATAGTGAAGGAACTCTATATAATATTGTTGGATTCCAAACACACCTTAAATGGGGTGAACAAAAGAGAATTATTAATATGATTCCTGGTCTTGAAAATGCAAATATTGTACGCTATGGAGTAATGCACAGAAATACTTACTTAAATTCACCACAATTATTAGAAAAAACTTACAGATTAAAAGAAGAAAAAAATATTTATTTTGCTGGACAAATGACTGGTGTAGAAGGTTATGTAGAAAGTGCCGCTTCTGGAATTGTGGCAGCATTAAATGCTTTATACAATACTGAAAATAAAGAAATAGTATTTCCTACAGAGACGATGATAGGCGCTATGGCAAACTATATTGTAGATAATACAAGTAAGAATTTCCAACCGATGAATGCAAATTTTGGTATCATCAAACCACTTCCTGAAAGAATCAAAGATAAAAAGGAAAAATATGAAAGATATGCTAAAAGATCGCTTGAAATGTTAGAAAATTTCAAAATTGATTAAATTAATTTTTAAAAAGTCTTACAATTTATTAAAATAAATGGTATAATAATCAGGGAAGTATTTTGTAAGGAGAAAATTAATGGCAAGTTTATTACAAAAAACAAGAAAAATAAGTACGATTTTACAAGAAGGACGTCACGATAATGTAGACTTTGAAGCTATGGCAATGCGACTTAGTCCCATTCTAGATTCAGTAGTATATATTCTAAATACTGAAGGAGATATTCTTGGTTATGATTCAATTGTTGATTATTCGAATGAACGTATGGAAAAAATAATTCAAGATAGAAAAGTTCCAAAAGCATATTTAGATGCGACACTAAAAGTTTATGCCACAAAAGTTAATATTCCTTTCCAAGATCCATTATCAATTTTCCCTGAAGAAGAACAAGAACGTTTTGAAGGTAACAGTTATACTGTAATTCTTCCTATTAGAGGAGGAGGAGAACGTTTAGGAACACTTGTTATTGGAAGAATGGATAGTGATTTTAAAGATGATGATTTAGTTTTAGCTGAGTATGCTTCTACAGTAGTAGGAATCGAAATCTTACATGAAAAACAAGATAAAGAGAAAAACTTAGCCCGTGACAAAGATATGGTTAATATGGCACTAAATTCATTATCGTTCTCTGAAAAAGAGGCGATAGAACATATCTTTAGAGAATTAGATGGAACAGAAGGGTTATTAATTGCTAGTAAGATTGCTGATAGAGTGGGAATTACAAGATCAGTTATTGTTAATGCTTTAAGAAAATTAGAGAGTGCTGGAATTATTGAATCTAAATCATTAGGTATGAAAGGTACATATATTAAAGTACTGAAAGAATATTTCTTAGAATTAATGTTTTCTAATGAATTTTAATATGTAAAATTGTATAAAAAGAAAGGTTGTTAGTGTACAGCCTTTCTTTTTTATTATTAATATTTAAATTATTCTCGATTCAATTTGTTGATAAATTTCTCGTTATTTATAATTACTCTAGTATGAGATGCATCTCCAATTTTTTTCTCCCCTTCGAAAGCCTCTAGATTAAAGATGACAATTTTATCTTTTATAATCTCTGTAATTTCCCCTAGAATTGTAATTTCTTTATTAACGAGAGTAGGAGCAAGATGATTGATATTTATATTACTACCGACGCTTCCTAAATCTTCAGTTAAGAAAGAGTTTAAGAATATTTTGGCGGCGTTTTCCATAAATGCTACGAGGCTTGGAGTAGCCAATACATTTAAATCACCGCTTCCCATAAATTTTGCTGTATTATACTCAGATACTATATAATTTTGTTTAAATTGTTTATTAATTTCTATTTTCATAATGTTAACCTCTCTAATTTATTCATAAAATGTTACATCGTAATCAATGAATTTTTTATTTTTATAATTAAATTTTGCAGAAAAGAAGGGTTTCTCTTTTACTAACCAATCAAGGAAGATATAGTCACCTTCCCAAGTGTGAATATTTTGAATTTCAGATTTTTTAACCCAAACAAGATCTCCTTCATCACAATCTTTAGTAAGAGTTCCTGTATAATTTGGAGCTGTGAAGACGTAAGTATACCAGTCTTTTTCTCCATCGAAGTTAGGGAAAGTAATAATTCCTCTTAACTTAGGATTAATTATATCTAAATTTGTTTCTTCTTTTACTTCTCTAATAACACAATCTTCAGGACTTTCTCCAACTTCGAATTTACCGCCGACACTTATTGTTAAACCTTCATGAATGTCATTTTCTTTCTTTGTTCTTTTTAACATTAAAAAACTATCCCCATTGTCAATATAACACATGGTTGCAAGTACATTGTTCATATAACCATCTCCTTTATTTAAAGAAAAAGTAGGAAAGAGGATATACCTCAATACCTACTTTCTTTTTGTGAAAAATTTTTATTAAATAAATAATGAACCTTATTAACGTTTTTTATCTAAGCCTACAGCGTCTAATAATGCAACAAACACTGTAAACATTACAGAAAGTATTGCACAGTCGCGAAGTGTATTAACTTCACCATTGCTACCTAAAATAGATGATACGATAAATATTACAATAAATGCAAATATAAATGACCAAATTAGTGAAATAATATATTTCATCGTTATCACTCCTTAAATTTTTACTTACAATAATTATTATACAACTAATATTGAAATCTAGCAACATTTTTATTGATAATTTGTATATCGATTTCATACCTATTATTAAGTAAAGTATAAGTTAAGTAATATTTAGTAATTTTATGTATTGAAAACAAGGACTAATTTATATTAGCCTTCTAGTAATATGCAAAAAGTATGATATAATAAAACATATAAGCCTTTGGAGGTAACTTATGTATCAAAAATTATATATAGATAAGAATTTAGAAGTTAAAATTACAGAAGAGTTAAAGCAGATATTTTTTGATTACTCTGTTCCTTTTGAATTTATTGAAGATTCAAATATTCTGGAGTCTAATGCTTTGTTTTTAACGGATAATAAAAATAATCTTAGCAATACGCTAATTAATGTATTTCTATTAAAAGAAGATTATGATTTTTTAGATGTTAAAAATGCTATATTTATTAAAAATATCGAAGATATAGTACGAGTATTTAAAGATGATGTTTGGAAAAAATGGGCACAAGAACTCCAATTTTTATCGCAATGCAGTTTGGCCTATAGTAAAGATAAATTTGATAGAGAACGTTCAGAAAGAATTAGAGAAATTGCGTGTGAGATGTTATCATTTAAATATGATATTCCAATTGAAAAAATAAAAATAGATTTTGCAGGTGAGTTAGGTTATCAAACTCCTAAAGTAGAAACTAGAGCTGCTGTTATTGAAGACAATAAAATATTATTGGTGAAAGAACAACTTGATGGTAAATGGGCTCTTCCTGGAGGTTATCAGGATGTTAATAAAAGTATTCGTGAAAATGTCATAAAAGAGGCAAGTGAAGAAGCAGGAGCAGTAGTTAATCCTATTAAAGTTATTGCTGTGCTAGATTATAATAGACACCACCATGTTAATTTTCCTTTTGGTATGGTTAAAATATTTGTTCTTTGTGAATATGTGAGTCATAGTTTTGCAGAAAATACTGAAACACTAGGAGCTGAGTTTTATTCGCTTGATGAACTTCCAGAATTATCGATTACGAGGACGACAAAAAAACAGTTAGAAATGTGTTTTGATTGCTATAATAATGTTGATAACTGGAATACAATATTTGATTAATTTTATTTAAGGAGTTGATTTTAAGAAGTATGAATTTACGTGAAACTTTGATGAATAGAAATCTTCCAGTCCATGAACAATTAATGTTTTGTTTGTTGCTTACGGCTGTGGGTGGATTTTTTGATGCATATACTTTTGTTAATTGTGGTGGCATTTTTGCGAATGCACAAACTGGAAATTTAATTTTTGTTGGAATAGATTTAATTGAAGGCAATTTTTCAGAAGTATTACATTATTCAATACCTATATTATCGTTTGTGATAGGGGTATTAGTAAGTAAGTTTATTGAAACAAAATATAAAGAATTATCTATTTTTAAACATATTTATATGTTGCTTTTGATACAAATTGTGGCCTTGATTATTATTTCAATTAAACATGAATATTTTGGAGTAGATGTTAGGCCGATAGTTATTTCGTTTATATGTGCTATCCAGTTTGATGGGTTTAGAAAAGTTAACAACTTAGTCTTTGCAAGTGTTTTTTGTACTGGTAATTTAAGATCAATGAGTGAGCATCTATATAAATATTTTATTTTGAAGAAGAAAGAAAGTAAAATGCCTTTTCTTATTTATTCAAGTGTAATAACTGTTTTTCTTTTAGGTGTAATATTAGGGGCTGCAATGTCAAAATATTTCTTACATAAAGCAATAATTGTTCCGATTTTTATCATTTGTATCAACCTAATATTTGTAACTGTAATTAATAATAAATTTGGAAAAAAGAGAATATAAAATAATTTAATTCCAAGGTGATTTTAAAGTGCTTTAATAAGTACTTTTTATCATCTTGGAAATTTTATATTTAAAAGAAAAATTGTTACAAATGCATTTACATAAAGTTTTATAGATGTTATAATCAATATAGAAATAAAAAATTAGGGTAGTTTTAATACTAAGGGGGTATTTATATGAGTGAAACAGTATTAAACAATTTTAATGAGTATTTGATAAATAGAAAAGAGTTTTCAACAAATACTATCAATTCATATGATAGGGATTTAAAAAAAATCTTTTTATATTTAGCTGAAAAAGGATATTCTACTGAAGACTATTCTTGGTTAAATGAAGAGTTTATTTCTAGATATATAGATTATCTAAGAGAAAAAGAATATTCATCTGCAACATTATCAAGAACGATATCTACTGTTCACATATTTGTGGAGTATTTATGGATTGAAAAAATTATTCCAAATAGGGTCAATATTGATGTTCATATCGATAAGGAAGAACATCAGGAACTTGTAATTTTTACAAGACAAGAAATTTCTAAGATTTTAGATGTGAAAACAAAAAATTTAATTGGTTTTAGAGATAAAGCTATATTTGAATTATCATATTCTATTGGTATTAAACCAACGGAATGTATAAACTTAGAATTAAAGGATGTTAATACTACTATTGGATTTTTAAAATATAGAAAAAAAGAAGGATTCCGTACGGTTGCACTTAATAGAGAATCGGTAGAAGCAATTGAAAATTATATCGCTGAATTAAAAAAAGAATATCCTAATATTAAAGAGGATAGTAAATTATTCTTAAACCAAGATGGTGAAGGAATTAGTCGTCAAGGATTCTGGAAAATATTTAAAAAACGCCAACAAGATTTAGGATTAACAAAAGAGCTAAATACTATGAATTTTAGAAACTCGTTAGCTATTCATTTGCTAGAAGATAAGGTTCCAGCAGAAGAAGTACAAGAATTATTAGGTTTAAAAAATATTCATAGTTTGAAGTTATATTTCTCTAGTCTTGAGGGAAATAAATCGAAAAGAATGATTACTAATCATCCAAGAAAGACGATAAATAAAGGATAAGATAAATGTATAATGTTAACTTAGAGGTTTTTCAAGGGCCACTTGATTTACTTTTGCACTTAATTGAGAAGATGGAAATCGATATTTATAATATTCCTATAGCGAAGCTAACTGAGAGTTATCTAGAATATATAAATAATAATGATGATTTTTCATTAGAAAATGCAGAAGAATATATTGTTATGGCTGCAACTTTGCTCCATATTAAAAGTAAGAATTTACTTCCTAAGTTTGAAAATGAAACTATTGAAGATGAAGAGGATTTAGTTCAACAGCTTCTTGATTATAAAAACTATAAAGAACTAAGTGAAAAACTAGATAATCTTCAACGAATGAGAGCGCAATTTTTAGATAAGGAAAGTATTAATTTAGATGTTGTAGGTAGTGTTGAAACTTTGAGAATGCCATCTTCTAAGTTGCTAAGGGCTATGGAGAATATTCTTAGATCTTTTGATGAAAATGAAAATGAAATTTCACTAGTTAGTTATCGTAGAGAAGTATCATTTGAAGAGGTAAAAGAAGAGCTTGTTAACAAATTTAAAAATAAAACGAAAATGAATTTCTTCGACCTTGTTAGGACCTACTCTCAAAAAAATGAAATTGTTTTGATGTTTATAGGTGTTTTAGCTATGATAAAGGATCAAGAATTACAATGTGTTGACAAAGATGGTGAAATCATTTTAGAATATAAATCAAAGGAAGATTAACATGCTATTAGATGAAACTAAGAAAATAATAGAGGCTTTACTTTTCATGAAAGGAGAAGAAGGTCTGAATATTGAATACTTTTCTACTTTCATGGAAGTAGAAATGCATGAAGCAGAAAATATGTTGAATGTATTTTGTGAAGATTATAATAAGATTAACAATTCAATGATTATTAAAAAATTTGGAACAACATACAAAATGCTTTTGAGAGAAGAAATGGCTGAAGTAATAAAAAAAGCTGTTATCTCAAAGAATCTTGTTAAATTATCTAAAGCATCTTTAGAAACTTTAGCAATTATAGCTTATAATCAACCAATTACAAAAGTTCAAATTGATAAGATAAGGGGTGTAAGTAGTGATTCTATATTACACTCTCTTGTTAGTAAGGAACTTATAGTTTCTAACAAAACGTTAGACACGATTGGGAAACCTAAATTATATGAAACAACAGATATATTTTTAGATGTTTTCGGATTAGAAAGTTTAGAACAATTACCAAAATCGGAAATTGTTAGTAATGAAGAAATTAATAAATTTTTACAAAATTAGGAGGACGATATGGCAGAAAGACTGCAAAAATTAATAGCTGCATCAGGATATACATCAAGAAGAAAGGCAGAACAATTAATTCTTGATGGAAAAGTAAGTGTTAATGGCGAAGTTGTAAAAGAACTTGGTGTCAAAGCAGAACCTAGTGATATTATCATAGTGGAGGGTGTTCGTTTATTAAAAGAAAATAAGAGATACTATTTATTCTATAAACCAGAGAAGGTAATTACATCAATGTCTGATGAGAAAGATAGAACTTGTGTGAAAGACTTCTTTGAAAATGTTAGCGAACGTGTTGTGCCTGTTGGTAGATTAGACTATGATACTTCAGGAGCACTTATTATGTCTAATGATGGTGAGTTTATTAATTTAATAACGCATCCTAAACATAAAATTAAAAAAACATACGTTGCTAAAATAAATGGTAAACTAGAAGAAAATCACCTTAGAATTCTTCGTAATGGTGTAAGAATTGATAATTATAAAACTGCAAAAGCAGAAGTGAATATAGTTAAAAATAAAAATAAGAGTGGTAACACTTTAGTTAGATTAACTATCCATGAAGGTAAAAACAGACAAGTAAGAAGGATGTTTGAAGCATTAGGGTATGAAGTTATGAAATTAAAACGTGAATCGATTGAAGATTTAACGTTAGAAGGATTAAAAAAAGGTGAGTATAGAACTCTTACTATTCATGAGGTAAAAAGACTTATTAATAAAGCAAAAAATGGTGAAAAGTAAAATTAGGAAGTGATGTATTGTGGCAGAGAGAGTATTGATTGTAGATGATGAAGAAAGAATAAGAAAATTATTAGTAATGTATCTTGAAAAAGAGGGTTATATTGTAGATGAAGCTAGTAATGGTAATGATGGTTTAGAGCGATTGAAGTATATGGATTATTCTTGTGTCTTATTAGATGTGCAATTACCCATGTTAAATGGTAAATCTATTTTATCTGAACTTAGAAAAACAAAGGCTACTCCTGTAATTATTATGTCTGCTCAGGCGGATGAACAAAGTAGGGTAGAAGGTTTTGAATTAGGTGCAGATGACTATGTTATTAAGCCTTTTAGTCCTAGAGAACTTATGTTAAGAATTAATGCCATTCTTCAACGTACAAAACGAAGTGTATTTTATACTCCGGAACTTTACACAAAAGATGTATTAGTTTTTCCAGGGTTAATAATTGATGTTAATTCACATAAAGTAATTGTTGAAGATAGTGAAGTGTTATTGACACCTAAAGAATTTGACTTATTACTATTTTTAGCAAAATCACCTGATAAGGCTTTTAAACGAAACGAAATTCTTAGAGCTGTATGGGATTATGATTTTTATTCGGATTTAAGAACTGTAGATACACACATTAAGCGAGTAAGGAAGAAATTTGATAAAATTTCTCCAAAAGTTGCTCAAATGATCGTTACTGTTTGGGGTATAGGATATAAATTTGATACATCACAAAATAGTCTATAAAAGGAGAAAACATGCTAGGATTTTATAGAAATTTAGCAAAATTAACAAGAACTGCTAGTAAGATTGCAGGTAAAAAAGGAACGGATTTACCGGGGAAAGTATTAAGAAAGGTTAATGATAATGTACTAACTAAATTAGCTAGTGATTTTGATGAAATAGTATTTGTAACAGGAACAAATGGAAAAACAACTACATCAAATCTTATTGGACATACATTAAGATGTGCCGGTAAGAATTTCATTAATAATTTTGAAGGTGCTAATATGTTGGATGGAATTATATCAACTTTTGCAATTCAAGCCAATAATAATACTAAGTTAGCTGTAATTGAAATTGATGAAGGTTCGATTAGAAGAGTAATGCAATATATTACTCCGACTAAATTTGTTATTAATAATTTTTTTAGAGATCAAATTGATAGATTTGGTGAAATTGATACATTAATAGCAACAATTGGTGAACAATTAGAAGGTAAAAATATACAACTTATTTTAAATAGTGATGATCCTTTTGTTACAAGACTTTCAAAATATGGTGAGGATAATATTTATTTTGGTATTGCTAAAGATGCTTATCAATTTTCTGATTTTGGTATATCGGAATCTAAATTCTGTCCTAATTGTGGAATGGAATTAATTTATGACCATGTACATTATAGTCAACTAGGGTTTTATCACTGTTCCAAATGTGATTTTAAGCACCAAGATGTAAAATATGAAGTGACGAATGCTACTGTAGAGCCATTTATTAATATGACTATTAATAATAATGCTTCAATAGCTACAAAATTAGCAGGTGATTATAATATATATAATTTACTAGCAGCTTATTCACTTTTAAAAGAGCTTGGTTTGGAAGATGAAAAGATAAAATATGGTCTTGAAACATATACTGCAACCAATGGTCGTATGCAAAGTATTAGTTTATCAAATGGTGCAACAGTATTACTAAATTTAGCAAAAAATCCGGCCGGTTTAAATGCTTCATTAGCAATTGCTAATGTGATAAAAGAAGAAATTAACTATCTATTAGTATTAAATGATAATGGTGCTGATGGTATTGATATATCTTGGATTTGGGATACTGACTTTGATATATTAAATGGGCAGAAGATAAAAAATATTGTATGCTCTGGAAAACGAGCGAAAGAATTAGCTTTAAGATTAAAATATACTGGAATAGAAGCAAATATTGTTGTTTTCGAAAGTATACCAGAAGCTGTAGACAAACTAAAAAGTTATAATGAGAAGTATGCTATAGCTATTCCAAATTATACAGCATTAGTAGAGACTCAAAGAGAATTGGAGAAATAATTCTATGGATTTAAAATTATATCATTTTATGCCTGATAAATTAAATTTATATGGTGATATTGGAAATGTTATTGCACTAAAAAAACGTTGCGAATGGAGAGGGATCAATCTCGAAATTGAGAATATTACTTCAACTGATGGTGTCAAACTTACTGATTGTGATATGTTTTTCATCGGTGGTGGATCTGATAGAGAACAATGTATAGCAACTGAACAATTTAGTAAAATTAAACATGAATTTAAATCAGCTATTGAAGATGGTATTCCAGCACTTACAATTTGTGGTGGGTATCAATTTTTAGGAGAATATTATAAAACAGTAGATGGAGACAAATTACCTGGTTTAAATATATTAGATTTTTATACTGAATCAAAAAAAGATGCACCACGTTTAATAGGTAATATACTAGTTGAATCTGAGAAGTTTGGTAATATTGTAGGTTTTGAAAATCATGGTGGGAGAACATATCATAATTATGAAACATTAGGAAATGTAGTAGTTGGATATGGAAATAATGATGAAGATAAAAAAGA
The DNA here is from genome assembly GCA_032567735.1 of Gemella haemolysans. GTDB lineage: Bacteria > Bacillota > Bacilli > Staphylococcales > Gemellaceae > Gemella > Gemella haemolysans_E. The sequence continues at coordinate 215,023 of JAWHCX010000001.1, read as the reverse complement.
AGGTATTCTATACAACAATCTTATTGGTACGTACTTACATGGACCAATATTACCTAAGAATCCTAATGTAACAGATTATCTGATTAAAGCAGCATTAGACAATAAATACGGAACATATGATTTTATTGAATTAAATAATGATATCGAATTAAATGCCAATAAGCATATGGTTGAATTATTAAAAAAATCAATTAAGTAAAGTTTAACGATTAAATAAATATAAAGAAAACGACTTAAAAGTATGATTGTTATCAATCTAATTTTTAAGTCGTATTTTTATATTAATATTGTTCAATGCATTCTTTAAATTTATTTATAAGTTCTGGAATTAATTCTTTATCTAAACATGAGAATGCGATTCTTATATGCTCGTCATCCATAGAGTATACGCCATATTTATATTCATTTAAGAATTTAAGCCTAAAATCATGAGCGTTTATGTTTGATGGTAATTTTATAGTAAAGAAGTAACCCGAATTAAATGGAAGAACAGTAACAAGCGAATCTAAATTTTCTTTTGATATAGCTTGTTTTAATTCGTTATATCTTTCTTCAATTAATTTATCATTAATTTCTTTTTCTTCTAATGATTGTTTATTATCTAACAATCTAACAGCAATTTGTTGTGATAAGTTAGAAGGAGATGATGTAGTACTTCTCAGATAACCTTGTGTTTTTTCTAAAAGGATTTTCCTTAATTCATCATTTTTAGTATAATATGTAATAAAACCTACACGAAGTCCCCAACTATAAAATTCTTTAGTGATACCATCTAGTTTTACTATTAAACAGTTTTCATTTTCGGCTAATTTATATGTAGCGCTTAATGTTGGAGTTTTGTGATTCTCTTCAAAGAATAGTCCAAAATAAGCATCATCAGAAACGATGATAATTTGTTTATTTGGATTTTCTTGTGCGAAGATATTTATAACCTCAACTAATGAATCTAATTCAACGTCAGATGGTGTATATCCTGTTGGGTTATTTGGAAAGTTTAATATTAACGAAATTTTGTCTTCTTTTATATTATAAAGAGTTTTTTTGAAATTATTGATACTGAACTCGTTGTTTTCATCAAATTGATTGTATTTATATATAGTATTTCCTAGTTTAATTGTATAAATCTGGGCATAGTTTTGCCAAAATAGATTTGGTAAAAGAAGTGCATCTCCCTTTTGGCTAAATAGGTTTGCTGCTATATCAATCCCTTGAGTAATTCCAGTTGTAACCATTGGTAAAGATAGAAAATCTTTATTAATACTAGGGTTATCTGTTAAGATTTTTTCTTTCCATAATTCTCTCATTTTTGGTAATCCTGGTGTAGGAGAATAAGGTAGATATTCTGAATTGTTTAATTCTGTTAATACTTTATTAATTGATGGTAATGACATAGCTTTCTTATTGATTGTTGCAATACCAATTGTAGCGTTAATTGCACCTTCAACAGTAGCTGTTTCTTTTGATTGAATTAATACGTCTTGAGGCAAAATTATGTTTGCACCTAGTTTTGAAAAAAATGACATAGTATTCCTCCTGTTTTCTATATAGAATTATTATACCACTAATATGAGATTACTAAAAGAAAGAAATATAATTAAGAAATTGAATAAGATGTAAAATTTTAAGAATTAAGTTATTATATGTAAAATATCGATAATTTCAGTTTAAAAAACTCTAAGTAATTTATTATAAATGTTTTAATATTAATTATTTTGTAATAGTCTTTGCTAGAAAAAAAATATATTGTATGTTATAATAATGTGTATCTTTTTGGGCTTTATATCGATTAGATAATAAAAAGATAATAAGATATAAGATAAAGTTCAATAATGTGAGGTGTAATTATGGTTAAAAATAAAGAAGAAGTTAGATGTTCTTTTTGTGGAAAAAATACAAACGAAGTTTTTAAAATGATAGCAGGGAATGACGTATTTATTTGTGATGAATGCGTTGATTTATGTTCAGATATAATTGAAGAAGAAATAGAATTTAGAAATGCTAATAATAAACCTGTATTTAAATTATTAGAACCTCAAAAAATCATGGAACACTTAAATGATTATGTAATAAGTCAGGATAAGGCGAAAAAATCTGTTGCAGTTGCAGTTTATAATCATTATAAGAGAATTAAAGCAGCTGAGAATCATGATATAGAATTACAAAAGAGTAATATAGCATTAATTGGTAGTACAGGATCAGGGAAAACATTAATAGCACAAACATTAGCTAAAATGCTTGATGTACCTTTTGCTATTTCTGATGCTACTACACTTACAGAAGCAGGTTATGTAGGGGAAGATGTTGAAAATATCTTACTTAGACTTATTCAAAGTGCAAATTATGATATTGAAAGAGCTGAACAAGGTATTATTTATATCGATGAAATTGATAAAATTGCTAAAAAAGGTGAAAATGTATCAATAACTCGTGATGTTTCAGGAGAAGGTGTACAACAAGCGCTTCTTAAAATTTTAGAAGGAACTGTAGCAAGTGTTCCTCCTCAAGGTGGTAGAAAGCATCCTGGAGAAGAAATGATAAAAATCAATACAAAAAATATTCTGTTTATTATTGGTGGAGCATTTTCAGGTATAGAAGAAATTATTAAGCGTCGTCTTGGTGAAAAAGTTATAGGTTTTTCTAAGAGTGATGAATTGAAAGATGATGAAGATATTATTTCTAAAGTTAAACATGAAGATTTAGTAAAATTTGGTATGATACCTGAATTTATAGGTCGTATTCCAGTTGTTTGTTATTTAGAAGAATTAGATGAAAAAGATTTAGTAAGAGTACTAACTGAACCTAAGAACTCTGTTGTTAAACAATATGAATATTTATTTGAACTTGATGGAGTTAAATTGATTTTTGAAGAAGAAGCTCTTGAAGAAATTGCAAAAGAATCAATTAAGAGAAAAACAGGAGCACGTGGTTTAAGATCTATAATTGAAGAGTTATTATTAGATGTAATGTTTGAAATACCAAGTAAAAAGGGTATTAAAACTTGTACAGTGACACGTGATAATGTTATTAATAAAACAAAACCGATTTTAAAATAATAAGGTTAGAGAGGAGTTCGTTTTGACAAAATATTATTTATTAGAGAATAGAGATTTATTCTTTCCGTCTAATACTTATACTATAGATGTAACGGACAAAAAATTTTTAAAAACGATAAAAACTGTAAAAAAAGATAAAATACCAGTTTTTGTAACTTATAAGAGAAAACCGATTGATAGTTATGATGATTCATTTTCTGAAGACGATGTATTCGATAGTAATGGATTTAATGTCTTCTTTGGAACATATGGACAACTAACTATAGACAAGAAAAATAAAAAGTATGAATATCAATGTTATGGTATAGCTGAAGTTAAGAGTGGTGTTTATAATAATAACCATGTTGAACATCTGGATATAAATATAAGGGAAGTTGTTGATAATGGTTTTGACAAAACAGGTTTATTAAACAGTATAAGAAATAACTTTCTAAATTATCTAAAAAGAGAAAACTTCGATATAGATTACTATAAAACGGATGATTTAGAAAAATTCATTAATAAGAATATTAAGTTTTTCCCGATTGATAAAATGTTAAAACAACGTGTATTATTCTTATTAGATTTAGAGAAAAAAGCTATCTTCTTAAATAGAAGTTTAGAAGCATTTTTAGTTGGTAATAGTTTTAAGCGAGAGATTGATGAAAAAGTTCGAGCTAATATTGATACTCAACAAAAGGAATACTTCTTACGTGAACAGATGAAAGTTGTTCAAGATGAGTTGAAACAAATAGCACCTGAAGATGATGATATTGAGAAAATTCGTCAAGCAATTAATGAGATTGAATTATCAGAAGAGGATAAAGCTGTCTTATTAAAAGAAGTAGATCGATTAGAAAAAACACCGGTAATGAGTCCTGAACATTCTATCATTAGAACTTATTTAGATACTGTTGTGGCTTTACCGTGGAATACTTTAACAGCGGATGAAATTGATATAAAAAATGCGGAAAAAATTCTTAATGAAGATCACTATGGTTTAGAGAAAATTAAAGAAAGAATCTTAGAATTTTTAGCTGTTAAAAAACTAAGAGACGATATGAAGTCTCCTATTTTATGTCTATCAGGACCTCCGGGTGTTGGTAAGAGTTCATTAGCTAAATCAATTGCCGCTTCTATGGGAAGAAGTTTTATTCGTATTTCTTTAGGTGGAGTACATGACGAAGCTGAAATTCGTGGACATAGAAGAACTTACCTTGGTGCTTTGCCTGGTAAGATCATTCAATCATTGAAAAAAATTAAAACTAAAAATCCAGTAATATTACTAGATGAAATAGATAAAATGGCATCAGATATAAAAGGTGATCCTGCTGCGGCTATGTTAGAGGTAATTGATCCAGCTCAAAATAATGAATTTGTAGATCATTACTTAGATATTCCATTCGATTTATCAAAAGTATTATTTATTGCGACAGCTAACAATTTGAGTTTAATTCCTGCTCCACTTAGAGATAGGATGGAAGTAATTGAACTTGAATCTTATACGATTAAAGAAAAAGAAAATATCGCTGCGAAATATTTAATACCACGTCAAATTAAAGAAAATGGACTTAAAAAAGGTCAAATTACTTTTAGTAAACAAGCGATTAATAAGATAATAAATGGTTATACTTATGAAGCAGGTGTAAGGAATTTAGAGAGAGTCTTTGGTTCAATATGTAGAAAAGCAGCATTAAAAGTTCTTCAAGGCGAAGAAAAAATCAAAGTAGGTGTTAGTAACCTTGAGAATTTTGCTGGGCCAGAAAAATATAGTTCAAAAGATAAGAATATTAAACCTGAGATTGGATTAGTAAATGGTCTTGCCTACACAGTTGTTGGTGGAGATACTCTAGAAATTGAAACTAGTGTATCAAAAGGTAATGGTAAGATTATTCTTACAGGTAAACTAGGGGATGTAATGAAAGAATCAGCACAAATGGCAATTTCTTATTTACGTTCTAATGCTGAGAAGTTAAATTTAGAAAACATTAATTTTTCTGAGATAGATATACATTTACATGTTCCTGAAGGAGCAGTTCCAAAAGATGGTCCATCTGCAGGAATAACAATTACTACTTCTGTATATTCTGCTTTAACTAAAAAGGCTGTGGATAATAATATTGCTATGACTGGAGAAATGACATTACATGGTAAAGTTCTTCCAATTGGTGGAGTTAAAGAGAAAATATTAAGTTCAGAAAAAATGAATATTAATACTATAATTATTCCGACTAAAAATAAGAAAGATCTAATAGATATTCCAGAAGAAGTACTTGAAAAATTAACTATTCACTCAGTTGATAATATTCAAGAAGTGTTTAAAATAATATTTGGAGAATAATAATGAAAAAGTTAAATACACATAATGTTAACTTATTAATAAGTGCAGTCTCAAAAAAACAATATCCAGAACATGATAAACCAGAAGTAGCGATGTGTGGACGTTCAAATGTTGGTAAATCATCTTTTATTAATACAATATTAGATAGAAAAAACTATGCTCGTGTATCATCAAAACCTGGAAAAACTCGTACGTTGAACTTTTTTGATGTAGATGATAAGGTTGTTTTGGTCGATGTACCAGGATATGGATATGCAAAATTATCTAAACCGGAAAAAGAAAAACTATACGATATGATTGTTGAATATTTCACTAACAGTGAAAACTTAGGATTTGTATTACATTTAATTGATAGTAGACATAAACCTTCTCAAGATGATATAGAGATGAATGAATTTTTAAATTATTATGAGATTCCATTTGTTATAGTTATGACAAAAATTGATAAAATTTCTAAAAATGAACTTGCGAAAAATACAGGAATAATAAAACGCGAATTAGACCTAACTAATAATATGGCAATTATTCCGTTCTCATCTGTTTCTAAAATTGGAAAAGATCAGGTTCTTAATGAAATAGCTAAAGTATTAGAAGATTAATATATGAATATGGGGTGGGAGTGACTCAAAAATCATAATTTGAAGAAAGTGATTTTGTCGAGTTGCTTTCACACCTATTTTTTCAGTAATAATTTTATATAGTTTAGAGGATGGACGAAGTACTTTTTTATAAATATTTTTTCTTTACATAGCATAGAAAAACTGATATAATGAGGATTAGACGAGTCAACAAAAAAAGTTGACATTTTTCGTCGAAAAGTATTGACATACTTTTATTTTAATGTTAGAATAATATCTAGCTTAGAAAACTTAGCGTTATAGATTCAACTTTTTCATTAAAACACTTCATAAACACACACATAAAATTAATAAAAAAGTTGAAACATAAGGAGTACAAACATGGCAGTAAAAATCCGTTTAAAAAGATTAGGTGCTAAAAAATCACCTTTCTACCGTATCGTTGTTGCTGATTCAAGATCTCCACGTGATGGACGTTCTATCGAAACTATCGGTACTTACAATGCTGTTAAAGAACCAGCAGAAGTTAAAATCGATGAAGAGTTAGCATTAAAATGGTTAGGTAATGGAGCTCAACCTTCTGACACAGTTAGAAGTTTATTATCTAAAGAAGGAATTATGAAAAAATTCCACGATTCAAAATTAAATAAATAATTATTATTTAGCCCCTTAATTATTAAGGGGTTTTTGTTTTTGTAAAATTATGTTATAATTAAAATTAAAATTTAAAAACAACCAACTACATGGCTGTCTAGTGTAGTGAATAAATATATAAGGAGGAAAATACATGGAATATTTAATGGAAATATTACCTAGTTTGATAAAGGGTGCTTTAATAACATTAGAAGTGTTTTTCTTGGTTTTAATTTTGTCTATTCCATTAGGAGTAGTAATAGCGTTTATTATGAGATTTAATATAAAGCTATTAAATTATGTTATCAATATCTATATATGGATAATGCGTGGAACACCACTTTTATTACAATTAATCTTTATTTATTATGTACTACCTTCAGTAGGTATACGTTTTGATAGATTACCAGCTGCTATAATTGCATTTACATTAAACTATGCAGCTTACTTTGCTGAGATATTTAGAGGAGGTATTGAATCAATACCTAAAGGTCAATATGAGGCTGCGAAAGTTTTAAAGTTTACTCAATTTCAAACTATTCGATTTGTTATTTTACCACAGGTTATAAAAATTGTGTTACCGAGTGTATTTAATGAAATAATGAGTTTAGTTAAGGATACATCTTTAGTTTATGCATTAGGTATCAGTGATTTAATCTTAGCTAGTAGAACAGCAGCAAATAGAGATGCAAGTTTATTACCAATGTTTGTTGCAGGAGCAATTTATTTAATTCTTATCGGTATTGTAACAATAGTATCGAAACAAGTTGAAAAACGTTATAATTACGATAGGAGGTAACATATGTTAGAATTAAAAAATATTAGTAAAAAATTTAAAGATAGACAAATTCTCGAAAATTTTAATTTAACTGTAGAAGAAAATAAGATTTTAGCAATAGTAGGTCCATCAGGGGGAGGTAAAACAACATTATTAAGAATGTTAGCAGGCCTTGAAAAAATAGATTCTGGTGAAATTATCTATAATGGTGAATCGCTTCCGATTGATGAATTGGAAAAAAGAAATCTATTAGGATTTGTTTTTCAAGATTTTCAATTGTTCCCACATCTTACAGTTTTAGAAAACCTAGTGCTTTCTCCAATAAATACTATGAATATGTCTAAAAATGATGCTGAAGATAAAGCAATTACTTTATTAAATAAACTTGGTTTAGAAAAACAAGTTAATAATTATCCAGTATCATTGTCTGGTGGGCAAAAACAACGTGTAGCTTTGGCTAGAGCCATGATGATCGAACCTAAAATAATAGGCTATGATGAGCCTACGAGTGCTTTAGATCCTGAGCTTAGATTAGAAGTGGAAAAACTAATTCTTCAAAATAGAGAATTAGGAATTACACAGATTGTTGTAACGCATGATTTGCAATTTGCTGAGAACATTGCTGACAGTATCTTGAAAGTAGAACCGAGGTAAGAGGTGATTATAATGAAAAAATTTAAATTACTTATCACTCTTCTTATTAGTGTTTTAATAATTAGTGGTTGTGCTTCTGGAGGTAGTGAAAAACCTATAAAAGATAACTGGGAAGATTTTCAAAAAAACAAGAAGGTTGTTATAGGCTTTGATAATACTTTTGTACCTATGGGATTTCAAGATAAAAGTGGAAATAATGTAGGATTTGATATAGATCTTGCAAATTCTGTTTTTGAAAAATATGGAATAAAAGTTGAGTGGCAGGCTATTAACTGGGATTTGAAGGAAACGGAATTAAAAAATGGTAATATTGATCTAATTTGGAATGGATACTCAAAGACTGAAGAACGTGAAAGTATTATTCAGTTTACTAAACAATATATGGTTAATGAACAAGTGATTGTTACAAAGAAATCAAAAAATATAAAATCAATAAGTGATTTAAAAGATAAAATTCTTGGTGCACAAAATGGTTCATCGGGATACGATACATTTAATGAAAAACCAGAAATATTAAAGAATATCGTTAAAAATAACGATGCAACACAATATGAAAGTTTTAATGAAGCATTAATAGATTTAGAAAATGATAGAATAGATGCTTTATTAATTGATAGAGTTTACGCAAATTATTATTTAAAACAACAGAATAAACTTGATAATTATAATATAATAAATGCTGGTTTTGAAAGTGAGGCTTTTGCTGTAGGAGCAAGAAAGGCGGATACTACTCTTGTTAATATAGTAAATGAAGCATTTTATAAATTATATGAAGAAGGAAAATTTCAAGAAATTTCTAAGAAATGGTTTGGGGAAGATGTAGCAACCAAAGAAGTAAAAACAAAATAATTAACAAAGGATGATCTATAAATCAATTTAAATAGATTATCCTTTTTTTTAAAAACTAAATTTCTGATTAACTATAGATATATTTTAGATAAGTAAAATAACATAAGGTGTCAACAAAAAAAGTTTACAAATATTAGTAAAAGTACTTGATTTTTTTTAGATTATTATTTATAATAATAAGGTATGTGATTAACTCACTGAAAAATAACTCTGTTCGTATTAAAAGCGTTCAGGGCAGAAGGAGACGATAATAATGAGAGAAGGAATTCACCCAGATTACCGTAAAGTTGTATTCATGGATACTACTAGTGGTTTCAAATTTTTAAGTGGTTCAACTAAACCATCTAAAGAAACTATCGAGTGGGAAGATGGAAATACATACCCATTATTAAAAGTTGAGATCTCTTCAGATACACACCCATTCTACACAGGGCGTCAAAGATTCGCTCAAGCAGATGGACGTATCGAACGTTTCAACAAAAAATACGGTATCAAGTAAGAAAAATAAAACAGACATTTCTTTATTGGATTGTCTGTTTTTATTCTATTAGTAATTATATAATATAAGTCCGAGGGGATTAATAATGATAGAAAATAGAAAATTCGGATGGATAGAATGTATTTGCGGTAGTATGTTTTCAGGGAAATCAGAAGAATTACTGAGACGTATTAAACGTGGTGTTATAGCTAAACAAAATGTACTTCTGTTCAAGCCGTCTATAGATAATAGATACGAAGAGAATAAGGTCTCTACACATAATGGTAATAGTTTTGAGTCAGTTAATATAGATAAAGCTGAACAAATTTATGATTATGTAATTGATAAAAAATATGATATTATAGGTATTGATGAGGTTCAGTTCTTTGATGATAAAATCATAGAAGTTATTAATAAACTTGCTGACGAAGGCATACGCGTTATTGTGGCAGGTTTAGACATGGATTTCAAAGCAGAACCGTTTCACCCGATGCCTGAAATAATGGCTGTAAGTGAAATGGTAACAAAACTTCATGCTGTTTGTAATAAATGCGGTAAAGAAGCTAGTCGAAGTCAAAGATTGATTGATGGTGAACCTGCTAGATATGATGACCCAATAGTGGTTATCGGTGCTAGTGAATCGTATGAAGCTAGATGTCGCCATTGTCATGAAATTAAAAGATAAATTAGGAGGAAGAAATGGAAATTTTTGGACAACTTGAGATAGTTGAAGAACGTTATGAAAAGTTAAACGAATTACTTAGTGATCCAGATGTTGTAAGTGATACGAAAAAACTTATGGAATATTCTAAAGAACAACGTTCTATTGAAAAAACTGTAGCTGTATTTAGAGAATATAAAGATATAGTTCAACAAATTAAAGATACTAAAGAACTTCTTGAAATTGAAGAAGATAGAGAGATGAAAGAAATGATGCAAGAAGAAATTAAAGAATTAGAACCAACTCTTGCACCTATGGAAGAAGAATTAAAAATCTTATTATTACCAAAAGATCCTAACGATGGGAAAAACGTTGTTGTTGAGGTTCGTGGAGCAGCTGGTGGAGATGAAGCACAATTATTTGCTGGTGATTTATTACGTATGTACACTAGATTTGCTGAGTCTCAAGGTTGGAAAGTTGATGTATTAGAGCGTTCTGAAACTGGTATCGGTGGTATTAAAGAAGCAATCTTTATCATTTCTGGAGAAGATGTGTATTCTAAGATGAAATTTGAAAGTGGGGCGCACCGTGTACAACGTGTCCCTACAACAGAATCAAGTGGTCGTATCCATACTTCAACTGCAACAGTAGTAGTTTTACCAGAGGCAGAAGAAATCGAGATTGATATTAATGAAAATGATATTCGTGTTGATACTTTCGCATCTAGTGGTGCTGGAGGACAATCGGTTAATACAACGATGTCAGCTGTTCGTTTAACTCACATTCCTACTGGTGTAGTAGTTTCTATGCAAGATGAACGTTCTCAAATTAAGAACAAAGAAAAAGCTATGAAAGTTTTACGTGCTCGTGTATATGATAAATATCAACAAGAAGAGCAAGCTAAATTTGATGCTGAACGTAAATCTAAAGTTGGAACAGGGGATCGTTCTGAACGTATTAGAACTTATAACTATCCTCAAAACCGTGTTACTGATCACAGAATTGGTTTAACTATTCAAAAATTAGACCAAATTATGGAAGGTAAACTTGATGAGGTTCTAGAAGCGCTTCGTATTGCTGAGCAAGCTGAGAAGATGGCAGAACTTAATAAAGGTGAAGAACTATAATGAACAGAAGGCAAGCTATAACAAAAGCTTGTCTTCTTTTAAGAAGGCAAGGAAAAGAAGAATCTTTGGCAAGATTTTTACTAATGTACATGCTAGACGAGAGTCCACAGCTATTCTCAAATAGTCTTTCAGAGCAATTATCTAAAGAAAACGAAGATAGATATTTTTCTTTGATTGAAAAACATATTAAAGAAGACGTACCGTTAAGTCATTTAGTAGGTTTTGAATACTTTTATGATAGAAAATTTAATGTTACAAAAGATGTATTGTCTCCGAGAATGGAGACTGAGGAACTTGTATATAAGGTAATAGACTATATAAAAGCTAAAGATAAGAATAATTTTAAAATTTTAGACTTGTGTACAGGTAGTGGTATTATAGCGATAACTTTAAGAAAAGAACTTGAAAATATACCTTTAGAATTAGTCGCAAGTGATATAAGTGAAGCAGCTTTAAAAGTTGCTAAAGAAAATGCGATATTGAATGATGGGGAAGTTAAATTTATACAATCCGATTTATTTGAAAATATAAATGATAAATTCGATATTATAGTTTCGAATCCACCATATATTTCATATGATGATGTGGTAACAATGGAAGATAATGTCTTAAATTATGATCCACACTTAGCGTTATTTGCAGAAGAAGATGGCATGTATTTCTACAGGAAAATAATAGAAAATGCTAAACTGTATTTAAAAGAAGATGGTGTAATATTTTTCGAAATAGGTTATGATCAAAGAGAAAAGATGTTAGAATTAGCTAGAAGTAATGATTTCATTGCTGAAGTTTATAAGGATTTAAATGGTCGGGATAGGATGGCTTTTTTAAAAAGAATATAACTAAAAAAGAGTTTCTTAGAAATATACCTAAGAAACTCTTTTTTTTTTTTTAACTTACAGTTCTCTATATACACCTACGCACTCACCAATAATTTCTACATTGCGTGTTACTATAGGCTCATAGTCTGGATTACAAGGGTATAAAATTACATTATCATTTTTAACGAATATTTTTTTTAATGAAGCTTCATTCCATTCTGTTAATCTTACAGCTGCAATTTTACCATTTCTAACAGAACTTTGCTGACGAATGAAAACTAAGTCGCCATCAAAAATTCCTGCTTCTATCATACTATCACCTTTTACACGAAGTGCAAAGTCGGCACGCATTCCCTGATCGATAAATATGTGTTCATCGTATTCTTCTTCGATATAAACACCATCTCCAGCACAAATAGTTCCTAAAATAGGTAATTTTGATACGTCGTCAGAGTAATCATTATTAGTGTATGCATTGTTATCTATAGTCTCGACATCCATTATATCACTTTCACCCATAAGCCAAGCAGGATTTACTGATAAATAGTCAGCTATTATTTGTAGTTTATCTCTTTTAGGTGTATATTTACCTTTTGACCAGTCACTTATAGATGATGGAGTTATTTTAGTTGAACGTGCAAGTTCAGCTTGTTTTATATTTTTTTCTTTTAAACATTGCTTAAATCTAATACTAAAAGTTGTAGTCATTATGTTACGTTCCAATCTTTTTTTCTCTATAATTTGATTATAAAGGAAACCGTATATAAAATCAATAGTATATTATAAAAAAATTAAGAAATATGAATTTTTTTCTTGATTTTCGGTTTTCCGTATGATATTATATAAGTACGAAGAAAATTAAGTTTTACGTATAAAAAGAAAGAAGGTAATTTTATGTTTATATATTGGATTATTATATTAGTTTTATTAGCTAAAGTCTTTACATTTTTTGAGACAAATAAATTAAAGATTGTAAAAAGGGGTAAAGTTGAGAATAAAGTATTTTAAAAATACAGAATTCTATATAAAGTCATTATGAATAGAAAATATTATTTATTATTATAAGATTAGGTGGAAATTATTATTCAACTAATCTTATTTTTTTTAATATATATCAGATTGTAAAAATATATAGAAATATTTTAAATCACTTTTCCTATAACGTTTTCAATATGTTTTTTATAATAAAAACTATGTACTAATACTAAAAAATATTGTATAATTAGAATATAAATAATAAAACTAGGAGGATTTCTTAATGAAATTAGTATTAACTAGACACGGTGAAAGCCAATGGAATCTAGAAAACAGATTTACAGGATGGGTTGATGTTGATATCACTGATAAAGGAAGACAAGAAGCTATTAAAGGTGGACAAACACTTAAAGAATTAGGTCTAACTTTTGATGTAGCATATACTTCTTACCAAAAACGTGCTATCAAAACTTTAAACTTATTCTTAGAAGAATTAGATTTATTATGGATTCCAGTATACAAAAGCTGGAGACTAAACGAAAGACACTACGGTGCTTTACAAGGATTAAACAAAGCTGAAACAGCTGAAAAATATGGTGATGAACAAGTTCACATCTGGAGAAGAAGTTTCGACGTAGCGCCTCCTGCATTAGATAAAACAAGCGACATGTACCCAGGAAACATCGATAGATATAAAGAAATTCCTGAAAATGAAATCCCATCAGGAGAAAGTTTAAAACTTACTATTGATCGTGTATTACCTTACTGGGAAAGCGATATTTCTAAACAAATTAAAGCTGGTAAAAACGTGCTTATCTCTGCTCACGGTAACAGTTTAAGAGCGTTAATCAAATACTTATTAAAAATCTCTGATGAAAAAATCTTAGATCTTAACTTACCAACTGGTACTCCATTAGTATTTGAAATCGACGAAAACTTAAACATTATCTCAGCACCAGAATTATTCTAATAAATAATGAAAAAGCTAATAATATTACTAACAACCTTGCTAATTTTGCAAGGTTGTAGTTCTAAGGAAAATATTTCTAAAGAACAATTACAAAATCTTACAAATTCTGTAACTCTAAACCAGCTAGAAAAAACGGAATTTGATAAAAAAGATAATAATTTAATAATTACTACAAATGATGAAGTTATAAACAAAGAAGGTTTTGAACCTATATTGAAATCATTAAAACTAAATGGTTTTAATGGAAAATCTTTAAATATTGATAACATTAATTTAAATGAGTTTAATAATAAAGATTTTAATATTGTAATTGTTACAAAAAATAATAATACTGTTTCATTCAATATTAAAGATAGTGCAAACAGAAATTATAATATTACACAAATGAAATATTCAAATGAATATATGAAGAATAAGTTAACTTCATTTTCAAAAGAGTTGATTACTTTCGATGAGCTTGCCGGAACAATAGAGGCAGACCTTGAAAAAGGACGTTCTTTAGGTGATAAGGTAGAGAAGTTTAAAGAAATGACAACTAAGGTAAATTCTTCTATAGCAACTCTTAAATCACTGTCTTCTGAAAATATAGAGTATGCTAAATTAGATGAGGTTAAGTCTAAATTAACACGATTAGAAGCCTTAACAAATAATATGGTTGTAGCAGTAGAAAAATCTGTTAAAGCTAATAATGGTTCTGCAATAGCAGCAGCATTTTTAAATATTAACGATATTGATAAAATAGCTCGTGATTTTGTAGCAATGTAATTGAAAAAAACTGGATATACAAAATTTATATCCAGGTTTTTTGTGTTTATTAGAGAAAATCTGTAGGTTTGATGTTTTCCATTCCAATCATAGGATCAATAGTATTTATATTTTGAAAATCTAATATATATGTTTTAAGCTCTTCATCAATTTCAATGTCTTCAATATCCGCTTCTCTGTCTGTTGTAAAGAACCATTCTAGAGCCGTTTGTCTATTAACAGTATTTGTAGGTTCGATTGATTTATAAAAAACATTATGATTTCCACATAATATTAATTTTTTCTTTGCACGTGTAATAGCAGTATAAGTTAAATTTTTATTGAGCATAAAGTTATAATTATCAATAAATGGAATTATAACATTTTCAAATTCTGATCCTTGCGCTTTATGTATAGAACATGCATAAGAAAGCGTAATTTGGTTTAATTCTTGCTTTTCATATGTTACAAAATTATCATCGTAATCTATAACGATTTTAAGTTTATTTCCTTCTTTGTATACTTCTTTTATATAACCTATATCACCATTGAATATATTATCCTCAGGTCTATTAACGAGTTGCATAACTCTGTCGTCTACTTTATATATTAATTCACCGTATTCTATTTGTTCTTCATTATCATTAAATCTTGATTGGATAGCTGTATTAATTTCATTTATTCCACTTGTTCCTTTATAGATAGGGGCAAGAATTTGGATGTTTTCTTTACTTGTATTTTTAAGTAGATCATCATATACGGCTGAGATGACGTTGATCATTTCATTTTTATTAGCTGAAATAAATTCCTTATCATCGAAATTTTCTAATATATCGAATGGAATATCATTTTTTATAGAGTGAGAAATATTTATAATACTCGAATGTTCACTTTGTCTAAAGATTTTATTCAACTTAACTGTCGATATAGCTTGAGAATTAATAAGATCGTTTAAGACATTTCCTGGTGCAATTGACGGTAATTGGTCGTTGTCCCCAACAAGTATTATCTTTGCATCTTTATGAATTATTTTTAATAGGTTATACATTAAGAAAACATCAATCATACTTGATTCATCTATTATTACTAATTCAGATTTTATACTTTTATCACTTACAAATTCTTCCATGTTTTCGTCTTCTGTGCTCCAACCAATAGCCTTATGTATTGTTGATGCATAAAACCCAGTGCTTTCAGACATTCTTTTGGCCGCTTTTCCGGTAGGTGCACATAAGGTTATAATATTTCTAGTTTCGTCTAATAAATCATGTATACTATAGTTTTTAATTTTTTGGAATATTTTAATGACTGCTAGTATGATTGTAGTTTTTCCAGTCCCCGGTCCACCTGTCAGGATTGAAAAATTGTTAAGAATGCAGTTTTTTATTGCCGCAATCTGAACTATATCATATTCTATTCCCAATTCATCTTCGACTTCGTCTATATATTTATCTAATAGTTTTTCACTAATATCTTCAGTGTTTTTAATTTCTAATCTTGTATTTATATCACTATAAATAGAATACTCTGAATAGTATATTTCTGGTAAGAAAACTCTATCTTCAATTTCTATTAGTTTTGCAGTGTCTAGAGCATAAGTATATGCTTTTAGTATGTCTTCTTTATCAACTGCTATATTACGCGAAGAATATAGTACGTTAAAGGTATTGTAAAGAAGGTTATTTTTTGATATATATGTATTGCCAGTAGAAAAACAATACGAATTAATAGTATAAATAAAACCGTATAGTATTCTTTCTTGATCATTCGCAGCAATCTCATTAGTTTCTGCAATTTTATCTACTGTTTTAAAATTTATACCTTTTATATCTTTAATTAGAGAGTAGGGATTTTCGGTAATTGTACGTAATGTGTTATGTTTGTAAAAGTTATAGATTTTCAAAATTAAATTATTGCTAAGATTATATTCGTTTAGCTTTAAAATTATATCTTGGGTTTGTTTATTTGCAACGATTGTAGCATAAATTGTATCTTTTCTTTGTGTAGGTATCCCTTTTATGGCAAATAGTGCGTCTTTATCCTCATATATTTTATCTAAAGCATCTACACCTAAACTATCCACTATTAATTCAGCAGTTTTTCTTCCTACACCTTGAAAAATTGAACTAGATAAATAAGATACTATAGCTTCTTTATCTTTTTCAATGACTGGTTCTACAACAATAGCTGAAAGTTGTGTTCCATATTTTCTATGTTGAACAATTTCTCCTTTGAATGCATATAATTCATCTTCAACAAATTCGAAATCGTTAAATGTTCCTACAACGCTTAAATAATCCCCTTCGGCAAAATCATATTGATCATTTAAAAATATAGACAAAATATAATAATTATTTTCCTTATTATGAAAGATAATTTTATTTAGATAACCTTCTACAGTTTGCATAATAATCTCCTACGAATTTCTTTATAAGAACAATAATAATATATATAATTGAAAATGTCTAGTGTTGAAAAAAAGTTTATAGACTGTATGTGTATACCTGTGTGACTGGCTGATTTAAATTTTAAAAATACTATTTTGTAGATTAACAAAAATATTATAGAAAAGAAATATGTTATTTTAATTACAAAATATGTTTCGTAATGGCAATTTTTTTTATAAAATGTTATAATAATATGAAAATAAGATAAGGAGGCTGATTTTGTGACAACAGTAAAAGATATATTTAATCATTTAAACAATTTAGCAGATGTAAAATTAGCCGAAAAATGGGATAACGTCGGATTGATGTTAGGTAGTAATGATAATGAGGTAAGTAGAGTATTGGTATGTTTAGATGTAACTACTAACGTTGTAGAAGAAGCGATTGCTAATAACGTTAATTTGATAGTATCACATCATCCACTTATCTTTAAACCGTTAAAAAATATAGATTATACTACTGATTTTAAATCTAGAATTATTCGTAATTTAATAAAAAATGATATTTCAGTTATTTCATTTCATACTAATTTGGATTCTGCTACATTAGGTCTTAATGATTATTTGGCGAAAATTTTAAAACTAAATGAAATCCAAGTATTATTTGAACATAGTTTAGATAACACGGCGGGATTAGGTAGAATTGGTAAATTAACTAATCCTCTGAAACTTAATGATTTTATTACTTATATTAAAAATTGTTTTTCTTTAGAAACTGTTTCAGCAGTTATTGGAGATGAAAAAGAGATTTCTACTATTGCACTTTTAGGAGGAAGCGGAGCCGACTTTATTTACACTCTACCAGAAGTAGATGTATATTTGACAGGTGATGTAGGATATCACGCAGCACTAGATGCAATAGAAATGAAAAAAAATATAATTGATATTGGACATTTTACTGAAAATCTAGTGAAAGATTTATTATTAGATTATATTTCTGAATTAAATGTAGAAGTAATAAAATCTACAGTAGAAAAATCACCATTTAAAATATTATAAAGGAGGTACATGTTCATGGCAAAAGCAACACCGACGATGGAAGACTATATTGAAGTAATATATTCTTTAGTAAAAAACAAAGGTTATGCTAGAAGTGCGGATATTGCTGAAAAATTAGAAGTATATCCTTCTACCGTAACAAAAATGTTGAAAAAGCTTGATGTTGAGGGCTATATCGTATATGAGAAATATCGAGGAATTGCTCTTACCGAGCAAGGTGAGAAAATGGGAGAATATGCCCTGACTCGACATGAATTATTAGAAGATTTTCTTAGACTAATTGGAGTTGATGAGAATAAAATATACGAAGAAGTAGAAGGAATCGAGCATCATTTCGGTAAGAGTTCATTGGAAAAGATCAAAGATTTAATGAAATATTTGAAAGAAAACAATTATAAAGCGTAATGGAGAATTAGTGTGGTAGATAAAGAGTATTTAAAATTATGTCAATATATTTTAGACAGTGGAATTGAAAAAGATGATAGAACGGGTGTTGGGACAAAAAGTATTTTTGGATACCAAATGAAGTTTGATCTTACTGAAGGATTCCCTTTATTGACTACTAAAAAAGTTAATTTTAATTTAGTTTGGTCAGAATTACTTTGGTTTATAAAAGGTGACACAAACATTAAGTTTTTATTAGAAAATAAAAATAATATATGGAATGAGTGGGCATTTAAAAAGTGGATAGAAAGTGAAGAATACACTGGTCCCGATATGACGGATTTTGGACATCGTACACTGATTGATGAAGAGTTTGCAAAAGATTACAAAGAACAAATGACATTATTTAAAGAACGAGTTCTTACTGATGAACAATTTGCTGAAAAATATGGAGATTTAGGTAATGTTTATGGTAAACAATGGCGTAATTTTAATGGTGTTGATCAATTAAAAAATGTTGTCGAACAAATTAAGAGTAACCCTTCTTCTAGGCGCTTAATTGTATCATCTTGGAATCCAGCAGAGGTTGATACAATGGCTTTACCGCCATGTCACTCTCTATTCCAATTTTATGTTAATGATGGGAAATTAAGTTGTCAATTATATCAACGTAGTGGTGATGTGTTTTTAGGTGTTCCATTTAATATTGCATCTTATTCATTACTAACAATTTTAATAGCGAAAGAGTGCAATCTTGAGGTGGGAGAATTTGTTCATACACTTGGCGATGCACATATTTATAAAAATCATTTTGAACAGGTAAAAGAACAAATGTCTAGAACTCCATATTCTTTACCAAAACTGAAAATAAATGATTTTGAAAGTATATTTGACCTTAAGATTGAAGATGTTGAATTGGTTGATTATGAAAGTCATCCATTTATAAAAGCACCAATCGCAGTTTAGGAGGGATATAATGTTATCACTTATAGTTGCATATGATAAGAATAAATCGATAGGACAAGAAAATACTATTCCTTGGCGTTTAAAAAATGATATGTTAAGGGTGAAAGATTTAACTACAAATCAAACAATTATAATGGGTCGTAAAACGTTAGATAGTATTGGGAAAGCTCTACCTAATCGCATAAATAGAGTTTTAACTCGAGATAAAAATACATTAAGTCATTATTCAAATATTGAGGTTTATTCAGATGATTCTATTTTAGATAATATTGAAACTGAAAAAGCATATATATTTGGAGGTGGAATGATTTATAATAGATATTTTGATAAGTGTGATGAAATGTTTATTACGGAAGTTGATACAATAGTTGAAGCGGATACTAAGTTTCCTGATTTTGATGAGAGTGAATGGGAATTGATTAGTAGGGAAAACTTTTCTAAAGATGAAAACAATGAATTTAATTATTCATTCATACACTATATAAGAAAAAAGAAGGGGTAGACAATGGAAAAAGTAAAGATTATTATTGATTCATCGAGTGATTTAACATTTGATGAAATTGAAAAATATAATGTGGATGTAATTCCTTTAACTATAAACATAGATGGTGTAGAATATAATTATCGAACAATAAGTAATGATGAATATATTGTAAAAATGAGAACAGCAGAATCGTATTCTACAAGTCAACCTGCTATTGGAAAATTTATCGAGGCTTATGAAAAATGGACCAATGAAGGATATCAAGTTATTGTTTTAACTCTTTCTTCTGCTTTAAGCGGTACATATAATACAGCAGTTACAGCAAGTTCAGAATTTGAAAATGTTCATGTAGTTGATACAAAAACCACAACAAGAGGAATGGTATTTATATTAAAAGAGTGTTTAAGACAATTGGAAGAAAATGTTGATGTATCAACGATAGCTGACAGTCTTAGAGAAAAAGCAAAGAATATATTAACATATGTTACAATCGATAAACTTGACAATTTGGTAAAAGGTGGTAGACTAAGTAAATCACAAGCTTTAATAGGTGGCTTATTAAATATTAAAGTTCTAACACAATTAAAAGAAACAGAATTAGTTGCCTTAGATAAAGTTCGTGGTAAGAAAAAACTGGTTCATACGTTAATAAAACATATTGAAGAAGAAAAACAAAGTAAAACGATAAAAAGTATAAGTTTACCAAATTCATTAGCTGATGAATATATTACATTAATAAAATCAGAATTAAAAGAAGTTTTTGGGTATGAAGTAAGTGAAGATGAAATATTTACTACTACACCAATTATTTCTACACACACAGGAGAAAATGCAGTAGGTATCTTAGTAGAGTTAGTATAATCGGAGGAAAAGATTATGGCAAATTTCGATGAAACAAGATTATTTGATAGCAATTTTTATGACAAAAATGATATTCACAACATACTAAAAAATGTTGTTGAAACAATTAAGCAACGTGGATATGATCCTATTAATCAATTGATGGGATATATCAAAACAGCTGATCCAGTATATATTCCACGTGACAATCATGCTAGAGAGCAAATTAGAATGATAGAAATGGATGATATACTAGAGTACTTATTATACTTTTTTATACAGGAGTCTTAAATGTTAGATAAAAGAATAATGGGCCTTGATTATGGATCAAAAACTATTGGAGTAGCCATTAGTGATTTATTAGGCCTTACTGCTCAAGGTATTGAAACAATTAATATTAATGAGCAAATAAAAGATTTTAAAATTAAAAGAATTAAAGAACTTGTATCAGAGCATAATGTAGGAACTATAGTAGTTGGACTTCCCAAAAACATGGATAATTCAGTTGGTTTTCGTGGTGAAGCAACGTTATATTTTGTAGAAGTTTTAAAGAAAAAAATAAAAAATGTAGAAATCATTCTACAAGATGAACGTTTAACTACTATGGGTGCTGAGAGAGTTCTTCTTGAGGCTAATGTTTCAAGAAAAAAAAGAAAAAATGTTATTGATAAAATGGCTGCTGTATTAATATTGCAGACATATTTAGATAAATTAAATTAAATTAATATAAATTTTCAGGAGGAAAATAAAATGCAAGAAAAAGATTTAAAAAACATTAGTATTGATAATACTGAAGAGGTGTATACACTTAGTACATTAGAAGGTGAAGAAAAAGAATACCGTAAAATTTTAGAGTTTACTAATCCAACAAATGGTAATTTATACTACATCTTTGCTGAAGAAGAAACAATTGATGAAGAGGAAATTAGTATCTTCCCTATGGTATGCGTAGAAGATGGAGAAGATTCAGTTCGTTTCGAACCAGTTGAAACAGACGAAGAATATGATATGATTTCTGAAGTATTAGATACTTTTTATTACGACGAAAGTGAGTAAGTAATGAGAGAAGATAAGATAAGAAGAAGTAAAGAACTTAGAAAAAAAAATAAAAAAAGAAAATCTATCATCCCTTTATTACTAACTATTATCGTTGTAATTGGTATTGCAGTTTTATCAGTATTTTATTACATGACAACACCAGTTGATAAAAGTAATAATAAAGACATTACTGTAGAAGTAAAAGAAAATTATGGTAGTGCGAGAATAGCTCAAGAATTGAAAGCTAAAGGTTTAATCAAAAATGAAGAAGTATTTAAAATATACTCAAGATTAACACCTAACACATCGTTTTATGTTGGTAATTTCAAATTAAAACAAAGTATGAGTTTACCTCAAATTATCCAAGAATTAGGAGCTAAGGATAAAGGTAAGTCAGGTAATACTTTTGCTTTAATTGAGGGTGATAGTATATTAAAAATAGCTAAGAATTTAGAAAAAACAAAACTAGATTCTAAAGAATTTTTAGAAAAAGTAAATGATGCTGAATTTATTAAAAAATTACAGAAACAATTCCCAGAATTAATAACTGATGAAGTATATGGTAAGGATATTAAGTATGCATTAGAAGGTTATTTATATCCTGCAATTTATGATTTAAAAGATGATGAAACTGTAGAAAGTTTAATTACTAAAATGGTTAAATTATCTAATGAAAAAATAGTTCCATTATACAAGAAGAATAATCGTTCATGGAATATAGGTGGACAAAACAAACAAGTCTCTATTCATCAGTATATGACACTTGCTAGTATCTTAGAGAAAGAATCTACAAAATCTGATGAAAATAGATTAATTGCGAGTGTATTCTTAAATAGGCTTGCTCAAGGTATGAAATTACAAACCGACCCATCAGCAAACTACGCTGCAGATAAACTTACAGGGGCACCAACGCAATCTGAATTATCATTAAATTCTCCATACAATACATATACTAATATCGGATTACCACCTGGTCCAATTTCTTCAATTGGTTCAGAATCATTCGAAGCGTTAAATAATGCTGAAAATACTGAATATGTTTATTTCTTACACGCGACTAAAGATGGAAAAGCATATTTCTCTAAAACATACCCTGAACACGAGAAATTAGCTAAAGAACATATTGAAGGATATATTCCATCAGGCAGCTAGAAAATAAAATTTCAATTTAATAAATCAGAGAATAGTCTAATTAATCATTTGTTGAAATACTGATTAGGCTGTTCTCTTTTTATGTTTGTAATCAGCTACTATTGAATTAAGAACAAGAATAAGGTAAAATTAATTGTAAGATAAATATTTAGGAGAAATTATGCAACAGTATTTTTTAAATGAAGAATTAAACGTGAATTCAACATATGAATTATCTAAAGATGATAGTAATCATATTGTGAGAATTATGAGAAAGAAAATTAATGATAAAGTATATGTTGTCTTTAATAATGAAATAAAGTACATTTGTAATATTATAGATAATAATGTAGATAAGGTTCTAATTACACCGTATGAACAGGTAGATGGTAGTAACGAACTTTCTATCAAAATAACAGTAGCTATACCACCTTTGAAAAATGATAAAATTGAGTACTTAATTCAAAAAATAACAGAATTAGGAGTAAGTAATATTGTTTTATTTAATTCAGAACGTAATATAGCAAAAATAAAAAAAGATAAAGTAGAATCTAAATTAAATAGATGGAATAAAATTATAAAAGAAGCTGCAGAACAATCAAAAAGAAACATAATTCCTGATATAACCTATGTAGATAGTTTACGAGATTTGATTAAGTTTAGTGAGAACTACGATTACAAAGTTGTTGCTTATGAAAAAGAATCTGTTAATGAAGATAACATTAATCTTAAAAAATTACTAGCTTCAGATTTAAATAATAAGGATGTCATTGCTGTTTTTGGTAGTGAAGGAGGACTATCTGAACAAGAAATTGACAGTTTAATAGCTGGAAATTTTGATGTAATTGGATTGGGAAAAAGAATATTGAGAGCTGAGACAGCACCACTATATTTTGTAAGTTGTGTTTCTTATTTTAGTGAATTTAAGTAAAAGGAGTTAGATGATGAGTATCGAACTAAATTTAACAGCAAAAGAAATATATGAAAAAGAATTTAAAAAAACAAGAGTAAAAGGTTATAGTGAGGAGGATGTAAATGACTATTTAGATTTAATTATAGAAGATTACATGAAACTCGATAAACTACTTACTCGTCTAAAAGAATTGGAGATTGAAAATCAAAATTTAAAAATAAAAATTGATGCAATAAAGAATGCTAGCCGTGATGATAAACCAGTCCAAGTTACAAATCTAGATATACTAAAAAGATTATCTAAACTTGAAACTGCTGTTTTTGGACCAAATCATGCAGATCATGATTTATATTAATAAAATACATAATGAATAATAAGGAGAATATCATGAATATTTTACTAATAGTTTCTGGAGGGATTGCAGCATATAAATCAATTGATTTATCAAGTTCGCTAGTGAAAAAAGGTCATAATGTTAAGGTTATATTAACAGAAAACGCAAAAAAATTTGTAACAGAATTACCTTTTCAAACATTGACGAAAAATAGAGTATATACAAGTACTTTTGATGAATTAGATGAGAATGAAATTCAACATATTGATTTAACAAAATGGGCGGATAAAATTATCGTAGCACCCTCTACAGCTAATATTATTTCAAAATTTGCTTGTGGAATTGCAGATGATTTAGCTACATCTTTAATGCTGGCAGTTCAAGATGTAAGGAAAGTATATATTGTTCCTGCTATGAATACAGTTATGTATAATAATCCTATAATACAAGAAAACATAAGTAAACTTTTAAATCTAGGTTTTAATTTTATTGAACCAGATAGTGGATTATTAGCGTGTGGCGATATAGGAAAAGGGAAATTTCCTACGATTGAAAAAATAGAAGGAACTATATTTTCTGAAAGTGGTCTAGATTTAAAAGGGAAAAAAGCACTAGTGACAGCTGGTCCAACGAAAGAATTCATAGACCCTTTTAGATGTTTAACGAATCCATCTACTGGAAAAATGGGGATAGCTATAGCTAATGAATTTAAAAAAAGAGGTGCTGAAGTAACTTTAGTCACTAGTGTGAAAAATGATTCCATTAGCCGTGATATAAAGGTTATTGAAATTATAAGTACTAGTGATATGTTTGAAGCGGTGAAAAAAAACTTAAAAGATTGCGACTACATAGTTAAAGCTGCAGCAGTATCTGATTATACACCTTTACAGGTTTATGATAAAAAAGTAAAGAAACAAGATGGAAATCTAACTATGGAATTTGAAAGAACCCAAGATATACTAAAGTATGTTGGTGAAAATAAAAATGAAAATCAGATTGTTGTTGGTTTTGCTGCCGAAACAAATGATTTAATTGCATATGCTAGAGAAAAGATTGTTAAGAAAAATTTAGATTATATAGTTGCTAATGATATTTCTAAAAAGGATATTGGATTTGGAAGTGAAGATAATGAAGTGTGTATTATTGATAAATTCAATAATATAACAAAAATTGATAAGACTAGTAAAGCAAATATTGCAAAAGAAATTGTAGATACTATTACTAAGTAAGCTTAAAACTTTAAAGAAGGGGAGGTGAGATTATGTATGCTGAAGTTATTGTCGATGTAAATAATCATAGTGTTGATCAGAGTTTTTACTATTTGATTCCTGAAGAGTTTACTGATAAAGATATAGTTGGTTATAGAGTAGAGGTTCCTTTTGGTACTCGTGTAGTTCAAGGATATGTTGTTAATGTTAGCGAAAAGTATAAAGGGGGATACGATAAAGATAACTTTAAAAGTATAAAAAAATTAAAAGATGACTTTCCAATTTTAACTAGAGAAATGCTTCTTTTATCTAAAGTTATGGCAGATGAGCTTTTTTGTACTAGAATTCAGGCTATAGAATCATTAATTCCGACGATATTAAAAAATAAATATGTCGAGTATTATGAGTTGATAGATGAGAACAAAACTTTACTATTTGATTATGCTAAGTATTTTGATAGGAATAACTTAGCTGAAAAGAAAAAGTTTGAAAAAATTTTTTCAATTGAACAAATTGGATATCTAATCTCGCTAAAAGCCATAAAACTTATAAGTAAAGTTAAAGAAATAAATAATAATATTACGGAAGAATTTTATATTCTAGGTGATATAAGCAATGTTAAATTAACAAAGAAACAACAGATAATTGTTGATTATCTTAGTAAGAATGAGAAAATCAAGAAATCGGATGTTAAAGAAATATTAAACATTGGCCCTACAGTAACGAAAAAGTTATTAGAGCATAATGTTATTTGTATCATTGAAGAAGAAATAATTTCTCAAATAAACACAACTACTTTACAAAATGAAACAAATTTAAGTAAGTATCAGCTGCAAATATTTGATAAAATTGTAAAAAATTATAATACAGGTAAATTTAATGAATACCTTCTCCATGGTGTTACAGGATCTGGGAAAACTGAAATATACATTAAATTAGTTGAAGAGTCTTTAAATAGTGGAAAAGAAGCCATCGTACTAGTTCCAGAAATAATTTTAACACCACAAATTGAAAAGAAGTTCAAACGTATTTTTAATGATAATATTGCAGTGATTCACTCTAGATTAAATACAAAAGAAAAATATAATGAATGGAAAAAAATTAGAAATGGTAAGGTTAAAATTTGTCTTGGAACTAGATCAGCAATTTTTGCACCATTTAATAATCTAGGAATAATAATTATTGATGAAGAACACGAAAGTAGTTATAAACAGACAGATTCCCCTAGATATGACGCTAAAGATATAGCGAAAAAGCGTGGAATTTATAATAAATGTACAGTACTTTACGCTAGTGCAACACCATCTGTTGATTTGTATTATAATTTTGAAAAATTTAATCCTAATAATTTATTAACATTAACACATAGATTTAATAATAAACTACCTAAAATTAGTATTGTTCATAGTGAAGATAAAAAACAAGTTATAGCTGATGAATTATTAGAAAAAATCAAAGAAAAAATTGAGAAAAAAGAACAAGTTTTATTATTAATGAATAAGCGAGGATATACTAATTTTATACGTTGTTTTTCTTGTGGACATTTATATAAATGTGAAAATTGTGATATAAGTTTAAATTATCATAAACATGATAACTCATTACGTTGTCATTTTTGTGGATTTCATAAGAAAATTTCAAGTATAAAAAAATGTTGCTCAAACCCAGAATTAGTTTCAGGAAACTATGGGATTCAAAAGGTAGAAGAATTTTTAATTCAGCATATTCCTAATGTTAGAATAACTAGAATGGATTCTGATACTACTAGTCGTAAAGGAGCTTATGAAAAGCTCTTAACTGATTTTAAAAAACACAAATCAGATATACTTTTAGGGACTCAAATGATATCAAAAGGTCTGGATTTTCCTAATATTACGTTAGTAGGAGTACTATCGATTGATAGTATGATTGCAGTTCCAAGTTTTAAAGCGAACGAAAAATTATTCCAATTACTTGTTCAAACAGCTGGAAGAGCGGGAAGAAGCGAAAAAGAAGGAGAAGTTGTTTTTCAATCAAATATTGCAAGTAATATTATAGACTATGCAATAGGACATAGCTATGAAAAATTTTATAAGTATGAAATAGGTCGTCGTAAACTTATAGATTATCCACCTTTCTGTAAGATTTCATTTATTACGATTAAAGGTTATGATGAACTGAAAACAGAACAGGTTGCAAAGATGATTTATAACTTTATAAGTAAAAAGCTTAGTGGTACATCGATTCTTGGTCCGAATAAAAGTTTATTCTATAAGATTAATAATGAGTTCAAGTATAATTTGGCGATAAGGTATAATGATAAGGAATATAGTAAATTACATCCGCTTTTGAAGTATATAAATGATTATTTTGCAGAAAGTTTTTCAAAAGAGAAAATAACTATAACTATAGATAATTCAGCTTTAGATTTTATGTAATTTTATGTAAATATTAACTTAATAGATTCAATTAATCAGCTTGTAGAAATTACTTTACAAGTTGATTTTATTTGTTTAGAAATACGATAAAAATTTGAAAAAATAGCGATTTTATCGTATAATATAAGGATGTAGATTTATATTTTAAGACTGGAGGAAGATTGTGGAAATAGAACAAGTTATAAAAATTTCACAACTCTATGATTTTTATTCTGAATTACTTAGTGATAAACAAAAACAATATTTAAATGATTATTATTTTAATGATTTATCATTAACAGAGATATCAGAAAATTATAATATTTCAAAACAAGCTGTATCAAATAATATTAAAAGAACAGTATTAGAATTGGAACAGTTTGAAGAAAAGTTAAATTTAATAAAACTAAACAATCAAAGATTGTTTTTACTAAATGAGATAAAAAAATCAACAAATGATGCAGAAGTACTAACATATGTTGATGAATTGATAAAATTAGAAAATTAGGAGAATCTTGTATGGCATTTGAAAACCTATCAGAAAGATTGCAAAATACAATAGCAAAACTTACAGGAAAAGGTAAAGTTTCTGAAGCTGACGTTAAAGAAATGATGAGAGAAGTTAGATTGGCATTATTAGAAGCCGATGTTAACTTTAAAGTAGTAAAAGAATTTGTTAAGAAAATTAGTGAAAGAGCAGTTGGAACTGAAGTTATGAAATCATTAACTCCTGCTCAACAAATTGTTAAAATAGTAAATGAAGAACTTGTTGAATTACTTGGTGGTTCTAACGTTGAATTAAATCAAGGTGGTAAGATTACCACAGTAATGATGGTTGGTCTGCAAGGGGCTGGGAAAACAACTACAGCAGGGAAGTTAGCTCTTAAAGTTAAAAAAACTATGAAGAAAAAACCGCTTCTTATTGCAGCTGACGTTTATAGACCAGCAGCGGTTCAACAATTAAAAACTTTAGGAAAACAACTTGATATTGAAGTTTTCTATGTTGATAAAGACCCTGTAGATATTGTTAAAGAAGGATTAGCGTTTGCTAAAGAAAATTACTTTAACTATGTAATTATTGATACTGCTGGACGTCTTCACATCGATGAATTATTAATGGATGAATTAAAAGATATTAAAGCGGCAACAACTCCAGATGAAATCTTGCTTGTAATAGATGCAATGATTGGACAAGAAGCTGTTAATATTGCAAGTTCATTTGATGAACAACTAGATATCACTGGATTAGTACTTACAAAACTTGATGGTGATACACGTGGAGGGGCGGCCTTATCTATTAAATCTATCACTGGTAAGCCAATTAAGTTAGTTGGTATGGGTGAGAAGATGAATGACCTAGAAATATTCCATCCAGAACGTATGGCTTCTCGCATTTTAGGTATGGGTGATGTCCTTACTCTAATAGAAAAAGCTCAAGCTTCTATCGATGAAGATGAAGCTAAGAAAATGCAGGAAAAAATTCTTAATCAAAGCTTTACCTTCGAAGACTTTTTAACACAACTTGAACAAGTGAAAAAACTTGGTAGCTTAAAAGATATTCTAGGTATGATACCTGGTATGGGTAAACTTAAAAATATGAATTTAGATGCAGTTGATGAGAAGCAATTTGTTTATATTGAAGCTATCATCAAATCTATGACTATTGAAGAAAGACAAAATCCAGATATCATTAGTGTACCACGAAGAAAACGAATTGCACAAGGTAGCGGTAGACCAATTAATGAGGTTCATAAGCTAATTAAGCAATTCGAGGAAATGAGAAAAATGATGAAACAGTTTGGTGGACTTATGAATGATAAATCTAAGAGAAAGGGTCTAGGAAGAATGTTTGGTGGCAAACTTCCATTTTAATAAATTATGAATAATATAGTTTTATTTCAACCAGAGATACCAGCTAATACCGGTAATATTGCACGTACATGTGTTGGTACCAATACAAGATTACATTTAATTAGACCTTTAGGTTTTTCTATTGATGATAAACATGTTAAACGTGCTGGTTTAGATTATTGGGAACACTTAGATTTAGTTGTTTGGGATAGTTTTGATGAATTTCTTGAAGCGACTAATGATAAACATTATTATCTTATTACTAAATTTGGTTCAAAGAATTATTGTGATTTTGATTTCTCTAATGAAGAAAATGAAGATATATATTTTATCTTTGGAAGAGAAACTAAAGGATTGCCTAAAGAATTTCGAGAAAAATATAGTGAGCAAGCATTACGTATACCTATGAGTGAAAATGTTCGTTCATTAAATTTATCAAATACTGCTGCATTAATTATTTATGAAGCTTTAAGACAACAGAATTTTAATAAACTTCAGTAATATGATGATTATCTGAAACCGACATAAAAATCTAAAATTTAAATGAGCTAACTCATAGAAGTAGTGGTTTATCAGATATCTAATTTCGCTATATGAAAGTTTTTTAGATATCTAATGAAGTTTGTGGGAATAACTAGAAATAATTGGTTTCTAAGAAATAAAGATTTTTGAGTTATTCCCTTGTATTAAATATATAAAAGGAGAACAACATGACATTTGTTGATATTATAGATGATAATAACTTAGTAGAAGATAGCACTAAAGATATGTTATTAAAATTGTTAGAATGTGCTGCAGAGTATGAAAATGTTGATACTGAGATTACTGAGATGTCATTATCTTTTGTAAGTAAAGAAGAAATACAAGAGATTAATCGTGATTATAGAGGAAAAGATGTTCCTACTGATGTTATTTCTTTTGCGTTAAATGATGAAGTAGAAGATGAAATTGATATCATCGGACTTGAAGATGAAATTAATTCCATTGGTGATGTTATTATCTGTGTAGATATTGCTCATGAACAAGCAAAAGAATATGAACATAGCTTCGATCGAGAAATAGGTTTCCTTGCAGTTCATGGTTTTTTACATCTACTTGGTTATGATCATATGACAGAACAAGATGAAAAAGAAATGTTTGGGAAACAAGATGAAATTTTAGAAAAATTTGGTTTAAGGAGATAAGCATGTTTGAAGAACAAATTAAAACAGGATTTGTCACTATTATAGGGCGTCCTAATGCTGGTAAATCTACGTTATTAAATAATATATTACAACAAAAAATTGCAATCATGTCAGATAAACCACAAACAACGAGAAATATTATAAATGGTGTTTATACTGATACTGATTCACAAATTGTTTTTATTGATACTCCTGGTATTCACAAACCTAAGCATAGATTAGGTGACTATATGATGAAACTTGCAAGTAGTGCAATTCAAGAATCAGAAATAGTTTACTTAATTATAAATGCAAGTGAAAAATTTGGTCCTGGGGATCAACATTTAATTAATATTGTTAAAGAATTAAAAGTACCTACATTTTTATTAATTAACAAAATTGATTTAATTTCACCTGAACAATTAATTCAAATTATAGAATTTTATAAAGACTTATATGATTTTGTAGAAATTGTCCCAATTTCAGCACTTAAATCAATTAATGTTGATAATTTACTAAATACAACAAAAAAATACTTGCAACCAAGTTTCAAAATGTATCCAGATGATGTAATAACTGATTCACCTGAGTACTTTGTAATTTCTGAATTCATTAGGGAAAAGGTATTGCAATTAACAGAACAGGAAATTCCACACTCTATAGCCGTTGTTATCGATAGAATTGAAAAACAACCAGGTAAGAAAAAAAATATCATTGCTACTATAGTTGTCGAGAGAAAATCTCAAAAAGGTATGATTATTGGTAAACAAGGTAAAATGATCAAAGAAATTGGTTCAAGAGCGAGAAAAGATATTGAAGTTCTTCTAGGTGAAAAAGTATTCTTAGAATTATGGGTAAAAGTTATTGATAATTGGAGATCAAAACCGAATCAAATCCGTGATTTAGGTTATAGGGATGATATCTTTGACTAATAGAAATTATATAAATGGTATAATAATAAAAAAAATACGCTATAAAGATTACCATGAAATTTTGCAAGTTTTGACTGAGCAAGGATATGTAGAAAGTTTTTTTTATGAAAATGTACATAAAAGTAAAAAGAAAATAAAAGTTAGTACACCATACGAAGTAAGTATTAACTTTTTCCCTACAAATGGTATGAATAAAATAACAAATTTGGATGTTGAAAATACATATACGAATATAGTTTATGATGTGTTAAAACACAGTTATGTTTCAAATATGTTGGAATATACATATTTGATTAATGATAACTCGTTTAATATTTACAAACTTTTAAAACTTTGTTTAAATAATATTGAAAAAGGTGTATCAGAAAAGTTAGTTGCAAGCTACTTTTTAGTAAAAATTTTAAAAGAACAAGGTTTTATGTTTAAATATCAAAAAACTGATTATGAGTATGTAGGGTATAGTTTCCAGAAAAATAGTTTTGTTGATAAATTTAATACGGATTATAGTATTTATGGATTGAATGATAAACTTGTTAAACTTACATATTATCTATCAATTAAAAATATTGATTTTTTGGAAACTTTAGAAATAGAAAGTAAAGATTTAATTAGACTCTTTTCATTTTTTAATATGTTATTTAAAGAATTTATTGGAGTTGAAACGAAATCATATAAAAAAATACTAGAACTTGAAGAAATACTAGGTTCCAAGTAGAAAGAGGCTATAAATGAATAACGCAATAGGAGTATTTGATAGTGGAGTAGGAGGATTAACTGTTGCTAGAGAAATAATGAGACAGTTACCTAATGAAACTATTTATTATTTCGGTGATGTGAAAAACTGCCCGTATGGTGATAAAACTAAGGAAGAGATAATTAAGTACACGGATAGAGCTGTAAAATTTTTAATTGATAAAGGTGTTAAAATGATTGTTTTAGCTTGTAATACTGCAACTGCTGCAGCTCTTGATTATCTTCAAGATAAATATGATATTCCAATAATTGGTGTAGTACAACCGGGAGCAAGAAGAGCAATTCAAGCTACTGAAAATAATAAAGTACTAGTTTTAGGAACAAAATTCACAGCAAATTCTAAAGTATATGATATTGAAATTGAAAATATAAATTCTGATATTTTAGTATTTGACAAAGCTTGTCCTGCTTTTGTACCTTTTATAGAATCAGAAGGCAATTTAGATAAAGAAGCTACAAAAAATATACTAAAAGACACATTAAGTAATACGAGTAATCTTGGTATTGATACTGTAGTTTTGGGTTGTACTCATTATCCAATATTAAAAAAAGATATAGAAGAATACTATGGTAATAGTATTAAGGTGATTTCTTCAGGAAGAGAAGCAGCCCGTGAGGTTAGTACCGTTTTAGGTTACGCTAAGTTACATCAGAAAAGATTAAATAAAAAAGAACATAAATTTTATATCTCTGAAGCTAGTGAAAACTTTAATAATATAGCTTCTAAATGGCTTAACAAAGAAATTACTGCAGAAGTCGTTAAAATATAGGAGAAATATAATGAAAAAACTAATATTAGCATCTAACAATGCACATAAAGTTGAAGAAATTAAAAGTATATTAGATGATTATACAATTTTAACTCTAAAAGATATTAATTTTAATCAGGAAATTATAGAAGATGGAACAACATTTGAGGAAAATGCATTAATTAAAGCACGTACAATTAGTCAATTTTCTGGCAAAACAGCTATTGCAGATGACAGTGGACTAAGTGTAGAGCTTTTAGATGGTAGACCAGGTGTTTACTCAGCCAGATACTCAAAAGAACAAACAGATGCAAAAAACATTGAAAAAGTACTTTTTGAATTAAATGGTAAAAAATCAAAAGCAAAATTCGTATCTGTTATTGCCCTTGTTAAACCAGATGGAACGGAGCATACTTTTAGAGGAGAGTGTCATGGAGAAATAATTTTTGAAAAACGTGGTAATAACGGTTTTGGATATGATCCAATTTTTTATGTTCCAACATTAAATAAGACATTTGCAGAGTTAACACCTGAAAAAAAAAATAGTATAAGTCATAGAAAACAATCATTAGAAAAGTTTTCTCAATTTTTGAAAGAAGAAAATAATGAAAACTAGAATAATTCGTGAAGATTGTATTGCGTGTGGAAATTGCAATGCAATCTGTCCTGATATATATGATTACGATGAAGATGGAATTGCGTATTGTATTATTGATGATAATACGATGAAAGAGGAAGTTCCGGAAAAATATAGAAGTTTGGTTCTAGAAGCACAAATAAATTGTCCGACTGAAGCAGTTTATGTGGATGAGGACTAGAAAGGAGAGAAGATTGAGTACAAAAAAAACGAAAACAACTAAAAAAAATAGTAAAAGTAAAAAAACAACGTCTAAATCCAGTAAGAAAGCTACAACAAAGAAAAATTCTCCGAAGAATATTATTCCTGTGTTAACTAAAGAGACTTATAGAGGATTATATTTTGTTATTTCTGTTCTTATTGTAATTTTATCAGTCTTACAGATGGGGTTTGTGGGAAGATTTTTTGATTCTCTTTTTAAATATATGTTTGGTAGCTTTAGCTATATACTATATATTATTATAGTTGCTACACCAATTTATTATATTATGAATAAGAAAATTAAAACACCAGTTATTGTAGTAACTATTTTAGTGTTAATAGATTTCTTATTTCAACTTATATTAGTAGGTAATACTGAGGGTATATATATTAATTTTATAGATATATATAATAATAAAGTTACAACATATGGTGGTGGAATAGTATCTTACTTTCCTGTCAAATTTTTAATTTACTTATTATCATATTATGGCTCTTTACTTGTAATAATATCAGCTATTATAACATTTGTATTTTTATATTTTAATATAAATCATAGAACTATGGTTTTAAAATTAAAACATCTAATTAGTAATGCATTTGATAAGAATGAATATGTTGAAGAGCATTATGATGAATTGGATGATGAAATACTCGATAACTACGATTATGCAATTGATAATAAAGAAAATTCAAATGAACAAAGATATAATAATATTAAAGATAAAGATTTAGTAGTTGATATCAGAGAATTTAAAGAAGAAATTGAACCAAAAGAAGAGATAGTTCAACGAGTAACGAGAAAACAACATAAGACTCAAGATACAACTACATTTGAAGATAAAGAAGAGCCATTAAGCGAAGATCTATTAGAGGAGTCATATGATAATTATCAGCTTCCTCCAATCACTTTGCTTAATAGTCCAGTTAAGAAACAAACTATTACAAAAAGTGATGTTGTGGAAAAATCAAAAATTTTACAGAGTACGTTTAATAATTTTGGAATTGAAGTAAAAATTGTTAAAGCTATTGTAGGCCCTTCTATCACACAATTTCAAATATTACCAACTCCGGGTACAAAAGTTAGCAAAATTGTTAATTTAAGTAATGATATTGCTCTGAATCTTGCAGCTAAGGATGTTCGTATAGAAGCACCTATTCCCGGTAAATCCTTAATCGGTATTGAAATTCCAAATACAGTAAATGAATTAGTTACAATGAAGGAAGTCTTTGTAAATGATGAAGATAATTCACCATTATCAGTTGCTTTAGGGAAAGATGTATCAGGTGAATCGATTTTTACTAGAATTGATAAAACACCACACTTGCTGATAGCTGGTTCTACAGGAAGTGGTAAGTCTGTCTGTGTAAATACAATTATCACAAGTATATTATTAAAAAATAAACCTGATAAAGTTAAACTAATAATGATAGACCCTAAAATGGTAGAATTATCTATATACGATGGAATTCCACATTTATTAACGTCTGTTGTAACGGATCCGATAAAAGCTGCAGATGTATTACATAAAGTAGTTTTAGAGATGGAAAATAGATATAGAGAGTTTGCAAGAGCTCGTGTGAGAAATATGGAAGGTTATAATAGAATAGCTGAAAAAGACCCAGATTATAAAGAATTACCCTATATAGTAGTAATTATTGATGAGTTAGCTGACTTAATGATGGTATCGTCTAAAGAAGTAGAGGAATCAATAGCTCGTATAGCTCAAAAAGCCCGTGCAGCTGGAATACATATGATAATTGCTACGCAAAGACCATCCGTTGATGTTATAACAGGAGTTATAAAAACTAATATACCATCAAGGATTGCATTTGCGGTAAGTTCAAGCATTGACTCAAGAACGATATTAGATAAATCTGGTGCTGAAACATTACTTGGAAAAGGTGACATGCTTTATCTATCAGCTGACTCAAGTAAACCTGTACGTATTCAAGGGGCTTTCCTTTCAGATGAGGAAGTTGAAAAAGTAGTTGATTTTGTTAAAAGCCAATCAGAAGCTCAATATGATCCCAATATGACACCAAGTGAAGTAACTTCACAAGGTGGAGGATCTTCAAGTGATGATGTAGATCCATTATACAAAGAAGTATTATTATTTATTGCTAAAACACAAAAAGCTTCTGCTTCGTTGTTGCAAAGAAGATTTAAAATTGGCTATAATAGAGCTGCTAGAATAATTGATACGCTTGAGGAAGATGGATATATTGGACCTGTAGATGGAAGTAAGCCTAGGAAGGTATTTTTAGAAAAGGAATATGCAGAAGATTATGAATAATTTAGTTTACATAAATAATATTATGTAAACTACAGATTTTTTTAAGTGAGGTATAATAAATTGAGAAAGAATAATAAGGTATTACTTGGTTTACTAATAGTTGTATTATTGGCTGTTATTGGTTTATCAGCTTATGCGTATCAAAAGCAAAAAGCATTAAATAATACTAAACCAAAAGTTACAGAAACAAAAAAAGAAGAATCTAAATTCGATAAGATTATTAAGGAATCTTCAATTAATTTTAATAAAGAAAATGATCTGAATAAAAAAGTAGAAATTTTAAAATCTCTTTTAAGTTATAAAGAAGATATAGCTAAAGAAAATAAAGATAAATTAAATAATAATTATAATGCTTTAGTTAAAGAAATGAGAGATAAAATTAAAAATAATTTAAAAGATAAAATTGGTTCGTTAACAATTAATAATGATGATAAAAATAATACTGAAAAAGTTGCTAGTGTTAAAAAAGAACTTACTGAATTACAAACTCTAGTAGAAAAAGAAAAAGAAACTATTTTTGAAAAAGAAGAAGATTTTAATGAGATTTCTCAAATAATTAAAACAAATCTTTCAACTACTGAAGTGACTCAAACTTCTACAACTAATAATAGTACTAATGGACAGGCTCAACAGCCTCAGGTAATTGAGGTCCCAGCTACTCAAAGCTCAAGAGGAACTAATACTTATACCCCTCCAAGAGTACAAAACAATCCAACAGCTCCTTCTGGAAATTCTAATTCAAGTTCAACTGTTACACCAAACACACCAGCAACTGTCACACCTACTACACCAAATGTAACAACTCCAGCAGTTAGTGAAACAACAGGAACAAGTGAATAAATTTTTAAAAAAAGGATAATAATATACAACATTATCCTTTTTTTATTATTGTAGCATATTACAGAATATGGTATAATTATAATGAATTTAAATTTATGCAAGAAGGGTAAGTAAAAATAATGAATCTACCAAATAAAATAACATTATTTAGAACAATATTAATACCTATATTTATAGTATTTTTATTATTTAATATGGGAGGAAGTATCTCTATCCTAGGTGGTCGAAATATAACCCTTAACATTTTTATAGCAGCATTAATTTTCATATTTGCATCATTCACAGATTTTATTGATGGATATTTAGCTAGAAAGTATAATCTAGTAACTAATATGGGGAAATTTTTAGATCCATTAGCTGATAAGTTGTTAGTTGGAAGTGCTTTTATTGTAATGGTTGAATTAGGATTAATGCATAGTTGGATGGTAGTAGTTGTAATAGCAAGAGAATTTGCAGTTACAGGACTTAGACTTTTGGCTGTAGAAAAAGGTGAAGTAATTCCTGCAGGGATTCTTGGTAAATTAAAAACAATAAGTCAGTTAATTGCTATAATTTTAATTTTATTAGGAAATCCTATATTTAATACACTTGGTTTTAAATTAGACTATATTTTATTATGGATTTCTGTAATATTGACTATTTTATCAGGATTAGAATATTTCAAAAATTCATTACATGTATTTAAATAATGT
This sequence comes from Gemella haemolysans, assembly GCA_032567735.1. Classification (GTDB taxonomy): domain Bacteria; phylum Bacillota; class Bacilli; order Staphylococcales; family Gemellaceae; genus Gemella; species Gemella haemolysans_E. The sequence goes on along the minus strand of JAWHCX010000001.1, from coordinate 177,128 downwards.
TAGTGATAGGATTATCCTATCCTAACATTTTTTTTAAAATATTAGAAAGGTGTGATTATATTGAATAACATTCTAAAAGATGAGTGTTTTAAGAAAAAATATCCTATTAGTTTAGTATGTCATAATAATAAATGGCTACACTGGTATAATGAAGAGGAAGTAAGATTATCTAAATTACTAGTAGGAATCCCTGTACGCATTTATCATATAGGTAGTACAGCAATACCAAATATTCACTCAAAAAACATAATAGATATAATTATAGAAACAATAGATGATAGCAATTTTGATAATATAGTTCAAATTCTTTCTAAAGAATGGGAATTACGTTGGACTGAAGATGATAGAGCGTTTTTAGTTAAAGGATATGGTGAAGAAGGATTTTTAGATAAAGTATTTCACCTTCATATAAGAAAAAAAGGTGATATTACTGAAGTAGAATTCAAAAATATATTATTAGAATATCCAGTAGTTGCAAAGAAATATGAGGCTTTAAAGTTAAAGCTAGAAAAAGAATATAAGTTTGATAGAGAAGGCTATACTGAAGGTAAATCAGAATTCATAGATAATATTATAAAAGAATATAATTTACATAAATAAAAATATGTAAACTATATTCTTTTATTTTACTTCTTTTTTATTAAAATAATTATATAATCCGTGAAATGCAATACTAATCATCTAATTTATCTATAGATTGTTTAATAATCTTTTTTGACTCATTTATGTATAGCATTGATGTGTCACTATTAGAATGTCCCATTTGAGTCATAATAATTGGGATATTACCATTAGTTTTTAAAGCTAATTTAGTGCCATAACTATGTCTTAATTTGTGTGGTGACATAGGAACGTTGAAAGCATCTGTATACTTCATAACCAGTTTTTGGATAGCTCTTATAGATAATCCCGATTTATTTTTACTAATAAATACATAGTCCTCTCTATTTAGTTTAAAAGGTAGGGAAGTTATGTATTCATTAAGTCTATCTAATGCAGATTTTGTAATTATAACAGTATCTACTTTATTACCTTTTCTAATGACGTTTATTTCACTATTTAGAAAATCTATATCCTTAACCTTTAAATTAGCAAGTTCATTAACACGAATACCACTTTTTAAAAATAGCGTTAATATCGCAAGATCTCGTGCTTTATCACGTAAAAAGAATGTCTTTCCATGTTTTGATAAAGTTTTCTCGTACTCAAATTCAACATACTGCAAGAATTCTTCATCTTGAGAGTCTAAAAATATCTTTTCAGAAATTTTCTTTGATCTTGATGATAATGTCTCTTTCACACGATTAATAGGTATCTTAAGCATTACATTTCTCTCAAAATAAGCTCGTCCTTGTTCATTCTCGCTTGTAACAGTAAGAAACTTATACAGAGACCTCATAGCAGCTTTATAATTGTTTACAGTCGTTTGACTTCGATATTTTCCATTAACTTGTTCACGAGAGAGACTTTTAAAATAACTTTCCATTTCTTTTTTAGATATATTTTCTAAAGTAGATAGTTGAACTTCTTTTATATTTTCAGCATCTGAAATTGTTTCTCTAATAGTCCAGTTTAGAAAGTTCTTATAAGTTTCTAAATATCTATGTAAAGTAAGTGGTGATAAATTATCGTAATACGTGTCTATGAAGTCTTCTATATAATCTGGGAATTCAGGAAGTATTTTATTTATTTTTTGTTTATAATAATCACGCTGATTCATTGGTATTACTACATTCTCCTATAGTTTATAAATTATACATATAATATGTATTATACGAACAAATATATTATATCATATTTATCAGTTTCTTTCAATATAGTTCAATCCCCTTATTTCGATATATTATTGAAAATTGACTTTTTTGATTTTTAAATTATATACTTTTTTCTTTATATATCATTTCTACTCAATAATATAAAAAATTATTGACTATATTTGTAATGTAATCTGTATTTTAAGATCTTTAAAAAAATGACCTATTTAAACGCCATATAAGCGTCGTAAAAAATTTTTTAATACAATTATTCCAAAATGACATAAAACCTCTTAAAATTGATTTAAATGCCTAATTTTATATTTTTTCCTAATTTAGTTCATATTTTATCTGATTTCTATATATATTTATTAGTATAATGTAAAAAGCTATCTAAGTTTCCTTAGATAGCTTAAAGTTTATCGCTTAATTATACACGCTCAACTTTTCCAGATTTTAAAGCTCTAGCAGAAACCCAAACTTTTTTAGGTTGTCCGTCTACTAAAATTGTTACTTTTTGTAGATTAGCTTTGAATTTTCTTTTATTTGCGTTCATTGCGTGTGAACGAGTATTTCCTGAACGAGCTTTACGTCCAGTAACGTAACAAACTTTTGCCATGAATTAATCCTCCTTTTGGAAATAGTTTATTCATAACATTTACTACATACACAAGTAATAATATAACATACCTTAACATAAATATCAAGTAAAAACATTACTTATTTTAAAAATATTTTATGTAATCGAAGTCATTATCAGTATTATAATAAATGCTACTATAGAAGCTATACTTGTACCTAATGTCCAAGTTTTAAATGTTGTTTTAAAATCTAAGTTTAAATATTGTTTAAATAACCAGAAACCAGGATCATTTACGTGTGAACAGAACATACTTCCTGCAGTAATACTCAACATTATAAACACCGGTGAATAACTGATAGTTGGAACTAAAGGTTCTACTATTGCTAACGTTGTAATTGCTGCAATAGTTGCACTACCTAATGATATTCTTAGGATAGCAGCAACAAAGAAACTAATAAGTATTGGTGATATGTTCATACCACTAGTTATTTGAACTATCTCATCTGTTACCTTTGAATCTACCAATACTTGTTTCAAACCTCCAGCAGCACCATTAATAAGTAATACGACTGCAATTGTTTTAATAGATTGACTTAATAATGGTGCAATACTACTAATTCGTAAATGTTTTACAGTCATTAATTTCCAGATGGCTATTAATAAGCTTATAATTAATGCTGTAACTGGATTACTTATAATTGTTAATATATCTTTTAAACTAGATGGTAAATTTTTTATGCCTAATGCTAAAGTAGGAATTGTAATTAAAATTACAGGTAATAACATTAATATAATAGCAAAACTAGAGCTCATCAGCTGTTTCTCTATTTTTAAAACACTAATATTATTTTGTTCTGTTTGTACGATAAGTTTAGTTTGTACCATCTTTGAATTGGTTAATAATAAACCACCTATTATTGCTGTTGGTATTGCCACTATTAAACCATAGAAGAATACTTCCGCCATATTAAGATGAAAAGTCTTAGTAATAATACTTGGACTGGGGTGTGGCGGAAATAATGCATGGATAGTTAGTACTCCTATGCTTGCCGGTAAAGCTAAGTAAATTTTATCTAATTTTAGTTCTTTTGCTACTGCCAATATAATTGGTATTACTAAAATAAAAGCTACATCAAAGAATAAAGAAAAACTGATACACATTCCAGCAATAAGAAGACCTAATTGAATCCTCTTAATTCCAAATAAACTGATCATTTTTTTTGCAGTAATTTCTACTGCTCCTAATTCTTCTAGTATTCTTCCAAACATAGCTCCTAATCCTAAGATTAAAGATAAATGTCCTAGAAGAGATCCTGTCCCCTTCTCTACTGAATCAATTATTGAACTAGGGGATAAATCTAAAAATAAACCTAGAATAATTGCTACTATAAGTATTGATAAAAAGGGTTCGAAATGTAATTTTGTTATTAAAAATATTAGTACGCTAATCCCTAAGAAAACTAATAACAATTTATAAGAATGAATTCCTAAAAAATAAGCTAGGATCGAATATATAATTAATCCTAAGCCGATTAATATTTTATCTAATTTCATTATATTCTCCTTAATTTTTTCATTAGGTAATTATATCATTATTAGCTATATCAAGTAAAGATATACGCTTACTATAGAATTAGTGTTCTTTATCTAGTAACTCAGCGATTTTCATAAAAGTTCTTCCGTTTCTAATAGTAACAGCTTTATAGAAAGATTCTTTAATTAAATATTTATGATATGCCGTTTTTAAATAGTTCTTTTCATTAAATTTTCCCCAAAAAACAGCTCTTTTTCCAAAATAAACATTTTCTTCGTTTAAAGGCATACTATTTATTCGTTTTTTTATACTAGAGAAATCTATATCCTCACTATAAAAAAGTACATCTTTTCTATAAAAATCATCATTCCACCAACTAGGCAAATTTTTAAGTTCTTCTATGTATTCTTGTTTTGTCAGTATTACTTTATTAATTTTGAAAGGATATGAATTCAATATCTGTGATATTTTATCATTTACAACACCTATATTTTCAGTGGAATTAAATATTATATTGCCACTGTTTATATAAGTAATAACATTTTCATATCCTAAACCAGTAATCGCATCTTTCAAATCAGCCATAGAAACCTTATTTCTACCACCAACATTGATTCCACGAAGTAAAAGTACATATTTCATTATTTTCTCCTTTTATAAAAAAGCTCTCTATCATCGAAATAATAGAGAGTTTTATAATTATACTTAAATTATGCTCTTGATACGTAAGAACCTTCTGCTGTATTGATTACTAATACATCTCCTTCTTTAACGAATAGAGGTACTTGTAATGTGTATCCAGTTTCTACTGTAGCAGCTTTAGTAGCTCCTTGTGCAGTATCACCTTTAACACCAGGTTCAGTTTCAGTTACAGTAAGTTCTACTGTTGTTGGTAAGTCAATACCTAAGATTTCATCACCAAACATTAAGATTGAAACTTCCATGTTTTCTTTTAAGAAGTTTAATTCGTATTCTAATTGTGCTTCAGGTACTTCGATTTGCTCGTAAGTAGCGTTATCCATAAATACATAAGCTTCACCTGTAGAGTAAAGATATGACATTTTTTGGTTATTGATTTGAGCTTTTGCTACTTTCTCACCAGCTCTGAATGTTTTATCATTAACTGCACCTGTACGCATGTTTCTTAATTTAGAACGTACGAAAGCAGCTCCTTTACCAGGTTTAACGTGTTGGAATTCCATTACTTTCCAAATGTTTCCATCAACTTCGATAGTAACTCCAGTTTTAAAATCATTAACTGATATCATTATTATATTTCTCCTTTAATTTGTACTAATATTATTATAAATAAAAATTTTTTTAAAATCAAGGTAAAAACGATTAATTTTAATGTAAAATGCTATAAACAAAGTATACTCTAAATATTTAGTTTACATAATTAATTTTATGTAAACTAAATGTAGTTATTTTACTTTTACTGCTTCTACCATGTATATTCTATTACCTTTTTTAATAAACTTATCTTCATATTCTGTATGAACATTATCTTCTTCATAGATGCTGTTTGTTAGGTCTAATGATAATCTATTGAATGTAAATCCATACTTTGCATAACTCATTAAACTATACTCAAATAAACCTTGATTATCTGTTTTTTGAATGATAGTCTTATCACCACTAAGAATAGTCTCATAACGAGATAAAAATGTGTGGAATGTAAGTCGTCTTTTCTCATGTCTTGTTTTTGGCCATGGATCAGAGAAGTTTAGATAAAGTTGATCGACCTCTCCTTCAGCAAAATACTCAAGTAAATCTTCAGCATTTCCAGAAATAAGTTTTAGATTTTCTCTGTGAGTTTCTTCTACTTTATCTAATAGAAACGTTAATACAGTAGGTTGAGCCTCCATTGCGATAAAGTTTATATTTTGATGTTTTTCTGCTAATGTATGAATAAACTTACCTTTTCCACTCCCTATTTCAAGATGAATTGGATTTTCATTTCCAAATATTTCTTTCCATTTCCCTTTATTATCCTTAGGTTGTAAAAATACAACGGGACTATTTTCTAAACGCTCTCTTGCGTCTGCTCTATTTCGAACTCTCATTCATGCACCTTTCTATTTTAATTCAATTGTTTCATTGAATAAATCTTTATTTTCTAATACTTTTTCTTTTGAACCTAGTACACAAGTATAGGCTCTAGACTTCATATTTTCAAATACAGTTGCTAATTTTTGTATATCTTCAACTGTGGTATTTTTAATTTCATTTACAAGTTCATCGTAAATATTAAATGGTGAATTTGTTAAATATTTATTAAGTGAATATGTTGCTAATGCACTTGGTGACATCAATACATCTAATGTATTCAATGTACCGATAATGTATTTATTTAAATCATTCTCATCAGCGATAAAGTTTCGGACATAGTTATCAATATTGTAATATATATCTAGTGTTTCAACTAAATTAGGATCACGATAAGACCATAAGTTAAAATCACCAAAGTTATTAAATATTGCTCCAGAACCGTAAGCACCATTTTTCACACGAACATTATTCCACAAATAATCTAAACTTAGGATATGTCTTAGTACTAGATGAGTTCCGGTATAATCTTTAATATTGTATCCAACCCCCACATACTGCACAAGAGAATCAAAGTAAAATCCTTCAGAATAACCGTTTTCTTCTAATTTTATTTCAAATTCTTTTTGTCTATTTGTATCTTTTGGATATTTTTCTAAGAAGCTAGTAAAAACTTCTTTAAAATCATTATATTCTTCTTTATTTCCAACAAAGTTTGTTAATAATCTAGATTTATTGAAAATTAATTTAGCAACAATATAAAGATTTTCTTTTATACTTTCGTTGTCAGATTTATAATTATCTAGTAATTTATTGACGAATAAGTAGAAGTCATATTCACCATGGTATGACGCTAACTTACTTTGTGGATTATAGAATCCACTAATTCTACGTGCTACAAACGCATGTCCTGAATTCTTGAATTTGTTTTCTAGCATTAATTTAACTTCTAAAAGGACGTTGTATAATGCTTCTTTATCTTCAAAATCAACATTAAGTGTTGTTTCCTCTATTATATTAGCTAATTCTTTTGATTTTTCAACAAGATTTTTCGCGCTAATTATAAATTTAACTTCACATTCATCACTCTTATGTTTCCTAAAGACATCTATATATGAACTAACTCCACCAAGATTTGCTCCTATTTCTTTAATAACTTCTGCCTCGGTTTTATTTTTTGTGTTAAAGTTAAATAATAAATATGATAAAATTGAAGCGTATTGAAGCTGTTCTAGTTCAAAATCGCTAATGTCAAAAAGTAATTTAGTATAAGATATTCCATTTGTTACTGCATTATAATGAGAGAATTTTAAATCTTTATATGTTTCAAACAATGTTTCTTCAAAAGGATTTTTTAATTCAACTTCTTTAGCATCAACACATTTAATTTTTTCAAGATCTTCTTTCTTATCTATACTATTTTGCCAGTTTTGTAAAGATGTAGTATTTTCTACTATATCTTGTAGTTCATTTTCAGATAATGAAGCTTTGTATTCAACTAGATTTTTCTCTTTTTGCTCTTTTTCTAAAGTTGGAATTAACTGTAAAACAGCTTGTTTTTCATTATTAATTAGGAACTCTTTTGCAAGACTTTCATATTTTTTATCTTTACAATTCTCTTGTAAATCAGCTATAACTTTATCTAAATCAAATGAAGACAGTATATCTTCTTCACTGTAAAGCCAAGTTCTTAATAATCTTATTGCGTAAGAAACACCTTTTGGTGCAGATGTTTTGTTAATTTCTTCTTTAATAGAGAAATTTTTCTTATTGATTGAAGCTTGTACTTGCTCATAATCAAAACCTTTTTCAATGATTGATTTAAGAAGTTTTTTGTATTCAGTATCAAGACTATCTAATTTATCATCTTTTACATATTTGAAGATGATTGAATAGACAGTTTCTTTTCTATCTTTTTGAACATAACTATAAACATCTTCACAAAAATCATTTTCTATGAAATATTTTCTAAATTCAGTATTACTACTTCCTAGAAGTATATCGTCTATAATATCAATATTTTCGATTCTACTGAATTCATTACTATCTCCAAGAATGTAATTATATGCAACATAAGCTTTATTATTTGTTTCTTCATTAAAATATGTTTTTTTAACAATTTCTTTTGAAAAATGATTTTGACGCGATAAGTTATAGTCACTATAATCTTTATAATCATAGTTATTTAAATAACTGTCAATATGTTCTAGATATTGTTCTACATTCAGATCACCATATAAGAAGATATAACTGTTACTTGGGTGATAATTATAATTATATGTTTCTAAAAATTCTTCTTGTGTTATCGAAGGAATAGCCTCCGGTTTCCCTCCTGAAGAATATTTATATGGTGTATCACTGAATAAGTGTTCACTAACATATTGATCAAGGACTTCATCTACTGATGAGTATGCACCTTTCATTTCATTATAAACTACACCTTTGTATATAAGTTCATCCTCTTTATTTTCTAAATGGTAATGCCAACCTTCTTGTGCTAATATATTCTCATTAACTTTTAAATTTGGATTAAATACAGCATCTAAATAGATATCCATTAATATTTCTAAATCTTTTTCATTTTTAGATGATACTGGATACATAGTTTTATCAGGAAATGTCATTGCATTTAAAAATGTATTAAAAGAACCTTTAAGTAGTTCTACAAAAGGTTCTTTTACTGGATATTTCGCTGAACCACATAAAACAGAATGTTCTAAAATATGAAAAATACCATTGTCATTATAAGGGATAGTTTTAAAACTTATGCTAAAACTTTTATTTATATCGTCATTTTCAAAGAAAACTAATCTAGCACGAGTTTTAGTATGCTCATAAAGATAAGCATTTGTATTAATATTTTTTAGATATTTCTTTTCTATAAGTTCAAATGTCATATTATTTAATTATTTCATAGTAGATTACATTTTTAGTAATGTAAGAACATCATAACCTTGTAGTTTGTCCATTCCATTTAGACCATCTAGTTCGATTAAGAATGCAATACCTACTACGATTCCTCCTAATTCTTCTACTAATTTAATAGTTGCTTCAATTGTTCCACCAGTAGCTAGTAAATCGTCAGTGATAAGAACACGTTGACCAGGTTTAATAGCATCTTTGTGCATTGTTAAAGTGTTACTACCATATTCTAAATCATATTGGTAAGAAATAACTTCACGCGGTAATTTATTAGGTTTTCTTACAGGAACGAATCCAATACCTAATGAATAAGATACAGGACATCCAATGATAAAACCACGTGCTTCTGGTCCAACTACAACATCAACTTGTTTTTCTTTTGCATAGTTAACGATTTGATCAGTAGCATATTTATATGCCTCACCATCTGCCATTAATGTAGTAATATCTTTAAAACTAATTCCTTCTTTTGGCCAATTTTCTACGATTGAAATGTATTTTTCTAAATTCATTTATTTTTATTTTCTCCTAAATGTTTTCTTAACTCAATTATTATACTATAAAATACCAAAATAAGCAATTTTAAACACTATTAATACACTAAGAAACAGTAATTTATTAGATTACGTGCTACTTATAATATGAAAAATATACTTATAGTATTATATAATCTAGAACTCTGTATATTTTTAGTAATTTAAAATCACCAGTTGATAAAATCAATTATTATTTGTATTCTATGTTATGTGTTAGAATATATTATAAATACGATATAAGGAGATTTTAGTATGAAAATTACATTTACTGATTCAGCTGTGAATTATATTTATAAAAAATTTGAAAGTAAGGACACTAGTGCATATGATATTATTATCGACTATTTAGATGGAAATAGTCCGTATTCAGATAACGTTAATGGGTGTCATTGTCAAGTATATGATAAATATAGAATTCTAATTGTTTCTAAAGAAGACAAAAATATAAAATGGGATAAATATGATAAAGAACTTTCTACAAACATAGGTACTGTTCATTATCCTTCTTATTATGAAGTGATGTTTGATAAAGACAATAAATTTGATTATAGTGAGACGAATTTTACTTTATATTTAAAAAGTGAAGCGGGAATTATCACTGAACAAGTCCAATTAATTATTAAAAAATAAATTTAAGTAAATTTTAATAAGCTTTGCTAACATTATCATAAGTGTAATTAAAGGAAGGAGAATATTTTGAAATCTTTTCTAAACAGTAGAAAATTAACAGTTTTTCTATTTTTTGTATATTTATTTATTCTTACTTGGGTAATAGTAGCTAAAATGGATTGGAACTTGCTTCGAACTAGTAACATTTCTTGGATAAATAATCCTCGTGTATTACTTCATCCTAGCGTAACTTGGAGAACAATCAATCTAGTACCATACAGATTTGGAAATTTTGATATTGTGGAAGTTTTACTTAATATAATTTTCTTTATACCTTTTAGCTTTTATATCAAAATGCTATACCCTAAATCATCGGGTTTAAGAGCTATAATTTTAGGGTTTATATTAAGTTTAATATATGAATCTACTCAATATATCTTGACTATTGGGTTCCCTGATATAACAGATTTGATAGATAATACTTTAGGAGCCTGCATAGGAGTAATAATTATCAATATTATTTCTATAATTTTAAAAGAAAAACTTAGAATATATATGAATTTCATTTTAATATTTCTTTCAGGATATATTATTTATGAAATAATTAATGTAGTATCTTAAATAACAAATATTAACGGATGTACTTTGCGATTGTTAAGTACATCCGTTAATTTATATCTTATGTAATTATTATTATTAAATTTTTAAATTATCTTTTTCTTCTGAAGCCTAATGCAGCCAATACAATTCCAAATATACCTACTAATAATGCCCCAACACTATTTTCAGTTAATCCTGTTTTAGGTAGTATGTTATTGAATCTTTGTGAAATTGGATTGTTTCCAACATTAGTATTGTTATTTGTTCTTGAAACAATAGTATATGTACTGAAGTGATCTGTATAGAATGTTAATTTTCCATCTGAATATGTACTTGGGACTTTTTCTAATTTATCACCATTTACATAATAAACTTCTAATGTTTCATTGTCTTTAGCAAGAACAGCTACTGTAACTGCTCTAGTTTCTCCATTTTTATTTAGTACATTACCATTAGCATCTGTAAAGAATAAATCTAAAGTTTTGACAACATTTAAATTCTCATCAAGATTTTTAACTAATTCTTTTACTTCGTTTACTTTTTGTTCGTTAGAATTTTGAGCAACAAAGTGAATACCAGTAACATCTTTAGCCTTGAATTTTACAGTTACTTCTTCATCTCCAGGTAATTTAGCAACAAGAGTATCAGTTACATTCTTCTTATCATCTACTGAAGGTGTACTTGGTTGTTCAGAAGGAGACTCTTGAGGTTTCTCTGCTTTAGGTTGCTGTGGTTTTTCTTCCGGTTTAGGTTGTTCAGGTGTTACCTGCGGTTTTTCTTCTGGTTTAGGTTGTGCTGGAGTTACTTGAGGTTTTTCTTCAACCTTAGGTTGCTCAGCAGGTTTCTCATCTTTTTTATCTTCTACTTTTGGTTCTTCTTTCTTAACATCAGCCTCAACTGTTGTTACAAGTTCAACTAATTTATCGTCGATATTTGTAGCATTTTTCTCGAATAAAGTTTTAGTAACTCTATATTTATCTCCTGCTTTCATATCATTATCAGTAATTTCTAGTTTTCTATCATCTTCATTAGAAACACTTGAAGAACTAATTTCTTTAACTTCATTACCGCGGATACGTTCTACTTTAGTAACAATATACCAGTTACGTCCATAGTCATCATTCTTAAGTAGTTCTGCCATAGGTTTTGTTTGTTTACTTAGGAATTCTTTGTATTTATCTAAACCTTGTAAGATACCTTCTCCGCCATAAAATTCAGAACGACCTCTATACCAGTGTAGAAGATTAAGAATTGTTAATTTTTCATCTTTAGGTTGAATAGTAATCTTATTATCTTTTGCTACAACATTTAATTCAATAGCTTGTTTTTGTGGATAATAACCTTGTGTAACTTCAGGAGAAATTCCTAATAGTTTTGTATCAGAATCATTATACGGTAATGTTGCTGGTAAATTGTTATTAGCAATATCAAGGATGTGTAGACTACCATTTGCTTTAATTAAGTCTAACGGTATATTACTAATTTGGTTATTTACCAATCTTACAGTTGCTTTATTTTTAGCTAGTGTTTTCCATAATTCATCAGATAAGCTAGCGATATGGTTATTATTTAATGCTAGAGTATTTAATTTAGTTAAATTAACTCCGTTTTCTGGAAGTGATGTTAATTTATTGTTAGCTGCGTATAACTGTGTTAAAGAAGATAAATTAGCAACACTAGCAGGAAGCTTAGTTAGTTCATTATCTGTGAATGATAAGAATGTTAAAGCTGAATTATTTTTATATAAATCATCAGGAAGTGAAACTAATTTATTGTTAGATAAACTTACAGTTTTTAGCTTTTTATTATTAGCAAAAACATTCGCTGGTAATGTTGATAACCATGATTGACTGAATTCAACAGATTCTAATACAGAGTTATTTGCAAATAAACCTTCTGGGATATTACCTAAGTTGTTAGAAGATAAGTTCACAGTTTTTAATTTTTTGTTATTAGCGAATAGCTTTTCAGGTAGTTTAGTAACACCGTTTCCTCCTAAGTTAATACGCTCAATATTAACTGCATTTTTGAATAAATCTTCAGGTAATTCACCGAAGTTGTTACTATCAGATGAGAATGATTTAACACCAGGTCCCATGTGTTTTAGTAAATCTAAGTTGTAAATAGCACCTTTATCAACTTTTCCATCAATCTCTAATGATCCAATGTTGATATCACCGGTGAAGTTTTTTAATTCATCTTCTGTTACTTTGCCGTCTTTGTTAGTATCTACCCCATTGGCAATTAATTTTTTCTGAAGAAGATCATCACTTTTTTTACGTTCTTCATTATTTTTTTCTACTAACTCAAATCCATTCCATCCTTTTTTGATCTCAGGTTTGAATTTTAGTTTAACAGTAGTATATTTGTCGAAGTTTCCTTTATCACTCTCTAGAGATCCCATATAAGAAACTATAACACCACCTAAGTGTACTTGATCTAGATCTTCAACCGGAAGTGTAAATAATGCTCTGTCATATTGTCCCGCAGAGTTCTTCTCACCAAAGTTTTCTTTCACACCTGATTCCCATTTACCTTTATTTTGAATAGCAAAATCATATAATCCGTGGGCAAATAAAGTATTTAACATCGTTATACTCATTTTCCCATCTTTAACTACTAATTTTACATTTTTGTCAAAGAATCCTTCTAGCATAGAAGTACCTTGTCTTCCATCAGCGTATAAAGCGTTAAATCCTAAAGTATATTCACCATCTTCTAACTTATCAGTAAGCGAATAAGTTTTTTCTTCTTGTTTTTCAGGAGTTTTTTCTGGTGTTGGTTTTTCTTCAACTACTTTATTACCAGTAGTATATGTTTTACTTTCGCTACCGTCATTTGCTTTAAATACAATTGTATTATCTCCATCAAAGTTCCAAGCTTTAAATGCTTTAAGGCTTTCTCCACCATCATCGAAAGTAACAATATGCCCTGCCCAGTTTTTACTGAATAGTGATTTATTAAATGATTTTCCATTTATAACCACTTCTTTAGTATTTTTAAGGACATCTTCTGCTTTAAATCCATCAACAAGTGTAATATTTAATTCATCACCATAACCATTCTTTTCTACTTTAGAAACTAAATCTTTTTGAGCATATGATGCGCTAGTAGCTGGCGTATCTTGTTTTGGTACTGTAGGTTGTGCATCTTCTTTTTTATCAGTTGCCGTAGGATATGAAATTATTGTTCCATCAACAAGTTTAACCTCTAGTTTATTGCCTGAATCTTTTAATGCTTTTACTAAATCTTCGTTAAAAATTCTAATTCCAAGATATTTTGATGTTTCTACTTTATCTTTGAATATATCTTTATTCACAGTAGTTCCATTTAAAGTTACACTTGCAATTTCATCAACAAAATTATCATAAACAGAAGTGTCAGATAATTCTAAAGTTAAGTGTTTTTCATCTTTCCAGTTTTTACCTTTATCTAATTTAGAAATTGTATATTTAGCATTTGAAGAAGGTTTATTAGAACTAGTTTCACTATCTTTTGATGGTGTAGTTGTTTCATTGCTTGGTTCTACATACCCAGTATCCTGATATGTTGTTTTAGAACCATCTTCAAATGTAAACTCAATTTTGTGCTTATCTTGTTTTTTGTAATGTTCAGTAATAGCTTTATCTGCAGCAGTTACTTCTCCATTAAATAATTTATAAAATTTGCTATTTGTGTTTTGTTTATCGAATCCGAAATCTTTTCCATCTACTGTAAGTTTAGTTACTTTTGACCAGTAGTTTTTATAAAGATCCGAACCTTCCAAGAAGAAGATTAGAGAATCGTTATCTATTTGTGGTTCTAAAATTTTAAGACCTTCACTAATTAATTTTGGTTTAGCGGTTGGATCCACATACCCTTTATCTTCATATACAGCTTTTGATCCATCTTTAAAAATAAATTCTATTTTATGTTTATCTTGTTTATTATAATGAGCTTCTATATCTTTATTATTAATATATACAGTATTACCGAATAGTGAATAATTTTTAGAAGCAGATGACTCACTACTAAAACCGAAATCTTTTCCATCGATTAATAGTTTATCAACATTTTTCCAGTATTTATTAAATAAATCATTTGATGAATCTTTACCTTCGACAGTAAATTCTAATGAACCACTTCCTCCTATTTCAGCTTCGTAGATTTTAAAACCTTCACTTTGTTCACCTTGAGCATAAGCGATATTTAACTTTGTATTTAATATAGGATTAGATATTCCCGTAGTAGTTATTGTTAAACAGATAGGAACAGCTAATCCAGCTATGAATTTGCTATTGTATTTTTTCGTCATAGAATTCCTCCAATAAATTTTATACTGATAATCAGTATCGTTTAATTATAAACATATTATACTACAACAGAAAAGAAGATACAAGTAAAATCATCAAAATAAAAAAAAATTAGAGCATAATTTTATAAAATCAGTTCATAAAAAGCTGATTTCATAAGCTTATACTCTATTAAATAATGTTCAAATTTTTGCCACAATAAAAAATAATTAATATTAAAAATTAAAATCTTTTAGTGATTAAATTATAGTGTATCTCGATATCCTCTGGTTCTGTAGCATAACCACGTAAATCGTAATATTCTCCATCTTTTTCTAATACTGCAGTAGGATAAGATTCTATACCTAAGTTAAGTGTTCTAAGAAAATCTGGATGAAACAGATTTGTATTTTTAAAAGCAATTGTAAGTTTTAATGCCAAATCAGAACTATCGATTTCATATTTGTCGCATAGTTCTAAGTATGTTGTAATATCACTTAAACTTTTACCCTCAACAAAAAACTTACATTGCATATCATAAGCATAATCTAGTAACTTTGAATTTGGTATAAATTCTTTTACTGTATTAAAAGCAATCGCAGGATGAAGTGAATTTAATACCATTTCACCTTCTTCAAGTACCTTCTTATACCCTTCTCCAAACTCAATATTATACATTTCTGAAATTTGTTTATTGCCTTCTGCTATATATGTGTACTCTCCTATTTTTTTACTGTTTTCTCCAATAAATAATCCGCCAGAGATAATATCAATTTCTATGTCCGTATGATTCTTGTAAAACTCAGTAAATAATTTATCAAAACCATAGCACCAACCACAGTATGCGTCCCAAAAATATAATATTTTCATTTAATTCTCCTTTTATTACCTTAATTTTTATCAAAAGCTTTGTTAATATTCGTTATATTCTCTTTTAGTAATATCTTCTCAACTTCGAATATACTTTCCATTCTAACAAAACTTGCTGATTGTTTTAAATCAACTTTTTTATAGTTTTCATTCAATTTAATGGTATTATTCTCAAAAGTTATAAGATTTAATTCTCTAAAAATTTGAATCATGATTTTCAAACTATCTACATTTGTTTTTAATGTCGTTAACAATTTATCTAATTGCTGTGCAATATTAATTTGTTTATTAGGTGTAGATAAAATTATATTAAAAAGTTTAATTAATCTATCTTTGTCAATTAAATAAACATCAGATAATATTTGCTTTTCTTCACAAATTAAATAAATTTTCTTAGGATTTAACATAATTAATTTTTCGATATATTCCTTACTAGTAGGAACATCTAGTAAGTAGATATCTTCAATATTTTCTTCTAGTTGTTCAATATCTTTATATAAATAGAAATTGTTATCCCTGTCATCAATTTTTTTAGAAATCTTTATTGCTTTATTATCAATTTTTGAAATGTCATAATTAATAAATCTTAAGTCTTCAAATAAGAATTCTTTAATATCTATATCTATTATATGAGCTTGTAATTTTGTACGACCGTTAAAGTTATTTTTATCAATTGTACATAATAAATCAATGATATTATTCTTATCAACTTTTTCAAATGCACCACTATCTTTAAAAGTGATACATTCTAGATTACCTACTTCATCAGCTATTGTAAGTCTTAGATACTGTTTATCTGATCCGAAATAAGATTTATTTAATACCATTGCATTTTCCAATAGTACTGTTGGTTTTTCAAAGTCCATTCCAAATGGTTTTAATATTTCTAGTGAATTAAGGAATTGATAACTTATTTCTTCTAAACTAGTAACAATATCAATTTTTTTAGTTGATTTTAATTCATTATTCTTCTTATATTCTTCATATTCACTATTAAGAAAATTTTGTATTTGATCTAGATTATTTTCGTTAAATGAGAAACCAGCAGCAAGGGTGTGTCCCCCAAATGCTAAAAATAAATCGGATATTTTATTCATAGCTGTGTAGATATTAAAATCAAAAATACTTCTGGCTGATCCTTTTAAAACCCCATCTTTATTATTCATAATAAATACGGGTCTTTGATATTTTTCTACAATATTGGATGCAACTATTCCGAGAACGCCTTCATGATAATCTCCAGATATCATAAGAACATTATTATCTTTTTTATTAAACTTCTCTATTTGACTAATAACATCTTTAACAATATCTTCAGTAACTTGTTTACGTTCAATATTATATTTTTCAATTTGTTCAGCCAATACTTTTGCTGTCTCAGCATCTTCAGCCATTAGGAATGAAAGTCCTAATTTAGCACTATCCATTCTACCAATAGAATTTAATTTTGGACCTATATAAAAGCCAATAGTTTGTTCATCTACTTTAGTATCAATATTTGACAATTCAAGTAACATTTTTAATCCTATACGTGGATCTTCATTGATTAGTTCTAATCCCTGTTTCACAAAAATTCTATTTTCATCAGTAATTGAAACCATATCTGCTATAGTTCCTATTGCAACTAAGTCTAAAAGAAAATCAGGGAAAATTTCAAGTAAAGCATGAGCTAGTTTAAATGCAACCCCAACTCCTGCTAGTTTTTTGAAAGGATATTCTCCTTCTGGATGTTCGGGATGTATGATAGCATATGCATTTGGAATGGAATCTTGTATTTTATGGTGATCTGTAATAATGACATCACAACCTAATTCATTAGCAAGATCTACTTCCTCGACACCTGCAATACCATTATCTACTGTAATAATTAAAGTAATTCCAGATTCAATAATTTTTGTAAAAGCTTCTTTATTAGGTCCATAACCTTCATCGAATCTATTTGGTATGTATGATGAGACATTTGCTCCTAAAGAAATTAGTGTTTCGACTAATAGTACTGTAGATGTAATACCATCGGCATCATAATCACCATATACCAATATTTTCTCTTCATTCTCAATAGCTTCATTAATTCTATCAACAGCTTTATGCATATCATACATTAAAAATGGATCATACCCTTCTTCGTATTCATCTGAAAAGTATTTTTTCACTGATGACATATCTGTAATAGATCTAGCATTTAATATTTTTGCAACATTTTCTGATATATTATATGATTCTATTTCCTTTATGAAATTTTCATCATAAGTAGGATATATCCAATTATATTTTATTCCCATTTTTTCACCTCATTTCTTTTGATTATTATTTGATTATTCTTTTTTATCTTCTTCTAACTGTTCTTTAGTAAATAATAATTTTTCTGTTCTTTCGTATTTTTTTGATAAAGTTTTATATTTTTGACGCCAATATAGACTCGCAAGTATCATCCCTACAAAGAAACATACAAAGAATAGAATCGTTAATGGCAATTTAACCGTAAAGAAGATAAATGATACAGGTACAGAATTGTAATTCATTATAAAGAAAGTAATTATTGATACAAAGGCTATGACTATTCCAAATACTTTATAAGGTAACTTATTATCCATTATTCCACCTCTCTAACCATATTAGCAAATTCTTCTTCATTTATTACTCTAATTCCTAATTGCTCAGCTTTAGCTAGTTTTGAGCCAGCTTTTTCACCAGCAATTACTAAATCCGTTTTTGAAGTCACACTACCTGTAACTTTTGCTCCATATTTTTCTAAATATTCTTTAGCTTCATTTCTAGTTAATTCTACTAATTTACCAGTTAAAACTACAGTTTTTCCAGCGAAAATATTATCAGTATTAACTTCTTGAACTTCATACTGAGGATTCATTCCAACTTTAATTAAATCATTTATAAATTTTATGTTATTTTCATCAGATAAATAATCCAAAATAGACTCAGCAGTAATTTGACCAACATCATCTAGATTTACTAGTTCATCTAGTGTAGCATTCATTAAATTAGTAAGATTTAAATACTTTTCTGCCAATATTTTCCCAGCTTTTTTTCCTACATTAAGAATACCTAGTGCAAATATAACCTTGTCTAAACTGTTTTGTTTAGAATTTTCAATTGCATTTAAAAGATTATCTACTGACTTTTCTCCCATTCTATCTAATGATATTAGTTTTTCTCTTTCTAATGAAAATAGATCAATAGTATGAGCAATAATACCTTTCTCATAAAGTGTAGTAACAACTTTATCGCCTAAACCTTCTATATTTAAAGCATCTCTTGAGGCAAAGTGTATTATTCTTCTAATATTTTGATCGGGACAATCTGGATTTTTACACCTTGTAAATGGATCGTTTTCTTTTGTAAAAGTTTGTTGACCACAAGATGGACAAATCTCTGGCATAATATATTTATCCGATTCAGTAGATCTTAACTCTTTAATTACTCGAACTACTTTTGGAATTATTTCACCTGCTTTTTTTACAACAACCATATCCCCTATGTGAATATCAAGTTCGTCAATAATATCTTTATTGTGTAAAGAAGCTTTAGACACTGTAGATCCAGAAATTACTATAGGATCAAGAATAGCAACTGGAGTGATAATACCGGTTCTACCAACACTTAATTCTACATCAAGCAATTTAGTGGCTAATTCCTCTTCAGGAAATTTGTATGCGGTAGCCCATCTTGGACTTTTTTGAGTGTAGCCTACTTCTTCTTGTGTTGAGTATGAATTGACTTTTATAACTATTCCATCGATGTCATACGGTAGATTTTTCTTGTGCTCTGTCCAATAATTTATATAATCTATAACCTCATCGATATTTTTGCATAATTTGAAGTTAGGATTAACAGGAAGATTATACTCTTTAGCCGTATTTAAAGCATTCTCCTGTGATACAATGCTGTCATCTCCAACTATAGAATAAATAAATGCTGATAATCGTCTTTTCGCAGTAATTTTCGAATCAAGTTGTCTTAATGAACCAGCTGCAGCATTCCTTGGATTAGCAAATAATACTTCATTGTTAGTTTCACGTTCAGTATTTAATAGTTCAAAAGATTTTCTTGGTAAGTAAACTTCTCCTCTTACCTCAAATGATCTATTATCTTTTAATACTTTTGGAATTGAGAAGATAGTTTTAATATTTTCAGTAACATCTTCACCAACGCTACCGTCTCCGCGTGTAGCAGCACTTATTAATTTACCATTTTCATACTTAATAGAAATTGCTAAACCATCGATTTTTAATTCACATATATATTCAACGTTCTGACCTGGTACTAGTTTTGAAATTCTTGCATCAAAATCCCTTAAATCCTCAGTTGAGAATGTATTGGATAAACTTAACATTGGAACTTTATGTGTTATTTTTTCAAATTCATCTAATACCTTATCACCTACTCGTTGAGTTGGTGAGTTCTCTAATATATACTCAGGATGATTTTCTTCTAATTTTTCTAGTTGTTTATATAATGTATCATATTCTGTATCTGATATTTGTGGATTATCTTCAACATAATAATCATAAGAATATTTATTTAATAAAGAAACTAATTTCGAAATTTCTTCTTGAACTTGTTTCATAAAAAATTAATCCTTTCTAGTTAAGTTGGCATATTCGATTAATAATGTTTTCACACCAACTTCACTAAATTCAACTTTAACACTATCGCTTGTAATATCTAATACTTTACCTTCTCCAAATTTCTTATGAATAACAGCATCGCCAATTCCATAATTAGTACTTACAGCATTCTTAGGTTTATCTGAAATTTTAATCTTTGGACTAAGTCTACTAATAAATTTATTCGCTTCTTCAACATTTGAGCTAGTAGACTCAAATGTAGTTCCAAAAGATGATTCAAAGTGCATAAGCTTATTAGGTACTTCATCTAAAAATCTAGAACGTTTATTCATCTTAATAGAACCAAATTGCATACGTCTATTCGCATATGACATAAATAGTTTTTCTTTAGCACGTGTAATTGCAACATATGCTAAACGACGCTCTTCTTCCATCTTATTCTTCTCATCAGCACTACTTTCCGCATCACGAATTGAAGGGAATAGATTTTCTTCAAGTCCCATAATAAAGACTACTCTATATTCTAATCCTTTTGCTGCATGAACAGTAGATAATACAACAGAATCTTCTTCATTTTCATCATCAGCGTCAGATGTAAGTGACATTTCAGAAATAAAGTCAATAAGACTATCATTCATGCTTGAGAATTGTTTAGCTGAAGATACTAACTCAGAAATATTCTCTATTCTACTTTCAGCATAAGCATCATTTGATTCTTTTAGCATATTTTCATATCCAGAATCTTTATAAATACCAATAATTAACTCATCAATTGAGTATTTATCGGTTTCCGAATATTTTTCTATTAGATTTGTTAATAAGTGGACATTAGTTGTAATTTTCTTAGATACCCCTACCGCCTCTATATTTTTCAAAGCATCGAATAACGATATACCATATTGTGTTGCATAGTTGTCAATTTTTTCCATTGAACTTGCTCCAATACCACGTTTAGGAACATTTATAATTCTTCTTAAACTGAATTCATCATCTCTATTAACTATAACATTAAGATAAGCTAGTAAATCACGCACCTCTTGACGTTGTAAGAATTTAAGAGATCCAATAAGTTTATACGGTATACCAAAAGATAAACAAGAATTCTCCATTTGGCGAGAAAGATAGTTTGCACGATATAAAATAGCAATATCCTTATACGATATACCTTCTTTTTTCAATTCTAGAATTTTTTTTGCAATATCATCTGTTTCATCTTTATCATTTGAAGCAGCGTATACTGATATTTTACCTCCACCTTTGTTTTCAGACCATAGAGCTTTTTCTTTTCTATCAGTATTATTTTTAATTACCGCATTCGCAGCATCTAAAATAGTTGAATTAGAACGATAGTTTTGATCTAAGAAAATTAGCTCAACATCTTTATAATCTTTTTCAAAGTTAATAATATTATCACTACATGCACCACGCCAACTATAGATACTTTGATCATCATCCCCAACAACACATACGTTTTTATGGATTTCTGATAACATTTTAATTAATCTATATTGAATTACGTTAGTATCTTGATACTCATCGACATGAATATATTCAAATTTATTTTGATAAATAGCTAGTACTTCAGGGAATTTCTTAAATAGTATAATGGTCTTTAACATAAGGTCATCAAAATCAAGAACACTATTTTTCTTTAGATATCTTTGGTAATGAGCATATATTTCAGCTACATTTTTCATATATCCAAAACGTGATTGTTCTCTCATAGCCTTTACAGTAGTCATACTATTTTTAGCATTTGAAATTATTTTTAGTATATTAGCTGGTTGATATGAGTCTTCTGAAAGATTAAGATTTTTAACAATTGTTTTTATAATACTTTTTTGTTCACTAGTATCCAAAATTGTAAAGTTTTTATTATATCCTAATAGTTCTATGTGTTGACGTAGAATTCTTACACACATTGAGTGGAAAGTATTTATCCAAATGTATTTAGATGTTTCCCCTACTAATGCATAAATTCTTTCTTTCATTTCTTTAGCTGCTTTATTAGTGAATGTTATCGCTAGTATATTACTTTCTAATACATTTTTTTCAGCGATTAAGTATGCAATTCTATTAGTTAATACACGTGTTTTCCCACTACCAGCACCAGCTATAACCATTACTGCACCATCAGTTTTTAAAATAGCTTTTAGCTGATTGTCATTCATATTTTGTACAAAATTCACAGTTATTTCTCCTATATTTTCTCTAATTATATTTTATCATACTTTCAAAATAAAAGGGAGTGACTCAAAAATTTTGATTTTTTGAAAATCGATTTTGTTGAGTCAGTCCCTCTATTTTTATTTAGTTTGTATATAGATTATAAGAATATTGCTATAGCAGAGATAAATCCACTAGCTAATATAATAAAAATCATTAACCATAATACAATTTTAAATAATTTTTTATTCATATATATTATTCTACCTCACCTAATGTTTCAATCCCTAAGTCAAGTTCATCGATGTCATCATCTTCATCATTTTCTACAACTGAGTCAGTTTTTTTCCCAGTTTTATTCATCATTTCTTCCCTAACAAGACCATAAATTTCATTGTAAAGTTCTTCATTTTCCTCAAAAACTTTCTTCACGTTTTCACGACCTTGTCCTAAACGCTCTCCATTATAAGAGAACCATGATCCAGATTTATTAATAATATCTAAATCAACTGCAAAATCAAGAGTTTCTCCGATTTTAGAAATTCCTTCACCAAACATAATATCAACTTCTGCAATTTTAAATGGTGGAGCTACTTTATTTTTAACAATTTTAATTTTTGTTCTGTTACCTAAAATTTCACTATCAGCACCCTTAATTGCTTCACCTTTACGTACGTCAATACGAACTGTAGAATAGAATTTCAGTGCACGTCCACCAGTTGTTACTTCTGGACTTCCAAACATTACCCCTACTTTTTCACGAAGTTGGTTGATAAACAACGCAATAGTATTAGCTTTATTAATTTGACCAGTTAATTTACGTAAAGCTTGTGACATAAGACGAGCTTGTAAACCAATATGGTTAGCCCCCATAACTCCATCGATTTCAGCTTTTGGTACTAATGCTGCAACTGAGTCGATAACTATAATATCAATAGCTCCTGATAAAATTAATTTTTCAGCAATATCAAGCGCTTGTTCTCCACTATCAGGTTGAGATAGGAAAAATTTACCTGGTGTAAAATCAACACCTAGAGCTTTTGCATATTCGATATCAAGTGCATTTTCAGCATCTATAAATGCAGCAATACCACCTGTTTTTTGAACTTCTGCAATTGCATGTAAAGCTATTGTAGTTTTCCCTGATGATTCTGGACCATATACTTCAACAATACGTCCTTTTGGATATCCTCCAATTCCTAAAGCTGAGTCAATTGCTAATGAACCTGATGATACAGCTTCAACTTTAATCGGATTTTCAGATGAAATATCCATAATAGCACCTTTACCGTATTCTTTTTCAATTACTTTTATGGCCTCATTAATAGCGGCTTGACGTGCTTTTAAATCGTCTTTTTCAATATGAGTGACTTGTTTATCTTTTGATTTTTTTGCCATTGTTTTTCCTTTCTGCTTATTCTCCAATTACTGTAGTTAAAGTTCCAATACCTTCGACAGTGATTTTGATTTCATCACCTGTTTGTAAGAATCTTGGTGGATTTTGCGCTGCACCTACACCTGCAGGTGTACCAGTAGCAATGATGTCACCAGCTTCTAGTGGAACAATTTTACTAATTTCTGCCAATACATCATCAACTCTGAATAACATTTCTGATGTCATAGCATTTTGTTTAATTTCTCCATTAATTTTTGTTACAATACTCATTGATTCAGGTGAACTAACTTCATCTTTAGTTACTAGATAAGGACCTACAACTGCTGATTTTTCTAATGATTTCCCTAGGAAAAATTGTCCATGTTTGTATTGTAAGTCTGTAGCTGTAATGTCATTCATGATTGTGTAACCAAAAATATAATCTAAAACTAATGGTCTTAGTATGTTTTTACCTGGTTTAGCTATTACTACAGCAAGTTCTCCTCCGAAGTCTAAGCTATCTGTAATATTTTTGTGAGATGGAACTACTTCATTATTTCCAGCTAGAGCTGTTGTTGCTTTCGTAAAGATAAGAACATCTTTAGGAGTTTTAGCAAGCTCATCTCCAAGTTCATTAACATGAGCCTCATAATTGTGTCCAACACAAAGAATATTTTTTGGTGTTCTTGTAATAGGTGAACGCCAAATTATTTTATCAAAGGGTACTTTATAACTTTCAGCTTTACCACTTTCTTCAACTAATTTTAGTACTTTTCTAATTTTTTCAATGAAAGAAACTCCATATACTTCAATTGCTTCTCTTAAAGTCGCAGGTATTTTATCAGTATTATCAAAATCTTCTAGTACTTTAATTAGATTCCATGCACTTTCTTCACGTTTTACTTTTACTCCATATAATTCATTATCGTTATAACTGAATGATAAAAATTTCATAGTTGCCTCCTCGACTGTTATAATTTCTTTAAGTTATTATACCATACTTTTAGTAATATTACTATAGAATAATTCAAAAAAATTAAGTTATCCGTATATTTATTTATATAAAATAAGGATAACTTAATAATTTATAAATTATTTTTCAAATTGTTTATTACATCTTTTGGAATGCCCAATTTTAATAGTCTTTCTTCAGATGCTTCTTTAATTTCTTCGATTGAAGAAAATGTTTTAAGTAAGAGATTCTTTCTCACTTTTCCAATACCTTGAATATTGTCCAAACTAGAATTATACATATTTTTAGTTTTAATTGCTCTATGATAAGTAATAGCAAACCTATGTACTTCATCTTGTATTTGTTTTAAGAATAAATATTCTGCTGATGTTTTAGGAAACTCAATTATTTCATAATCATCTGTAATTATATATTCAGTAATATGCTTGTCATTTTTTGCTAAACCAATAATTTTAATTTGTGTTAATCCAAGCGTTTCATGAACAATCTCTATTGCAGCATTAAGATGGTTTTTTCCACCATCGACAATTAATAATTCTGTATTAGTTTTCTTATCTTTATAGTTTCTATACAAAACTTCTTTCATCGTCTGAACATCATTTATTCCCATAGATTCATCAATTTTAAATTTTCTATAGTTATATGTATTTTTTTTACCATTTGTAAAATTTACTTTTACCGATACGGCATCTACCCCCATAATATTCGAGTTATCAAATGCATCAATACTATCTATCGTTTTAACACCTAGTTTCTCAGCTATATTATTTAAAGTTACTTGTAATTTACGCTCTTTTAATTCTTCAATAGCTAAATTATTATCTAAATAATGAGAAGCATTTTCTTTTACAGTATCCAGTATTTTCCTATGATTTCCTCTTTTAGGAATTATAATCTTACAATCAACTACAGTTGATAATAGATTATCATCAACTTCATCAATATAGATTTCTTTAGGTAATTTATTCATGGCATAGTATTGAATTAAATAAGAATATAAAATCTGATCTGGACTGTCGTATAGATTAAAATATTCAACTTTACGTTCAATAATATTACCTAATCTGGATAAAAATATTTGAATACAGATATAATCATTATTAAAAATATATCCTATGTAATCACGATCTATATTATTGCTATCTGCAACAACTTGATTCTGTACTGAAACCTCAATCGATTTTATATAACTATGGATCTGACCTGCAGCTTCAAATTCAAGACTTTTAACATGGTCTTGCATTTTATTATTTAAGTCTTCTAAAATTTCTTTAGTATTACCTGTTAGAAATGATTTTATTTTATTAATCTGAGTTTTATATTCATCAGGTGTAATCTTTTTAGCACATGGCCCTATACATTCACCTATTTGATAATACATACATGGACGTTTTTCTACAGGATTACACTTTCTAAGTGGGTAAATTTTATCAAGAATCTTTTTTACTTCCATTGCTGATTTTATATCAACATAAGGGCCAAAATAAATATTTTTATTGTTTTTTTTATATTTTCTAGTCATTAATAGACGTGGATGTTCTTCCTTAGTAATCATTAAATATGGATAACTTTTATCATCTTTTAATCGTATATTAAAATATGGTCTATATTTTTTTATTAAATTATTCTCAAGCAATAATGCTTCTTTTTCAGAATTCACAATTATATATTCAAGATCTTCAATTTTAGAAACTAAAGTTTGAGTTTTCTTATTATGAGTTCCAGTAAAATAGCTTTTTACTCTATTCTTTAAATTTTTAGCTTTACCTACATAAATAATCTCACCAATATTATCTTTGTATAGATAACAACCTGGATTATCTGGTAGTAACTCTAATTTTTTTTGTAATGTTAAATTCATTATTATCACCATTTAATTATATATTAACTTTTTAAAAAAGCACAGTGAAATTTAATATTTCTTCTGTGCTTTTAATGTCATTAACTAGCTATTATTTCTTCTTTCATTCCTATTAGTAGATGTTGAAGATGTTGTATTTCTTGAAGATGTATTATTAGATTTATTATCATTAATTGTTCTAGCATCAGTATCAGAATCGTCTCTTGAAGTTTTCTTCTCTTTTCCTTTAGAAATTATAATTTCAAGTGATTCCTCACTAGGAATTATACTAGATCCACTTCTTATACTTTGAGAAATTACTGTACCAGCTTCTTTGTCTGAGTATTCCTCTTTATAAGATACGTGCTTAAATCCTAATGAAGCAATCGCACTCTCAGCTCTACTACTATCTTCGCCGACTAAATTAGGCATAGAAACTTTTTTCTTACCACTTGAAACTTGAATAATTAGTTCTTTCTCTTTCGGAACTATTTCTGAACCTGCTGGAATGTTTTGAGATACTACTTTACCAGTATCATATCTATCACTCTCAACTTTTTCAACGGTTATATTTTTAAATCCTAGTTTCGATGCGTTTCTTTTTACATTATCTTCATCCATACCAACAAAGTTAGGCATATCAACAGTTTTCTTACCAGATGAAACACGTAAATCAACTTTTGACCCTTTTCTAACTTTTTTACCAGCCTTAGGATCACTATCAATAACTGTTTTTTCTTTTACATCATCACTAGCAACTTCTGTTACGTCTCCTACTTCTAAACCTGCTTTAACAATTGCAACCTTTGCTTCTTCTAAAGTTTTATTTCGAACATCAGGCGCTGAAACACTGTTAGCTCCAATTAAATAATTATATGTAAAGAACGCTCCGACAATAATAGCGACCATCGCAATAATCGCTAAGAAAATATGTTTAGCCTTAGACGTTTCTTCCTTCTCATCTTTCTTGCTTACTTTATTATAACTATTCTTAGGTTGTGTGTTTTGATAATTTCTAATATTATTTTGACGTTCATCTTCTTCATAATCATAATAATCATCTTCATTATTATAGTTATTATAATCAGAATAAGCATGGGGTATATCAATTGGATTTCTATCTATATATTGAGTTTGATTATAATTATTACGCACAGGTTCTGTAGGAATTTTAAATCCAGTATATTTATTCTCATGCAATCTTTCAGGATTTAATACTGTACTAAGATCTTCAAACAATTCCTTCGAACTAATGTATCTTTCATTTGGATTTTTCATAGTAGCTTGAAGAACAATGTTTTTAACACTTTGAGGTACATTTTCTCTATATTTATCAATTTCAGGAAGTTCCTCTTGAAGATGTTTTAAAGCTATAGCAACAGCCGACTCACCTTTAAATGGTATTTGTCCTGTTATCATTTCAAAGATAAGAATACCTAATGAATAAATATCACTTTGCGCTGTCGCTACATTTCCTCGTGCCTGCTCTGGTGATAAATAATATACCGTACCTAACATTTGATTCGTTTGAGTCAATGTTGTATCGCCATATGCTCTTGCAATACCAAAATCAGTAATTTTACATGTTAAATTTTCATTCATTAAAATGTTTTGAGGTTTTATGTCTCTATGAATTATTCCGTTTTGATGTGCATGACTTAATCCTGCTGCAATTTGCTTAGCAATATGAACAATTGTCTCGATAGGAATGCGAGGATTTTTTGTCATGTAATCTTTTAATGTCATTCCCTCTACATACTCAAGTATTAGATAGTAAAATTCTCCTTCGTTCTCCACGTCATAAATAGATACTATATTAGGATGAGAAAGACTTGTTACTGCTTTCGCTTCTCTATTAAATCTTTTTACAGCATCTTCGTCATTAGCATCAATTTTAAATGTTTTAATAGCTACTTGTCTATCTAAAATTGTATCATAACCTAACCAAACAGTGGCCATTCCACCTGTACCTAGATGATCTAAAATTTTATATCTATTACATATATTTTTATTTATCATGGTTTACACCCCCTAGATTTTTTATTATAGCTACAGATATATTATCTATTCCTCCGCGATTTACACACAATTCTATAAGTTTTTCTACAGATATTGATAATTCATTGTTTCTAACTATATCTTGAATTTCTTCGTTTTCTATCATGTTTGTTAAACCGTCAGAACACAGTAAAAAATAATCATAGTTGCTTAAATTATCAATAAATGTATGTAAATTAATATTATCTCTTGTAGCTAAAGCTTGAGTTAGTACATGGCGTTCTGGATGAGTTTTTGCTTCTTCTTGTGTTATAGCTCCGGCACTAATTAAGGCTCCAACAAATGAATCTTCTACAGTAACAACATTCATCTCATTATCTTTAGTCAAACCATATGCGCTACTATCACCAATATTATAAACAACAACTTGATTGTCAAATGTAGCTACTGCGACAATAGTAGTTCCCATTTTTTTATTCTTTTCTTGTGATTTGTTAAATAATTCTAAGTTCAATTTTTCTATTTTATCAGAAAGCCAATTTTTCATATTATTAAAATTAGCAAACGTTAAATCTTGCCATTCTTTTTCTAAAGTCGACACGATATAATTACTTGAATATGCTGCATTACTATGGCTCCCTACCCCATCACAAACAACTGCAAGGACTTCTCCTTGTTTATTCTTTGTAACACTAACTGCATCTTCATTTTTTTCTTTTCTTCCCTTATTACTATTATACGAATATACTAGTGGCATCTGGAATTCCTCCTTTTACCTCTTCCTTACGTTCTTTAGCACGAAGTTGTCCACAAGCTGCATCTATATCATCACCTTGTGTTCTTCTAATTGTTACATTAACTTTATTTTTCTTAAGCACTTTTTCAAATGCAAATATATCACTCTTACTTGTTCTAACGTAGTTACGTTCAGGAACATAGTTAATAGGAATTAAGTTAACATGACAGTTTAGACCTTTAATAATCTCCGATAATTTCTCTGCATGTTCTTTTTGGTCGTTTACTTTTCCCATTAAACCATATTCAAATGTAATACGACGATTAGTAGTTTCTTGATAATATTTTAAAGCTTCCATAAGCTTATCAATATTATAAGCTCTGTTTACTGGCATGATTTTACTTCTTAATTCATTAGTAGGTGCGTGTAAAGAAACCGCGAAGTTAATTTGAACTTTTTCATTCGCAAAATCATATATTTTTGGAACTATTCCAGAAGTTGAAACAGTAATGTGTCTAGCTCCAATATTGAAACTTTCATCACTATTTACTATTCTGATGAAATCCATCATCTCATCGTAGTTTTCAAATGGTTCACCGATACCCATAATTACGATACTAGAGATACGTTCACCTTTTTTATCTAATTCTTGTTGAACTTTTAACACTTGAGATACTATCTCACCCGCTTCTAAATTACGTTTTAATCCACCTAAAGTAGATGCACAGAAAGTACAGCCGATACGACATCCTACTTGTGTTGTTACACAAAGAGAATTTCCATATTTATTTTTCATAAGTACACTCTCAATTGTGTATTTATCTTGAAGTTCGAATAAGAACTTCATAGTACCATCAGCTGATTCTTGTTTAATTATTGTTTTTAAAGTTGTAATTTCGAACTCTTCTGCTAATTTTTCTTGTAATGATTTAGGTACATTTTTCATTTCTGAAAAATCCGTAATTCTCTTTTTATATAACCAATCATAAATCTGCTTAGCTCTAAATTTCTTTTCTCCAATACTAACAATATACTCTTCTAATTGATCTAATCTTATTGAATATATTGACATTTTATCGAAATCTTTTAACCATCTAGACTTTTTATAACCTTTAAAATCTGAAATTAACATTTTGCCTCCATTTTTTTAAGTTTTGCGATAAAAAAGCCATCGCAACTATACTCATCTGGTAGTATTTCTAATACACCATTTTCTCTCGATTTAACTATACTATTGTTTAGAGTTATATTTTCTAAACTAAAATCTTTGTTCTCTTTTAAAAACTTCTCGATATTTTTTATATTTTCTCTCTTATCTATTGTACAAGTAGAATACATAAGTGTTCCGCCTTGTTTAACATAATTTTTACTATTTTCTAAAATTTGATATTGAAGTTTCGCAATATCTTCAATATAAGCATTAGTAATTTTATATTTTATCTCGGGTTTGTTTTTAATAACCCCTATCCCTGAACATGGAACATCACATACAACTATATCAAAATTTTCAATAAATGAATCATTATTTACTGTTGCATCTTGTTCTTTTACTTGAATATTTTTTATATCAAGTTTTTCTTTGTTATCTTCGATTAACTTAAGCTTATGTATATATTTATCACATGAAATTAAAGTAGAATTAAAATACTTACTTGCTATATGAAGACTTTTACCTCCTGGAGCAGCACAAGTATCTAGTATTTTGTATTCTTTATCCACTGGCAATCCAATAGACGTTGCAACTAATGCACTAGCTTCATCTTGAACAATATAATACCCTTTTGTAAATAAATTACTATCTAGGTTTAATTTATTTAAAACAAGACTATCTTCACAGATTTCACTCTCGCTAACAGCATCACCTAATTTTTCTATTAGCTCTTTCTTAGTGATTTTTAAAGGATTATATCTAATACTATTCTTGCTCTTTTGATTAAATGATATTACTATCTTTTGTGCTTTTTCATTACCATATTGATTTTTAAGTATATCAAACAACTCAACAGGACAACTATTTTCTATACAGAATTGTTCAGTTCTATTTTTATACTTAAGATCTAAATTACTAGCTTGTCGTTCAATATTTCTAAGAATACCATTTACGAATTTTCCTGTGATATTACCTGCAACTTTCTTACTTAGTTTAACAGCTTCATCAATAATTGCGAAATTTGGAGTTTTATCCATATACAGTAATTGATAAATACTCATTAGTATAATAACTTTAACCTTAGGTTTAACCCTACCTTTTGAATAGCTTTTAAGAATATGTTCAAGATATATTTTATTCTTTATAGTGCCGTACACTACTTCGCTAATAAATCTTTTATCTTGTTCTTGAACCTTATGCTGATTAAAGTTCTTATTTAACGTAATGTTGCTATAACCATCTTCCTGAATGATTGTATAAAGTACTTCATAAGCAATATGTCTAGCATTAATGCTACTCATTTTCTTCACCTAAAATTATCCCTACATAATCCTTCTTATTAGATAAGAAATTCACAACAGGCATACGCTTTTTACCAGATACTTGAAGTTCATGAACTTTTAGTACTGTTCCATTTCCACATAAAACATAGATATTTTTCTTATCTTGCTTAATAATAGTTCCTACTTTAGTGTAACTAGATTGTTCTTCTAACTTAACAACTTCACTAGCCCAGATTTTTAAAACATTACCATCTAAATACGTAAATGCACCTGGTGTAGGATCTAATGCACGAACTTTATTAAATACTTCCCTTGCTGATGTATTCCAATCTATCTTCTCATCTTCTCTTAAGATATTTCTTGCAAATGTAGCCTCTGCATCATCTTGTTTTTCAGGCGCAATGTCACCACTAAAAATTTTCGGTAAAGTTTCATTTAGTAAATCACGACCAGCTACTGAAAGTTTATCATGTAATGTTTCATAGTTATCGCTATCTAAAATATCAACTTCTACTTTTGAAATCATATCTCCTGCATCTAGTTTTTTAACCATATACATAATAGTAATACCTGTTTTCTTATGATCTTCTAATATCGAATATTGAATAGGTGCTCCACCACGTAATTTAGGTAATAATGATCCGTGGACATTTATACATTTATGTTCTGGAATTTCTAGGATTTTGTCCGGTACAAGCTGACCATATGCAGCTGTAATAATTATATCTGGATTCAACTCTTTTAATGTAGCATACGTTTCTTCGTCTGTAGATATTTTTTCAGGTTGTAATACCTTAATATTATGTTCTAAGGCTACAACTTTAACAGGAGGAGGTGTTAATACCTTTTTTCTACCAACTTTTTTATCTGGTTGGGTAATAACTAAATCTACTCCATAATTTTCAATTAACATTTCTAAAACAGGAACAGCAAACTTTGGAGTTCCCATAAATACTATCTTTTTATTGTTCATTTATTTCTCCTAATAAAGAATTTAATCTTATTAATTATATCATATTTTCTTATATTCTTCTATTATTCACCGGTTTTTAGCGCTCTAGTTAATAATTATTATTATCAGATTCAAAATTTAATAAAAACCTCTTGTTTTCTAATCCTGCAGCATATCCTGTTAAAGATCCATCAGTACCTATAACTCTATGACAAGGAATAAATATCAAAAATGGATTATGTCCAACTGCTCCACCTACAGCTTGAGATGACATACCATTAATCCCCTGTAATTCAGCGACTTTCTTAGAAAGATACTTATATGTAACTACTTCGCCATATGGAATATCCTTAAGTAACGACCAGATGTTTTTTCTAAAATCAGTTCCTATCATTTTTATAGGCATATTTTCCAAACTGGGTTTTTCATTTTTAAAATAGCTATCTAACCACAACTTTGCCAAATTTAACACTTCTAATTCTTCATCAAACGAATATTTATTAATCTCATCAGGAAAATACTTTTGACCTTCTAAATAACAACCACATAGATGCAGACCATCAGAAATTAAATATAGAAGACCTATCTTACTTTTATACGTGCAATAATACATTCAAAACTCCTTTAATATTATACTACAATTATTATAACAAAAAAGAGAGTTGATTAAAAAAATCATCTCTCGGTTTATTATTATTTTTCTTCTTCCTTATAAATTTTAAATAATAAGAATACAACTCCTATACAAATAAAGCAATCCGCCAAGTTGAATATAGGAAAATCATAGCCAAAAATTCTAAAATCTAGGAAATCAACAACTTCATGTCTAGTTAATCTATCAATAAAATTACCAATTGCTCCTCCATAAATTAGAGAAAAAATAGCTTTATCAAAACTTGATAATATATTTCTTTGTTTAACTAAATAATATGTCAAAATAGCAATAAATATTATCGTAACAACTATAAAAAATATACGGCTATCTTGTAAAATTCCCCATGCGGCTCCCCTATTTCTATGGGATGAAATACTAAAGAAATTTGCTATAACTTCCTTACTTTCACCTAATGTAAAATGATTAACTATAAAATTTTTACTAAGTTGATCTAGCAATATTAGAAAACACGCCAGTATAAATATAATTAGCATAGTCCTTCTCCTCTTATTTTAATACTAATAATTTTTCTAATTCAGGGTCAATAGAACGCTCACCTCTTGCTGGAAGTTTATATCGACCTAAATGAATAAGCTGATGATGAATTTTCCCCCAGCTTTCCATAGGGAAAACACTCATAAGGCTTTTTTCAACCTGAAGAGGACTATCATTTAAATCAGCTAAGCCAAACATCTTCGCCACACGCTCAACATGTGTATCTACAGCAATTGCAGGAACATTGAAGCCAACAGATAGAACAACATTAGCGGTTTTTCTTCCGACACCTGGTAATTTTTCTAACTCTTCTCTAGTCTGAGGAATTTTATAATTGTAAACATCTCTTAACATATTAGCCATTCCTACAATATTTTTTGATTTTGCTTTATATAATCCTAAAGTTCTAATATACTTTTCTATATCCTCAACCTTAGCATCAGCATAATCATCAATTGTTTTATAATTTTCAAATAAACCAACTGTAGCTCTATTAACATATTCATCTTTACACTGAGCAGATAACAAAACAGCAATAATCAATTCTAAATTATTAGAAAAATCTAATTCACATTTGACATCAGGAAATACTTTATCCAAATATTCCATTACTTTTTTTGCTCTTATTTTCTTTTGTCTATTTGTTAAACCAGTCATAACCTAAACTACTACCACTTTCTTTTTGTATATCATTACTAACTCTATTATTTAAAATACCGTTCACATAGTTTAAATTTCTTGAAATAGTTAATGCCTCATCGATTTCTTTTTTTGTATATTTCTTATCAAACCATGATGATACAATATCCATTTCTTTTGAAGTTAAAATTTTCCCTGTGACTCTTTCTACCAGTTTTAAAAGTTCGCGTAATGTATAATAATCATCTTTATTATTAAATACTATAAAATTGATTTTACTATCTGGTAAAACCTCTATTATATCTTTATTTATTAGATTTTCTAATTTGGAGAAAATGTGATCCTCTGGTAAATTCAATTTATCTTTAAAATCTTCCGTTGAAAAAGGAATTTCTCCTTGATTTGTCAAATAACTTATCTGAAGAAGAAACATAGCTTCCTCTCCAGATAAGTTATGAGAAGTATAATTCATTAAGAAATCAGCATCAACTAAAAGACCTTTTATATTGATATTGATCATATTAAACTCCTATGGTGTCAATCTGTTTAATAAACGAGGGAATGGTGTAGTTTCACGAACGTGTCCGTTACCTGTAATCCAAGCTACAGTTCTTTCTAGACCTAATCCAAATCCAGCGTGTTCAACAGAACCATATTTACGTAAATCTAAATACCAACCATATGCATCAAGATTTAAATCATGTTTTTTAATGTTTTCTAATAATTTATCGTAGTCATCAATACGTTGAGAACCACCGATAATTTCTCCGTATCCTTCAGGTGCAATTAAGTCAGCACATAATACAACACCTGGTTCGTTTGGATCTTCTATCATATAGAATGGTTTAATATCTAATGGCCAGTGAGTAATAAATACTGGTTTATTATAACTATTAGCTATAAATGTTTCGTGAGGTGATCCAAAATCATCTCCATATTCAATATCATCAAATCCATTTTCTTTTAATAATTTAATAGCATCTTTGTACTTAATACGAGGGAATTCACCTCTAGCATTTTCTAAAGCCTCTAAATCACGTCCAAGTACTTTTAATTGTTCTTGACATTTTTCCAATACATCAGTTAATAAATGATTAACAAATGCTTCTTGTAATGCTAAACTCTCATCATGATTACAGAAAGCCATTTCAGCTTCAATCATCCAGAACTCAATTAAGTGACGACGAGTTTTAGATTTTTCAGCTCTGAATGTAGGTCCAAATGAAAATACTTTTCCAAAAGCCATCGCTGTTGCTTCTAAGTATAATTGTCCTGATTGAGAAAGATATGCTTCTTCATCAAAGTATTTAGTATTGAATAATTCTGTAGTTCCCTCTGGAGCTGATGAAGTTAAGATTGGTGGATCAGTTTTTAAGAAACCTTCTTTTTCAAAGAAATCATAAGTTGATTTAATAATTTGATTTCTAATTGTTAAAATAGCATGTTGTTTTTTAGAACGAATCCAAATATGACGATTATCTGCTAAAAATTCAACCCCGTGTTCTTTTGGAGTAATTGGATAATCTATAGCTTCTGAAATAACTTCGAAGTCTTCAATTTCTAATTCAATACCTGAAAGTTCTCTTTCGTTTTCTTTAATTAATCCTGTTACCTTTAATGAAGTTTCTTGTGGTAAGTGACGTAATTGTTGATATCTTTCCTCACCTAAAGATTCTTTTAAAGCAATAGCTTGAATAAACCCTGCTCCATATCTTAGTTGGAAAAATGCAATTTTACCACTACTTCTCTTGTTAGCAATCCATGCACCAAGAGTTACTTTTTGACCTAGTTGTTCTTTTAAATTATTAATATTCAACTTGAAGTCCCTCCTAATTTTAATTAATATTTTATTCAAAATTTAAATTATCATATTATATATAAAAACTAATTATATTATAACATAAATTTACTATTTTTTTAATTATGTGTTTTCATTTTTCTTAGTCTAATGTTCTAAATCACGAAAAATTATAATACTCTCAAAAATATCTTTTAAATAATAACGATATTCTAATATATCCTTCGTAGCATAACATCTATAAGAAATTCTATTATTTTTAATTGCTTCATTATATAGTTCACTAAAATTATCTTTTATTGAAAAATTATAATATTTTATATAACTTCTTTTTTCTCTTTTACTAAAATAAAGATCTTTGTATTTATTGCTTTCAAAAACATATAGTACTGACCCTGTCACTTTTGAATTTAGAAGTTCCTCATCTCCGTTACTATAAATATAATGGGCTTTGCCTTTTAAATTTATATACTTGTGCTTTCTTGAGTGAACAACATTAATTAAACCTTTAACTTTTTTATCATCTACTACAGTTAATTTTAAACTGTTTTCTTGGTCAAGAACAATAAATTTATAGATATTCTTAGAATTAGTAAGGACATTTTTTAGTTTTTTCATAAATTTATAAGATATTGGCAAATCATTTTTATACGTCTTTATATCATTTAATATTGCTTCAACATCTTGTAAAATAAAACTTAAACTGTCATTATATAAGAATAAACTTTCTGAAATATACATTTCATGTAAAAACTTAACTAGCCCGTCAATGTTATTTCTAAGCATTTTTATACTCTTATCTTTAAGATTTCTAGAAACTGCAACATTTAGTTCAACAACAACATTTTTATAGAAATAATCTTTTGTATTTTTTGAATCTAGTTCGCGGCCTAAGATTTTCTTATTTTCAAATATATATGTATGATTTTTAAAATTATTGTCTTCTAATAAATACTCAATAGAATTATAATTTGTAACAATATTTTCACAAGTTACCGCTGCTTTTTTTTTCTCATCGAAATAATAAGATTTTGAACTAATCAAAACACCATTTTTAATATTATCTATATACATTTTTTCAAGATAAAGCAAGTTTAACTCACTAAAATCACCTGAGTTTGTCTCTAATATCCACACATACAACTTAATTAAAAGTTTATCTAAATTTAAATCTTCTTTTTTAGGGAACAATTTAAAAACATTTAATGGAACATAATTACTTTTTTCTTTTAAAATGACATAATTAGAAATTTTAAAGTTATTTATATAGTTTTGTTCATTTATTGAAGAAAATAGAATAAATTTATTATGGAATTTCTTTTTATTAATCGCATAAGAGACTTTTTTAAAATCAACATCATGAAAACAAATAAAATCACCGTTACTATTTTCTTTATCATTAAATTTACTTTTACAATACTTAGCAAATTCTAATGTATTATAATCGATTTTTTCTAAAAGTACTTCTATTTTTTTAAAGTTATTTGAATTAATATTCGCTATTTTCTTAGAAATTTCTTTTAATAATGCTACTGTTACTTTGACGTCAACTGCGGCATTATGGTATCCATCACCAGTATAAAGGTTGAGAGAATTTGACAAATCAGATAATCTATAACTTTCTTGAGTAGGCATAAATAGTCTTGCTAATTCCACAGTGTCTAAAGACATTTTTGAATGATATCTAATACCGACATCATGAAATCTTTTTTTCAAAATTACATAATCAGAAGGTAAACCATGACACACGAGTATATCGTTTTTTATAAATTCATATAATTCATGTGCTACTTCTTCGAAATACATTTTTCCACTTAACATTTCATTGCTTATTCCCGTTAACTCAGTAACAAAAGAAGAAACTTGCTTTTTAGGCTTGATATAATAATTTATAGACTCTAACTCTTTAAACTCTTGATCAAGTTTTGTTGCAGAAAACTGTATAATTTCTTTATCTTCTGTTAATTCAATATCGACTACACAAAATATTTTATCCATTTATTCTCTCACCTCACTTTCATTATATCTATATATTATCTCTTATTTTTTTAAGAAAATCTACTATATTATTTTCAGTATTATTTATTTTATTTAATAAAATAGCTTCTTCTAATTTTTTTGTAACTTCCTTCATCCATGGTCCAGGTGATTTATCTATTATACTAATAATCTCGGTTGAAGTTATAGCTATATCATTAAATGAACTTATTGGTAAATTAATTATATCGATATTTTTTTTATCACAGTAATCGAAATATTCAACTATAAAATAAATATCATCCTTATCATATTTATATAAAATAAGTTCTAATGGTCTGTTATCGAGAAATTCTAAATTAATTCTCTCATATTCTTTAATTTTTTTAATTTCTTTATTTGATAGTTTTAAATCTCTCAATTTTTCAAAAGAAATATTATTTAATTTTGTTAAAATATATAAACTTTGACAAAATGTATATTTAGAACAGTCAACAAAACTAATAATGTCACTTAGAAAAGGTATATAAGTATTCAACTTACTATCAAGCAATAATTCTAAACTACGCTTACTTCCAATACCGGCTAGCAATTTTTTAAATTCATTTGTTATACGCTCTACCGAAACAAATTTAATAAGCTCGGCATTCTTTTTTATAGCATCTAATGTACTATCCTCGATTTCAAATCCTAACTTCGACGAGAAGCGAAAAGCTCTTAACATTCTTAAAGCATCTTCAAAAAATCTTTCATTGGGATTATTTACCGTTTTAATTATTTTATTAGTTAAATCTTTTTTTCCATTATGATAATCATAAAGATTACCTTTACTATCTAAAGCCATAGCATTAATAGTGAAATCTCGTCTATCAAGATCGTCTCTTAGATTACTAACAAACTCAACTTTTTCTGGCGTTCGATGATCAATATAGTCATCTTCAGTTCTAAAGGTAGTAACTTCATAACTTTCTCCATCTACTAATATAGTTACAGTCCCATGTTGAATTCCTGTATCGATACTTTTTCTAAAGATTGTCTTGACTTCCTTTGGCAAAGCGTTCGTAGTTATATCAATATCTGAAAACTCACATCCAAGTAAAAAATCTCTTACACAGCCTCCTACAAAATATGCTTCATAACCTGCTTTATTAAATTTTTCTAGTACATCTATAGCACCGTTAAATTTCTTTCTAAAGTTATTTATTTCCATAATATCCTTCCAAAATATTAAAGGGCTGGAGAAACCCCAGCCCTGTTAATCTCTTACTATTATTTAGATAAGTTATAAGTATCTCTAGCTATCATAACTTCTTCATCTGTTGGAATTACGAAAGCTTTAACTTTTGAGTCTGCTGTAGAAATTTCTGCAACTTTTCCACGTACATTGTTTTTCTCTTTATCAACTTGTACACCTAGGAAAGTTAAACCTTCTAATACTTCTTCACGTACCCATGTAGCATTCTCACCAACACCAGCAGTGAATACGATAGCATCTACACCATTCATTGCTGCAGCGTATGCTCCAACATATTCTTTAATTCTGTTGATATACACATCAATAGCTTCAGCAGCATGTGGATTTGTATTTCTTGCACCTTCAACGTCACGTAAGTCAGAAGAAAGTGCAGAAACACCTTTTAGTCCTGATTCAAAGTTGAAAATACGTACGATTTCTTCAAGAGATAATCCTGTTTTTTGAGCGATGTAAGGAATTGTTGCTGGGTCAATATCACCTGTTCTAGTACCCATTACTAATCCAGATAATGGAGTGAATCCCATAGATGTATCGAATGATTTACCATTTTTAATAGCACAAATTGAAGCTCCGTTACCGATGTGGCATGAAATTGTTTTTAAATCTTTAGGATCTTTTCCTAAAATTTCAGCAACTTTTTCTCCAATGTATCTATGACTAGTTCCGTGAGCACCATATTTACGAACTCCATATTTTTCATAAAATTCTCTTGGTACAGCATACATGTATGTTGATTTAGGCATACTTTGGTGGAAGGCAGTATCAAATGTTAGTACGTTTGGAACACCTGGTAATTCTTTTTGGAATGAACGAACACCTTTAATATTCGCTGGGTTATGTAAAGGCGCTAAGTCTTCAATTGAATCTACTTTAGCTAGCTCTTCATCATTTACTAATACAGAAGCATCGTAGAATTCTCCACCATGAACTACACGGTGTCCAACACCTTCGATTTCTTTTACATCTTTAACTATACCTAGTTTAGTTAATTTTTCAAGTAACATTTCAATCGCTACATCGTGGTTTGGAATATCTAATGTTTCTTTATTTTTTTCACCGTTGAATTCGATAGTGAATACACTGTTTTCAATACCGATTCTTTCAACTAGTCCTTTAGTAATAACTTTTTCTTCAGGCATTTCAAATAATTGAAA
Source organism: Gemella haemolysans (assembly GCA_032567735.1). Taxonomy (GTDB): domain Bacteria; phylum Bacillota; class Bacilli; order Staphylococcales; family Gemellaceae; genus Gemella; species Gemella haemolysans_E. The sequence goes on along the minus strand of JAWHCX010000001.1, from coordinate 136,368 downwards.
TTTTAAAGATGAACTTCCTGAGTTAATAGCTAGTATCTTTGTCATAAGTATATATCTCCTCTTACTCTATTTGCATTATATATAATATTATCTCATTAAATATAATTAATTACAAGAGTTATTTATAATTTTTTATAAAAAAATTTACAAAAAAACTGATAACTAGAATACGCTATCTATATTTTAGTTATCAGTTTTATTAGTTTTTATAAATTTAAATTGAATATAAAAATATTTCGATTAAATTAATATTTAAGAAGTATATGTACTACTAATTATAGACCAACCACCATTATCATATTGTTCAAGTTCGCCTCTTGCATTAACTCTATACTTCCCTACAACACTACCATTGCGTCTTAAATTAGCATAAGCTAACTGATCACTACCTAACCAAACATCATATGAAAATTCAGATGTAGAAGAATTACGAGCAAAGTCTTTAATATACATAGCTCTCGCCCAGTTACCAACTTGTGTATCAGTTAATTCTTTTGTATTTACCGAACTATCTTCTCTAAGCACTACACTACTTGAATTAGACTTACTGTCTTTACTACTGCTGTTATCTTTAGATTTTTCACTTAATCCTCTTACAGTATAAGAGCGTTTAAATTCACCTTTAAGTTCAAGTTTTTTAGCATCAGCAGAAGATTTGCTTAGACTTATTGTAACTTCAACCTTTTCTCCATTTTTTAAATTATTTGATTTACTATAAGTAATCGTAGGTTCTTGTAAAAATTGTGTTACACTCCCATCTACATTTTCTACTGTCGGAACCTTCTTAATATCTGTTGCTGCTGTCCCATCCCCATCAGTTCCATATGGCTTAAATTCTATTTCATATTGATTAAGATCAACTACTGCCTTTTTATTTACTATATATTTATTATAAGCAAAATAACCAGAGATAGCTATAAGTCCAACGATTAGAAAACTAACTAAAAGTATTATGCCTGTTCTTTTCTTAGGTTCAGCATATTCTTCATATACCTGATTAAAATTATTATCATTTTGTTCGTAATATTCTTGTTTATTTGTAGTAAATTGATTGTTATCATTATAAACATTATAACTTTCTTGATATTGCTGAGTATTATAATTCATATTTTGATCTTGATAATTTATATCATAATCATTTGTTCCCTGATTATAATAATCACTATACCCCTGCATATCTTGATTCTGAAAGTTGCCATTAAAATTAGTATTTTGATTATATTGATCATTATACATATTTTGATTTTGATAATTTTCATTATAAATTTGACTTTGGTCATAATTAGATTCATTATAATCCATAAAGTCCTGATTTTGATAATTATCATAATAATTTGTATTTTGATCCTGATAACCATTGTTAGATTCGTTATTATTGTATCTTTGATTATTATTACTCATAACTAAACTCCTATACTTCGTTATACCATTTTTATCTAAAATTTATTTTTTATACTTCACTTATAATATTAACATAACTCTAGCAATATTTCTATAACAACTGTAATCAGATATAAAATAAAAAGATTATAAGATTAACTTTTATCAAAATTATAATTCTGATTTAAGTATATTTTATAATCCTTTTATTTATTATTCATTAAATAAGCTCTCTAGCTGCCTAGTCGCAGATTTAATTTCATATCCATGTTTTCTAATTTCTTCATATACATAATCTCTGTCTAATATACGACCGTCTCTAACAGACAGAATCTTATCTGCCCAAAGCTTCCATTCATCTTTTAAAGACAAGCTATTATCATAGTTTTCTAGGATTCTGGCGACCGGCAAGTGATTAGCAGTTACTACTGGCAAGCCATTAGCCTGTGCTTCTACTAATACGATTGGTAATCCTTCAAAATTAGATGGAAAGAAAAATACGTCTAATAAATTTAACATTTCACCAACATTGCTTTTTAATCCAGTGAAAATCACCTTATCTTCAACATTATATTCTTTAGCAAGATTTGTTAAAAATGTAGTATCGCCACGTCCGATAAACACTAATCTTGAATTTGGTTCTTTCTTTACCAATTCTGAAAATACTTTAACACAAAAGCTTTGATTTTTTTGTTTTTCATACAAACGAGAAACTTGTCCAACCACAAGACAATTTTCTGGAATATTATATTCTTTTCTCAGTTTCTCACGTATTTCTTCATTATATAAAAATTGTTCTACCTCTATCGCATTATTAACAACTAGTGCTTTATTTTTCTCCTTACCACGATAAAAATGATTAGCAGCTTCTACTCCACATGCCCAAAAATCTGTTGCATATTTCCCAACAAAGAGACGATTTATCGGATGTATAAATCGATAAAACTTGTCAGCAGTTGCACAATGACCATGAACAATTCTTTTCTTAATACCATACTTTTTAGCAAGCTTTAAAAATTCAAGATGAGTCAATCCGTTCTGATTTGACCATAATATATCATATCGATGGGCATTATTTCTAAAGAATTTATCCCATTCTTTCAATGCATGTTTTATATTCGGCCTTAATTTAGGGGTTCTATGGACAACTATAGGATTTCTACACAATTTCTGGAAATGTTCACTAAATTCAACATCTTCTGGACCCTGAAGTAAAAATTCAAATTCAAATTCATCTGTATTTATGTTATTGTAAAAATCTACAACTATTTTTTCTAATCCCCCAACATCAGGTACCAAGCCACAAACTAATACTCTTTTCATTTATTTTCTCCTTAATCTGTTTAAAAACAATATTTTTCGCATCATACGTACAATTAATTTACCTGCCTCATGATTTCTATATGTATAAATATATATACTAAACAACCCAACATATAGGAGTATTTTCATAAATATAGTGACAATAAATTCCTGTTTAGAAAATACAAAAACATCTAATAAGATAATACAGACAATACTTATCGTAAATACTGCAAAATGTTTAATCATGTTTTTGAAATATTCTTTTGCTGAAGATTTGATCCCATACTTAAACGCGCTATACGGCTCATACCATATACAAGTTACCACCGTTGAACAAATAGTACCTAATAAAATACCAGCTACACCTAAATCTAAGACAACAAGATAATAAAGCGAAAAAACTATATTTAATATAATTTCTGAAATAGTTTTATAATTTTGTTCATAACTTAGTCCATATACTGATATTAAAATAAGCGCAGGCCTTCTATAATTTGTTAAGAAAAAATTAACAACTATAAGAACTACAACTTCTATATTAAATAGGAAATCTTTACCCAACCAAATCATTATAAATGGATTAATAAAGATTAAGAATCCCATACTAAAAAGATAAACCATACTAAAGACAATAAACTGAAATTTTTTTATAAAGTCTAGTTTAGATATAAGTGTAGTATCTTCAGAATGAATTAAATTACCTATTGAGGATGTAACTGGATTAATTGTTGTACTTGCTAATAGAGATAAAAATCCAAGTACAAAAATATAATTCCCATATAGACCTATAGCAGTTAAACTAATATAAGCCCCCATTAGAAGGCTATCAGTTTGAAAAACAATAGTTTCTCCAATACGCCCTACAATATTACCTTTTATATTTTTAACAAATCTTTCCTTTTCTTCTTGAGTAATAGAAGTGACTTCTTCATTAAACAAATAATCATACATTCTATCAACAATGCTAGACATAATAAAATTACCAATTATATTCATGAATATGCCTACTAAAAGATATATAACAAAATTCTTAGTATAGATTAGGACTCCAATCTGTAGAAGAATACGAAGAACATAAAGACTAAAATCAATCGAAGTCATGATGTAATTACGTTGATCCACATATAACAGTGTTCTTTTGTAAGAGAAAAAGTAACTCGAAGCAGAATTAAAAACAAAAAGAAAGTAAATAATATACACTTCACGATTTACAGGATAATCCTTAATTATATACGGTAAAAACAATGCTAGAATAGATCCAATAATGAAAATACCAATCCCAATCATCCTATATAACTTTTTAAATAAAATCATAAAAGCATTAATCTTAGCATGCTCTTCTCTAGCCAGTGGTCCATATAAAGCATAGGTCATAGCACCACCTATCCCCAATTCAGCTAAGGATAATATTGATACTAAGCTAGATAAATAATTATTTAAACCTAAATAAGTTACTCCAAGAATATTTAAAAATATTGTACGGCTTATAAATCCAATAAGCGCTTGAAAAGGTTGTATCGCAAGAGCGATACTCGTATTTAAAGTTGCATAATCTGTTCTACTTTTCTTCATGTAATTCCTCTACTCATTTAGTTCATCATGATATAATTTATACAGATAACTATTTGGAATGATCTCTTTTTCATTGATTTTATAAGTTGTTTTCATGATAGGAGTTGTTTTTAAAACATTATCCCATTCTTGTTCATCAAAAATATCATTAGCATGATCTCTTAAAAACCATAAATTTTCAGCAGACTCTAGTATAGGAATCTTATCTACTAATTCTCTAAAATATCTATTAACATTATACTCTGATAAAATAAAATAATCCATTATTAAATAATCTATAAAAATAGGATATTTCCTTACATAGTACACATATAAATCTCGAATGTTTTTAAAATATGATTTTCCTTTTTTTCCAGCTAAAAAGAAACCAGACCATTTAAAATCACCAACAGTATATCCCATTCCACCTTCCTGTAATGGTGGATGATTTAAAGTAAAAAAATCACCTTCAAGCGCATCTATAGTAGTATAAGGTGATACAAACAGTGTTGAATCCATCCATATTCCACCATATCTACATAATAAATAAAAACGAACAATATCTGAATAATGCGCAGCTGATAATTCTTTTTTCTTATATTTTTCTGTGATGTCTATTGGAATATTTATAAACTCCGCAAGAGTTTCATCTGTTAATAAATAAAATTCACACTCATTTCTTTCGGCAAAAGCTTTTATCGTTTTAATAGACGCTTTAACCGTCTCAGGCATTTGTGCTTCTCCTTGTTGCCACATTGTCCAAACAATTTTAGGAAAATCCCTTTCAACCATATCATCCATATCTGTAATATTATTAATATCAGCTTTTTCCCGTAAATTATATACAAAATTTAAAATCATTTTTTTTCTAAAGTTAAAATATTTTTCTTCAGATTGCTGACCTAAATAATAAGTTATAGTTAATTTAAAACCATAGTGTCTTAAAATTTTAATATATCTCTTTATTTTTTCTTTTAATAATTGTAGTTTCATATCTTCTACAATTTCCTTTCACATTCTTCCAAGGCTTTTTTTAGATAATTTCCTTGACGAATTTTTTCTCCAATTTTTTTACAGTTATCTATCAACTGTTGGTACTTTTCTTCATTCATAGATTCTAAAATACCAGCAATTTCATACAATGAATCAATGATAATTCCACAATTATTTCTTATTACAAAATCAGCAAGAGCTGATTGTTTCCATACAATAATCGGAAATCCAGATGCTAAATATAAAGACGCCTTATGAGGATTATTGATTTTCAAGTACGCCCCATACATCCCACTACAAGTATGTGCACTATCTCCATCCCATACTAAACCAAACCCACCTTGCAGGTGATTAGGCAGTTCATCTGGAGTGAATGCTCCCTTATAGTGAATATTATTCGGGAGATTTTCAGACTCAAAGTTGATTCCATAAATTTCATACTCGGGTTTTTCAGGTAAATTACGAGCATACTTTGTTTTACGTATATCAAAATTACCAGCTAGTAAAATTTTATCTTTATCATAATTTTTATCCTCGTTAAAATTTGGAATTAAATAGTCAAATATTTCTAAAGAAACAATTTGTTCTTTATTAATTCCCATTTTTACTAGTTCAGACTTCATTTTATCATTATGGGCTATGATACCATCTACTCTTTCTAGTACTGTTTTATTTTGTAAAAAATGGATGATAGAATATTTAAAATCAGAAAATGATTTAATTTTTTTATTTCTCAGTGATTCAATATCATGAATAAGTAAATACACCTTAAAATTTCTTTTCTTTAAAAATTTCATACGTATTTGTTTCTTTAGCGACTGCCACAACAATGGAAATTGAAGAATAATAACATCATCTTTTGTTAAAGAATTGTGATTCTGACTTTCTTTTAAAAAATACTCTAAGTAACCACTATCTAACATGATTTTTTCAGCATCCATTCTCGCTTTTGGTCCAGCGTGATTTGCTTTTTCATATGTTTCTTTTAAAAAATACTTCACCTTGATTTACCCCTTTCGAAATTTTTTTACTACATACTCCTGCCAACGCCATTGCAATCCTCCAAGAATACGTGAAATAATAACGATATGTTTAGGGAAAAGTAAATAGGCATGAATTAAAAACGATTTTTTTGAAGTTTTCGCATATTTATTTAAATAATTACGATATTTCTCTTCATAGGTATTACCTTCAAAAATATGGTAATCTATTACGTGCATCAATACTAGATTAAACAATCGACGATAAATATAACTTAGTGCTTCTTTATCATTCTCGTATAATTGTTCTAATTTATCACAAATCGTAAACAAATCTAAATTTTTTTCGCTAAATTCTCGATTCATAATACTACCAGATCGTACACGATAATAATAACCTATATAATTAATTTTTACCATTTTGTTTATATGTTTTAAAATTCCAATTCCACCATAAACATCTTCATAAAATAAACCTTCTAAAAATGGAAAACCGATAATTAATTTTCTTCTAAACAGTTTAGCAACTGCATTTAAACGTACAATATTATCACTACAAAGAGAAACCAACGCTCCTTTAGCATCTCCTCTAAAGACTATTCCTATATTATCTTTTGTTTCTAATTCTAATTCTTGTTCATTATGAGTATACCAACATTCTACGATATCAATATTTTCTAAGGTCATCGGTTTCATTAGTTGTTCAAGCATATCTTCTTTAATTACATCATCACTATCGACAAAAGTAATAAATTCAGCTGTTGATTCCTGAATTCCTCTGTTACGTGCCCCGCTCAACCCTCTGTTTTCTTGATTTATTAAATAAAAACGGGAGTCTTGTTGACAATATCGTTCACAAATTTCCTGCGATTTATCGGTAGAACCATCGTTTACTAATATTACTTCTATATTTTTATATGTTTGCTTTCTAATGCTATCTAAACATTCATCTAAATATTCTTCAACATTATAAACGGGTACAATTACACTTATTAACTTTTCTAATTTCAACTTTTCTCCTTTCCTCCTTTTTTAAGGATATATTTGCAACAACAATCTATTATTACTTGTTTAAATTTCTTAAAATATTATATTTTTTTATTAAGTTTATCAAATTTATACTTAATAGAGCTATGGACATATTTTACAAAATAATTATGTTCATTCTTATTATTTGTATCTACAAAATATCAATTAGAACTAACATCATCAATATTTACAAATATGATAAATTCGATTATTAAATTACATACTCCAATATTTCACAAGATACTTTGCCCTTTATCTTTTTACTAAACGAGTAGAAACAAAGCTATTATACTTATTCTAAATTATCCCTTTTATAATTTATTTTATTACGAATATCCAAATACTTTAAATATAGCGGAAATATAATTATAATAAATAATTTCGAAGAAAAATTATACCATCGTAATAATTTACTGCTTTTTAAAACTTCTGAAGATTTTTTTGCAATTCCAAGATATTTTTTTAGATTCCCGTCGTATTCCTTAAAATAAGGGTGACCAGGACGAATTTTATATAATTCAACATGCGCAATACAAACTAAAAAGAGTACTTTAGCTATATATGGTAATAATTTATCCTCACTAAATTTTTCTAATAAAGAATCCCCAATTTTAAATAGATCTAAATTTTTACTATCAAATTTTCTTCTCATAGTGCTTCTAGGATGAATACGATAATAGTAACCGATGTAGTTAATTTTCCTCATTTTTTCTATATTCTTTAATGAAACAATTCCTGAATATAAATCTTCATAAATTAAATTTTCTAAAAATGGAGTCCCCTCTACTATTTTTCTACGGTACAATTTAGCTACAGGACTCCACTTTATCTCCATATCGAAACATTTTTTTAGTGCCTCTGATGAAGTAAATTCTTCAATTTTCAACTGTCTATTTTTTATATTATATATTTCTTTGTCTTCTGTAAAATCACATTCTACAATATCAATTCCTGTATCCATATATCTCATTAATTGTTGTAACATATCACTCTTTATAACATCATCGCTGTCCACAAAAGTGATAAATTCACCTTTAGAAACGGCAACTCCATTATTACGCGCAACACTTTGTCCTTGATTTTCTTGATTAATTAAATAAAAACGAGGGTTTTGTTGACAATATCTTTCACAAATTACTTGTGAATTATCAGTAGATCCATCATTAACTAATATAACTTCGATATCTGTATACGTTTGATTTTTTATACTCTCTAAACATTCTTCCAGATATTTTTCTACATTATAAACTGGAACTATTATGCTAATCATTTTTATTCTGACATCTCCTTTATAATTTATTATATTACCCTTCATATTTAAATACTCAAATTTTTCTTATATACAATTTATCGTTTAAATTATTAATTAATTTTTTAGTAGAAATCCATCTATTTTGTAATTTTTTATAAATAGGATAAGTGATAGTTGTATAATATTTTGGAGCAAATAAGTACAGTCTCAATAGACGATATTTTCGAACAACTTCCTTGGATTGCTTTGCTATAAAAGCAGCCTTTCTAATAAAATCTTCATATAAATCAGCATAGATATTCATCTTATTTATTCCATCTTTTAAATAGTGTCCATGACCAATATAAAACATAAAATATCCAATATAGGGAAGCATATCTTCATCATCTTTAAAAGAATCTATTAATTGATTTCCTACTTTAAAAATATCTAAATCTTTTTCAGTATAGGATTTCGTCATAGTACTATTTGGACGAACTCGATAATAATAACCAATATAATCAACAACTACTATTTTTCGCATATGTTTTAAATAATTTATTCCTGTAAAAACATCTTCGTAAATATATCCTTCTAAAAATGGAACTTTTTCAACAATTTCTCTTCTATATAGTTTTGTAACTGGACAAAACTTCACTTCTTTAATCTCAATACAATTAAGAATTGCTTCTTTAGCATTTCCTTTAAATACAATTTTAGAAGGCTTATTAAGATAAAATTCTTCTTTTTTTCTTGTCATTCTACATTCTACGATATCCACTTCCGTCTTCATGTAAGGAAGTAGTACTTCTAACAGGTTTTTATTGATAACATCATCGCTATCCACAAACATAATAAATTTTCCAACAGATTCTTTAACACCGCGATTCCTTGCGACACTTTGTCCTTGATTTTCTTGATTAATTAACTTAAAACGACTGTCTTTCTGACAAAACCGTTCACATATTTCCCTTGAACCATCAGTTGAGCCATCATTAACTAGTATCACTTCAATATCAGTGAAAGTTTGCTGCTTTATACTTTCTAGACATTCTTCTAAATATTCTTCCACATTATAAACGGGTACGATAACGCTTATCATAAATTAAATTTTCTCCTCATTTATCTTATTCATCTACCTTTACTTCTTTTATGCCATTTTTCAATTTCCAAATTGCATAATAGACTGGGAATACAATTGAATTATAATATTTTGGGCAAAAGTTATAGAGCTTAATTAAACGTGACGCTCTAGCTAAGTCTGGATTTTTCTTTGTTAATGTTACATACTCAGCTAATTTTTGATTATAGAATTCTCTATATGGATTCCCTTTTTTTACATAACTGTGATAATGCATCGTAGCCAAATGAACTAAAAAACTACCAACATAAGGAAGAAGGTCTTCTCTATCAGCATATAATTCTATTAATTTATCACAAACAGTAAATATATCTAGATTTTTTGGTGAAAATTCTCGGTGCATTATACTACCTAAACGTACTCGATAATAATATCCTACATAGTCAATTTTAATCATTTTTCGAATATATTTTAACATCCCTATTCCACTATAAACATCTTCATAAAATACACCTTCTATATATGGAACTGCTTCAACAATCTCTCTTCTGTACAGTTTAGTAACTGCATTAACATTTAGAGTATGATGCGGGAAAAACTTAACTGCCTTATTTGAATCTCCTTCAAAAATAATGGTTGTTGTCTCAATATTTTCATCCAAAAATTCCATTTTCTTTACTGTAAATATACACTCTACAATATCTACATCCTCAGCCATGTATTGCATTAACTTTTCTAAATAGTTTGTTTTAATAATATCATCGCTATCTACAAATACAATATACTCTCCAGTTGATATTTCTACCCCTTTATTTCTTGCAGCGCTCAATCCTTGATTTTCTTGATTCAATAATTGGAAACGATTATCTTGTTTACAATATTTTCCACATATTTCTTTTGATTTATCTGTTGATCCATCATTAACCAGAATAACTTCGATATCACTATAAGTTTGATTTTGGATACTATCTAAGCATTCTTCTAAATATTTTTCCACATTATAAACGGGAACAATTACACTAATCATAAACTATATCCTTTCAAAACTAAATTTATCTAAAATTAACTATTTTTCTATTCTAATACTCTCTAAAAGTGTCTTAGTAAAATCCCTTTGAATTGAATTTACTAATGAATTAACTTTATTTCTTTCAACACAGAATTCATCTTCAGACTTCATAACACTAAGAAGAAACTTCAATAATTCATCTAAATTACTAATAGTAGGACCTGCCATTAAGCTTTTTACATCATCGAAGACAAATCCTCTATTTTCTTTATATTCCTCATAATCATTTATAGTAAAAGCAACAGGTCTGTTTAATAAATAATAATCTAGAAACACAGAAGAATAGTCTGTAATCAATCCACTTGTTGTTCCAAGGAACTTATACAAAGTATCATAATGTTCACTAATTATATCTTCCGACAACATATGAATATTTGAGTAGTTATTTTTAAATTTAAATTGAGATTCTTCTAACGGATGCAATTTAATGTAAAGATGATATTCATATTCTTCTAAGATCTTATTTATTTTATTGAATTCTAATTCATCTAGGGAAAAAATAAATGCATCTTGACTATCATGATAATTTTTAGAATTTCGATAAGTTGGCATCCAAATTATATTTTTATCTTTTTTTTCTTCAAATAATTCGTCGTTTCTAATATTCCCCACAAGCAGCATCTGGTTATCTTTAGCTTTAAATGCTGCCTTCATAATCGGAGTAAATAAATCCGAAGAAGAAACTAGTTTTGTAAAGAAATTATAATCAATATTCTCCATTCCTGATTCAAGATTTCCAATTTTTTTTAAAGGCATTCCATGCCATAAATTTACAACCATTTGATTTCTCGAAGGTTTAATTGGATATTTCCCAAAAGAATAAAAGAAATATTTTGACGTTAAAAAATAGTACAATCCTCGATAAATAGAAACAAATTTCACCCTATTATCCTTTTTCAAATGATAAAAATTATTTGAAGCACATACTATTTCATATTTATCTTGGAAACCATTATCAACTAAATATTGGTACAATGTTCTTATATTATCTCTAAAGCCCCAGTTTGAATATATAACGATTCTATTTCTTTTTTTAGGAATCAATGTATTCAATCTAGAAGTAAAATTACTTATTTTGAAAAATAATGTTTTTAAATTTTTTATCATACTACTCCATCAAACCTTTCAGATATAATTCTTTTAGAACATTAATATTTTGATTGATATCAAAAGCAATTAATCGCCCATCGAAGTCTCTATCTTTATCTTTGATTTGTACTTTTTTAATATAATCTATCCATTTTGTTTTATCTAATGGCAACGCAGTACAAATATTATTAACAACCTGTGTTGCTGAATCTATCGTCTCATTCATAATAATATTTACTCCTGAACATTGTGCTTCAATCAAAACCATCGGGAATCCTTCATAAAGTGATGGAAATGCAAAAATATCAAAAGCTGAATAAAACTTATATGCATCTTCTCTTTTGCCAGTGAAAATAACATTAGTTAATTCTCTACTATTCTCTTCTAGAAGCATACGATCCGGTCCTTCTCCTACAAACAAGAAAGTTACCTCTGGTAATTTTTTAGCGAGTTCTATCAAAAAATTCTGATTCTTAAATCGATTTAATATACCAATCATTCCGACTACTTTTTGATGTTCCCCTAGATGAAATTCTTCTCGAATTTCTTTTCTATATTTTGGTGAGAATTTATATTTATTAATATCAATAGCATTTGGTACTATCTGAAAACTTTTATTGCCAAAGATTTTTATTCCAGCTAATTCCCCGCACGATACACGATGAGTAGCATTTCTCAAGGCTAAAAAAACTAAAAGTCTATTGCGAATACTTTTTAGAATAGTATCTGAAAATTGACTACTATGATTATGATAAATACGTACGCTAACACCATTTTTTTTAGCATAATAATTATGAATAAAAGCAGTAATAGGGTTATGTACATGTAGAACATCAGTCCTATTATTTTCATAAAACTCTCTGCATTCTCTACCGTAACGCATCATATTAGAGACTTTTAAAGAGGGGAATACTATTCTTTTAATTCCTTTTTCATCTAAGTATTTATTAAAAGGAAAGTGAGAATCACCATTAGATTCACCAACCATATATTCAAATTCTTCATCATCTGTTTTAATATGATTTTTTATAAAGCTTTGTACTCCACTAATAGTATTTCTAACACCACCGGTTACGTGTATAACACGATATTTCATTCTATCACCTACGATTTAAATCTTTTTTTATTTTAGTCGTTGATATTTCGTTAGTTCGTGGGAGATAAACAACTTCTATTCCAAAATCTTCCAAGTAATCAAATTTACCCTTCCAATCATCTCCAATTACAAAAATATCGACGTTATATTTCTGTATATCCAAAACTTTTTGATCCCAAGTTTCTTCTGGAATTACAAGATCAACATATTTAACTGCATCTAGAAGCGATTTCCTATTTTCATAATCAAAATAACTTTCTTTATTTTTTTCTGTATTATTAAAATCATCAGTAGATAATCCCACTATAAGATAATCTCCTAAAGATTTTGCTCTTTTTAGAAGGTTGATATGACCATAATGTAATAAGTCAAACGTCCCATAAGTAATTACCTTTTTCATATAGTACTCTTCACCTCTACACTTTCTCTCATTTTCTTTTTATAAATTAATTTCCTCATAGAATTAGGCATCATTCTGACGATATTACGTATAAGAATATTTCGACAGAATTCAACTTTTGATATATAGCCTCGTCTATAAAAATCTGCCTGTAAGAAGAATTCTGTTTTCACATAAAGTAATCCTCCTCTACGAAGATAACTTGAATTATTTGTTTGCATAATTACTAAAGGTTCTTGAATATTCAGAAAATCTTTTGTAGGATTATCATGTATAAGTCTCATAGTTAAATCATAATCCTCTAAATATCGAAACTTTCTATAATTCCCTACTTTTAAAATATATTCCTTTTTCATCATACTTGAAGGATTGTTAAACGGATTTCTAAACTTGGAATATTCTCTTATCTCTTCTGTTTTTTCAGGAACTGTTTTTAAAGCCGTAAATTCAGTATTTTTTTCTAGAATATTAGTTCCAACCATAATAAGATTTGGATTTTCTTTGAAGGCTTTAATTTGTTTTTCAAAACGAGTCTTTTCAGAATAATCATCGCTATCCATTCTAGCGATTATGTCTGTATTACACTTTTCTACTCCAAAACAAGATGCTGGGCCTGAACCTACATTGGTAGATAATTGATACACTTTTAAAATTGGAATTAAATTTTTTATATCTTCAATTTCATTATATAAATCTTGAGTCAAAATCCCATCACAGACCAAAACAATTTCTGTTGGTTTAATAGTCTGTCTATATGAACTTAACAAACTTTTTCTTAAATTATAAGGTTTTTCTTTTTCATATACTGTTATTAAAACTGAAAACTCCATAATCTATCCTAAATCTCCTTCCCTACTAGCCAATCTACAATAACAGAACGATATGGAACGACATTATACCAATCTGCCTTATAATATACTATTACAAATAAAAATACAGAATACACTATAATTATTAAATAGAGCAATGTCCACTTGATTCTTTTATCTGCTACTTTATGTATAAACATAGGAACGTACAGAGCGGCAAATGGTGAAAAATAATGTGCAAATCTACTTAAAAGACTAGTTTGCATAGTTGTTATTGTAAATATTAAATAACAGAAAAACAAAATTCTAATATATTCCTCAGATTCAGTTAGTTCACTATTCTTTAAGATTATCTCTCCAATCACAAAAAATATAACATAAACTATAGACAATATCACAGGTGCAAGTTTATAACTATCTAAAAACCAAGACGATTCTAAATATGAACTATATTGAGGAAATATATTAACAAAAAATTCTGAAAAATTCTTTAAAAAAGGAAATGCGAATATTATTCCAAATACAACAAAAATAAATACTTTCAAGCTCAATCGAATCTTTCTCAATAATAAAAATAATATACAGATAATCCCTGTTATATGGAACAAAGGTGCAATTGAAATACACAGTATTCCTTTTATATATTTTTCTTTAACGAAATAATGAAACCCTAATAAGCCTATAGAAATCGATAAACCTTGACGGATATTAGAGAAAGAATACAATAACATCCCAAGAGAACTAAAATATATCATTAAACTAATATAAATATTCTTAGAGTAATTCCAAAATATATAAAACCAAATAAATAATGTTATTATAGCAAAAGAAAATAATAATATAGTAAAATTATCCGAAATAGATCTTAATGAGTTATTGAGAAAAATATACCCAATTTCGAATCTAGAATTTAAAATATTAGGAATTTCTGATATTTGCAAAGAATTTTCTTTAAATACATTTACATAAAAACTAAGATCTCCTCCAACGCTAGAATTTCTAAATCCATCAAATACTAAAAATAAAATAAAAGTAGGAATTGTTAACAATTTTATTTCATCTTTTTTCTCTTCAAAATATATATATATGGCAGACAAAACTACTAGATATAACAAAATTAAAATATACGGTAACATTCCTACTCCTTTCTGTGCTATTTTCTTTTTATAATTGATTTAATAATTTTATTTATAATCATAGTGATAATAGCTATTTTCATGTAACTCTAGTTTATTGGCGACAACTCCTAAAAACCTAGCTCCAACATTATTCAATCTTTTTTTTGCTTCTATAATCTGTTTTCGTTTACTAATTTGCATGTCAACAACTAGTAAGGTTGCATCAGCAACTCTAGCCATTATCTGAGCATCAGTAGCAGCTAATAATGGAGGTGTATCTACTATTACATAATCATAATTATCAATACAAGAATTTAGAATATCTTCCATAGTACTACTTACTAACATTTCTGATGGGTTTGGCGGAACTGGTCCAGATGTTAAAACATCAAATTCCACATCATTTACATTTAAATGACTTACTGCATCCTCACTTATTTCTCCTAGTATTAATTTACTTAAACCTGTATTATTTCTCTTGTCAATTAATTTATGTTGAGTCGGTTTTCTCATATCAGCATCAATTAAAATAACTTTTTTACCTTGTTGAGCAAGAGCGGCAGTAAGATTTATACTAACTTCACTTTTACCTTCATTAGGATTTGCGCTTGTTATTACAATTATTTTCAAATTTTTCCCAAAATTTGAAAACTGTATATTACTTCTTAGAGTTCTATATGATTCTGATGCAATAGACTTACTATTATGAATAACTTCAATATACATAATTTTACCTTCTTTCTTTTTCTTTCACAGTAGGAATCATACCTAATACAGAAACACCTGCTAATTCTTCCAAATCGTCTAATGAATCTATTGAGTCACTCATTATAAAACGAATGAATATAATATTAAGTCCAATAAATGAAAATACTATAAAAGAAATAAACATATTTTTCCATAAGCTCGGATATACAGGATTCGAACTACCAACTACATCAGTAACTATAGATAAATCATCTCTTCCAATCTTTTCAGCTGCAAAAGATTTATAGTCAACTATATATTGTTTCGCATAGCGTTCAGCTAATTCTCTGTCAGTTGAACGTATCGTAAGTGTTAACAATTGTGAACCTGAATCATTAGTAAGCTTTATAGATTTAATATTCTTAATCTCATCTCCAGTTAAATCTAGTGATTTATTAGTTTCTTCTCTAATATTTGGTAATTCTGATATTTCTAGATATGTTTTCACTTGTCTTTGTAATAAATTTATAGATGTTAAAGCATTGGAATCGTCATTTTTATCACTAGAACTTTTCATAATTAAAGTAGATGACACGCTGTAAACAGGAGTAATACCGAAAACAGTATAGGCACTTACTACAGCTACTCCACTTAATATGAATATCATTAATACCAATAATTTTTTTTTGATAAAATTAAGTATTCTTGTAATATTATTATTTAATATATGCATTTTTTTCTCCTTATATTCATTTATAATCTTTATTATCTGGCTCCATTTCTAGTAAAAATAACTATAATTGTTTTTACTATAATTAATAAATCAAGTTTAAATCCTCTATTTCGAATATAATACTTGTCAAATTCTAATTTTTCTTTTGGAGTTAATGAATATCCTCCATTAACTTGAGCCCATCCCGTAATTCCAGGTTTTACTAAAAGACGATCATTAAAATCAGGGATGTATTTAATAAAATCCTTTATCAATTCTGGTCTTTCTGGCCTAGGACCAATAATAGACATATCTCTTTTAAGTATGTTAACCAGTTGTGGTAACTCATCAATTCGTGTTTTTCTAATTATTCGTCCTACTTTTGTAATTCTTTCGTCATTTTCACTTGCCCATTTTGCCCCATCTTTTTCAGCATCAATATACATTGATCTAAGTTTATAAATTTTAAAAATCCTGCCATTTAACCCTACACGATTTTGAGTATATATTGGATTCACGTGTAGCTCTAGATAAATAGCAATACATACAAGAATACAAATTGGAACAGCAAGTATTAATAATAAAAGACAAAAAATAAATTCAGTAGAACTTTTAATAGTTTCATAATATTTCACTTTTACGTTCTTCTATAAAAGCAAACTAAGTTGTGTATTCATATTACAATAATAAAGCAAATACTTATTATTTTTAAACTTAGGATCAAATAAAGTTAAATTATACCTAACTAATAATCAGTCATTTTATTAATTTTTTATTAATATAAAATACATATTTTATATGCTTTTAATACTCTCCTTCTACTGCACATTGACAGTAAGTTTATATATTTTTTAAAATTAGCTGTTTAATCTATCTATACTATTCTAATAATTTTTTCTATTATTTATTATTTATTACTTAAATGTATTAGTCATAGTTGCTATTATTATAAGGTAAATTTTAAAATTTAACTTTTAAAATTTATTTACACTATTTATATAAGACTTCAACAAAACAGCATATTTTTTTACTTTACATTTCTAATTAACATTATACCATATTAGAAAATATTTTTACAACATATAATTATCAAAATTTGTCTAAAATTTCTCATAATATTATTATCATCAATATTTATTAATAAATTCTATGTACCTATATATATTTATTGTAGTTATCATACAAAAATATTTATTAGTTTTTAATTTTAATTATTTTAAGATTACTTATTAATTGTATGAATCATTACCTACATTATTTTTTATTACTATATTATTTTTATTCTTAATTTTATTTTATTACTAAGAAAAAACTCTGTAAATCTTTATTCAGATTTACAGAGTCAAATTATAATATTTTTATCCTATTGATCCTTCCATTTCAAATGAAATTAATCTGTTTAATTCGACGGCATATTCCATAGGAAGTTCTTTTGTAAATGGTTCGATGAATCCCATAACTATCATTTCTGTAGCTTGTCCTTCATCAAGACCTCTACTCATTAAGTAGAATAGTTGTTCTTCTGATACTTTAGATACTTTTGCTTCGTGCTCTAAAGATACGTTAGAGTTTTTAACGATGTTGTAAGGAATAGTATCAGATGTTGAGTATTCATCTAAGATTAATGTATCACATTCAATGTTTGAACGAGACCCTTCTGAGTTTTTACCGAAGTGAATCCATCCACGGTAGTTAACTTTACCACCACGACGAGACATTGATTTAGAAACAACAGTAGATGATGTTCTAGGTGCTAGGTGAATCATCTTAGAACCTGCATCTAGTACTTGCCCTTCACTAGCCATAGCGATAGATAGCGTACTTCCACTTGCTCCTTCTCCAACTAAAATACACGCTGGGTATTTCATAGTTAATTTAGAACCTAAGTTTCCATCTACCCATTCCATAGTACCGTTTTTCTCAACGATTGCACGCTTAGTAACTAAGTTATAAACGTTCGTTGACCAGTTTTGGATAGTTGTATATCTGAAACGAGCATTTTCTTTAATAAAGATTTCTACAACAGCAGCGTGTAATGAACTTGCTGAATATGTCGGAGCAGTACATCCTTCTACATAGTGTAGAGAAGAGTTTTTCTCAATAATAATTAATGTACGCTCAAATTGCCCCATTTTTTCACTATTAATTCTGAAATATGCTTGAAGCGGTGCTTCTACTGATACATTCTCTGGACAGTAGATGAACGATCCACCTGACCATACTGCAGAGTTTAAAGCTGCGAATTTATTATCGTTGAAATCAACAGCTTTTGAGAAATATTCTTTGAAGATTTCTTCATGATTTTTTAACGCTGTATCAGTATCTTCAAAGATAATTCCTTTTTCTTCGAATTGTTTATGCATATTGTGGTAAACTACTTCTGATTCATATTGTGCAGATACACCTGCAAGATATTTTTGTTCAGCTTCTGGAATACCAAGTTTTTCAAAAGTATTTTTAATTTCTTCTGGTACTTCATCCCATGAACGTTCTGTTTTTTCTGATGGTTTTACATAGTATGTTAAATCCTCAAAATCAATTTCAGATAAGTCTCCACCCCATGTAGGCATTGGCATTCTATAGAACTCTTTTAATGCATTTAAACGATATTCTAACATCCATTTAGGTTCTTCTTTTCTTTCAGAAATTGTTTTAACGATTTCTTTTGTTAGTCCTTTATCAGTTTTGAATATAGATACGTCTTTATCTGAAAATCCATACTGATACTCGGTAAACATTTCTTCATTTTTATTCAATGCAATCACTCCTTCTTCCTATTTTCTTCCAATATTTTTTCTGTAATCTTCCACGCTAAAGTTGCACATTTAACTCTTGCTGGAAGTTGAGAAATATTTTGTAATGAAATACTATCTTCAAGATTATCTTCATTAAATTCATTTCCCATAATCATATTTAAAAAATTTTTAATCTTTACATTAGCACTCTCTACTGATAAACCTTTTAATTCTTCAGTTAACATTGAAGCAGAAGCTAATGAGATTGAACACCCAGTCCCTAAAAATTTAATATCCTCGATAATATCGTTAATCAACTTAACACTAACTGTTATTTTATCCCCACAAGAAGGATTAAGCATTTCCAGTTTATAGCTATTTTCAATTGTTCCATTATTTCTAGGGTGCTTGCTATGGTCTAAAATTACTTGTTTATATAAACTTTTTAAATCACTAAAACTCATTTTCAAAAAACTCCTTCGTTTCTTTTAAAGTTTGAATAAAGAAATCAATCTCTTCTTTTGTATTATATAAATATAGACTCACTCTCGCTACTGTGTATGTTCCTAGTTTTCCTAGTAACGGTTGTGTACATTGATGCCCTGCTCTTATACAAATACCTTTAGCATCTAAAAAACTAGTTAAATCATGTGGATGTACTCCAACTAGATTGAATGATATTAATGAAACTCTTTCTTCGATATTTTTTGTACCGTAAATCTCAATATTGTCTATTTTTGAAAGCTCTGCATACATATACTCAGTAAGTTCTTTTGTATATTTTTCTATATTTTCTAAACCAATATTATTGAGATACTTGATAGTGGCTCCTAGACCTGCTGCTTGCGCAAGCAGTGGTGTTCCCGCTTCAAATTTATCTGGAAGAATAGCCCATGTAGCTGAATCATCTTCAACAATACCAATCATTCCCCCACCGAATTCTACAGGAGCAAACTTTTCTAACAGTTGTTTTTTCCCATAAAGAACCCCTATACCAGTAGGTCCACACATCTTATGTGCACTGAATGCTAAAAAATCACAGTTCATTTTTTGTACATCAATCTTTAAATGTGGTACTGATTGTGCAGCATCAACTATAAAATAAATGTCTTTATCTTTTAATAATTCGCCAATTTCATAAACTGGATTAATATTTCCTAATACGTTAGAAGCATGACATATAGAAACAATTCTAGTCTTTTCTGTAATGAATTCTTTAAGTTGCTCAATACTAATTCTACCTTGTTCATCTAGTTCTAAGTATTTTAAAACTAGATTTTTTCGTTTAGCAAGTTGTTGCCAAGGAATAATATTAGCATGATGTTCCATGTAGGTAAGAATAACTTCATCACCTTCCCTAACATCCTGTTCTAATATTCTTGCTACGAAATTTAAACTTTCAGTAGTTCCGCTAGTGTAGATTATCTCTTCGTAACTACTTGCATTAATAAATTCTCTTACTAGCTCTTTTGAAGTTTCATAGATTTTTTCAGATTCATTACCTAATGTATAAACAGATCTATGAATATTCGAATTATAATTTCTATAGTAATCTGATATAGCATCAATTACTTGATTCGGTTTTTGTGTGGTAGCTCCATTATCGAAGAATATCAAATCATGGTCGGATATCCTTCTTTTTAATATAGGAAAGTCTTCTCTATATTTACTAAAATCTATCATTATTACTCACTCTCGTTGTTGTTAATTTTCTCATCAATAAGAACTGTTACAAGTTCTTTGATTTTATCTACTGTTAATTCTGAGATTACAGGTGATAAGAACCCATGAACTAGTAATCTACTTGATTCTTTTCTTGTTAATCCTCTACTTTGTAAATAGTATAATTGCTCTTCATCAATACGCCCTAATGATGCTCCATGACCAGCCATAACATCATTTTCATCAATCAATAGCATTGGATTTGCATCAGCTTTTGCTTCTGAAGAAAGTGTCAACATTCTTGAACTTTGATAAGCATTAGAACCTGTTGCACCTTTTACGATAAATCCTACACCGTTAAATACAATATGAGATTTATCCAGTAATACACCGTGTTGAAGAATATCACCTTTACTACTTAATCCTTGGTTAACTACTTCACTATTGAAGTAAGTTTTTTGTTCTTTAACTCCTAAAGTAACAATCTTAAGGTTTGCTTCAGATCCATCACCAAGAATATTTGTTGTATTGTCGTGATACACATCTGCTTCATCCATAGCAGCTACATTCCAGTTAATTAGTGAATCTCTATAAGTTAATCCACGACGTAGAATAGTTCCACGTTTTTCTCCAGGTTGGTTTGTAATAGAACTATAATTAATTTGTGCTCCTTCATGAGCTACAACCTCAGACACTAAGCTGAATGGAGCTTTATCTTCTTTTTGGTTATTTACGTAGTTTTCGATAAAGTTAAATTTAGAGTTCTTACCAACTTGTATAGTAACATGGTTAAATAAACTTTGTTCTTTATCTAAAATAACAATATATTGAAGTGGTTCTTCTATTACCACATTGTCTTTAACGTCGATAAATAATCCTGCATTTAATAGTGTATAGTGAACAGCTGTTACTTTACTTTCTGCATAGTCAACTACACTCATAAAACTATCTTTTATATGATCATCATTCATTGCTGTAAATATATCTTTAATAACTACTTTATCAGCATACTTTTCTGGGATATTAATGTGTAAAATAGTGTTATTTTTTTGGACTACTGCAAAATCATCACTATTAATACCATATTCAGTTAAATCTAAATTTCCTTCACTAACTAATCTTAGAGTTGAAAAATCAACATTAAATAAGTTCCATCTTTCTAACTCCATAGATTCTAGTTTTGGAAAAGGTAGTGTATAACTTTTATATAAAGCTAATTTTCTAGTATTTAAAAACCATATTGGTTCATTTGTATTAGAAAAAATGCTTTGTAAAGTTTTAATACTTAGTTTTAATTTATTATTTTCCATATTAAACCTCTTCTTTTAGCCAATCATAACCTTCTTTTTCTAAACGAAGCGCTAATTCAGGTCCACCTGATTTCACGATTTTTCCGTCCATTAGTACGTGAACGAAATCTGGCTCAATGTAATCTAATAATCTTTGATAATGAGTGATTATTAAGCAACCAAAGTTTTCTCCACGCATTTTGTTTACACCTTTTGATACTACTTTTAATGCATCGATATCTAAACCAGAGTCAATTTCGTCTAGAATAGCAAATTTTGGTTCTAACATCATCATTTGTAAAATTTCATTACGTTTCTTTTCTCCACCTGAGAATCCATCATTTACATAACGTTGAGACATTTTTAAATCCATGTCTAAAAATTCCATAGTTTTATCTAATTTTTTAATGTATTGCATTAGAGGTATACTATCTTCACGTTGTGCATTTATTGCAGATTTGATAAATTCTGAAGTTGGTACACCTGGAACTTCTGATGGGTATTGCATAGCTAAGAATAGACCAGCGCGAGCTCTTTCATCAACTTCCATTTCTAGTACTTCTTCACCATCTAATAAGATGCTTCCTCCATCAACTTCGTATTTAGGGTGTCCCATGATTGCAGAAGCTAATGTAGATTTACCAGCTCCATTTGGCCCCATTACCGCATGAATTTCACCAGATTTTATTTCTAAATTTAGTCCTTTTAATATTTGTTTTTCATTAATTGATACTTCTAAATTTTTTATATCAAGAACTGACATTTTATTTCCTCCATCTCTTATACTATTTCGATTTATGTATTAGTAATAATACTAATAATCATTATTTTCATAATATTAATTATAAAGGTTTTCATAATTAATATCAAATTATTGGTTTCTTAAAAAATTTACTAACAAGAAAAATTAATATTTTTTAATAACATTTATAAATATAAGACAAATCAATATTCATTTTAATAATTTAACTTTTAGTTCAGCAGTATTACTCTATTAAGATTTTCATAAATAATAAAAAATCTTCAGTACATAATGTATTGAAGATTTTTCGTTATTTAATTTTATTTTGAGAATTCCCACATGGCTACGATCTCTGTTTTTAATTCATCGTAAGACCATTTTTTTAATGTTCTTGTGTAACTGTTAGGATCATTAATTATGTAATTACCATCTTCATCTTTTGCAGTAATTAGAATAATATGACCAACTGTTGTGAATTTTCCGGGATGTACTGAAGCTATAATTGGATTCCCTTTATCTAAGCTTGCATTTATTGCTTCTTTATTTAGTGGAACACCTGTTGATTTAACACCGTATTCTTTAGCTATATAATCAAAAAAGCTCCATTTTGTTCCTTCCTCAGCAAAGTAACCATTTGCATCTTCTTTCTCAGCAATACTCTTTGGAGTGATTGATTTATCGTCTAATATTCCTCCTAAAGCCATAGCTACACAAGTTGGACCACATCCCCCAATAGCGATATTAGTTCCACCAAGTTTATCATATGCCCAACGTTTATCCCATTGTATATAATAAGGGTACTTTCTGTCTATATCTACTGTTTGTCCTTGTTCAAAAGGTGTAGCTTGTTGACCTGCCAAATAACCAAGAACATATTGAGTAGCATCTTTATTATTTGCTAATAATTTTTGTTCTGCTTCAGGCAAGTGTTCTCTTTGTAAATATATTAATTGACCAATTAAGCTTCCATTAGCATTCTGAAGAAGATTAGCCTCTACTCCATTAGGAGTTGTAATAAATGGTGAAGGTTGTACAACACCTTGAATTCCATCACGAGCATTTGCTACATTTTCCCTATTTGATTCTTTATTTGTATTAGTATTACTGCTCTTATTCGTAGTATTAAATAGTACTTCCTTATTACTTTGAACTACATATAACAATATAGTACAAACAAAAAGAACGGCAACAACTATTATTTCAATATTTTTTCTTTTCATTTAACACCTCTTTATTTACTTTTTTTCACTAAAATTATTCCTACAGATATAACTATAATATAACCTATTAAACTTTGCAAGTCTGGTAACTCATTAAAAAATATAAATCCAAAAATACCAGAAAATAAAACCTGAGAATAGTCAAAAACTGAGATATTTTTTGCAGCAGCATATTTATAAGCAAATGTAACACCATATTGGCCAATTGTTGCTGAAGCTCCAGCTAATACTAGCATAGAAAGTTGATACATTGTCATAACCTTATAATCAAAAATTAAATAAGGTAATAATAATAAAGTAGATAATGTTGAGAAAAAGAATATAATAAACTCTCCCGACACATTATGAGTACCTAAGTATCTTACACAAGTATATGCTATACCTGAGCAAAAAGCTCCTAATAGCGCCGCTAGTGCTCCCATACTAATAAAACCATTCCCACTTGGTTTTATTATAAATCCTACACCTATAAATGCGATAATTATAGCAAACATTTGAAATTTTGTCATTTTTTCTTTAAAGAATATGTATGACAATATTAAAATTACAAATGGTGATAACTTTTGTATAATCGTAGAGTCTGCAAGACTTATATGTGTTATTGCATAAAAATTAAATACGAGTCCAATCGTTCCAAAAACACTACGAGATATTAATACACTCCATGATAATTTTCCTTTTGGAAAGTTAATTGACTTCCAGTGTTTAATTAATGGAATTGATGAAATTCCAACAGCGATAATATTTCTAAAAAAGCCTTTTTGCATAGAAGGTAAATTACCAGCAAGTTTTATAAATAGTGCCATTAGAGAAAATCCAAATCCTGCAACAATTATACAAAATATTCCCATTAAAATATTATTTTTTTTATCCATTGTAAAACTCCAATACTCTAAATATTTGTTCAATTGTCTCTTCTAAATTACTTTTAGCAACAGTCTTATCCATAGCAATTTCTAGAGGAAGGAATTCTCTTTGAATAGAAAACGAAACATCTACTATTTTTTTATCTTCAGCACTTAGATTTAATAGTTCTTTATCAATAATACTACCAGCCAAGAAAATTACTTTTTTATCATATTTTTTCGCAATTCTAGCCAATTCTATAGGTGCTTTCCCCATATAACTTTGTCTATCTAATTTTCCTTCTCCAGTTATTAAATAATCAACCTCTTGAATTTTTTTCTCTATATCTAAGTAGTTAATCATAAAACTAGAACCAGATTGAATAGTAGAGGTTAAAAACGATAAGAATGCAAAACCTAATCCACCTGCCGCTCCACTTCCTTCATAAGATGAATAGTCCGTTCCAAACTCTTTTGAAACTAATTTAGCGAAGTTTTCTACTACTTCATCAACTTTAATAAAGTCTTCTTCTTTTAATCCTTTTTGTTTTGAATATACATAAGTAGCACCTTTTTGACCATATAAAGGGCTATTAACGTCACTTATTATTGTAAATTTTGCTTTCTCTAACTTTTTGTTTTTACAACTATAGTCAATTTTCTCTATTTTTTTAAGTTCACTTATTCCATGTTGACAAATTTCATCATTTTTACCAACAAATCTTATTCCAAGTTCACTTAGCATTCCAATACCACAATCGTTTGTTGCGCTACCACCCAAACCTATAATAAAATTTTCAATTCCTTGATCTAATAAATGGGAAATCAATTTTCCTAAACCAGCTGTTGATGTGATATATGGATCTTTTTGATCCTCAGTTAGCTGCTTAATACCAATAACTTCTGCAACTTCAATAACTGCCTCTTTAGTTTTAAGATTCATTAAATAATTAACTTTACATTCTTTTTGAGCAGCATTTATAGTTTTAAATTGTTTCTTTTCAAAGTTTTTAAATAAATTTAAGAAACCATCTCCACCATCAGCAACAACTTCCATTTCCACTTCATAATCACCAAATGATTTATTAATTTTGTTTGATATAATTCGACCTACTTCATATGAAGATAAAGAACCCTTAAATTCATTAACCGCTACTAAAACTTTCATCCAATTTCAACTCCACTTACAAAAAATTTATAATCTTTTAGTTAATTTTATCATTAAATAGGTTTAAATTAAAGTTTTAAAATTGAAAATAAAATATAAAAACATTTTCATCGATAAAATTTACACAAATACTTTAAATTTACACTTATTTTTAGTATAATAATTATGTAAAGTATTTTTACTTTATATTTAGGGTTGATTTTAGAACTCACTTTTGATTAATTCAAAACAATGCAGTGTTAATTTGTCACCTGTAGAAGCAAACTACTTTTAGTTTTACAATTATAAGTAATCCTCATGTTTGTGCCAGTAATCTACAGCCAACATATTAATTATATTAGTTCTAAGAGTTTCTAATTCCCTAAAGATAGGCTAATATAATAACTGTAAAAAACCACGAAGTTTACCCCTAAACTCTCGTGGTTTTTAAATAGAAATAGAAACTGAAATAAATCCCTTATAAAGATGATATACAACTTTACAAGAGATTTATTTTTTATTTTACAATATATAATTATTATTTATCTCGTTTCAATAAATAATTCGCAAAATCAACTAATAGACCATTGTTTAATTTATTAGCTACATTTATAGCATTTTCAGTATGTTTTTGGAGTAATTCTTCACATTCTTCAATACCATAGAAGCTTAGATAAGTAATCATATCTTCGTCACTTGGTAGTTTTCCAATTTTTTCAAAATCACCATAATAATCAAGAATATCGTCTTTTATCTGATATGCTATACCTAACTGCTTCCCAAATTCCTTAACATCTTCATAATCACAATTCTTATCAGCTACTAAACAAGCAAAATCCATTGGTAGTTCAATTAAGCGACCAGTTTTTAGGCTATGCATTTTTCTTAAATAGTCAGCATCAACATTGTAATTTTTTTGTTTTACGTCATAAACTTGACCTGCAATCATGCCCATAGCTCCAGAATAATTGGCAAATTGTTTTATTAATCTAACTTTTAAATCAGACTTAACATTAGATTCACTAAGAACTTCAAACGCCAAAGTAAGCATTGCATCACCAGTAAGCACAGCAAGATCCTGACCAAAAACTTTATGATTCGTAAGTTTCCCCCAACGATAATCATCATTATCCATTTCTGGTAAATCATCATGTACTAATGAATATGTATGAACCAACTCTATAGCAAGAGCTATATCAAAATAATTAGTATAGTCCACTTCATAATATTTTAATAAATATAAGAATGATAACGGCCTAATTTTCTTACCATCATTTACCAATGAATAAGTAATCGATTCTTTTAAAATATCAGGCATATCTAATTTTTCAACATATTCTTTAGCGAAACTATTTAATTGATCTTTGTTTTCTTCTATGAAGTTTTTAAAATTATTCATCTTCTTTGAAATCCTTAGTTAATTTAGCTACTTCTTTTTCAGCATTATTAATTAAATCATTACAATTTTTAATTAAATCTATTCCTTGTTTATAACGATCTAATGAATCTTCTAATGATAATTTTCCAGATTCTAATTCTGCAACAATTTTTTCTAAATTCATTAAACTTGTTTCAAAATTTTCTTTACTCATTACTTAACTCCTTTATCGGATATATTATTAACTTTACATTCCAGGCTTCCATCAGCTAATTCAACTGATATGTCATCACCTATTTGTACATTTTTTACTGAAGTTATTTTTTTATCATTTAAAAATGCTACTGAATATCCTTTTTTCATGATATTTAGTGGTGAATTCGCCTCTAATCGATTGACCTCATTAGTAAAGTTTTCTTTAAATCTAGCTAACAAGTCAAATTCTATAAACTTATCTTTTGATATTAATAAGTCATTTTTCTTATCCTTAACTAGAATTTGCAAGGATTTGCTAAGTTCTTTTTCTAATAACTCAACTGCTCTTCTATACTCCGCAAATATTTTGGAATAGTTTTTATAGTACGGATTATTTTCACTATTACTAATTCTATTTTTATAATTTTGAAGAATATAGTTTATAGTATTCGTTAATTTATCATAATTAAATGATATTCTATTTTTTATATCTTCAATATTTGGTGTTACTAGTTCAGCAGCTGCAGTCGGAGTCGAAGCTCTTCTGTCTGATACAAAATCAGCAAGTGTAGTATCAGTTTCATGACCTATACCGGTTACTATCGGTGTTCTACAGTTAAATATAGCTCTAATTACTTCTTCTGTATTAAAACTCCAAAGATCTTCTATTGATCCTCCACCACGACCTAGTATAATAACATCGTTAGAGCCATCATCAGCAAGTTTAATATTTTTAACTATATCTTGTACTGAGTTCTCTCCTTGAACTAGTGTTGAATAAATATTTATTTTAGCTATTGGAAAACGACGTTGTATCGTTCTAGTAATATCTTGGACAGCTGCTCCTGTTTTAGCTGTAACTACAGCTATATTTTGAGAAAAACTAGGTATTTGTTTTTTGTATTGAGGTAAAAACAGCCCTTCTTTTTCTAACTTTTCTTTCAGTTCTAAAAATTTTTGATATAATTCACCAATTCTATCTTTTTTCATATCAGTAACTAAAAGATTATGTTCTCCTCGCGGAAAATAATAGTTAATTTTTGATTTTATTAGAACTGTATCTCCATCTTTAAAATCTTTTGTTTTTGCTCCGAACCATACTGCATTTATTCTAGTATTTTCATCTTTTATTGAAAAATATATATTATTGTTATTGTGAATTTTAAAATTTGAGATTTCACCTTTTATATATATTTCCCCTAAGTACGGATCTAATAAAAACTTTCTCTCAATATATTTATTTAATGCTGTAACGGTTAGATATGTTCTCTCTTCCATCTAACTTTACCTCTTATTTTGTTGAATTTTCTACAATTCCTTTTAATACTCCATTGATAAATTTATAACTTTCATCTTTTTCACTATATTTTTTTGAAAGTTCAACCGCTTCATTGATAGAAACTTTATAAGGAATATCACTATAAAGTATTTCATAAGCTGAAATACGTAGTATTTGTCTATCCATTTTTGATAAACGCTCTAATTTCCAGTCTTTTAGATTATTAGAAATAACTTCATCAATTTCATCTTTTTTCTCAATTATTTCTGTTAATGTTTTATTAACATAAATACTAGTTGAAATTTCTTCTTGTTCTAAATCTAATAGTTCAATAAAATCTAATTCAGTATTTTCTACTTGGAATAATATTTTAAAAACTGCTTCTCTAAGTTCGTGTCTGCTCTTCATTTATATCTCCTAAATTAAAAATCAATTCCTAATATATTAACATTAACAGTTTTAGTATTAATTTCTGTCATGTTGAAAATAGAATTTCTAACATTTTCTTGAATTTTTCTTGCTGTTTTAGCTACAGAGAATCCTGATTTTAAATTACAATATACATCGATAACTAGTTCACTTCCAGCAAATTCTAATTCTACTCCACGAGAGTAAACTTTTTTTCCTAATAATTTTGAAACACCTTCTACTTCAGTTGCTGCAATGTTTGCAATAACTTCTAATGCATTCGGGTTGATTTCTACTTTTCCTAATTTTTTAGTTTCCATTTTCATTTCCTCCGAAATTATATTTAACATTAGTATAATCTAATATTAAATTATTATTTATCCATAATAATCCTATTAATTATACCATATTTTCAAGAAAAAAGGGAGAGATTACCTTAAAATAGTTACTCGTTAAAACTATTTTTCAGGTAATCCCTTCCCTATTATCACTTCTTTTAAATATTAAATATTAGCTAATAATTCTTCGAATGCTTTATCGATATTATCTTTATTCTTAGCACCTGCTTGTGCCATATCTGGACGACCACCACCACGGCCATCACATACTGTAGCAAGAACATTTACTAATTTTCCTGCATTGTATTTATCAGTGATAGCTTTATCTACAGCTACTACAAAGTTTACTTTATCTTCATTTACTGAAGCAAATGCGATAACATAATTTTCTAATTTAGACTTAGCATTATCAACAAGTTGTTTAAGGTGATTCATGTTTTCTGATTCAACAACACTTGTTAATACGTTAACTCCATTAACTTCTTTAATATTATTTACTAAATTGTTTAATTCAGCATTAGCGATTTTTTGTTGTAAGCTTTCTTTTTCTTTAGCTAGTTTCTTAATTTCTGATTGTAATCCAGAAACTTTTTCTACTACATTAGAAGCATTAGCTTTTGTTAATTTTTCAACAGAACGAAGTGTTTCTTCTTGTTCTCTTAAATATTCATATGCAGCTTTACCTGTTAAAGCTTCTATTCTACGAACCCCTGCAGCTACACCTGATTCAGAGACAATCTTGAAGATACCTACTTCAGCACTGTTAGCGTTATGAGTTCCTCCACATAATTCGATTGAATAATCTCCAATAGAAACTACACGTACTACATCACCGTATTTTTCACCAAATAATGCTTGAGCACCAAGTTTTCTTGCTTCTGCGATTGGCATTTCTTCTGTTTTAATTTCTAATGCATTCCAAATTTGTTTATTTACTTCTTGTTCTACTTTTTCAATTTCTTCTTTAGTTAGTGGAGCGAAGTGAGTAATATCAAATCTTAATTTTTCGTCAGTTACTAATGATCCTGCTTGTTTAATATGAGAACCAACTTCGTGACGAAGCGCTTCGTTTAATAAGTGAGTTGCAGTATGGTTTTTCTCAATATTTAATCTATAAGCTCTATCTACTTCTAATTTATATTCTTTACCAACTACTAATTCCCCTTCTAGTACTTTTACTAAGTGAATGTGACGTTTATCTGGAAGTTTCTTAACATCTATTACTTCTGCTTTGAATCCTTCTGTTAATACTAAACCTCTATCAGCTACTTGACCACCACTTTCAGCATAGAATGGAGTTTTATCGAATACTACTTTTACGTTCTCTTCACCTTTATAGTTTTCTAATAAGTTATCTTCTTTATCAACTATAGCTAATAATTTACCTTCATCTATAAGTTTAGTATATCCAGTAAACTCACTGTCTCCTACTATTCTATTGTATAGGTCAGATTGTACTTGCATTGAAGAATCTTCTTGACGAGATGAACGAGCACGTTCTTTTTGTTTCTCCATCTCTTCATTAAACCCATCAATATCAACTGTTAATCCTAATTCTTCTGCATATTCTTCAGTTAATTCAATTGGGAATCCAAAAGTATCATAAAGTTTGAATGCATCTTTACCAGAAATTACTTTCGTTGTATCTTTAACTTCTTTAGCAATATTATTTAAGATTGTTTCACCTTCGTTTAATGTTTCGTGGAATCTGTCTTCCTCTTTAAGAATTACATCTTTAACAAAGTTTGCACTTTCTTTAACATTTGGATAGTAGTCTTCCATAATTTCTGCAACAACATCTGTTAATTTGTACATAAATGAGTTATTTAAACCTAAAACTTTAGCATATCTAACTGCACGACGTAAAAGTCTTCTAAGTATGTATCCGCGTCCTTCATTTGATGGCAATGCTCCATCTGCGATAGCGAATGCCACAGTTCTAATGTGATCAGCGATAACTTTGAAAGCTACATCTTGTTCAGCATTTACACCATATTTAGCACCAGAAAGTTTCTCAATTTCTCTAATGATTGGAATAAATAGGTCTGTATCAAAGTTTGTTGGAACATCTTGTAATACAGATACAATTCTCTCTAATCCCATCCCTGTATCTATGTTTTTCGCAGGAAGTTCAGTATAAGTACCATCAGCATTGTGGTTATATTGACTGAATACTACGTTCCATACTTCAAGATATCTATCGTTTTCTCCACCTGGATACATCTCTTCTTTTGGTGACCATGTATCTGCGTCTTCTCCGCGGTCATAGAAAATCTCTGTGTTTGGTCCTGATGGTCCTTCACCGATATCCCAGAAGTTACCTTCAATACGAATAATTCTTTCTTCAGGTAATCCAATAACATTGTGCCATAAATCATATGCTTCTGTATCTTCAGGGTGAATTGTTACTGATAATTTATCTTTTTCTAATCCTAACCATTTTTCAGAAGTTAAAAATTCCCATGCCCAAGGTACTGCTTCATTTTTGAAGTAGTCACCAATTGAGAAGTTACCTAACATCTCGAAGAATGTATGGTGACGCGCAGTTTTACCTACATTTTCAATATCATTAGTTCTAATTGATTTTTGTGAGTTAGTAATTCTTGGATTCTCAGGTATTTCTCTACCATCAAAGTATTTTTTAAGAGTTGCAACTCCTGAGTTAATCCATAGTAATGTAGGATCGTCAACTGGCACTAAAGATGCACTTGGTTCAATTTTGTGTCCTTTTTCTACGAAGAAATCTAAATACATTCTTCTAATTTGTGTTGATGTTAGTTGTTTCATTTATATTCTCCTTTCAAGCTAACAAATAAAATAAAAAAGTCCCTTGTGTAAATTTAATTACACAAGGGACGACTATAATCGTGTTACCACCCTAATTCGAGTACTTTGAACTCCTCATTAGTTTTTATAACGGCATGAATGCCGATGAAGTATCACATAGGTAGCATAAAAGTTATATTATGAATCCTTTTCACCACTAGATTCTCTCTTTTAAATAATATTGCTAACTTTTAATTCCTAAACTTCATTTAATATTTAAGTTTATTATAAACAGTTAAATTACATTTGTCAATAGAAATTATTTAGAATTTCTCATTTTGAACTTGTTTATCAAAGGTTTTATTTTATTTATTTTACAATTATAATTTTATTTGTAATTTTTCATATAGTTTCTTATTTATAGTCCTTACTTTTTAACTGTCTATATATTTTCATTACATTCGGTTGTAATGGTGTAAGTTTAACATCTCTTTTTAATAGCGACAAAACTTTTCTAGCTTTTCTTTCTATTTCTTTTACTACATGTTCACTAGTAACTTTCATATGATTTCCAGCAATCGTATATTCTCTTTCTACAAATTCTTCCGTTATTGGAAACATATCCTGAATTAGAAAAACACTTTCTTTATCATTGTCCAATTTTGCTATGTGCAAAATATCACATTTTTTTCCCTTTTTTTCTTTATATTCTATTATTTTTTTATATTTCTCTAACTTACTAGACATAGGAATAATCCAATATATACCAGTCTTTAAGTCTTCAAAACAATAATAATGCGGTCTATTTCCCTGCTTATTCCCTTTCAAAAAAGGATCATTCACAATATCAAAAAAGTTATCTTTAATAATATAAAATCCTGTTTTTATCATACTTATTCTCCAAAAAAAGTCCTCGCAATTAAGCTGAGGACTATATATACTTTCGACCCAACCACTTTTATCCCGCGTATTGGTCAGCGGTAAACTTTCAACCCGACCATTTATATCCCACATATCGGTCAGTGGACTTTTACTATTTTTATATTACCTTACTTTATTTACAATGTCAATAAAAAACGATTACTAAATCATTTATCTTCATATCAAGCTGCTCAAATAGCGATTTTATTATAAATCTTTATTCAATACTCTTAGTAAAATTAATAGAATGTTTTAAATCACTTAGAATTTCTCATTTCAAACATAGCTTTCTTTTGCCAAAGCTTCATATTTTGTTTTAGCGTATCAAATCCATACTCGAAATTTAAAGTATCTAAACTATTGATTTCTTTTTTATCAGTGGCTTTTTTTTGTTTAAAGTTTAATGTTGCATTAATCTTATTATCTTTAATTGACAGGACCTTAACTTCTAAAATCTCATCTTGTTTTATATAACTACTTATATCGAATATAAAACAATTTGTAATTTCAGAAATGTGTATTAAACCTACCATCTTATCTCTTGTTTCAATAAAAGCACCGTATGGTTTAACTGCTGTTACTTTTACCTTTATAATATCGCCTGGGCGAATTTCTCTATAGCTCATTTTTGATTTTCTCTACAACTGTTTCAACTGTAAATCCATACTCTTCGATTACTTTATTTGCAGGTGCAGAAGCTCCAAATTTATCGATTCCAATAGCTAATCCATCTAAACCAACATATTTGTACCAAAGAGCACTGTTACCCATTTCTAATGATACACGACGACGTACATTTAATGGTAGTAATTCTTCTTTATATTCTTTAGATTGTTCTTCAAATAATTCTACTGAAGGCATACTTACAACACGTACTTTTGAACCATCTTTTTCTAATTCACGTGCTACATCAATTGCTAAGGCAACTTCTGATCCAGTAGCGATTAAAATAGTATCAAAGTCTGCTGCTGTTTCATGTACAACATATGCTCCTTTAGCAACTTTTTCAAATGAAGAATTTTCTAAAATTGGTAAGTTTTGACGAGTTAATACAATCGAAGTTGGTTTATCATTTGTTTTTTGTGATAAATACCAAGCAGCTTGTGCTTCAGTAGCATCAGCTGGTCTGAATACATATGTGTTCGGGATTGTTCTTAATGATGCTAAATGTTCAATTGGTTCGTGTGTTGGTCCGTCTTCACCTACTGCAATACTATCATGTGTAAATACATAAGTTACAGGTAAGTTTTGTAATGCTGATAATCTTAATGCAGCTTTTAGATAGTCTGAGAATACGAAGAATGTACCGCCGAATACACGTACTCCTCCGTGTAATGTTAAACCGTTTAGTACAGTAGCCATTGCAAATTCACGAACACCAAATTGAACATTACGCTCAGTTCTGTGCTCATCGTCTTGTAAACCATCACCTTTAATAAATGTCATATTTGAGTGTGAAAGGTCAGCTGATCCTCCAAAGAACGTTGGTAAAACAGCTGCAACACTATTTATTGCATCTTGAGATGAATTACGAGTTGCTTGAGCTTCTCCTACATTTTTGAAGCTAAAGCTTTCTTTTGATAAGTGTTTAATATCTTCACGAGTAAGTGCTTCTTCTAGCTCTTTCGCTAATTCTGGGAATTTAACTTTATAATCTGCATATATTTTTTCCCATTTAGTATATTCATTTTCACCACGATCCGCTACATTAGCTTTGAAGTCAGCATATACGTCAGCAGGAATATCGAATGGTTCATTTTCCCAACCGATTTCTTTTCTAAATAAAGCTGTTTCCTCATCACCTAATGGTGCACCGTGAACTCCATTAGTTCCTTGTCTATTTGGAGATCCAGCTCCGATAATTGTTTTTACTTCGATTAACGTAGGTTTATCAGATTTTTTAGCTTGTTCAATAGCTGCACTAACAGCTTCTACATTAGCTCCATCTTCAACTAAAAGAGTATTCCATCCATATGCTTCATATCTTGCACGAACATTTTCAGAAAATGCATCTTTAGTCTCTCCATCTAGACAGATATCATTTGAATCATATAATACTACAAGTTTATTTAATTTTTGTACTGCTGCAAAGCTTGATGCTTCTGAAGCTACACCTTCCATGATATCTCCATCACCACAGATTACATATGTGTAGTGATCAAATAAGTCATAACCTTCTTTGTTGTACTTAGCAGCTAAATATCTTTCTGCTAAAGCCATACCTACTGCTGTAGAGATACCTTGTCCTAGTGGACCTGTTGTTGCATCAATACCTTTAGTGTGTCCAAACTCTGGGTGACCAGGAGTTTTAGAACCCCATTGACGGAAGTTTTTAACTTCTTCTAAAGATACATCTTCAAATCCTGAAAGATGTAATAATGAATATAGTAACATTGATCCATGTCCTGCTGATAATACGAATCTATCTCTATTAATCCAGT
Source organism: Gemella haemolysans (assembly GCA_032567735.1). Classification (GTDB taxonomy): domain Bacteria; phylum Bacillota; class Bacilli; order Staphylococcales; family Gemellaceae; genus Gemella; species Gemella haemolysans_E. The sequence continues at coordinate 100,472 of JAWHCX010000001.1, read as the reverse complement.
CAGTTTTCTTTGGATTCACTCTAAGGTGTTTTGTAAATAATGAGTAAGCCATTGGTGCTGCTCCCATTACTACACCAGGGTGTCCTGATTTTGCTTTGTTAATCGCATCAACACCCAATACTTTTATCGCGTTTACTGATTTTTGTGACATAAGCTGTCCTCCTAAATTATAGCTCTATTCTACCTGAAATAGCCCTTGATAAAGTAACTTCATCAACATACTCAATATCACTTCCAAAGGAAATACCTTGAGCTATTCTGGTAACTCTTATATCTGTATTTTTTAAATATCTTGAAATAAAACTTGCTGTTCCCTCACCTTCTGGAGACGAGTTAGTTGCTAGTATTATTTCTTTTACTGTTTCATCTTGTGCTCTTTCAAAAAGAGACTTTATATTAATATCAAGTGGACCTATTCCATCCATTGGCGAAATCAAACCATCCAGAACATGATAAACACCTCTATACTGTTGCATATTTTCCATTGCGACTAAGTCATTATCGTTAGCTACAACGCAAATCATTGATTTGTCTCTACCAGCATCAGAGCAAATATCACACACATGATCTTCACTAAGTCGTCCACATACTTCACAATTAGTTAACTTTTCTTTTAAATGTACTAAACTATCCGCAAAGTTTTTTATATCATCATCATGCATTTTCAAAGTATGAAATGCTAATCTTACTGCAGTTTTCTTTCCTATACCAGGTAACAAAGAATAACTGTCTATTAAATCTAAAATCGGTTTAGGATATTGCATCTTATAGTCCTGGGATGTTTAATCCGTTTGTAAATTTACCTAATGTTTCCTCTTTTAATTGAGTAGATTTTTCTAGTGCATCATTTACTGCAGTTAAAATCATATCTTGAAGCATTTCAATATCTTCTGGATCAACTACTTCTTCTTTAATTTTAATATCTAATATTTTTCCATCACCATTAGCTATTGCTGTTACCATACCACCTGATACAGTTCCTTCAACAGTTTGGTCTTTTAATCCTTCTTGGGCTGCTAACATGTCCTTTTGCATTTTTTGCATTTTTTTCATCATTTGTTGCATATTTCCCATTCCACGCATAATATTTCCTCCTAATGTCAATTTATATTATAATTCTATTTAAATTTTTACTACTTGTCAATAATTTGGAATTTTTTTCAAGTTATTTAAATTATTTTCAAGCATCTTTTCAGATGTTAGTTTTCTATTATTATATCTCCAAATAACTCATCAATTTTAGTTATCGGCTTTTCTTCAACTTCTTCTTCAATCAAATTGCTTTCTACAACAGGATTTGCAAGTTCATCTTTAAGAACAGTATACTGATGATCTTGAATTGTATAAATCGAGTAATCTACTCCGATAAATCTCTTGAATAGACTTTCCAAATATTTTTTATATTTAGAATTTGGAGCCATTTTCACCATATTATCTACTTCACTAAAAACTAATAATCCTCCTTCTTTAGAAGAAGCTACTAATTGACAAGAGCTAAATAATTCTCTCATAGTTACTACTTCTGGATTATTTGAATTTAAGCTTTCATTAATTATCTTATTAAAAACATTTGCTGCATAATTGGTAAAATTCTCACTTGAAGTCTTCATAAGTTCAATAATTTTAGTCTTATCTTTTATTATAACTTCTTTTATTTCTTCTTTAGGTATTGTTCCCTGCCAACTTGTTGTATTTACTTCTTCATTTGTACTATTCTGTGTCTCAACATGTGAAGTATTATTAATACTATTTACTGATAAACTACTTAGATTTTGTCCTAATTGATTCAACTTATCTTCTAATATTTTAATTTTATTTTCTAGCTCAACAGTTCTTGTATTTGAAACTGTCTTTTCTACACTATTAGCAACGGTACCTTGATTAATACTATCTTCTTTTGAACATATTTTTACAATACAAATTTGCATATAACTCATATACTCTGTAGAAAATCTTATATATTGTTCAGTTTGTGATAAGTATTCAATAATTTTATAAAAATAATCGAAACTTATATTGTTAACTTCATCTGCGATTTTATCTATATTATATGCCGTATGCTTAGTATCTTTTAAATTCTTATATACCACTACATCTCGTGTTACATTAATAAGATCATTAAGTAACAATTTAGTATCTTTAGCTTGAGATACAAAATTATTATATATTAACAAGGATTTTGTAACATCTCCTTGTAAAAGATTTCTATAGAACTCAAGTATATCATCTTCACTTATTGAAGAAGTTACTTCTAGTATATGATTTAATGTAATTTCTTCAGAATAATTAGATACTTGATCTAGTATACTAATCGCATCTCTTAGACCACCTTTAGCAAGAGTTGCAATTTTCTCTATAGCTGCATCTTCTATTACTAAACTTTCTTTTTCTGAAATGTACTTTAATCTATCTATTAATTGTTCCTGCGAAAGACTCTTAAATTCAAATCTCTGACATCGTGATAAGATTGTAGCTGGTATTTTATGAATTTCTGTAGTTGCTAGAATAAAAATAACATGAGCAGGTGGTTCTTCTAAAGTTTTTAATAATGCATTAAATGCTGCTGTAGTTAGCATATGCACTTCATCAATTATATATACTTTATATTTACCTTCTGTTGGCAAAAATTTAATTGCTTCTTTTATATCACGTACTTCATCAACACCATTATTACTAGCTGCATCAATTTCGATAATATCTACATTTTCTTTTTGATATTCTTCGTTTCTATTAACTTCATTAGCAAAGATTTTTGCAATAGAAGTCTTCCCTGTACCTCGAGATCCATAAAATAAATAGGCATGACTTATCTGATCTTTATCAATCGCATTTTTCAATACAGAAACTATGTGATTTTGACCTACTATATCAGCAAATGTTTGTGGTCGATATTTCCTATATAATGCTTGAAACATACAAACCTCCTAAATTATTTTAACTTATATATTATACCATATTTTTAAGTTTACTTATAGTAAAAAAAGACTAAGAAAAAATTCTTAGTCTTAAAATTTTAGAAAAGATTGTCTTCAATAAACCATCTACCATTTACTTTTTTTACATATGTAGTTCGTGTAGTATCTCCACCCAATTGTTTTAGTAGATCATTCCCTTTAGCTTTTAATTGAACTTTAGCTCTATTTTCATTCATTTGTTTTACTTCTCCAATCTCAATCATATCAATAAATGTTTTTGCTAATTCTATTGATGCTTTTTTAGTATCATCTAGATTGTTAAATTGTTCTAAAGCTTTAGTTCTAGCTTCATCACTTTCAAAGTAAATATTATTTACTAATTTTTTAAAGTCACCATCTTTTGTTGCAGCTATTGCATTTTTCACAGCTTCTTCAGGTGTTGCTCCACCTAGTTTTCCACTGCCACTAGAGAACATAAATATCATTAATACAACCAAAATCGCGGCAACTGCAGCAGTTATATATCCTATCATTTTACTATCCATTTTTGGACCACGATTCATAGGGTTAAGATTTTGATTATTCCCGAATTGAGGATTAAATTGATTAGGATTATTGTATCCATTTTGATTACTGAACTGTGGATTATTCGGATTACCAAATTGAGGATTTTGTCCATTATTTCCTTGCCCTCTATATTGTTGGTTATTCATATTATTATATTGTGGATTTTGGCCATTATAACCCTGTCCTCTATATTGAGGGTTATTCATATTATTGAATTGAGGATTCTGACCTTTATAACCCTGTCCTCCATATTGTGGATTATTCATATTATTTTGAGGTTGATTTTGACCATTTGAATATCCTTGAAATTGTGAATTATTCACGTTATTTGCTTGTGAATTTTGGTTTTGATATGGATTTTGATTATTTACATTTCTATTAAAATTTTGTGGATTTTGTCCATTATAACCATTTCCTTGGTATTGGTTATTTTGTTGAGGATAACCTTGATTTGGATAATGATTTTGAGGAGTTCCATTTGGATTTACATTTTGTCCTCTATTATTCATAATAACTTTCTCCTTTTTTATTAATTTTTGGAAGATAAATATAGAATATTTTAAAATTTTATTAATAAATACAATTCTTCTCAATAATTTATTATACTAGAGCTTTAGTCTTTTTGTCAACGATATATAAAGTACCCACTAATTACAAAAATACAATTTAACAAAAGCGTATATCATCAAAAAAATAAAAGATTATCCGACTAGATAATCTAATTATTAAACAGAATATTTTTTTCTTTTCAAGATAAAATTACTACCATAATTGATTTTTCTTTAAATACCATCTTCCATTATGCTTTTCTACAGTTAAAAAACCTCTACCATCATTTATTAAGTATTTTTTATCCAAATTGTCTTTTTTATTTATTTTCTTAAATCTAACTATAAACGTATCCAAATCAATCATATTAACTTCTTCTATTTCATTATCATTAACGAAGGACTTTAACATATCCAACTTATATTTTTCTTCTTTGGATATTTTCTTGAATTCTTGAACGGATTCATCTTTATCTTTTTTATTGTCATAGTAAATATAATCAAACATTTTTTCAAAGTTATTATTCCTCACAGTTTTCATCCATCTTTTTACGGATTCTTCAGGTGTAGCTCCACCTTCCCTTTCACTTAAAACAATTGAAAATATAATTATTAATACTAATACAATTACAGCTAATAACCTTTTATTTTTTGATTTATTATTTAATTGTCTCTTAAAACTACTATTTAAACCATAAGTCATCTTCATTTATCCTTTTCTATAAACTTTATAGAGCATTAATTAATCTATATTTAATTTTATCTATATGAATTAAAATAAAATATTATATAATCCAACTACTAGGCAACCAACACCAGTTATTTGTAAAATTCTCCCAGTTCTTTTACTATCCTTTGCGTACTTTTCAATATTTTCTGGTAACTTTGCTTCTTCATAACTTATGTTAACACCACTAATTAAATGAGCATTATCCCCTCTTAGAATATACTTGGCTATAATAAAGAATACTCCTGCAATATAAAACATTACAAAAGCTATTGCATAATCTATATATTCAGTAGGTAAAAGGATAGCCGAGAGAATTAAAATTTCACATGGTAACATCAGCAAAATCGCTGTACTTGTTTTCATAGTTATGCACCCCTTTTTGTACTTCACTTAGATATACTATTATTATACAATAACAAAACAACGATGGTCAAAACTTACAAAAAAAACAACTCTCCTTACTGTAATTTCTATCCAGCAAAGAGAGCCATATTCAATACGATAATCTCGTTTTATTTTCTATTGTTAATTTTGAATTTCAAGAATAAATCGTTGTAAAGTTGAAGCATTTTTGGTTCTAAATCTTGGTACACTTCTGCACGATTTCCAAAACTTTCTAAATCAGGATAAAATTGTTCATCGCTAGTAGTTTCTTCTGGAAGTAATTCTTTAGCTTTTGTATTCGGTGTTGCATATCCAATAAACTCAGAGTTTTTAGCTGCATTTTCCGGTTTTAACATGAAGTTAATAAATTTATATGCCGCTTCTTCATTTTTAGAAGTTTTTGGAATTACAATGTTATCAAACCATAGATTCGTTCCTTCTTTCGGTAAGGCATATACCATATTTTCGTTCTCACCCATGATAGCTTTAGCATCACCTGAGAATACTACTGATACCCATGCTTCATTGTTAATCATAAGCATTTTCTTTTCGTCTGCATTAATTGCTTTTACATTAGGATGAAGTAGTTCTAATTTTCTTTCTGCTAAATTAAGGTTTACTTCATTAGTATCATTTACAGAATTCCCTTCAGATTGAAGAGCAATTCCCATCATTTCACGAGCTCCATCAATTAACAAGATATTGTTAGCTAATCTTGTATCCCATAAATCATTCCACTTTTCAAATTTTAAATCTTCTGGAACTTTAGTCTTATTATATAAAACACCTAATGTTCCCCAGAAATAAGGAATTGAAAATTCATTATTTGGATCAAAACTTTTATCTCTAAATTGTGCATCAATATTGTCAAAACCTTCAATTTTACTATGATCTAATTTTTTTAGAAGATTTAATTTTTTCATCTTCTTAATCATATAGTCAGATGGAATAACTATATCATACGGTGTTGAACCCGCTTGTATTTTCGTAAGCATCGCTTCGTTAGAGTCAAATGTTTCATATACTACTGAAATTCCAGTTTCTTCTTCAAACTTCTTAATTAAATCTGGATCAATATATTCTCCCCAGTTGAAAATTGTTAAAGTTTGTTTATCTCCACTATTCGAACTATCTATAAAATTACGACTATATAGAAGTCCTAAACAGATAACTAAAATTGAAACAGCTGAAATAAGTAATTTTCTCATATTATCTTACCTCCCTTTTTAATTTACTAGTATTAATTACATAATAAATAAGTACTGCCACAACAACAAAGATAGTTAAAACTGTAGATAAAGCATTAATTTGTAAATTGATTCCCTGTCTTGCCATTGAGTAAATTTCAACTGATAAAGTTTGGAATCCATTACCTGTTACGAAAAATGTAACAGCAAAATCATCTAATGAATATGTTAATCCCATGAAAAATCCTGCCCAAATCCCTGGAGTAATGTATGGAATAACAATTTTACTTAACACTTGTGGATAAGTTGCACCAAGGTCAATTGCAGCTTCTACCATACTTTTAGGCATTTCATATAATTTAGGTAATACCATAAGTACTACTATCGGGATACTAAATGCAATATGTGATAATAACACTGACCAGAAGCCTTGGATTGTTTCTAATCCAGTATATTTAGAAATAAAAGTAAACATTAATAAGAATGAACATCCGATTATAACATCAGGGCTAACAATCAGAATATTATTACCAACTAGGAATGAATTTTTCTGTTTATTAGATTTTAAAGAATATATCCCTAAAGCACCTAAAGTTCCAAAGATTGCTGAAAATAGTCCACATAATAATGCAACTACCACTGTGTTAATTACAATAATCATCATACGAGTATTTTCAAATAACTCTAAATAATGTTTCCATGAAAAACCTTCAAAATCAATCATTGTTTTTCCTGAGTTAAATGAAAAATAAGCTAAGTAAATTAGAGGTATGTATAAAATTGCAAAGATAACCCCTAAATATAGTTTCGAAGTTAGTTTCATTATTTTCTACCTCCAAAATTTGTTTTGTCTTTTGTATTAGTAAGTATCATAATAATACCCATTACTACTATTAAGAAAACTGCAATCGTAGAACCTACTCCCCAGTTTTGAGTAACTAGGAAATGTTCTTCAATAGCTGTACCTAAGTTTATTATTTTATTTCCTGCTACTAGACGAGTAATCATGAACAAAGATAATGCAGGAATAAATGTAACCTGAATACCAGTTTTTACCCCATTAATACTAAGAGGTAAAATAATTTTCATAAATGTAGTTTTAAAATCTGCACCAAGATCATATGATGCTTCAATCAAGTTCTTATTCATACCCGATACTGAGTTATATATAGGTAATAACATAAACGGTAAAAATATGTAACTTGATACGAACACAAAGCTAAAAGAATTAAATAGTAAACTTTGTGTACCTAACCCTAAATATTCTAAGAAACTATTAATTGTTCCATATTCACCAAATAATCCTAAGAATGCATAAGTTTTTAATAAGATGTTAATCCATGTTGGTAAAATAATTAATAAAAGTAATAGTTCTTTATGCTTACTTTTATTAATAGCAAACGCTAATGGATAACTAATTACTAAACATATTAATGTAATTAGAAAAGCATACCAAAAACTGTAAAGTGTCATAAGTACATATGTGCTACTAAAGAATATTTTATAGTTAGCTAATGTGAAGTTTCCATCTATATCTCTAAATGAATGATAGACGATAAGTACAATTGGAAATACTACAAAAAGCAACATCCACATTACATATGGAATCATAAAAAATGAACGAGTTTTTTTATTAAACATTTTTACTCCTCCTCTTCATATGATTCAAGACGAGCATCGAATTCTTCTTCTGTTTCTCCAGGTACCATGATGTGAATTGCTTCAGGATCAAAGTTTAAGCTTACAGCAGCTCCCGGTTTTGCTTCTTTTGTTGAATGAACAATCCACTCATTATATTGGTCATCTAAACAACAAATTTCATAGTGAACTCCTCTAAATAATTGTGTATCAACAACAACATTAATTTTTCCTTTTTCAGCACTTGTAATTTCCAAGTCCTCAGGGCGTATAACTACTTCTACACGTTTATTTTTATCTAATCCAGCATCCACACATTCATATTCTTTACCGTAAATTTCAACTAGATAATCATCTAACATTACTGCATTAACTATATTAGATTCACCAATGAAATCAGCTACAAAACGGTTAACCGGTTCATCATAAATATCAAGTGGTGTACCACTTTGTTCAATTTTACCATGATTCATAACAAAGATATAATCACTCATCGCTAGAGCTTCTTCTTGGTCATGTGTTACATAGATAAATGTAATTCCAGTTTGTTGTTGAAGCTCACGAAGCTCATATTGCATCTCTTGACGTAACTTTAAGTCTAATGCAGATAATGATTCATCTAAAAGAATAATTTCTGGTTCATTAATAATAGCACGAGCAATAGCAACACGTTGTTTTTGTCCACCACTCATTTCGCTTAATTCACGATTTTCAAAGCCAGCTAAGTTAACTTGTTTTAAGGCTTTTTTTACTTTTTTCTTAATAATCTCTTTTTTCTCATTTTTAATTTTCAATCCAAATGCTACATTCTCAAAAACATTCATATGGGGAAATAAAGCATAGTCTTGGAAAACTGTGTTAACATGTCGCTTATTAGCTGGTAAGTCATTCACTACCTTACCGTCTAATAATACATCACCAGAGGTTGGACTTAGGAATCCACCAATCAATTTAAGAATAGTACTCTTTCCACATCCACTAGGCCCTAGTAATGTGTAGAATTTACCTTTTTCAATTTCTAGATCAATATCTTTTAGTACTTTATTATTACCAAAAGACATATTTACATTTTTAAATTCAACAATATTTGCCATTATTTTCTCCTTATAAATACGAATTAGTAGCTACTATTAAAACTTCACATTCTTCATCAAATGGATTTGATATCCTATGTTCAGATGTAGCTAAAAAATAAAAACTTTCATTTTTTGAGGCAATGTATTCTTCATCACCCAATTTTAATTTACATTTCCCTTTTAAAACATAACATAAAGTTTCAGATTCTGAGGGATCAAATGTTTTATATTTACTATTTTTTTCTAATCTTAATATTAATGATTCCATTTCTTTTTCATTAGATTCTGGAACTAACCAAGTAAGTTCATATCCTTCATCAGTTTCTTCATAACTAGTTTGATCTTCTAATGAATAATATACTTTCTGACTAGTACTTTCTTTATCAAAAAAGTCTTTAGGTGCACACCCTAATACTTGTAATATATTAAAAAAAGTTTCCATTGATGGCGATGCTAAATCACGCTCTACTTGAGATATATACCCTTTACTAAGGTCTGTACGTTCACCAAGTTCTTCTTGGGTGAGGTTTTTTTGTATACGTAGTCTCTTTAATCTTTCACCTATAGAATACATAACTTCTCCTTTTAAATAAAAAGTTAAAAATTGTTTATCAATATCTAACTTTTCGTTATCTATGTTTATTATTATCTAACTTACTGTTATAATTGTTTACTATAGGTAAACTTATCGTTATTAAAGTTTATTATTAGTAAACACTCTGTTTAGTATAATTAAATCACAAGTTATATATTACTATATTTCAAAGTTAAAATCAAGTTAAAATTACCTTTTTTTTCAACTTTTTAATAATTATAAATTGTAAGAATAAAGCCTAATATTCTTTATTATCTTTACGTTTTAGTATATAATGGTACTATTAATATAAGAAAGAAATCAAGGTACCATAATGAAATTTAAAATACTACAACACTTCACATCAGTTGAGGTTTATTTAAGTCAATTTCTAAAAGTTTCAAAAAAAAATATACATACGATTAGAATGAATAGTCATCATAATAAAGAAACAATTAAAATTAATGCTAAAGAAGCGGACTTGAATTCACCCTTAACTCCAACAGATGTACTAGAAGTTAACATCGATTTAGGAACATCAAACTACAAAGAAAATCTAGAAATCTCAATAACTAAAGAATTTGAAGATGACTATCTTTTAATAGTATCAAAACCATTCGGAATAAAAACACATCCAAATGATATTGAATCAGAAACAGATACTTTGGTAAACTACCTAATCTCTGAATACAACTACCTAGAGCCTATCCATAGGTTAGATATCGATACTTGTGGATTAGTTATACTAGCAAAAACACCTTTAATCAAAGCAAAATTAGATCAAATGCTTGAAAAAAGAGAAATCAAACGTTACTATTCTGCGCTTATAAAAAATAATATAAAACCACAAACAATCAATACTAATATCGGGCGTGATAGTAAAGAAAAAAACAAAATGGCAGTAACTAGAAATGGAAAGAACGCAATTACTAATATACTTGATTGTGTTAAAGTAGATCAAAATAAGTTTCTAGTAACTATTTCATTAGAAACTGGTCGAACACATCAAATTCGTGTTCATTTAGCTTCTAATGGTGTTGCAATCATAGGTGATAAACTTTACTCTAAGGATGGTTATAAATACGATAAAATGTATCTAGGTGCACTAAAAGTAGTATTTCCGCATCCTGTTACAGATAATATAATAGAAGTTAAATCTTCTTTAGAAAAAGAATTTTTACTGTAAATAAAAAGAAAAACAGATGTGTCGTTTTACACATCTGTTTAATTATATTATTTTTTCATTTGTTTTTGAGCTTGTTTTTGTGCTTTTTGCATATTGCTCATAACTTGATTAATTTTTTTACGAGATGGTTTTTGTCCCATTTGACTCATCATACTCATAACCATATCTTCGTTAATTTGAGGATTTTTTTCCATGTAGTTCATGAAATTACGTCTTGCTAGGAAGAACCCTCCTACAACACCAGCAAGTAAACAAATTGCTCCAACTAAAATTGTAACTGCAGTTGCACTCATTGTTAATTTCCTTTCTTCTTAGGAGTTATATCTTCTCCGTTTTCATTAATTACTTTTGTATTATCTAATATGTTTCGCATATTAGCTTTAAAATTTTGTAAATATAGTTGTCTATATTTAGCTAACTCTTCTGATTCCTCAGCTGTTAATTCACGCTCTTTTTTTGTAGCATTAAGTGAATTAATTTTAGCAATTACTTCTGTCATTTCCATATTATTATACACTCATTAACTCGTCTTGTTTTTCTTTTGTTACTTTATCAATTTCAGCTACGAATTTATCAGTAACTTTTTGAATATCATCAGAATATCCTTTTAGATCATCCTCAGTAATTTGAGAAGCTTTTTCTAATTTTTTCATTGAATCCATAGCGTCACGACGTACATTACGTACTGCAACTTTAGCACCTTCAGATTCTTTACCTACTAATTTAGCAAGCTCTTTACGGCGTTCTTCAGTTAATGCTGGGAAAACGATACGGATTACAGATCCATCGTTTGAAGGATTTAATCCTAAATCAGAAGCTTGAATAGCTTTTTCAATATCTCCTAATAAAGTTTTTTCATATGGAGAAATAACAAGCATTTTTGGTTCTGGTACAGAAACACCTGCTACTTGGTTAATTGGAGTAGCTACACCATAGTAATCAACTGTTAATCTATCTAAAACAGCTGCACTAGCTTTACCAGCTCTAATTGATGCTAATTCACGACGTAAACTAGCAATAGCTTTTTCCATTTTCTCGTTTAAATTACTCATTATTTGTTCAGGCATAATTGTAAACTCCTAATATAAATTTTATTCAATAATTGTTCCTAAGTTTGAATCAGAAACAACTTTAACAATATTTTCTGCTTCATCTATTGAAAAGACGATAATTGGCAGGTGATTATCCATACAGAATGTAATAGCTGTAGAATCCATTATTGTTAACCCTTTATTCATGATATCCATGTATGATAACTTATCATATTTAGTTGCAGTGCTATCAAGTTTTGGATCTGCAGAGTAAACTCCGTCAACTCCATTTTTCCCCATTAAAATAGCTTCAGCTCCTATTTCTTTTGCACGTAATGCTGCTGTAGTGTCTGTTGAAAAATAAGGGTTACCAATACCAGCCGCGAAAATTGCAACACGACCTTTTTCTAAGTGTCTTATTGCACGTCTTCTAATATACGGCTCAGCCATTGCTTTCATTTCAACTGATGTTAAAACACGAGTATCAACACCTTTTTGCTCTAATGAGTCTTGTAATGCTAATGAGTTCATAACCGTAGCTAACATACCCATTGAATCTGCTGTAGCACGTTCCATACCAAGTTCTTCACCAGTTTTTCCGCGCCAGATGTTTCCGCCACCTACAACGATAGCAACTTCTACCCCTTGTTTTACTACTTCTACGATTTGTGAAGTTATTTTAGTAACAACTTCTGAATCAATTCCAAATCCTTTTCCACCTGCTAGTGCTTCACCACTAAGCTTATATAAAACTCTTTTATATTTAGTAGCCATTTTTATCCTCCTAATAAATTAAAGACATTATTGTTTCTACTATACTAATTTTTTAAAAAAGCACACACAAGAAGTGTGTGCTTAACCTCTTTTAATAGAATATATTAAATAGAGAATTATTATTTGCTAGCGTTAACTTGGCTCATTACTTCTTCAGCAAAGTTATCTTCTTTTTTCTCGATACCTTCACCAACTTCGTAACGTACGAATTTAGCAAGTTTTCCACCTTTAGAAGCTACGAATTTCTCAACAGTGAAACTATCATCTTTAACGAATTTTTGTTTAACAACTGTGATTTCTTCTAAGAATTTGTTAATTCTACCAACGATCATTTTTTCAACGATGTTAGCAGGTTTTCCTTCGTTTAATGCTTGCTCAGTTAATACTTTTTTCTCGTGCTCAAGTACATCAGCTGGTACTTCGCTTTCGTCTAAGTATTTAGGAGCTAAAGCAGCGATGTGCATTGCAACATCTTTAGCTGCTTCTTCATCTGTGCTTCCTTCAACAAGAGTAAGAACACCGATTCTTCCTCCCATGTGAGAGTATGCACCAAATGCATCAGCATCTGTTTTAGAAACAACTTCAAATCTTCTTAATGAAAGTTTTTCACCGATTGTTGCGATTCCTTCATTAATTACTTCTTCTACAGTTCCACCTTGAGCTTCAACTTGAAGAGCTTCTTCTAAAGTTTTAGGTTCAGCTGCTAAGATAGCTTCTGCAACATTTTTTACTAAAGCAACGAATTTTTCGTTTTTAGCAACGAAGTCAGTTTCTGAGTTGATTTCTAAGATAACAGCTTTGTTACCTTTAACCTCGATGTAAGAAAGACCTTCTGCAGCGATTCTATCAGCTTTTTTAGCTGCTTTAGCGATACCATTTTCTCTTAGGTAGTCGATTGCTGCATCGATATCTCCATCAGTTTGAGTTAGTGCTTTTTTACAGTCCATCATACCAGCACCAGTACGTTCTCTTAATTCTTTTACCAAACTAGCTGTAATTTGTGCCATTTTGATTTGCCTCCGTTATTTTATTTTATATTTTTTATAATTTTTTTATCTTTAGATTATTCTTCTGTTGCTTCTACTTCTTCTACGAAAGCTTCTTCAGTTCCTTCGATGTTTCCTTCGTTGTAAGCTACAAAAGCGTCTGCCATTTTAGCTGTTAATAATTTAACCGCACGGATAGCATCATCGTTTGCAGGGATTACGTAATCAACATCATCTGGATCACAGTTTGTATCTACGATACCAACTACAGGAATTCCTAATTTTTTAGCTTCAGCGATTGCGTTGTGCTCTTTCTTAGGATCTACTACGAAGATTGCATCTGGCATACCTTTCATTTCACGAATTCCACCTAGGAATTTGTTTAATTTATCGTATTCTTTTCTTAATTCGATAACTTCTTTTTTAGGTAATACTTCGAATACTCCGTCAGCTTCCATTTTTTCGATTTCAGCGATTCTGTCAATACGTCCTTTAATAGTTTTGTAGTTAGTTAAAGTTCCACCTAACCAACGGTGATTGATGTAGTATTGACCACTTCTTTCAGCTTCTTCTTTAATAGCATCTTGTGCTTGTTTTTTAGTACCTACGAATAACATTTTTCCGCCTTGATCAGCAACTGATTTTACGAATTCGTATGCTTCATCAACTTTCTTAACTGTTTTTTGTAAGTCGATAATGTAGATACCGTTTCTTTCTGTGAAGATGTATTTATCCATTTTAGGGTTCCATCTTCTTGTTTGGTGACCGAAGTGTACACCAGCTTCTAATAATTGTTTCATTGAAATAACTGCCATAGTTATTTTCCTCCTTGGTTTTTTCCTCCGACATTCTCTAAGCTTACTGCAAACATAAATGCACCGAGCAGCTACTCAAATGTCGTGTGTTATATTTTTGTTGATTTTTACTCAACTTTATTAATTATATAGCATTAACTATTAAAAATCAAGTGTTTTGTTGGATTTTTAAACAAAATTTCCATTAAAAAATTTCTATAATTTTAACTCTATTTTTCTTTTTCTTCTACTAAAAAAGTACAATTTAAAATTATTATTTACTCATTAATCAAAATTATTTCGTTTAAGAACTTGATTTTTTTATCATGTAGTATTATAATTTATTAGAACGTAATAATTACGAATAACGGAGGACTATTACAAATGAGTAAATTATTAAAATTATTTTCAATTGTTGCTGCATTCGCACTAATATTAGTTGGATGTTCTAGCAAAACAAATTCTGGAGCTTCAAACTCTGGAAATAAAACTAAAATTGTTACTTCAGTAAACTTTTATGCAGAAGTAGCTAAAAGTATCGCAGGAGATAAAGCAGAAGTTTCTTCTATTATTAGTTCTACTTCTGTCGACCCTCATGATTTTGAACCAACAGCACAAGACGCAAAAAATGTTGCTGATGCTAACATCGCAATTCTAAATGGTGGTGGCTATGATTCATGGTTTGAAAAACTTACTGCTAATAGCAAAGACATCAAAAAAATCGATGGTGCAAAATTATTAGGACTTAAAGATGGAGAAAATGAACACATCTGGTATAACCCAGAAGTAATGAGTAAAGTTGCAGATGAACTTACTAAAGTTTTATCAGAAAAAGATTCTTCTAATAAAGCATTCTACGAAAAAAATAGAGATAACTATAAAAAAGAACTTTCAAAAATAACTGATAAAATTAATTCATTAAAAGATAAAGCTAATGGTAAATATGTATTAACAACTGAACCAGTATTCGAATATGCTGTAGATTCATTAGGATTCAAAACAACTGATCAAGTTAAAAAATTAGCTCAAGCTACTGAAGAAGGTAACGACCCTGCTCCACAGGATTTAAAAACTATTCAAGAACAAATAAAATCTAAACAAATTTCACTAATTGTTAACAACGTTCAAACAACAAATAAAACTATCGAAGGTTTAATTAGTTTAGCAGAACAAAACAAAGTTCCAGTTCTTAATGTAACTGAAACTCAACCTGATGGAAAAACTTATATCGAATGGATGTTAGAACAGTACAACAAACTAGAAGAAATTCTAAATGGTGGTGCTGGAGAAAAAGCATATCATGTAGAAGGTGCTGAAGAAGGACACTCTCACGATCACGGTCATGAAGGTCATTCTCATGAAGGCCACAACCACGATCACAAAGATCATGATGATGAAAAAGAACACAAACATTAATACGAAGATTAAAAATTAGTCTTCACATATTATAAATATGTAGTATAATATAAAGAAGAGATTCTAAATCGTATCTCTTCTTTTTTATATATGAGAAATATAACAAATAAAAAAATTATTAATTTAGGAGATTTTATGGCACAACTAAAAATAGAAAATCTCACATATTCTATAGGAGATAAAACAATTTTAAATAACATTTCATTCAGTTGTAATTCTGGTGAAGTAATTGCTGTCGTTGGAAAAAACGGTGTAGGTAAAACAACTTTACTTAACAACATACTTGAAAAGTTAAATAAAACAGATGAAATTAAACTAACAGGAGAAAATCCTATACTTGGTTATGTACCTCAGTTTAGACAAATAGATGAGGAACTTCCTTTATCAGCTAAAGACTTCGTATCATTACCAATTCAAAAAGGATTTCTTCCATGGCTTAATAAAAAAGAAAAACAAAGTATCCACGATGCTTTATCATTAACAAATTCACTTAAATTACAAAATGAATCAATTGGTACACTTTCTGGAGGAGAAAAACAGCGTGTTTTCTTAGCACAGGCTTTAGTAAATAAACCAAATCTACTATTACTTGATGAATTCACTTCGAACTTAGATAAAACAAGTGAAATTGAATGTATGACTTTAGTTAAAGATATTACAAAAAAAGAAAATATTATAACTCTATGTATAACTCACGAACTTTCACTTATTGATGAAAAATATGTTGATAAAATTCTACACCTTGAAGAAAATTGTTTCAAGTTTATTAGTATAAAAGATTATAATGAAGAAAAAAGCAATCTAAAACTTTGTAAACATTTTGTAGGAGATACTCAATATGCTTAATTATGATTTTATGCAAAATGCTTTTATAGCTGGAACTATTGTAGCTATAATGGCTGGTTACATCGGTGTATTTGTAATGGCTAGAAATATGTCATTCATCTCACATACACTTTCTCACGTTGGGTTTGCTGGTGCAGCTTTTGCTGTTTTCTTAGGTATTAACCCAATATATGGATTACTAATCTTTACTATTACTATGTCATATCTTGTTGGTCATCTTAGTGTTAAAGCATTTAGACGAGAAGCTACAGTAAGTGTTATGTTAGGAATCTTTCTTGGATTAGGACTACTGTTCCTATCTTTAACACCAAAAAGTACTAGTTATGTTAATAATATTCTTTTCGGTAGTGTTGTCTCTATAACTAGAGATGATGTTAAATTAATATTCACTTTAGCCATAGCGGTTATTTTATTACTTTCTATATTTTATAGAAAAATTAAATTCGATTCATTTGACGCTATTGGTGCACGTGCATTAGGACTTAACGGAAAATTTATTTCAATATTTTTCTTAGTTCTTTTATCTGTTGCTACTAGTATTACAGTGCCTGTTGTTGGAGCACTATTAATGTTCGTACTTCTAACAGTTCCTGCTAGTGCAGCTAGGTACCTTACTAACAAAATTGGACTAATGATTATTATATCAATTTCATTTGCTCTAATTGGAACATGGGCTGGGATTACACTTTCTTACTACACTTCCCTACCTACTACATTCTTTATCGCAGCTATAGAAGCAATCTTTTACTTTGCTAGTTTAGGATATTTTAATTTAAAAAGAAAATAAAGATTAAACACTGTAACTATCATTACAAAATAGCTACAGTGTTTTTGATTATAATTTCACTCTTCACTCGGAACAAAAAACCCTAGTTTTATTTCTAAAACTAGGGCTTCTTTATTATCTCGGTTTTACTGAATTTCTAATTCTTTCGTACGCGCCTGGCTCAACTTTATCTAGAGAATTTCTAATAATTTCTAGAGTTTTGTTGTAACGATACTCTCTATAATATTGTTCAGCAACTGTTAATTGTTGGTGGAATTCAACATTATCTTTTCTGTATCTGTTCGCATAACGAATTAGTTTTTCAATTAGTTCAATATCAGTAAGAATGTTATTAACTTCTGATGCATAAATATCAAGTGATTCTTCTGCCTCTGCAACTGCACGTTTTAATAAATCAATATTAATAGGTTCTTTTTTAAGTTCCTCAATAGCATATCTATAACTGTCCGTAACATCTTTATATAATACTATAAATCTATCACTGAATCCTGGGACACGTGAATTATCTAATTTACGTTTAATAACTTCTTTTTCTTGGTTAATGAAGATAAGTTTCTCACGAGCGTGATCTTCTTCTTCACGAAGACTTGTTAAGTATCTAGAATAATTTGTTTGATCTTCTTCGATTTTTTCTAATCCTTGACCTAGTAATTCTACTTTTTCTTTCAAG
This sequence comes from Gemella haemolysans, assembly GCA_032567735.1. Lineage (GTDB taxonomy): Bacteria > Bacillota > Bacilli > Staphylococcales > Gemellaceae > Gemella > Gemella haemolysans_E. The sequence continues at coordinate 82,363 of JAWHCX010000001.1, read as the reverse complement.
TCTTTATAGTTTAATTTTGGTTGATTATTAATATACACATCAATATCATGTTTAACATCAAGTAAATCACTTAACTCATCATAGTAGTTAGCAACCATTTCTTCATCTTTTTGATAGATTTGATATCTATTTTTGATTTCTTGAATGTTGTTGTATAGAGCTTCATTCAATTTATCTTGTAATTCAAGTTTATTTGTGATTTCTCTATAGTTTTCTTCAATGTATTTTTTATAATCAAGTTCTTTTTTTAGATCATTAGAAACTTCATCAATGACATCATAAATACCATCAAGAATATTTTCTATTAAATCTATATCACCAGATTTAACTTTTTCACGAGCGTCGCTAAGTTGCCAAACACTACTTTCAATTTTACTTGAAATTTCTAAGTGGTTAAGTTTAAATCCTTTCTTTTCCATTTCCTCAACTTTAAGTCTTAATGACTGAATTTGAGCTGGACAAGTTTTTTCAATTTCTTTTAACAAGTCAGGTAAAACTTCCATTCTTTCTTTCAGTGAATCTATTAACTCTTTTACAGAATTAATTTTTTCTTGAGCTTCAAGGTATTTACCAGTCGATGTTAATAGTTTGAAATCATCAAGTTGTGGAGCGATCTCTTTGATATTATTTTCAAATTGTTCTGCAGCCGCACCATATTGATGACGTTTAGCTAATAATTCTCTATTAAGCTCTTTGTACTCAACTACGATTTCTTCATATAGTTCTCTATTTCTAGGTTCAACTTCTGTTAATTCTTTAATTTCTCTTCTAATACCAGCGATTCTATCTTTAATGTTTGCGATTAATTCTCCACAGTTCATAATCACTTCATCAGCACGTTTGAAATTAAATTTATCAATATAAGTTTCTGCACTATAAAGATCTCTGTCAAGTTCTTCAATATCGATGCTTTGAATTTCGTACCATTCGCTTTCCCATTGAGAATAAAGTTTTTCAGCTTTACCAGCAATTTCTAGCGCTTTTACTTTTTTCAAATCATCAGATAGTGTTTCTCTCTCTAGCTCATCTTTCATAACTAAAAGAGGGTATAAATCTTGTTTCTTCCTATTTCTAAAGACGAATAGTGCTACTACTCCTCCAAGAACAAGGATACACACAAATAAAAATATATATGTCATATATCTTCCCCCTGAATTTATTATTTAATTATTTACGTTTATTAATACAATAACCTAACAAAATTATACCATTTTTATCGTAAAAAACAAAGTGTTTCAATCATTTTTTTAATTTTTTTTCAATATTTCTTATCTAACAAATTACTAAATATTTTTATCTATTTATATTCCTATGAAAATCTTATCATAATCTTTTTACTTTTAAACAATATAAAAATCATTTTTAAATAACGACTGAACTTATCTCTTTATTTTTTTTACCTATTATGCGAAAATATAATAAAGTATTTAAAAGAGGTGTTTTATGAATATAGTAGAAAATAAACAATTATTTATCGAACAAGCGACAGCATTAGTTTATGGAGAAGAAAATCTAGTAACTAATCTATCAAATCTATCAGCATTGTATAAAGAATACTTACCTAATACTAACTGGGTTGGCTTTTACCTACTAGATGAAAAAAATAACAACTTAGTTTTAGGACCATTCCAAGGCAAGGTAGCATGTACTCGTATCCCATTTAATAAAGGTGTGTGTGGCCATTGTTACACAACTCGTGAAACAATTTATGTCGAAGATGTTCACAAGTTTCCTGGACATATTGCATGTGATAGTGCTACGAATAGTGAACTAGTAGTACCTATTATTCAAAATGATAAAGTAGTTGCTTTATTAGACATAGACTCAATAGAATTTGATAGATTTACAAAAGAAGAAGTAGAAGCTTTTTCTGAAGTTACAAAAGAAGTTTTTGAGAAAATTAATTTTTAAGATTAATATAAAAGGAGATATACCAACGCAGTATATCTCCTTATTTTTATTAGTCTATTATACCTTTGAATCTTAGGTAGTTTTCATAATCCATCTCTTTGTTGATAGCACCTTCGGGTGTTAATTCAATTACTCTATTCGCTATTGTTTGAATAAACTCATAGTCATGAGATGTAAAGAATACAGAACCTTTGAAAGCAATAATACCTTCATTGACTGCTGTAATAGATTCTAAGTCAAGGTGATTTGTAGGTTCATCTAAAAGAATAACGTTAGCTTTTGATAACATCATTTTAGATAACATACAACGCATTTTTTCTCCCCCTGATAATACGTGTGCACGTTTAAGTGCTTCTTCACCAGAGAATAACATTCTTCCTAAGAATGAACGTAAGTATGCTTCACTTTCCTCTTCAGGAGAAGCATATTGACGAAGCCATTCTACTAATGAAAGTTTTAACCCTTCAAAGTATTCAGAGTTGTCTTTTGGCATATAACTTCTAGAAGTTGTGATACCCCATTTAACTGTTCCACTATCAGGCTCCATTTCACCAGCAAGAATTTTTAGTAATGTAGTTTTAGCTACTTCATCCCCAAGTAAGATAACTTTATCATTAGGATTCACAGTGAAGCTTACATTACTTAATACTTCTTTACCTTCTACAGTTTTGCTTACACCTTCAACGATAAGTAAGTCATTTCCGATTTCACGATCTGGTGTGAAACGAACGTATGGATAACGACGGCTACTTGGTTTAATATCATCAAGAGTAATTTTATCAAGCATTTTCTTTCTACTTGTTGCTTGTTTAGATTTAGAAGCATTCGCAGAGAATCGTGCGATAAATTCTTGTAATTCTTTAATTTTTTCTTCTTTTTTCTTGTTATTATCTTCTGCCATTCTTCTAGCAAGTTGACTAGATTGATACCAGAAGTCATAGTTACCAACGTAAAGTTGGATTTTACCAAAGTCTAAGTCACAAATGTGAGTACAGATATTATTTAAGAAGTGACGGTCGTGGCTGACTACGATAACAGTGTTCTCAAAGTTAATTAAGAACTCTTCTAACCACTTAATCGCACTAATATCAAGACCGTTGGTAGGCTCATCCAGTAGAAGTACATCTGGATTACCGAATAATGCTTGTGCTAAAAGAACTTTAACCTTAATAGCATTATCTAGCTCTCCCATTAACATATCATGAAACTCTACAGAAATTCCTAAACCTTCAAGAAGTTGTGCTGCATCACTTTCTGCAGTCCAACCATCCATCTCAGCGAATTCACCTTCAAGTTCAGCCGCAATGATTCCATCTTCTTCAGTAAATGGATCTTTCATGTAAATTTCATTTTTACGGTTCATAACATCCCAAAGGCGCTCATGTCCCATCATTACAACATCGATAACTCTATTCTCTTCATATGCGAAGTGGTTTTGTCGAAGTACAGCAAGACGTTCACCTTTTCCTAAAGAAACGTGGCCTTGTTGTGAATCTATCTCACCAGATAATAATTTTAAAAATGTAGTTTTACCTGCTCCATTAGCTCCGATTAAACCGTAGCAGTTACCATTTGTAAATTTTATATTTACATCTTCAAATAACTTTCTATCTGCAAAACGTAAACCTAAATTTGTTACTTGTAACATTCTATTCTCCTTTAATTATTATAATACTAAAATACTTTGAATACTATAAATCATCCAAAGTTATAAACTTAAATAACTAGACAATACAGCTAACGATAATAAAATTACTATTTTTAGTAAATTTATCAACTATATTGGTGCGACCCAATAAATATAATTCTTATAAACTATATTTAACGAGTCGCTCCTTAATACTAGTTACTATTCTTCGTCTTTTTCCTTTTTACTAACACTAGCTATTAAGCTTTCAATGTGTAACGCATATTCAGCTGTAGTGTCATATTGGAAAATAAGTTCTGGAAATTTTCTAATTTTAATTTTTTTAGCAACTTCACTTTTTACGAAACCTTTAATTTTTTTAAACGCTTCTTTTGTTTTTTCTTTTTCACGTTCTCCACCTAAAACAGTGTAGAATACTTTTGCTTGAGAATAATCTCCTGTTAAAGCAACTTCTGTTACAGTAACAAATCCTAAATCATGATTTTTTACTTTTGTGGCTAAGACATAAGTAATCTCTTTCTTAATTTGTTCTGCAAGTCTGTTAACTCTTAGTTCTGACATAAAGTTTGCCTCCTATTTCTTAACTTCTTCCATGATGTATACTTCGAAGACATCTCCTTCTTTAATATCATTGAAGTTTTCAACAGTCATACCACATTCATAACCACTTTGTACTTCTTTAACATCATCTTTAAATCTTCTTAATGTATCAATTTCACCTTCGTAAATTACTACACTATCACGAATTACACGTACTTTCCCATCACGTGATACTTTACCTTCTGTTACATAAGCACCAGCAATTGTACCAATTTTTGATACTTTGTATACTTGACGTACTTCTGCAAGACCGATAACTTTTTCTACGAATTCTGGATCTAATAATCCTGTCATCGCAGCTTCGATTTCTTCAATAACTTTGTAGATAATACTGTGTAGACGAATATCTACTTGCTCAGTTTGAGCCATTTGTTTAGCATTATTATCAGGACGTACATTGAATCCAATTACTACAGCATTTGATGCAACTGCAAGTGTAATATCTGATTCGTTAATCGCACCAACTCCAGTGTGGATAATACGTACGTTAACACCTTCAACATCAATCTTAGCTAATGACATAGCTAATGCTTCAACAGAACCTTGTACGTCTGCTTTAATAATAATGTTAAGGTCTTTCATTTCGCCTTGTTTCATTTGCTCGAATAATGTATCTAAAGATACAGCTGAGTTAGCTTGACGAGTAGTTTCAATATATTGTTGTTGACGTTTTTCACCGATTTGACGTGCTGTTTTTTCATCACCAAATACTACGAAACGATCTCCAGCATTAGGAACATCTTGTAAACCAGTAATCTCTACAGGAGTAGATGGTTTAGCTGTTTGGATATTTTTGCTGCGGTCATTGATCATAGCACGAACACGTCCAAATGTATTACCAACAACAAGTGGATCACCGACATTTAGACTACCATTTTGTACTAGTAATGTAGCTACCGCTCCACGACCTTTATCAAGTTTCGCTTCAATAACTGTACCTAAAGCTAAACGATTTGGATTAGCTTTTAACTCTTGCATTTCAGTAACTAATAAGATATTTTCTAATAATTCATCAATACCTTCACCTTTAAGAGCTGAGATTGGTACGAAGATTGTATCTCCACCCCACTCTTCTGAGATTAGTCCGTATTCTACTAATTCATTCATAACTCTATCTGGGTTTGCTTGAGGTTTATCCATTTTGTTTACCGCAACAATAATAGGTACATCAGCTGCTTTAGCGTGGTTAATAGCTTCAATAGTTTGAGGCATTACACCATCATCAGCTGCTACCACTAAGATAGTTACGTCAGTAATTTTAGCTCCACGGGCACGCATTGTTGTGAATGCCGCGTGACCTGGTGTATCTAAGAATGTAATTTTTTTATCTTTTGCACGTACTTGGTATGCACCGATATGTTGTGTAATACCACCTGCTTCACCAGCTGTAACACGTGAATTTCTGATTGTATCTAGTAAAGTTGTTTTACCGTGGTCAACGTGTCCCATAATTGTAACGATTGGAGCACGTTCTTTAAGATCTTTATCTGCATCTTCAACTTCGAAGTAAAGATCTAAGTCTTCTTTATTAATTTCAACTTCTTCTTGGATTTCTTTACCATAATCCATAGCGATTAACTCGATTTGCTCTAAAGTAAGAGACTGGTTAATATTCGCCATAATTTTTAGTTCCATAAATAACTTTTTAATAAGTTCAGTAGAACCTATATTAAGAACTTCTGATAATTCACCAACAGTCATTCCATCTTTTACTAAAATAGTATCTTCTGAGATAGTTTCTTCAGATGGAGCTTCGATAATAGCTGGTTGTTGTTTTTGAGATTTTTTATTTTTATCTTTTTTAATTTTTTTCTTTTTATTCTTTTTACCTTCATTATTTGAAGATTGTTCATTTTGTTCAGCTTTTTCTTGTTTTTTGAAAACACTATTTAGCTTAGCTAACCCCTCTTCTGTTAACATTGACATGTGATTAGATACTTCAATATTAGCATCTTTTAAAACTGTAATAAGGTCTTTTGATTGTTTTCCTACTTCTTTAGCGTACTCATAAATTCTGACTTTTTTCATTACTGTTTTCCTCCTTCTTCTAATAATTGTTTAAATTTTTTTATAAATCCATCATCAGTTATTCCTACAGCAACACGATTATCTCTTCCAATCGCTACACTGATATTCTCAATTGTAGAAAATTCGATGCATTGAACATTGTAGAAATTAGCCTTGTCTGTTAATTTCTTTTTAGTATTCACACCGCAGTCTTCTGCAATAACTAACAATTTGATTTTATTATTTTTTAAGTTTTTTGTGATTAAATCTTCACCTGTAATAAGTTTACCTGCTCGTTGCATTAAACCTAATAAATTATATGCTTTTATCATTATTTTTGTGGAATTGACTTTCTATAAATTAATCTAATTACTTCGTTATAGATAGGTTCCATAACTTCTGGTGATGCAGAGAAAAATTTCTCTAACTGTTTCTTTTCTTGTGCAGCTTTAATAACTTCTAAATCAGAAACTACATATGCACCTCTACCCGCTTGTTTTCCTGTAGGGTCAACAGAGATTTCTCCTTCTTTATTCTTTACAATTCTTAGTAAATCTTTTTTAGGAAACATCTCATTTGTTAAAATACATTTTCTCGTTGGTATTTTTCTTTTTTTCATAGTCAACACCTCACTATTCAGCAGCTTTAATATCGATTTTCCAACCTGTTAATTTAGCAGCAAGTCGAACGTTTTGACCTTTTTTACCAATTGCTAGAGAAAGTTGATCATCTTTTACTTTAACATTAGCGATTTTCTCTTCTTCATCAATATTGATTTCTTCTACTTTTGCAGGAGCTAAAGCATTAGTAATAAATTTAACTGGATCAGCATCCCAAGTAATAATATCAATTTTTTCACCATTTAATTCTTCTACAATACGGTTAACACGATCACCTTTATTACCTACACATGCTCCAACAGGATCGATATTTTTATCTTCAGCATAAACAGCTAACTTAGTTCTTTCTCCTGCTTCACGAGATACGCTCTTAATTTCTACTGTTCCATTATAAATTTCAGGAACTTCAATTTCGAACAATCTTCTAATGAATTCAGGATGTGATCTAGAAGCTAATACGTGTGGTTTACTTCCACGAGTTGGATTATCTACTTTAGCAATGTAAACTTTTATAGGAGTTTGAGGAACATATGTTTCTCCTTTTACTCTTTCGTTTTCACCTAAAATAGCTTCAATTTTTCCAAGTTTTACATAAACATATCTAGAGTCGATTCTATCTATAGTTCCAGATAAAATTTCTCCTTCGTGTTCAATGTATTCTTTATAAAGAATTTCTTTTTCAGCTTCACGAAGTCTTTGTAATAAAGCTTGTTTAGCTGCTTGAGCACCAACACGACCAAAGTCACTTGGTAAGTCCACAACTTCGTAAATATCTCCGACTTCATATGCAGGATTAATTTTTAGTGCATCTTCAAGTGCAAACTCAATTCTATCATCATAAACTTCTTCAACAACATCTTTTCTTATAATAAATTTATAGTCACCTGTTGCTCTATTGAAATCTACTCTTACATTTTTTGCAGCATTAAAATTCTTTTTATAAGCTGATAATAAAGCTAATTCAATAGCTTCTACTAAAATATCTTCTGCAATTCCTTTTTCTTGTTCAATTAATTTAATAGCTTTAAGCAAATCCTTGCTCATCTTTCTTTCTCCTTTAATAATTAAAATTTAACAGCTAATCTAATTTTAGCGATTTTACTGTAGCTAATCGTTGATTTTTTTACCCTTGCTTTGTCTTTGTATTCAACAGTAATTTCTTCACCTTCAACAGCTAGTATATCACCAAAAAACTCTTTTTGATTATCAACTTTTTCATAAGTTTTAATATAAACATGTTTTCCTACAGAATTAGTTACTTCTTCAAGATTTCTTAGATCTCTCTCAATACCTGGAGAAGAAACTTCTAGATAATATTTATCACTGATGAAATCTTCTTTATCTAGCTCTTCTGCTAACTTTTCACTTAATAATACACAATCATCAAGTGTAAGTCCACCATCTTTATCAAAGTAAATACGTAAGAAAAATTCAGTTCCTTCTTTTACATATTCAACGTCGTAAAGAGAAAATTCCGTATTTTCTGCCTGCTTTGTTGCTATTGCTTTAACTTTTTCTACAATACCCATACAGCACACCTCTTTCTTAGTTTTTTATTGCAATATAAAAGAGCGGAGAACCTTTCAAAATTCACCACCCTTTCGGTAATTTATTTCAATGTAATTACATTATATCATATGATCTTAGAAAAATCAAATGATAACTACATCTTAGTACGAATCACTTCAATTTTGTATCCATCTGGATCTTTAATGAAGTAGTAACTTGGCGGGAATCCTGGAAGACCTTTAAGATCTGTTACATCGTATCCAGCCGCCTTGTGTTTTTCGTATAATGCTTCTAAGTCTTCAACAGAGATAGCAATGTGACCATATCCATCCCCTAGTTCATATGCACCGTGATCATAGTTATAAGTTAATTCTAACTCATAGTTTGATCCAGGTAACGTTAGATATACTAACGTGAACTTGTATTCAGGAAAGTCTCTTTCACGACTTACTTCAAAGTCAAATGCCTCAGTATAAAATTTAACTGATTCTTTTAAATCTGCTACACGGTAGCAAGTATGTGCCATAGTTTGAACCATTTTATTCACCTCTTAAAATTATTTATTATAAAATTGTCCATCCAATTGCAACTGCTCCTAATCCAAGGTGTGTAGAGATAACTGGACTTATTCCATCTATATCAACAGTTACATTCGAATAATTTTCCTCAACATATTTTTTAATTTCTTCAGCCTTGTCTAATGCATCAACATGCAGAACACAAACTGTAATGTGTTCTCCTTCATGTTGTTTATAATATTCATCAAATAATTCATACATTCTTGATACAACTTTTTTATAAGTACGAATTTTTTGGAACGGTACAATTACCTTATCATCAAAATGTAGTAACGGTTTTACTTGAAGTAAACTTCCTACTACTGCTTGAGCTCCACTTAAACGTCCACTACGTTGAAGGTGAGATAAATCATCTGCCATAAAATACGCATCAGATACTTTTTTCATATCATTTAAAGCTGAAATAATTTCACTAGAAGTTTTTCCTTCTTTAATCAACTTAGCAGCTTTGATAGCATAGTACCCCTCTGGACGACAAGATACTTCTGAGTCAAATGGGTGAACATTTAAACCATCAACCATAAGACCTGCAACAGAATACGATGAATATGTACCACTTATTCCACTTGATAGTGCAATAGCGATAACGTCAGTATATCCATCCTCTTTTAATTTTTCTAAGCAAGCAACAACTTCTCCAATAGCTGGTTGTGAAGTCGTAGGGAAGGCATTGTTTGGATTTTTTAAATACTCATGATATTTATCAAGTGGCATATCTATAACTTCTTTATATGAATTATTTTCAATAACAAGATTTAAATATACTGTTCTAATATCTAATTCTTTTTTTAATTCTTCTGATAAATATGCTGTAGAATCCACAATTATTGCAATCTTTTCCACATTCTATCCGACTATCTCAAAAAGATAGCTTTTCCTTTCTTAGAATTTTTCTATATTATAAAGTTCAAGCTCCACTTTAGTTTCTCTACCCATAAGCTCGATCATAATATCAGCTTTATAGTTATGTAAGTCTAAGTTTACAACTTTTCCTTCCATATCAACGAATGGACCAGAAATAACACGTACGTAATCTCCAACTTCGATATCTATATCTACAACGTTTGATAATCCCATTTGTTGTAAAATAAAGTTAATTTCCTCTGGTAATAATGGACTTGGTTTTGATCCTCCACCATGTGAACCAACAAATCCTGTTACACCTGGTGTATTTCTAACAACAAACCAAGAATCATCTGTCATTACTAATTCAACAAGTACGTAACCTGGGAAAGTTTTTCTGTTAACTTCTTTTTTCTTTCCTGTTGGAGTTAAGATAGTCTCCTTTTCTTCTGGAACAACGATTCTAAATATCTTATCTTCCATTCCAAGAGACTCAACTCTTTTTTCAATATTATCTTTTACTTTGTTTTCATATCCAGAATATGTATGAATTACATACCACTCTTTACTTACTGTATCGCTCATAATAACCTCTCTTATCTACTGAAATGTCTAATTCCGGCAGTTATTCCTAAATCAACTACGTAGCTAAATAACATTAATATTCCAACTACTACAATAACAATCAATGTTTTTCTAACAAGTTCATTAAAAGTTGGCCAACTTACTTTATGCATTTCAGCAGCAACATTTTTTAAAAATCTTATCATTTATTAACAAACCTCCCACATAAATTTCTTTACTATTCTACATTTTATAAATTATAACATAGTATAATCTATAAGTCTATATAACAATGCATTCTTGTACAATACAATATTGTATCACTAAATCATAAACATTTCAATTAAATACAACATTAAAATACTTCAGCAATTATATAAAATTATCTATTTTCGTCTAGTAAATCATAAGTAGCAGTCAGTGTGTTTCTCATCAACATTGTGATTGTTAAAGGCCCTACCCCTCCTGGAACAGGAGAAATATAAGCAACCTTATCAATAAATTCATCTAGATTTACATCTCCAACTAACTTACCATCTTTATAGTTATTTCCTACATCGATAATAGTACATGTTGGTTTTACTTTTTCTTTTCCACTTAAGAAATGCGCAGCTCCAACACAGCTAACAATAATGTCAGCTTGTTCGATTAAAGATTCTAAATTTTTAGTTCTAGAGTGAGCTGTTATTACAGTTGCATTATTTTGTAAAAGTAAAGTTGAAATTGGTTTACCAACAATATTACTTCTACCTATTACTAATGCAAGTTTCCCAGAGATTTCTTCTCCAGTTGATTTAATCATCTCTAAAATCCCAAGTGGAGTACATGGAATAAGTTTAGCTTCTCCAATTACTAACTTACCTACATTAATCGGATGAAATCCATCAACATCTTTATCTGGACTTACAGCATTTAATACTTTTTCAGCATCAATGTGTTTTGGTAATGGTAATTGCACTAAAATTCCATGAACTTTTTCATCTTTATTTAATTTTTCAATTTCAGTTAATAAATCATCAGTAGAAATTTCCTCAGGTAATTCTATTTTTATTGAATTAATATTATTTTCTATACAAGCTTTATGTTTAGAATTAACATAACTTCTTGACGCTTTATTATCTCCGACTAACACAACCGCAAGTGTTGGTTCAACACCTTTTTCTCTTAAAGCAGTTGCTTCGTCTTTAATCTCTCCTCGCAATTTCTTTGCAAGTTCAGTCCCACTAATGATTTTTGTCATTCTTTGTTCCCCTTTTTATTTTTAATTTCGATTGATTTTCTGTCCCGTTTAATAATCTTTTTATATTCTTTTTATGCATATAAATTACAAATACACACATAACCATCATAACCCACTTATCAATACCAGCTTCAAAAAGGCCAAGATATCCGATAGCTGTCAAACTGATTAGAATACTTCCTAATGAAACATAACCAGTTAAAAATAGTGTTGAAAAGAATATAGCTAATAATAATAAACTTAACATTGGATAAAGGAAGATAAACACTCCTGATCCTGTAGCTACCGCTTTTCCACCTTTGAAGTTTGCAAAGATAGGAAACACATGCCCTATCATTGCAAAAGCTCCAAATATTGATAGATAATCAACTCTACCAAGCAGCAAAGTTGGAAGAAATGTTGCTATTATCCCCTTAGAAACATCACAGATAAACACTGTTACTCCAGCTTTCTTACCAAGACATCTGAATGTATTTGTCGTTCCTAAGTTTCCACTTCCTAATGTTCTAATATCAGTATTATAAAATACTTTTCCTACGATTAATGCAAATGGTATAGAACCAATTACATATGCTAAAATGCAAAATAATATTATTTGTGTAATCATAGACTACCTACCTAATAATTGCTCCGTACGCTGTAAGTGCAGCAAGTACTTTTTCATGAACTGCTGTTACTTCTTCATCTGTTAAAGTTTTTTGTTTATCGCTATAAGTAATAGTTAGAGCTAATGATTTTTTACCTGCTAATAATTCAGCACCAGCATATAAATCGAATAGTTCTACATTAGTAATAAGCTTACTATTTACAGATTCGATTACATTATAAATATTTTGATATTCGTCTTTAACATCAACTAACATAGCTATATCACGTGTAATTTCAGGATATTTCGTTACTTCCTCATATTTAGGTTTAACTTTACTTTCTGAAATCACTTCATCTAAATTAATTTCAAATACATAAGTAGTATTTAGACCAAGTTTATCTGCAACTTGTGGATGAACCTCTCCGATGAAACCAATACGTTTTTCTCCTAAGTATACTTCAGCAAAACGTCCTGGGTGCATTCCTTCAAGAGTAGATTTTTTGTATGTAACTTTTTCTTCTAATCCTAAACGTTCAAATACAACTTCTAGGTATCCTTTAGCTGCGAAGAAGTCTAAAGCACTGCTTTCTTTTAGCCATTTAGTTGCTCTTTCTTCCCCAGTTAAAGCTGCACTTAAATATAATGTTTCTTTCGGCTGAATATTGTCATCCCCACTTCCGAAGAATACACGACCGATTTCTAATAATTTAAGGTCTTTTTGTTTTCTAGCCACGTTGTATTGAACTGTATTTAATAATCCCGGAACTAAACTTTGACGTAAAGTCGAGTGAGTTTCAGTCATAGGCATTAATAATCTTACTTTATGGTGATTTTCTAAAGTATATTGAGTAGCTTCTTCTTCAGATACTAATGAGTAATTAATTGTATCATTGAATCCTAAGCTAGCATATACTCCACGTAAATCACGTACCATTCTTTGAGAATAAGTTAAGCCACCTTTAGTAGTTTTAGAGAATTTTGGTAATGTTGATGCTAAATTATCGTATCCGTAAATTCTAATAACTTCTTCTACTAAATCTTGTTTAATTGATATATCTGGTCTTCTAGTAGGTACTTTAACTACTAAGTTTTCTCCTGTTACATCAACATTAAAACTTAATCCTTCTAGAATAGCCACTATTTCTTCAGTAGTTAAAGTTATACCAAGATAATTATTGATATAAGAAGTAGTAATTTCTACAACTTTCTCTTTTTCTTTATTTATGATACCAACAGAACTTTCAACTACTGCATTTGGACATAATTCTAAAATTAATTCTACCGCACGAGCAAGTGCTGCTTTTTGCATATTTGGATCAATTCCTTTTTCAAATCTTGCAGAAGAATCACTTCTTAAACCATGTGCTGCTGAAGTACGACGCACTGATGTAGGATTGAAATATGCAGATTCTAAAATAATATTTTTAGTTTTTTCACTTACTTCTGTATTTTTACCACCCATTACTCCACCAAGAGCAATAGCACGAGTTCCATTTGTAATTACTAAGTCTGTTGTTTGTAATTTTCTCTCTTCTCCATCAAGAGTTTCAAGAACTTCACCTTCTTTAGCGTCACGAACTACAATTTTATCTCCTACTAAATCTTTATCGAAAGCATGCATTGGTTGACCAAATTCTAAAAGTACATAGTTTGTAATATCTACGATGTTGTTGATTGGACGAATACCAGAATTCATAAGTCTTGTTTGTAACCATAATGGAGAATCTTTAACCTCTACATTTTTAACAACTTGACCTACATAGTTTCTACAAGAATCACTTTCAATAGAAACTTGTAATGAAGTTGCTTCATAGTTTTCTTCTTTTTCAACATCTTTAAAATCAACTTTATTATTATATAAAGCACCTAATTCATAAGTAAGACCACGCATACTAAGTGCATCAGCTCTGTTTGGAGTAATTGAAAGATCTAAGATATAGTCATTTAACCCTAATACTTCAACAACATCAGAACCAAGCTCTTGTTCAGTTTCAAAAACATAGATTCCTTCTTGATAGTTTTTAGGAACAACACTTTTACTTAATCCTAATTCACCTAACGAACAAATCATACCTTGTGATTCTACACCACGAAGTTTAGCTTTTTTAATTTTAATACCTGGTAATTTTGCTCCAACTTTAGCAACAATTACATATTGTCCTGCATCAACATTTGGTGCACCACAAACTATCTGTAAGTTTTCTTCTTCACCAATGTTAACTTGACATACATTTAATTTTTCAGCATCAGGATGTTTTTCTTTAGATTCAACATATCCAACTACTACACCAGAAATCTCTTCTGCTAAATATTCAACACCTTCTACTTCAATACCACCACGAGTGATTTTTTCAGCTAATGCATTAGCATTATCTTCAACATTTGTATATTGTTTTAACCAATTATAACTTACTAACATTACTACCTCCTATTAATCGTTTCTATCACTATTGAATTGTTGTAAGAATCTTACGTCATTTGTATAGAAACTTCTAATATCGCTAATACCATATTTTAACATCGCAACACGTTCTGGTCCCATACCAAAGGCAAATCCAGTATAAACTTCTGGGTCAAAACCAGCCATTTTAAGAACATTAGGATGCACCATACCTGCTCCTAAAATTTCAAGCCACTTAATGTTTTCTTCATCATCCTCGTTACCCCAAGATACATCAACCTCTACAGATGGTTCAGTAAATGGAAAGAAACTTGGACGTAGACGGATTTTTTTGTTTTCACCGAATACAGCTTTTATAAAGTGTTCTAATGTTCCTTTTAAATCACTAAATGTAATATTTTTATCAACTACTAATCCTTCAATTTGTGTAAACTGATGAGAGTGAGTAGCATCATCGTTATCACGACGGAATACTTTACCAGGACAAATAATCTTGATTGGTCCTTCACCATTAGCTTTTAACATTTCACGAGCTTGAACAGGTGAAGTTTGTGTTCTCATTAACAGCTCATTTGTAATATAGAATGAGTCTTGCATATCACGAGCTGGGTGATCTTTAGGTAAGTTTAACATTTCAAAGTTAAATTTATCAGTTTCAACCTCTGGCCCTTCTGCAACAGAATATCCCATTGAAATAAAAATTTCTTCAATTTCTTCAATAATTTTGTTTAACGGATTTAATCCACCTAGTTGTACTTTTTTACTAGGAAGAGTCACATCAATCTCTTCGCTAGCTAATTTTAACTCTAATGCTACTTTAGCTAGTTCAGCTTTTTTTGCTTCTAAGCTATCATTAATGAACGTTTTCACTTCATTAACAAGTTTCCCAAAAGTTGGTCTTTCTTCTGGTGATAAATCACGTGCACCTTTCATAACTTCTGTTAATGCACCTTTTTTCCCTAAAAATTTAACTCTTAGGTCATAAAGTTTTTTTTCATCTTTAATTGTTTTAACTAATTCTAAATATTCTTTTCTTATATTCTCTAAAGTCATAAGTTCCTCCTTAAAAATTTAATATAAAGACATTGGTATAAGTTCTATTATTTATCCAAAATAAAAAGCCCCTCAAGACTAAGTCTCAAGGGACGAATATATCGTGGTACCACCCGCATTTTAAAGCAATTTGCTTCCTTAATATGGTTTTTAACGGGTACCAACCGATTGTACTCATAATCTACTTATACAATTACTCATAAGCTGAAAATATATTCTCAGTTAGTACAACTCTTTCAGTCACGTAGTTGCTCCCTGTTAAAAAACATCCAATATACCGTCTTAATCATCGTTTTTGAAAAATTTTATATTTAAAATGATAATATAAAAACACTTCAATGTCAAGAAATATAAGCATTTTCATTGAAAAATCTATAATTTTAAAAATACAAATCATTAAAAATCTAAACTTTAATTATTTAAAATTAATTATTGTTTACATGTTATTAAAATATAAAAAGGTTCTTGGTATAACCAAAAACCTTTCTTAAATTACATTATTTTGTATATTCTTCTACTAATGCTAATACTTCTTCAGTTGTTGAACACATAATAGCTTTATCAACTAACTCTTTCATTTTTTCTAATGATAAGTTTTTGATTTGGCTACGCGCTTGAAGAATTGAAGTAGCTGACATTGAGAATTCATCTAATCCCATACCTAATAGTAATGGAATAGCTAAGCTATCTCCTGCCATTTCCCCACACATTCCAGTCCATTTACCTTCTTTGTGAGATGCTTCAATAACATTTTTCACAAGACGTAAGATTGCTGGGTTATATGGTTGGTATAAGTATGAAACTTTTTCACTCATACGGTCTGCAGCCATAGTATATTGAACTAAGTCGTTAGTACCAATTGAGAAGAAGTCAACTTCTTTAGCGAAAATATCAGCAATAACAGCAGTTGATGGAATCTCAACCATGATACCTAATTCGATATCGTTACTTACTGCAACACCTTCAGCTACTAATTTTTCTTTTTCTTCTAAGAATAAAGCTTTAGCAGCTCTAAATTCTTGAACTGTAGCGATCATTGGGAACATTACACAAAGTTTACCGTAAACAGAAGCACGTAATAATGCTCTAAGTTGAGTTCTGAATAAGTCTTTTTCTTCTAGACAAAGACGGATAGCTCTAAACCCTAAGAATGGGTTCATTTCTTTTGGTAAATCTAAGTATGGTAATTCTTTATCTCCACCGATATCTAAAGTACGAACAACAACAGGTTTATCACCCATTCCTTCTAATACAGCTTTGTAAGCTTCAAATTGTTCATCTTCAGTAGGTAGTTGATCACGTCCCATGTATAGGAACTCTGTACGATATAAACCAACAGCTTCCCCACCATTGTTGTTTACACCTTCTAAGTCAGCAGGTGTACCAATGTTTGCAGCTAAAAGAACTTCATGTCCATCTTTAGTTACAGATTTCTCTGTTACTAATTTAGCCCATTCAGCTTTTTGAGCTTCAAATTTAGCGTGTTTTTCTTTTAATTCAGCTGTAGTAGCTTCATCTGGGTTTACATATACAACACCTTCTAATCCGTCAAGAATTAAGATATCTCCATTTTTAACTTCTTCAGTAATTGTACTAGTTCCTACTACTGCAGGAATTTCTAATGATCTAGCCATGATAGCTGAGTGAGAAGTTCGTCCACCGATGTTAGTTGCAAATCCTTTAACAAATTGTTTGTTAAGTTGTGCAGTATCAGATGGAGTTAAGTCTTCAGCAATAACGATTACTTCTTCATCAATTAAACTTGGGTTTGGTAAATCTACACCTAGTAAGTGAGCTAAAATACGTTTTGAAACGTCACGAATATCAGCTGCACGTTCTTTCATGTAGTCATTATCCATTGCTTCAAACATAGAAACAAACATGTCTGAAGTTTCTTTTAATGCGTATTCAGCATTAATTTCTTTTGATTGAATATCAGTTTTAACAGTTCCCATGAATTCTGGGTCTTCTAGAATTAATAAGTGAGCTTCAAAAATCGCCGCTTTATCAGCACCTAGATTTTCGTGAGCTTTATCTTTAATAATAGTTAATTCTTTTTTAGAAATTTCAATAGCTTCTTCAAAACGTTTAACTTCAGCTTCAACGTCTTGAACTTTAACTTCTTTAACTGTTAAATCAGGCTCAACAAAAATGTATGCTTTAGCAAAAGATATCCCTTGAGAAGCTGCAATACCTTTTAGTTGTAACATTTTATGCTAATCCTTCTTTCTTCATTGTTTCTTCTAAAGCTGCTAGTGCTTCTGCTTCGTCAGCTCCGTCAGCGTAGATTACGATATCAGCGTCTTTTCCAACTCCAAGACTCATAACACCCATGATTGATTTTAAGTTAACTTTACGTCCGTTGAATTCTAATTCAATGTTTGATTGGAATTTAGAAGCAGCTTGTACTAATAAAGTAGCTGGTCTAGCGTGGATTCCTGTTTCGTCGATTACTTTAAATTCTTTTTGTAACATAGTTATGTCTCCTTTTATTTAAAAAAATATTTACATTCAAATAATAACATATGAAAGCAATATTTACAAGTATTTTGTACTTATTTCAAACTCAATACTCATTCTATTCTATAACAAAGAAAACCGTTTCTTATTTAATAGAAAACGAATGCTGCATTTCTTTTGAAAAAATTATGAAAACAGTTTTTTCAATATTAATATTAGAAATTCGACTGAAAATAATTAAAAAAGCATCAATTACAAGTGAAGTAACGATACTTTTTTATATAATATTATTGCTAGTTAACTTAAAATCATTATATTTTTATTGTTATATTGTAAACTAATTTAATTTCATAACTAAACTAATTCTCCACCTAGTTTAATTATCGACTTGAATTTTTCATAATCTTCATGGTTTCTATTAAATTCACGGGCATTTTTATTTACTTCTTTGAAATCAATTCCTTGATCTTTTGCTGCAAAGACACATCCACAATAACATTGTCTATAAATATCATAGTCATTACACATTTCTACAGACCTCTTATATCCATTATTCTTTTTGAAATCCGAAGGTAAATAGTAAATTGATACCTGTTCTTGTAATGTATACCCAGCTTCATTAATTACAGTTGCATTTTTCTTAGGACTTAGAGTTAATGCAGATGCAAAATAATCATATCCCAACTCCTCTGCTTTTTGAGCTGAAGAATCCAGACGCATTTCATAACAAATATGACATCTATCTCCACCTTCACGATCTTCTTCATGCCCTTTTACAGCACTAATAAATTTACTCGGTGCATATTCATCCGCTAAAAATTTAATTTTCTTATCATTTCTTTTATTAAATTCTTCAACAAAATCTTTTTGTACTAACATACGTTTTATATATTCTTCTTTTGGATGAATATTTGAATTAGAAAAGAATATAGTTATATCACTGATTTCTGATAAATACTCAAGTACATATGTACTACAAGGAGCACAACAAGAGTGTATTAAGATTTTAGGACGAAAATTAGTTTTTTCCCATTCTTTTATAAGTTCTTTCAAGACATTATCATAATTAATTTTTTGATTTTTATGTCTTGTATTTATAAATTGTTTACTGTCAATCATACGATCCAATCCTTCTAAATTTTCTAATAATTTACTAATCAAGTTTAATACACTTTTTAATATTTTACAAATAAAATAATTACTAATTAAAATAGATTATCAATAAATAAACATGAGTTTCATGATTCATAACCTAATATAGTATGATTTCATAAAACTCATATTTCTTTTTATTAACCTTTATAACTGATTCCTAAATGTTGATATGCTTTAGGTGTTGCACGACGTCCTCTAGGAGTTCGTTCAATAAATCCTTCTTTAACTAAATACGGTTCATATACGTCCTCAATAGTTATACTCTCTTCTCCTATAGTAACAGCGATTGTTTCTAATCCAACAGCTCGACCATCATAACGTTTTATTAAACACTCTAAGATTTTATAGTCTATATTATCAAGTCCTTTAGCATCAACTTGAAGTAAGTCTAACGATTCAATTGCTAAATCTTTAGCTATTACACCATCGTTTTTCACTTGCGCAAAGTCTCTAACACGTTTTAACAATCTGTTTGCAATACGAGGTGTTCCACGAGATCTCATAGCAATTTCGTAAGAACTCTCTTCATCAATATCACATTCAAAAATATCAGAAGTTCTTTCTATTATATTTTGAAGTTCACTAATAGTATAGAACTCTAAACGACAATGTACTCCAAATCTATCTCGCAGTGGTGCTGTTAGAGCCCCAGCTCTAGTTGTCGCTCCTACTAAAGTAAATGGAGGAAGTTCAATTCTAATACTACGTGACTCTTCACCTTTCCCTATAACAATATCAAGATAAAAGTCTTCCATGGCAGAATATAATATTTCTTCTATAGATCTACTAATCCTATGAATTTCATCAATAAAAAGAACATCGCCTGGTTCTAAACTAGTTAAAATCGCTGCTAAATCCCCAGATTTTTCTATTGCAGGTCCAGAAGTATACTTAATACCTACTTCCATTTCATTTGCAATTATTGTTGCAAGTGTTGTTTTACCTAATCCTGGAGGTCCATACAATAAACAATGGTCTAGCACCTCACCACGTAATTTCGCAGCTTCTATAAATATTTTCAAGTTACTCTTAATTTGTTCTTGTCCTATGTACTGACTTAAAAACTTTGGTCTTAAAGACTGTTCTTCACGTTCTTCACCAAAGTTTTGACTAGCTGATACCATTCTATCTTCCATAATTTCCTCCTTTCATCTACTATGCATTCATCAATAGTTTTAATCCTTGTTTTACATATTCATCTACACCGTCAAACTGATGAGTAGAAAGTTTCTTCTCAATTTTTGTAAGTTCTTTTTTACTATATCCTAGTGCTTCTAGAGCAAGGATTGCATCACTTAGATAATTATTAACAGCCTTTGGTGCACTACTTATATTTGTCAAACTAAAATCAACCTTACCTTGTAAGTCAAGGATGATTTGTTGAGCTGATTTTTTCCCAATTCCAGGAAACTTCGTTAAATAAACAGCATCTTGATTTTCAATTGCACTAATTATTTCTTCACTAGTTCCTCCGGCTAATATAGCTAAAGCACTTTTAGGACCTACTCCTTTAACTTTTAATAAAAGAAGAAACACTTTTTTTTGTTCCTTATTAGAAAAACCATAAAGAACATTTGAATCTTCTCTTACTTGTTGGCTAATAAATACAGTTCTCTCATCATTTAAATGATATTCATATGGATTAGCTACCACTACTTCATAGCCTATTCCATTATTATCTACCACTATATTAGTCGGATTAACTTCCGAAATTTTACCTTTAATATACGCGTACATTATGTCTCACACTCCTGATTGATTATTTAATTATAAAATTAAACGAAAAAAATCTCAAGTGTTTTATTTAAATGAAAAAATTATATACGTAAAAAAAGAAAAAACTTGGCACAGGTAGTACCAAGTTCATTCTATTATTTGACTTTATCTAAATCTACATTCATAACTTTTGCTGTAGCTTCAACTTTTTTATATGCATCTTGATCCACATCAGTAAATCCTGTAATACTAAACATTTTAGTGAACATTTCTTTCATTTTTGGATCTTTTTCAATATCTCTTAGAGCTTTCTCTAATTTTTCTTGAAGCTCTTTATCCATCTTACCTGAAGTCGTAACCATAACACCTGGAATCATATCACTTGTTGCTAATTTTTGAATATCAGTTTTAGCTTGAGGGAAGTCTTTAGCATATCTATCTTCAACTCCATCAAACGTTGCGATTACATCAACATCCTTGTTAAGAAGAAGTTGTAAACTCTTATCATGTCCACCACTGAACTGATAACTAATGTCTTTGTCTAAGTTCAGACCAGCATTAACTAACATAGCACCTGGATAAATGTATCCTGAAGAAGATGAAGGATCAACAAATGCTACTTTTTTACCTTTAACATCTTGAAGAGATTTTATACCTGAATCTTTTCTTACATATAATTCAGCAGTATAACCAGGTTTCCCTGTTTTCCCTTTAGATGTTAAAATTGGTTTTGCATTACTTTGTTTTTGAGCAAGTAAAGATGAAAACGGAGGAATAATACCAAAATCAACACTTCCACTACCTAAACCTTCAACTACTCCAATATAATTACTTGCAGTAAAGGCTTCTACTTTTACACCTAATCTTTCAGATAGATAATCTGAAATAGGCTTAAGATCTTCAACCAGCTTCTCACTATTTTTTAGAGGAACAAATCCCATTTTAATAACTTTTTCTTCTTTCTTCGTTTCTGTTTTAGCAGAGCACCCTACAATAGAAAAAACAAAAACAAAACTGAATAGTGCTAATAATATTTTCTTCATACTATTACCTCCTCGGTATTTATATTATATTTTGGTATCATTTTAACATAAAAAAAATAATATATCTACCTTTTAAATAGAAATAATAGCAATTTTTAATATAAATTTTCATGATTTTTCATAAATTTTTAGAAAACTATTAATAAATATTTCAAATATATAAATAAAATCAAATCGTTCTCATACATTTCAACTTATTAAAAAACGGACTGATGAAATAAATCAGTCCATTTAAATTACATACAAATTTGGAAATAAAAAAAACATCTTTTGAAAAGATGATTAAAATTGGAGGCGGCTACCGGATTTGAACCGGTGATCAAGGTTTTGCAGACCCGTGCCTTACCACTTGGCTAAGCCGCCTAAATTTATTTAATTTTAATGGGGCGGCTGAGGGGAATCGAACCCCCGAATGTCGGAACCACAATCCGATGCGTTAACCACTTCGCCACAGCCGCCATATTTAACAACAATATTTATTATACATTTTCAATTAAATTATGTCAAGAACTTTTTAAGATATTTTTTTATAATTCAATTTAAAACATATTTTAAATAATAATCTTAATTAATAATATATTTAAATACAATTACATTTTTACCATGTTTATATTAATTTTTAATTTATATATAGACTAATTCTTTTTTTACTATACCATATTAGTCTTATATTTTATTTATCACTTACTATACTTCTATCAACATGATATAATGAAATTATATAAAACAAACTGGGAGAAGACAATTATGATAATTTTAAATAAAGAAGATGTTAAAAAATGCATCACTATGGAAAAAGCTATTGAAATTTGTAAAGAAGCTACCAAAAACTATTGTTTAAATAAGACAGATATTCCGTTGAGAACTCCTATTATTTCTGAAAACAATAATGGCCAAGTACTATTTATGCCTGGAAAAATATCTTCAGAATCAGATAAAATAGGTATAAAAATAGTATCTGTCTATCCTTATAATTCTTTAATAAACTTACCTTCTGTTCCTTCTACTATGATTACTATTGATGAAAAAACAGGTATAGTTAATGGAATTATTGATGGTACATATTTAACAGCATTACGAACAGCTGCTTTACAAGGTGCCGCAACTGATTTATTAGCAAATAAAGATAGCAAGATCGCAACATTAATTGGAACAGGTGGTCAGGCTTTTGAACAAGCTCGTGCTTTACTAACAATCAGAAATCTATCAGAACTTAGAGTCGTAGCAAGAAACTTCGAGAAAACTAAGAAATTTGTAGAAAAACTAAAAGCAGAACTTACTGATTTTTCTACGGATATTATCGCATACGAAAATGTTAATGAAGCTACAATTGATTCTGATATAATAACAACAGTAACAACTTCTACAACACCTACCTTTTCTGCTAAACACTTAAAACAAGGAGTTCATATTAACGGAATAGGATCATTTACTTACGATATGGTTGAACTTCCTTCTGAAATAATAAATTCTAACAGTAAAATTTACTTTGATACAAAAGATGGTGTTCTAAGTGAAGCTGGTGACATACTCCACCCTCTAGAAAATCAACTAATTTCACATGAAGATTTTAAAGGTGAACTTGGAGAGTTAGTTTTAAATTCTATTGAAGGTCGAATAAGTAAATCTGAAATCACAATCTTTAAATCTGTTGGTAGTGCCGTTTTTGACATAGCATGCGCTGATTATATAATAAAAGAAGCAATAAAATTAAATATTGGAACAAAAATTGATATATAAAATAATATAATATAAAATTAAACTCCTTGCCTATAGAGGTTTAGGAGTTTATTTTATTATTCGTGTATTTCTAAAGGTAATCCATCTGGATCAAAGAAAAATGCCATCTTCTTATTATCAAAATCATCATACCTTAACGATTCATGAACTATACCAAGTTCATCAAATTTTTCTAGTATTCTCTCGACATTATCTACCCTAAACGCCAAATGTCTTAATCCTGTATGTTCTGGATTAGGCATCTTAGGTCTAGCTGGAGCATCTTCTTTTATGAAAATTTCTAATACTAAATTCCCTTGTTGTACATTTAAGATAATATCATTTTTCTCAATCCTTATATGTTCACTTATCACTTTAAACCCTAATTTATCGACATAAAATTCTTTTGTTCTTTGATAATCTGTTCCAATTATCGCTACATGATGTACCTTACTAAACATTAATTTCATCCTTATTTATTTTTCTTACTATTTCTATCGCTTTAGCTAATTCTTCTGAATCGACTTCTTCAAAGTCTCCTTTTTCTGTGTATCTGTATGTGACATCATCTGCAGTTGTAGTTATATCAAAACCATATTTTTTAAAAGTACCATGAACTTGAGTAACACCTGTTTTTTCAATTATTTTTTCAAGATTATCTGTTGTAATCCCAGAACCGGCAAGTATCTCTATATGTTGTCCATATTTTGATTGAATATATTTTAACAACTTAGCTCCCCTATTAACATTTGCTCCTAGTCCACTTGTTAAAACTCTTGTACACCCTAAACCTATTAAACGTTGCAGATTATATTCTGGTTCATCAGAACAATCGAACGCTCTATGAAAGACACTTTCAGCACCGAAACTATTACAAAGATCTATCATTTTTTCTGTTTCTATCCAATCTATCTTTCTATCCTCAGTAAGAAATCCAAAAACAATTCCATTTGCTCCATGTTTTAAAAGTTCTCTTGCTTCCCTAAACATTTGTTCTTTTTCTAACCTAGAATAGCAAAAGCCTCCTCCCCTTGGTCTCACCATTGCCATTATAGGAATTTCTACTCCACTTTCTAGTACCATATCCAAAACTGTAGTAGTAGGAGTTAACCCACCTAAGTAACTTGCACTTATTAATTCTATTCTATCGGCACCTTCACTCTGAGCAATTAGACAATCTTGAACACTATTTGCACATACTTCAACTTTTATCATAATCAAAATCTCCTTTTAACTCTTTGACTCTATTATATCACACTTCAAAAAAACATTAAAAATTTATTCTTTCTATATAAATAAGGATATGAGAAATAAAATCTCATATCCTTATTGTTAAACATATTATACTCTATGTTATTCTTCACCAAAAATCGAAGTTTTAAAATCTTTAGTTTTATCTAAATAAGCTTTAAAGATTGCTTTCTGAAGTTTAAGAACTCTACTATTTGTATCTGGGTATACTTGTGCTACATAATCTTCAGCATCCGCTTTAACCGCTTCTTCAATTATACTTCTTAACTTAGCAATATTATCAATAGTTACTTTCTCTTGTCGTCCCCAATTATTAGGATTTATAAAACTAATATTTTTTAATTTATTGAATTTATTTTCTCTTTCTTTATACATTGCTTTTTTAAATTCAACCCAAGATTTATACTGTTTATTAAATACCATATCAAGCACTAGTTTGTCAGTGACCAATCCTATTTCTTTACCATATGAATTAATCTTACTTCCATTAGCTTTTGCTTCTTTTTCATATTGGTTAGAAATATACGGAACCATACCTTCTTTATATCCTTTAGCAGCTAATAGCTCAAATGCTATACGGCGTCCCATTAAGTCACCTGGGGTTCCCTTCTCTCCGCTAAGAGCTGAATAGATTGGTGAGAATAGATTAATTGTGAAATAGCCATTTCTTTTATATTCTTGATCTTTGTAACCTCTACTCGTAATAATATCATTTTCGATTAGACTATCAAATGAATTTAATTTATTAATCTCATCAATAGTCAATCTTCTAACTACATTTGTTGCATATACATCATTACCATCTTGATCATACTTGAATTTATTTTCAACTTTTCTTAAAAGATTATATTTTTGACTTACATTTAACTTAGCGACAGCTTCCCCTTCTAATTTCTCAAGTGTATAAACTAAATCGAATAAGCTATGCATATATTTATGTAAGTCTTCTGCATTATTGAATCGTTGAGTTGGATCTTTCACTTGCAGTCTATTAGCATTTTCCACTTCATCATATTTCAATATAGAGTTTATCGTGATTGTTGCATCATCAGGATGATCAGGAGCCTGTAATAATCCTTTAGCATAAAACTCCGGTCCAAGACCGCTTCTTCTTCCATACCCTCCAAGATAAATTTCTCTGTCAGAATTATGGGTCATTTCATGAGTATATGTTACTGCACCAGCTTTATCTAACATACGATAAGCCATATAATAAAATGCATCCCCCGTTGCATAAGCACCATGTTTATTGTGAACAACATCATTTCCAGCTGGTCCAAAGAAGTTTTTTATAACTGAATTGTTAGTTTCAAAATTCGCTTCTTGTATCTTATCATCAGTATCATTACCAAATCTAAACGCATCATAGACTAGAACACTTCTATATAATTTTTCTTTATTTTCTTTATCTAAAATTTTATACCAATAATCATAGTGATCTCTAAATCGTTTAGCCGCTTCTTTTGCATTATCTTCTACAAATTTATTTAATTTCTCTCCCTTAGGATGTTCAGGACTTCTATATCTATCATAAGCACCAAATCCTATAGTTGAAATATTTGCTATCATGAATACCATTTTTTCTTCTGGTAAAGTTAATAACGGTAGAACCATACTTTGATATTTCCATGACGGACTAGTCAACCTATCATAAACACCTATAGAGTGTTCTGTTCCTTGCTCTGATTGTTTAGAACTAACTTCTGGAATTGTAGATTTTTCTTCAACAATATAAGCTTTTGATTGTTTTTTGAACCAGTCGTTATTACTTACATTTGGTAGAAATACTTTTCTATAACCTTCTAATGCTTTAAATAAACTTTGAGTTCCATAATTTTTTGATAATAATACATTGTAAGTAATAACATTATTTTTAGCTAATAAATTGTTAAATCCTGATTTACCTAGTTCAATAACATTATCTAATGCAGAACTATTAGATTTACCAAAGAAATCTAACTTGTACATAATTAAATCTTTAGCACTTGTTTCACCAAAGTTAAAATTGTACCAACGTTCCAGATATGTTAAACCTAAAAGCAACGCCTCTTTATTATTCTTAATTTTTTTTACTACATAATTATCTATTATTAAATTATTATTTTCAGCTATCGCCGAATCTGCTGAGAGAAGTTTTGATAAAGTATCATCTATATTTGCTTTTGTTTTTTCAAATTGTTCATCTAGATATAATTCCGTTAATTTTATATCATTAGAAATATCTAATACTTTTCTAACATCAGCTGAATTATATTTAACAGATTTCAGATCATCTAAAACAGCTTTTACAATATTATTATAATCATGTAGCATTGTATTAGGTGTGTACATTAATTTTGTATTAGCTATATCATATTCAGCAACTTTAGAGAAATCATCTTTATATGTAATATTTAATACTTGTGATTTATTACCTTCAAAATGTAATAATAATTTGTTGATTTCACGTTTATTTTTATTAATATCAGTTATTACTTCATTATTTTTCATAGGAACAACTGATAGAAGTTTTTTAGTAAATAAATCACTGTTATTCTCTACTAAATTACCATACTTCACTATTGTTTCTCTATTATAGAAAGGAAGTAATTTTTCAATATTATTATACACTTGTTCTCTCGACTGTTGATAACCTGTTACTTCATTGTAATTAGTTGTATATCTTGAAGTAAAATCAAAATCTTCTACTTTAGTATTATTTCTAGAAACCAATTTAGCTTTTTTCTCTTTAACACTATCCGCTTCTAATACTGTACCTCTTTGTACATCTGAATCTTTAGTTACAAGTTCATCGTCCACTTGAACTACATTTACTACTTTATTATTTTTATTACTATATGTGTTAGTTGCTCTTATACCATTAAAATCATAACCAGCAATAGCATTACCGTTCGTAACATTAACGTCACTTAATACGTTTGTAAGGTTACCAGAGTTACTTACTTCTGAAGTATCCCTATCCCAAAGATTCCCAGCTATTCCTCCAACATAACCAAAATGTTTTACATTATTAAGATTTCCTTCAGCATAACTATTTCTGATTGTTGCTTTTTTATCTACAACTCCCGCTATACCACCAACAATCTGATCTCCTTTATTAGCATTTGTAGCCATATCGATAGATGAAATTGATTTACTTATTGACGCTTGAGCACCAGAAAGTTTTCCTACTAAACCACCTATTTGATAAGTATCACTTGTATCATAAGTATTAGTTATTCTACCTGTAAAGCCACTATTCGAAATAGTAGAATTATCAACTTGTGATACTAAACCACCAATGCTACGTTCACCAGCTATTACCCCTGATGAATGAACATTATTAATTACAGTACTATTATTCGCCATTTTCGCTATTGTAGCTGCATCTTCTTTAGAAGAAACATTCGCTTCTTTTATTGAAAGATCTTGAATAGTGGCATGACTTAAAGTATTAAACAATGGTTTTTTCAAGTTATATATAGCATAATACTTACCTTTGTTTTCACCTATTAATTTACCACTAAACTCTTTACCAATATAGCTTTCTTGACCATCTGGAAGTTCAACTTCACGAGCATCCATAGTCGAACCTAAACGAAAAGTACCACGTGGATCATTATTCATTGCATCGACTAGATTTTTAAACGATGTATAAACTCCTTTTTCGCTTTTTACTGACTTAGGTAAGTAATAAGTATAATTTTCTAATACATTATTATTTTCATGTTGTATAAGATTATTTGCGCTAGCCACTATTCTATATACTTCTTTTCCATCTTTTTCAGAATTTGAAATTTCAGTAACAGGTAACATAATATCTTTGAAATTTTCTGACTTAACTTTCATAAAGTATTTTGTTGAATCACTTGGTACATCATTAAGTGATGTTACATGGTGATACTTACTACCCTCTTTTGAATAAAGTTCAACAGAAGATATATTTCTAAGTTCTAATTTTTTATCAACTTGCTTTTCTTCTTTAATATCATCTTTTTTCTCATCTTTATGACGCTCTAGAGCATCATAGTTAGGTGTAATTTCTTTACCTTTTATTATACTTCTAATCCAATCTAATTGTGTCGGAGATAGTATTAATCCACCTGAACGGTTCTCAGCACCATTTTGATGAAGTCCAATCACTTCTCCTTTAGAGTTAAAGATTCCTCCACCACTCATACCAGCTTTTCCACCTTGATACTGAACACCATAAGTATTATTTGCATATTTTTGTTCCATTTCAACAGTAGTATCTTTTAAGTGAGTATACTCTCCTCTAGGATATCCATAAACATTTAACTTATCATTAACATTTACTTTCGAATAATTTTCTACTAAGTTTGCATGTTGTCTTCTTGTAGATTGAGGTAATGTAATAACTGCTAGATCGTAAATGAATCCTTTTGGATAATCTTTTTTATTATAAAAGTGAATATCGTCTGAAGTAAATGAACCTTTTTGTCCATCTGGCGTTTGCCATTCATATGTATTTTTAGTCTTATCTCCTCTAAATTCACCCGTACTGTTATCTGCAGAATTATTTATGAAGTTATGTGCCACTGTCAACAATACATTAGGAGCTATAAAAGTAGCTGATCCTATTGCTGATTGCTCCTGTTTATCTTTAACAAAATTCATTCGAAGAAGTGCACTAGCATTTTTTTCTACATTATTGTTTTCTGTTGTATTGTTAGAGTCTACCGTAGGTTTTGGACTTTCTGTTTTCAGTGGTTCGATTTTTCCAGTATAATCCTTCGGCGGTTCTATTTTCTCTGGCTCGACTATTGCCCCAGCCTGTACTCCCGTATATTCCTTAAGAGTTTGTACCTTTTCTGGTTCAACTATCGCTCCAGCTTGTACTCCTGTGTATTCCTTAAGAGTTTGTACCTTTTCTGGTTCAACTATCGCTCCAGCTTGTACTCCTGTGTATTCTTTCGCTGGTTCCACTTTTTCTGGTTCGACTATTGCTCCAGCTTGCACTCCTGTGTACTCTTTTGGAGGATTTACCTTCTCAGGTTCGACTATTGCTCCGGCTTGTACTCCCGTATATTCCTTCGGTTGCTCTACTTTCTCTGGTTCAACTATCGCTCCAGCTTGTACTCCCGTGTATTCTTTCGGTGCTTCTGCTTTTGCTGGTTCCACCAAAGCACCAGAAGTGACTCCACCATATTGTGGTTCCACTTTTTCTGGTTCAACAATTGCTCCGGCTTGCACCCCTGTGTATTCTTTCGGTGCTTCAGCTTTTGCTGGTTCAACTATCGCTCCGGCTTGCACTCCTATGTACTCTTTCGGCGGATCTACTTTTTCTGGCTCAACAATTGCTCCGGCTTGCACTCCTGTGTATTCCTTCGGTACTTCTGCTTTTGCTGGTTCCACCATTGCTCCAGCTTGTACTCCTTTATACTCAGGTTTTGCTTCAACAGCAGGTTTTACTAATTTTTCACCTTTTGGAGTAACAGTACTAACTGCTTTTTTTGTTCCTTTTTCAATTACTTCTGAAACTGGATCTTCTGTTTTTGTAGAAAGTAACTCTCTAGAAACTTCTTTCCCCTCTACTGTAAACATCCTTATAACTTCAGTTTTCTTACCTACTTTACCATGTTGTTTTACTCTTGTTGTTCCTTCAGGTAACTGATTATTATTTTCTATAACTTGATTATATTGTATCGGTGTCTCTAATGTTTTATCAGTATATAGTAATTCAGGTTTAGTCAGCTTCCCAGCCAACACTTCATCTTGAGGATTAACAGTATTAACCCCTAATACTTTTTTATCCTCTTTTTTATTTGTATTTTCTATTACTTTTTTGTTTTCTTTTTTATTATTATTTTCTATTACTTTTTTATCTTCTTTTTTATCAGTGTTAGTTAGAGTTGTTTTAGTTTCCTTTTTTTTATCTACTACATTTGTATTTGTAATTTCTTTTAACTGTGGTTGATTTTTAGTATTTTGTTGTGAAATAACATTTTCTTTACTATTATCTTTTATTATTTTAGTTTCAGCTTCATTTTTAATAAATCCAACAAAACTATATCCAGGAATTGCAGAAATCTCTGGTAACTTATCACCCACTTTTAAGTTATAATCCATGTTATAAACTGACAATTGTAAGTCTTCCATAGCGCGAACAGGTAGCTCTAGAGTAGTTGCCCCCATACTCGTAACTAACAGTATTGATAATATTTTACGTGTTTTATTTTTACCTTTTGCTACAGCGACCACTAGTAGACCTAGCATACCTCCAAGAACCATACTTCCTACTCCATAATTTAAACCAGTATTAGGTAATTTATTTAATTGTGTTGTTTTAGTCGGTTTAAATACTAAGTAATATGTCTCTTCTGTACTTTTTACAACATTTGGTACTTCTTTTCTTATTAGTTCCTTTTCTTTATCAGTAAGTTTATCTTCTCCTACGTATTTATAGTGAACAATTGCATTATCTGCTGCCTTCACTATATAATCTTCAGGTTGAACAGTAGACATCAAGAAAAAAGATCCTATCGTCATAGAACAAACTCCAACAGTCAATTTTCTTAACGAAAACTTATTATATTTTTCCCCTAAATATTTTCTCAACTTTATATCCTTCTTTCATACATAATACTAAGATTAATTTCGTTTATAATTAATACATTAATTGTAAGCTTTTTCCAAACTAAATGCAAGAAAACAGACATTAGATATCTGCTTTAATTTATTAGTATTTAATTTTAATATAAAATTTACACAATTATAATTAACACTTTAAATTTATATTAACTTATACTATATATGTTCATTATTTTTTTATAAAAAAACTGGAAGCTACTTAATTCACTTCCAGTTTAAATCTATTTATTTAACATACCTGCTTGCAGTTGGTACATTTTATAATAATTGCCTTTTAGAGCAATTAACTCTTCATGTGTTCCAGATTCAATAATCTCACCTTTATCTAATACATAGATGCAATTAGAATCTTGAATCGTAGATAATCTATGAGCAATCGCTATTGTCGTTCTACCTTTTCTCATTTTCTCAAGAGAATTTTGAATTAATTCTTCTGTTTCAGAGTCGATATTTGCAGTAGCTTCATCAAGGATTAAAATTTTCGGTTTACTTGCTATAGTCCTAGCAAACGTAAGTAGTTGTCTTTCTCCACTAGAAAAAGTCGAACCTCTTTCAGTAACTATACTATCATACTTATCTTCAAGTTTATCAATAAAGTTATGTGCATCAACAAACTTAGCTGCTTCAATAACATCTTCTCTTGTTAATTCTTCATTATACATTTTAATATTAGACTCCACTGTCCCGTGATATAGGAACGGATCTTGAAGAACTAAACCTACACTGTTTCTCAGTTCTTTAGCACTATAATCTTTTATATCAACACCATCAATTAAGATTTCTCCTCTATCATAATCATAAAATCTAAGGAAAAGATTCATAATTGATGATTTACCAGAACCTGTCGCTCCTACAAAAGCAATACTCTCTCCATTTTTAACACTAAATGAAATATTTTTAAGTACATCACGTTTACCATCATATGAGAAACTAACATTCTTAAACTCAATATCACCTCGAGAAATTTTATAATCACTTTCTCTTTGTTCCGGCTCATATTCTTCATTATCTATAAGTGTGAAAACACGTCCTGCAGATATTATAGAAGTTTGAAGAATTGAGAAATTTTGCATTAGTTCTATTAATGGATTGAAAAGTTGATTCGTATATTGAATAAATGCATAAATTATTCCAGCTGTAAAGCCAGCACTCTCAAAACTCAACCCAAAATACGTAACAATAACTCCATACGCTAATACTTTAAATAAAGCCATAGCTGGTCGTAGTAATAGACTATCAACTTTTAATGATTTAGTGTAATAACGAAGGTGCTCATTATTAACCTCTCCAAATTCATCTATTAAACGTTGTTCTTGGTTAAATGCTTGAATTATCTTCATACCTTCGATTGACTCAGACAACTTAGTATTCATTTCACTAATTTTCGCTCGAGAAATTTCTACAAGCTTACTAGATAACTTCTGATACATATATACAGAACCAACCATAACAGGAATGAATAATATCATATATATAGTAAGTTGCCAACTTAAAGCAATCATCGCAGAAAGTGTTACTACAAACATAAGAATAGTATTTAAAAAACTAGAGAAAATCGTAC
The DNA here is from genome assembly GCA_032567735.1 of Gemella haemolysans. GTDB lineage: Bacteria > Bacillota > Bacilli > Staphylococcales > Gemellaceae > Gemella > Gemella haemolysans_E. Next base: position 49,304 of record JAWHCX010000001.1, on the reverse strand, counting down.
CAAACATATCTGCAACAGCTTGTGTATCATTAGTTAACCTTGATACAACAGAACCTACTGGAGTCTTATCAAAGTAAGACATTCCTAATTTTTGTAAGTTTTTAAAACTATCATTACGTAAATCTCTTACTATACTATGAGCTACTCTTGCAAAATAGAATTCTCTTAAAAATGTAAACACTACTCTTAGGATAAATAACCCAAAATAAATTATTAATATATATAACCCTGCTTTAGCTATATTTTTTGTAATAAAGTTATCAATATAATACTGAGCTAAAAGAGGAATTGCTGTCGCTACTATAGAAGTTAGTAGTATAAATAATAACGCTAATACTGATAGTCCTTTATATCGGAACATATAACGCATTAACCTTAAAAACGTCTTACTTTTCGACATCGTCATTTCCTCCTTTCAAGCTTTCTTCCATTTGTTGGCTTTCATAAGTTTCTTTATACCAACCATTATTTGCTATTAACTCATCGTGAGTACCTTTTTCAATAATAGTATCCTCACCTAAAACAATTATTAAATCAGCCTCAACAACCGCAGATAGTCTGTGAGCTGTAATAATATTTGTTTGTCCACTACGTTGCTCTTTTAAGTTTTCCAAAATAATATGCTCAGTCTTCGCATCAACGGCAGATAACGAATCATCAAGAATTAATATCTCTGGATTAATAATCAAAGCACGACTCATAGCTAAACGTTGTTTTTGACCTCCAGAAAGACTAACACCTTTTTCTCCAACAATCGTATCAAACTTCTCAGGCATGGCCATTATATCATCATAAAGACCACAAATTTTCGTAATTTCTTCTACCTTCTTATCATCGATTTGAGGATTAGCAAAACGAATATTTTCTTTAATTGACATAGCGAACAACACCTGATCTTGCGGTACATATCCGATAAGTTTTCTTAAATCACTTAGACTGTATTCAGTAATATCTCTATTATTAAGCTTGATATTACCAGTTTTAATATTAAACTCTCTTAATAATAGTCTTAATAGCGTAGTTTTACCTGAACCGGTAACACCTACAATACCAAGGGTTTGACCTTTTTCAATTGTGAATTTAATATCTCTTAGTAAGGTTTTACCTTCTTCAAATTCAAAGTTATCAATATTATATTCTAGTCTACCATTTTCAGCTTTAACTTTACTATCTAAATTAGTATCAACATCATTAACTTCAGCTAATAAACTCTCAATACGCTTATAAGATACCTCACCACGTTGTGAGATATTATATAACCAACCTATCGCTTGAAGCGGCCATACTAACATATCAAGATATGTAACGAAAGTAACTAACTCACCAACAGATAACTCTCCATTAGAAACAAATATACCACCAAAAACAAGCGTAAGTGTATAAGATAATCCAACGAAGATTAATACCATTGGATCAAATAAAGAATTATACTTTGCAGCAATAACATTCTTTCCGAATACTTTTTTATTAACTTCTTTAAAACTCTTTATTTCATCGTTACCATAACCGAATGATTTCGTAACTTTTATCCCTGAAACACTCTCTTGAACCTTATTATTCAAATCAGAAAAAGATTCTTGCGCTTCTTCGAAACTCTCATAGTTTTTATCACCAATATAATTAGTAGCATACGCTAAAAATGGTAAAGGAATAATCGCTATTAAAGTTAATTTGAAATCTATTAAGAATATCATCGTGAACAGCGTAACTAGTGCAGTAATACTTGCATCAACCGCAGACATTACTCCTCCACCTGCAACCATTGCCACAGAGTTTATATCGTTCGTCGCATGTGCCATTAAATCTCCAGTACGATACTTTTGAAAGAATGACGGTGACATTTTAGTAAAATGTTCAAAAAGTCGCGATCTTAAAATACGACCTAAGTTATACGCAGCTCCAAAAATGTAAACACGCCAAACATAACGAAGAGCATACATAGCAAGAGCAGCTAAAACTAAGTAGCCTACATTGAGAAATAACTGTCCATTTGTTAAATTACCAGCTTCGATCCTATCGATAACATTACCTATTACCTTAGGTGGAATTAAGTTGAAAATACTTACTAAAATCAAGGCTATAATACCAATACTATAGCGTTTTTTTTCTAGCTTCATAAACCAAGCTAATTTTATAAATAAATACATCTACACATCACCTTCTCTTTCTTCTAATCTTGAGAAGACTTCGCCGATTTTCCCATTAATAACAAGATCAGCTAGATTATCCTGTGGCGTAGATGTCTTATTAATGACTACTAGGTATTTTCCTCTGAAATAATGCAATAAATTAGCTGCTGGATAAACACTTAGTGAAGTACCGCCGATAATCAAGACATCAGCTTTTTCTATAAAATTAATCGCAGCATTAAATACCGTCATATCAAGTTCTTCTTCATACAAAGTAACATAAGGTTTAATAACCCCACCACATTTATCACAACTAGGAATTTCTTCAGTCTTAGTTAAGAAATCCTCTAAATTATAAAAAGACTTGCACTTCGTACAATAGTTTGCATCCACACTTCCATGTAATTTCAAAACATTTTTACTTCCAGCTTGTTCATGAAGTGTGTCAATATTTTGAGTAACAACAGCTTTTAACTTTCCTTGTTGCTCTAATTTTGCTAAATAATAATGTGCTTTATTCGGTTTAGCTTCTGGATAGACCAAATGCTTCTTATAGAAATCAAAGAAATCTACAGGATACTTCACAAACATCGTTCTAGAAACAAGTTGCTCCGGTGTAAAATGACAATTAAGTTCAACGCTAAAAACACCATTTGCACTTCTAAAATCAGGAATATCAGATTCTGTAGAAACACCAGCACCACCGAAAAAGACAATATTATCATTTGAATCAATTATTTCTCTTAGTCTGTCTATATCATTCATAATACTTACCTCCTTATAATATTATAAAAAGCTATTAAAAGAAGGAAACCTAAAATAAGTCTCCTTCTTTATATAAGCTACTAATTAGTTTCTTTATCTTTTTGAGCTTTTAACTCTTTAATACGTTGTTTACGTTCTTCAATACGAGCTTTTTTCTCTTCACGAGATGCACTCTTAATTGGACCACGAGCAATGTGCTCTTTACTATCGTTAGTAATTAGGTTAGTTGGTTCTTGTTTCATTTCGATTTCTTCGTGGCGTTCTACTCTAATACGCATTAAGTTAGTAATAACTTCTACTTGAATATCATCAATCATGTATTCAAACATTTCAAAACCTTCATTTTTGTACTCACGTAGTGGATCAATTTGTCCATAAGAACGAAGGAAAATCCCTTTTCTAAGTTGATCCATTTGGTCGATATGATCAGTCCATCTATCATCGATAGCATTAAGTAAGATGTATTTCTCGAAAGAATTCATCGTTTCATCACCAAGTAATGCACGTTTTTCAGCAAGTTCAAGATTAATTCTGTGTAATACAAGCTCACGAATTTCATCATCGCTCATTACATCTGAATATTCACTTTCAGTAATAGGTTTTTGACCTAAGAATTTTTCATTTAATGATTTGATAATTTGTTCTGTTTCTTCTTTTTCACTGTGTGCATCTAAGTTTTGTGTAATGTAAGCAATAGTTTTATCAACAGCTTCACCGATCATCTCTTGGATAATATCAGTAACAACTTCATTTTCTAATACTTCATTTCTTTCAGCATACATTATTTCACGTTGTTTACGTAATACATCGTCATATTGAAGTACTTGTTTACGTGAATCGTAGTTATTACCTTCAACACGTTTTTGAGCACTTTCAACAGATTTACTTACCATTCTACTTTCAAGAGGTGTATCCACATCTTTACCCATGATTTTTTGTAATCTATCAGCACCGAAACGAACCATTAATTCATCTTCTAGTGATAGATAGAATCTACTATAACCAGGATCCCCTTGACGTCCAGAACGTCCACGTAACTGGTTATCGATACGACGAGATTCGTGACGTTCTGTACCGATAACAGCAAGACCACCTAATTCACGAACACCTTCTCCAAGTTTAATATCCGTACCACGACCAGCCATGTTAGTCGCAATAGTTACTGAACCACGTTGACCAGCTTGTTTAATAATTTCTGCTTCACTTTCATTTTGTTTAGCATTAAGTACTTTGTGAGGTACTCCGTATCTATATAGTAATTTAGATACTAATTCACTCGTTTCAATAGAAACTGTACCTAAAAGTACTGGTTGTCCTTTATCATAACATTCTTTTACTTCACGCGCTACAGCGTTAAATTTAGCTTCCATATTAGCATAAATAAAATCTGGAGCATCAATCCTTTGAATAGGTCTGTTCGTAGGAATTGTTGTAACGAACATGTTATAGATATTTCTAAATTCTTCTTCCTCTGTTTTACCAGTACCTGTCATACCACTAAGTTTTTTGTACATTCTGAAGAAGTTTTGGAATGTAATAGTCGCCATTGTTTTACTTTCTTTTTGAATTGGCACACCTTCTTTAGCTTCGATAGCTTGGTGTAACCCTTCTGAGAAACGACGACCAGGCATTGTACGACCAGTAAATTGGTCAACGATTAAAATTTCACCGTCTTCAGCAACTACGTAGTCAACGTCTAACGCCATTGTGTAGTTAGCTTTTAACGCTTGGTTAATGTGGTGTGTTAAGTCTACATTTTTTAAATCATAAAGATTTTTTAATCCAAAGTAACTTTCTGCTTTATCAATACCATTTTCAGAAAGTTGAATAGCTTTAGTTTTAATATCTAAAGTATAATCTCCATCACTACCATCTTCTTCCTCTGCTTTTTTCAGAGTTTTAACGAATGCATTTGCTACTTGATAAAGTGATGTTGATTCTTGTCCTTCACCAGAAATAATAAGTGGTGTACGAGCTTCATCGATTAGAACTGAGTCAACCTCATCGATTACTGCATAGTTTAATGGACGTTGAACACGAGCTTCAACTGTTTTTACCATGTTATCTCTTAAATAGTCAAATCCTAACTCATTGTTTGTTGAGTATGTAATATCAGCATTGTAAGCTGCTCTTTTCTCCTCAGAGTTTAAAGAGTTTAAGTTAAGCCCAACAGAAAGTCCCATAAAGTTATAGAAAACTCCCATCTCCTGAGCATCACGTTGAGATAAGTATTCGTTAACTGTAACAACGTGTACTCCTTCTCCAGCTAATGCGTTTAAATAAACAGGCATTGTTGCTGTAAGAGTTTTACCTTCCCCTGTTCTCATCTCTGCGATATCCCCACGGTGAAGTGAAATACCACCCATGATTTGGACTTTATATGGTTTCATTCCTAAAGAACGAAATGCCCCTTCACGAGCTGCAGCAAATGCATCTACTAAAATTTTATCTAGTATATCAGCTGTAGATTTTCCTTTTTCTCTTTGTTCTTCAATGTAAGCTTTAAATTCTTCTGTTTTATTTACTAATTGTTCATCGCTAAGACTTGAATATTCTTCATCTTTAGCTAATACTTTATCAGCTAATTTTGATAAGCTTTTTACTTCTCTTCTGTTAGCATCAAATATTTTTCCTAAAATAGCCATTAACATTTTCCTTCCGACATATTTTTCTATTAAATGATTTTATAATCATATTATAATTCATCTCTTAATTATAACATTCATTTATCTTTAAAGCAATAACATAAGCATTATTTTAAGTTGATATTAACTACGTTTTTTATCTAACTAATAAAGCTAAATGAATTTATATATTTTTTGATTTTAAAGTAAAAAATAATAGAATAGACTCTAAAATTTGATTATATAATAATCTCATTTTAAAGCCATTCTATCTTTATATTATTATTTTTTAAATCATTACAGTTTTAACATTATTAATCATCGCCAATAAATCATTCGAAATTTTATGGAAATAAATGCTATTGCTGACCAACAATTTAGATAATTGGTTAACCGTTGTTGGCATTTTCTCTAATATCTCATCTCTCATAACCTCAGTCATTAGAGAAGATGAAGAAACTCCTAATTTTTCTGATTTTCTCTCCAAATACTTTTCCAATACATCTTTGAATTCAGATATTGATATTTTCGAACCATTGATTTCACTTTTTACATTCTTTAATACATTTTTCTCAGCAATTTTTTCTAATGCTTTTTTCTCATTGATATTTTTTTCTAATAATAATCTAAGTTCATACTCTTCCCATTTCACTGTATCCTCTTCTATATAATCATTATTTTTTATATCAGGATTAATTAAACTATTCTTTATCTTCTCAATTTCTTCCACAGTATATAGTTCTTTTAAATCTTTTTCTTTTTCTCTAATGAGACTATTTAAACGATCTAGATTAATTACATCAATCCCTCTTAATACATCCTTATCTTCTATTTCTATTCCAGTTTCCTCATTCGCATAAACTACTATAGGATGCATCTCTTTAATTTCTACTCCCAAATCTAATTGTTCTAAAATCATTTTTTGTCGTTCAATTTGATTTAAAACACTAAAAGTTCTATTCTTCTTACCTTCATTTATAAGATAAAAACTCCCTGTTTTATCAATTTTAACATTAAACTTTGTATTTTTACATTCAATTAAATACATAGCTTTCTTAGTTAATATAACAAAGTCGATCTGACACTGAAATTCACCAATATTAATAGAGATATCTTTAAAAATGTGCATAGGATAAAAACTATACTTCAGCTCATCTAGTACTTTATTTTCACCGATTTCACCTATTTTATATAGTAAAATTTGATAGTTAATAGCATTGTTTTTTAAGGGGGAAGTCTCTGTTTTTTGCTTCTCCATTAGTTTTCTAACACTATAGTTCAACATATCATTCGCTCTAAAAACTTCTATTCTTTCACCATTAGGTAAAGCAACATATTCTGTTTTTTTACTACTTATAATATCGTTTATCTCTTTCAAAGTATCATCTATTACATAATCTTTATTTGTACTATCCTCGTCCAATAACAATTCTCGAGATAGTTTATCCTCGTTACAAGAGTCGCCACCATCATTAATAATTTTAATATTCTTTAAAAATATACCTTCATTTTTTAATTGATTATTGGTCATATTTTTATAAAAAGGTCCCTTAATTTCAAAACTACAACAATGTTTACAAAAACGATAATCTCCCCAAATAAAGTCCACCCAATCTAAAGAGGGTTTATTAGTAGATTTTTTCAATGTTCTACAGGATACTTCATGTATCAAACCGCTCTCCATCTTACAAAAAGCACTAACTTCACTTCTACGTTCAAAATAAACTACAAGTCTTTCGAAAATCTGATAAAATATATCTACTGCATATCTAGGAACGCCCAAGTTATTTTTATCATACTCAATCTCAAATAGCTTCAATACTTTTTTCATAGAATATTTAACAGGATTATTACCATTTGTTAATCCTACCTTTATAAGTTTAGATTGAATAAATTCAAATTTATAATCACTAAGAAAAGAAAAATATTTATCTATTAATTCTTTCTTCTCCTTATACCAAACAAAAACTTTAACATCTATTTCTGATGGTATATTATTAAAATAACTTTCTAGAGTATCCTCTAAATCGAACAAATATTCCCCAGATTCCATCTTTCGATGAAAATTTCTATCTTCTATGACTTCGAATCTATCAGTTATATTTATTCTTTTTAATGAAACAGAAACAATTTTCGTTACATCAGTTTCTACGATATCTAACAAAACAATATTTTTATCCATTCTCATTCATCCTTCTCGTTTATCTGTATTTCTTTAATAACACCTCTACTTTCTCAACATATAAATTTCGAACATTTTGAGGCGCTAATATTTCTATATCGTTACCTAAAGAGAAAATCCAACCTAAGAAATGACCACTACACATAACCTCTACAGAAGTTTGATAAATATCATCTTTTTTATGAATAATAATATCTTTTCCAAATCTATCAACGATTGCTCCTATTAATGATTCTTTAAACTCTAAAGTCACTTTTTCTAAAGTTCCACCATACATACCAAATATTTTCTTCGAATAACTAGATATATCTTCTTTTTGAAACTTTTCATGACCCACTCTATCATCATCTGCAATAACAACATTTCGCATTTTATCAACACGATAATTTTTTATCAACTCTGTCTTAGCATCAAAAGCAACCATATAGTAATTTTCATCATTCCACACTAGAGCGAATGGACTTACATTATAGACTTCACCATTTTTTCTATCAATCATCTGTTTTTTATAATTCCATTGCCAATAATTAAAATTAATTTGCCTATTTTCTGCAATTGCATTATGAATTGCATCGACATTATAATAAATATTTTCATTGATATATTTGTTTTCTTCGAAAGAATATACCTGTCTTTGAATTTTCTGAGCTTGTTTTTTACTTGCTAATTTCTTCAATTTTAAAATCAGGTCTCGTGATTTTTTTACAGTTAGAAACTTACTCGCCTGGATTACATCGATTAGCATCTTCACCTCAGCAAGCTCAAATTCTCTTTCCACTAATGCATAGATATTCTCACGACCATTCTTTTCAACAACGATATTAAATCCGTAATCTTGTAGTAATTCTATATCTTTATATAGAGTTTTTCTCTCAACAATAATTTCTTTTTTCAAGAGTAAAGTAGTTAATTCTTTCACACTTAAATAAGTATTTTCATCGCTATAGTCTCTTAGTATTTCTAATAAGTATAATAGCTTTAATTTTTGATATCTTCCTTTTTCCATAAATTTTGCTCCTTATATACACTTATGTATATAATAACAACTATTCACTAATTTTTCTATCATTTTTGTGATTATTTTCATCTCTTTTTAGAACTTCTGCAATAACTGAACCTCCAGTAACAAAACAAACTTTTACAAAAAATTTATCTCCAACTTTATCGTAAATTCTTCCTGCACTTTTCGTACCTTTCGCAACGGTTCTACAAGAATTTCCTACATAACCAACTTTACCAAAAGTTTTCATCATTACTTTAATAGCTTCTTCGTCATAATCATTATCAAACTCTTTTTCACATTTAATAACATCTCCTACTTTAAAAATTTTATTTCCAAAATAGTGTTCCATCCCTGTAATTGTAATATAATCTTTTTCCATTTTAAATCACCTCTTCGTTTTGTGATTTAATTATACCAATCTATTTGTCCATTTTTTTGGACTCTTTTAAAATTTTATAAAAAAATAGGGAGTGACTCAAAAATCGTGATTTCGTAGAGAAATCGATTTTGTAGAGTCACCCCCGCACAGTTTATTAGATATCTAACAAGCTTTTATAAAGCGAATTTAGATATCAATAAACCACTGCGTCTATGAGTTATCATATACACTTTTTTAAAGTTATTCTATTATTTGTTTAAGATGCTAGCACAACGTGGACATAAACCTTCTTCGTTTACTTCATCTACGATGTTCCAACAACGGTCACAACGGTGTCCTTCAGCTTTAGTTACTTTAACAGTAGCAAGATCATAAGCTACACCATCGTTTTCTTTAACAGCAACTTTACTTACGATGAAGAATTGGTTTAAGTTATCAACAGAACTTAATAACTCAACAACTTCAGCATCGTTACTGTAAACTTCTACAGCTGCTTCTAGAGATTTACCGATAACTTTTTCATTACGACTTTCTTCTAATGCTTTATTCACATCATCACGAACTTCAAGAAGTTTATCCCACTTAGCTTCTAACGCAGCATCTTCGATTACGTTTTTAGCTGGGAAGTCTGTTAAGTGAACAGACTCAGCATCTTCATATGGCATGTTGTCATATACTTCTTCAGCAGTGAATGAAAGAATTGGAGCAAGTAATCTAACAGATTTACTTAATACTGTGTAAAGAACTGTTAACATACTTAAACGTTTGTGAGAATCTTCACCTTCGATGTAAAGAATGTCTTTACCGTAGTCTAGGTAGAATGAAGATAATTCAACGTTGAAGAAGTTGATTAATTCAGTTGTAATACTGTTAAATTGGTAGTTTTCATAGTAATCTAAAACTTTCGCAACAACTTTTTCGAATTTAAGAACCATGTATTTGTCTAATTCTTCAAGGTTTTCATACGCAACAAGGTCACGTCTGTTGTCAAAGCTTCCGTTGAATAAGTTTCCTAGTAAGAAACGGAATGTATTTCTGATTTTTCTGTATGTTTCAGATACTTGTTTTAAGATATCTTTAGAGATACGCACGTCTTGAGTATAGTCAACACTTGCAGACCATAGACGGATAATTTCAGCACCTAACTCTTTACCTACATCGTTAGGAGAAATAACGTTACCTAAAGATTTACTCATCTTGTTACCATTACCATCCATAACGAATCCAGCAGATACTAACTCTTTATACGGAGCTACTCCAGATACAGCTACAGAAGTGATAAGTGAAGAGTTGAACCATCCACGGTATTGGTCACTTCCTTCTAGATATAAGTCAGCTGGGTAAGTTAAGTCTTCACGAATTGCACAGCATCCTTGGTGAGATGTTCCAGAGTCAAACCATACGTCCATGATATCCATTTCTTTAGTGAATTCTCCGTTTGGACTTCCTGGGTGAGTGTATCCTTCTGGTAATAGTTCTTTAGCATCTTTGTAGAACCAAACGTTTGATCCTTCTTCTTCAAAGATTTTAGCTACGTGTTCGATTAATTCGATATCTAAAATTTCTTCTCCGTTTTCAGCGTAGAATACAGGAATTGGTACACCCCATACACGTTGACGACTGATTACCCAGTCACCACGGTCACGGATCATATTATATAATCTTGGTTTACCCCATTCACTGTAGAATTTAGTGTTATCTACAGCTTCTAGTAATTCACTACGGAACGCTTCAACAGAACAGAACCATTGTGGTGTAGCTCTGAAGATAATTGGTTTTTTACTTCTCCAGTCATGTGGGTATGAGTGAGTAATATCTTCTCGTTTTAATAATGCTCCTGTTTCATCTAAGTGCGCAATAATGTCTTTGTTCGCATCGAATACGAATTTACCTGCAAATTGTCCAGCTTCTTCTGTAAGAACACCTTGATTATCAACTGGTGATAATACTCCAAGTTTGTATTGTAATTGACCAACAAGATAGTCATCAACCCCGTGTCCAGGAGCCGTATGTACTAAACCAGTCCCTGAATCAAGTGTTACATAATCAGCTAAGATTAATGTAGAAGTTCTATCTAAGAATGGGTGTTGACATAGTAAGTACTCTAAGTCTTTACCTACTAATACTTCACCTTTCTCATAGTTTTCCCAACCGAATTTTTCAGCTAAGAATGCTACTCTTTCTTTAGCTACTAAATAGCTTTCTCCGTTATATTTAACAACTTGGTATTCGAAGTCTGGGTGAACAGCGATACCTAAGTTTGCAGGTAATGTCCAAGGAGTAGTTGTCCAAATAACAAACTTAGTTCCTTTTTCTACAGCACCATTTTCACTAACTAGGTCAAAAGCAACATAGATAGATGGTGAAGTGTGATCGTGGTATTCAATTTCAGCTTCAGCTAATGCAGACTCTGAAGATGGTGACCAGTAAATAGGTTTTAATCCTTTGTAGATATATCCTTTGTCTACCATTTTACCGAATACACGGATTTGTTCAGCTTCAAATTTTGGATCTAAAGTTAAGTATGGGTTATCCCAATCACCTAATACTCCAAGTTTTTTGAAGTCAGCGCGTTGTTTATCAACTTGTTTTAAAGCATAATCTTTACATTTATTTCTAAATTTATTAGCTGGCATAGATTTTCTATCAACACCATTGTTTACTAATACTTGTTCAATTGGAAGACCGTGAGTATCCCAACCAGGAACGTATGGTGAAACAAAACCATTCATGTTTTTATATTTAACTATAAAGTCTTTTAAGATTTTGTTTAATGCGTGTCCAATATGAATGTTACCATTCGCATATGGAGGTCCATCGTGAAGTACGTATGATGGTTTCCCAGCATTTTTTTCTAAAATTTTGTTGTATAAATCCATTTCTTCCCAACGTTTTAGGAATTCAGGTTCTTTATTCGGAAGATTTCCACGCATTGGAAACTTCGTATTTGGCATTAATAATGTATCTTTTAATTCTACCATTTTTTCTCCTTTCAAAATAAAAAACTCTTAGTAAAAGTTACAGAGGGCGAAATGTATCCACGGTACCACCTCTTTTAACTCCTACCAAGAGCACTTGTTTGATCTATTAAAATAATTACACAATAAAGTGATAACTCCTATGCTTCTATAAAACTTTCCACCAACCAGTTTCTCTCTAAAACTCCACATAGTAGTCTTGTCTTTATTTACGATATGTATATTATATTACATCAAGGTAAAACTTTCAAGTCTTTTATGTGAATTTAATTTGAAATTATCTGAAAATATTCTGAAATTAAGAAAAAGACTTTTGAAAAACCTGTATTAACAAGAATCTTCAGCAAGAAAATTCTTAGATCTTCAGTCTTCTTCAAAAGTCTAATTAACTTTATACTCTTCGATATGCGTTAAAATTCTCCGCAGCATATTTCAACGCTTTTTCTCTACTAAGTGATGCAGTCACATTAATATTACTATCAGTAACTTCAACGTTATCAACTACAACTGGTAGGTCAAGTGATTTAATAGTAATGGTATTACCATTTACCCCTGCTCCACTGCCTGAAAGAGCTTCTTTTAAATATTTTTCTAAAGCAAAATTAGGAATTGGTACCTTACCAATTTTGGCATCTTCTAGAATTAAATCTACACTATTATTAGCACCAGTTACTTTTATATTAGTATTAATAATTGTATTCCAAGGTCCTAATTTAACAGGTAACTTTGCTTCAATATGATTATCAACTAACTTATAGTTTCCATCTAGTAATTCCGAACTAGCTGGTACAGCATTCTTAAATATAGATAGAAATGTATTATTATTAATTTTCAATGATGTTTTGATATTTGAATCAACTAGTTTAAGATTTGAAATAAAATCTCCATTTAGATCCTCTAATTTAATTTTAGCATCGTGATTTACTAGTTTTTCCGAATTATTTATACTTTCACTCGGTGTTAATGCATAAGTTGCTCCTCCACCAAAGAGTGCTAATACTATTAGTAGAGATAGTAATTTCCTTAATACTTTCATTTGAATCTCCTTTTTATTTAACTTTCCATTTAACAATATTATACACTATACAAAGAAAAGTTAAAATTAAATTAAACGATAATTTAAAACTCGTAATTTTCGATGTACAAAATAAAATATTTACGTTATAATAATTAGTAACCTTTTTAGGTTGCGAATAAACATAAGGAGAATTTGTTTATGAAAGAAAAGATTAATATTAAAAATTTCACTATGAACGTCCTTAACGGTATCGCCTTAGGAACAGTTCTATGTTTAATACCAGGTGCATTACTTGGTGAGTTACTTAAATATATAGGTAAGGTTTATCCTGCGCTTGCGTTTTTATCATTATCAATAACAATTTCTAATGCTATGATAGGTTTAGCTTCAGGAATTATTATTGGATTATTCTTTAAATTTACACCTGTTCAAAGTGTATCAATTGGATTAGCTACTCTATTTGCGAGTGGGTCAATTATACCTACACCGGATAAAACAGGACTTATGTTAAAAGGTTCTGGAGATATTGTAACAATGATCTTTACAGCCGCATTAGCTACATTATTCATCCTACTAATTGGAGATAAAGCTAAAAACTATGCTGTAATCATCCTACCTCCACTAACACTTGTAATTATCGGAGGTATTGGTAGATATACACTTCCATTTTTCTCAGGAGTAACTAAACTATTAGGAGATGGAATTAAACATCTACTTACATTACAACCTATCATACTTACTATTCTAATCGCGATTATTTTCGCTTGTCTTGTAGTTTCTCCAATTACATCAGTTGGTGTAGCACTAGCGATTAATATCGACGGAATAGCTTCAGGAGCTGCAAACCTTGGAGTCTGTGCTTGTGGATTTACACTTGCAATAGCAGGATGGGCTGTAAACTCTAAAGGAGTTTGCTTCGCACACTTTATCGGATCTCCAAAAATCTCGATGGCAAATATTTTCGCAAAACCGAAGATTATGCTACCTGTTCTATGTAGTGCTGCTGTTTCAGGTGTATTTGCAGCAATACTAAACATTAAAGGAACAGCAATGAGTGCTGGATTCGGATTCAGCGGTCTAGTTGGTCCATTAGCACACCTTGCGACTACTGACGGAAGTGCTTTAGAAATATTAAAAGCAGCAATCGTCTTCGTAGTAATTCCTGTAGTTTCTGGTTTCTTCTTCGTAAAACTATTTACGAAAATTGTACCGATTATCAAACCAGAAGATTACAAACTTAACCTATAAATTAATTTGAGACGACTCGAAAATATTTTTGAGTCGTCTCCTTTTTTATTTTCTAATATAATTAAAACCTTGCATAAATCATCCTCATAAATTATAATGATAAAGTATTAATTTTTAAGTTATATATATTATCGACAAATTTAGAAGGAGTAGCTATGCTAGATCTTATTCGAAATAAAAAATTCAATGTTTATAAAACATTAAATATAGTAAATCCCCTAATACCTATTGCTACTGATGAAATGTTTTTACGTACAATTTCTGGTAACGATGACTGTATACTACACATGTACACATTGCCGAACTCAGCAATAATCGGAGCACCAGATACGCGTGTTCCATTTTTCGATGAAGCATTATTCGCTTTCTACAGAAATAATATTATTCCAGCTGTTAGAAATATCGGAGGACTAGGAATAATTTCAGATAAAGGTATCTTAAATTTATCAATCATTATGAATAAACCAAAAGAAAACTTTTCAATTAATGAAGGTTACGAACTAATGACAGAATTTATCAAAGCAGTTTTTCCAGAAGGAGCTAATAAAATAGATGCAATAGAAATAACAAATTCATACTGCCCTGGTGATTATGATCTAAGTATAAATGGAAAAAAATTCGCTGGAATTGCTCAAAGAAAAATTAAAGATTCAGTAGTTGTTTCAATTTATATCAGTGTCTTTGGAGATCAACAAAAACGTGCAAACATAATGCGTGAATTTTACGATATTGGGATTAAAGACCAACAGATAAATTACAAATATCCAAAAATCGACCCTAACTGTATGGAAACATTAGAAAAACTTCTTCATAAAGAATTTACTCTAGAGGATGTTTATGAAAGAGTTGAAAAAGTACTTTATTCATTAGACTGTGACCAAGTTGAAGGAGAATATACTGAAGAAATGATAGAAGAATACAACAGTATCTTCGAACAAGCAAAAGAAAGAAATGAAAGTTACTTAGAAGGAAAATAGTAAACTCAGCGGTTTAAGAATTTAGAAACAAGAATAATAAACATACAAAAGAGCTAGTCAGAAACAAATTCTAACTAGCTTTATTTTTATATTTTATAATAAATGTAAAATCACATTTACCCAAAGCCAACTAAATGGCATTACTAGTATCATCGCAGGTACCATATCTACAACCGGAAACATCTTAAGTTTCAATATCCTAAATCCAGCTGCAACCATTAAGAAACCACCACAAGCTTTAAAGTCATTAATCATTTCAGGTGTCGTTAATGGAACTATCAATCCTGCTGATAAAAATAAAAACGTAAAAATAACAAACTGAGGTACTGCTATTAGTGAAACAATATACCCAAGATTACAAGCAAAAATAGCTGCAGTAAAGAAATCAAGAATAGACTTCGTAATTAATAAACTTGGATCACCTGTTATCCCTTCATTAAGACTACCGTAAATCCCCATTCCACTAGAACAAAATAGTACAATAACCGTAATCAACGTAGCTAAAAATTCTGTTTCTGACATAGAAGTATTTGGTTTTGGAACAACTTTCACCATAAGTTTCTGCATTTTCGCACAAGCTCTATATACTAAATCTCCAAGATTAAAGAATAATCCTACTAATGTCCCTATAATAATCGCGAATATCACCGCTGGCATATATTTCATAAGACCAATTGATGCTATTCCCATCCCCATTGAACAAAGTCCAAAAATCATATTCAACTGTTCTTTATACTTTTCCGGTAATTTATCTCCCAACACAGCTCCTGCTATACCTCCTAAAAATATAGCAATCGTATTAATTATTATTCCTGTTGGCATTCTATATATCCTTTCTCTTTAGACTCTCTATCATAAATACTCCAACATCGATAATAGGTAGTTTAGTGATTTTCTCAAGTTCTTTTTTAATATAAGGAAAGTGCGTACATCCAAGAACAACTGCTTCTACATTCGTTAATCCGAAATAATTAAACAATGTCTTGAAGTTAAAATCTTCCACTATCTGTTCTGGTTTATTCCCCTCTTCAATCGCCTTAACAAGCTCCAACATTGATAATCCTAAAACACGAAGACGCGGATTCGAAACATAAAGATTGTTTTCAACACCTGTAAGACCATGAGAGTTCGCTGCCATTACAGCTAAATACTTATACTCAAGTCCTAGATTTCTATACATCTGCATAGGAGTAATAATAGAAATATTCATTTTCTCTGCCAACCTATCAAAATCGACAACCGAACTAAGTGAGTTACAATATACAAAAATCGCATCGCAATCTTTCACTTTTAGTTCATCAATAATTTTCACAATAATATTTTCACGTTCTTCATCTTCTAAAGCTTGAAACGTTGTTTGTTCTACTGGATTATTAGAAATTGGCACTAAAACTACATCATCATAACCAAATGAATTTAGTAGCTCCGCACCTAATTTCGAATCAATCGGTGTTCCAGCCATAACCGCTATTTTCATTCAAATTCCTCCTACACAAATATTTCGTTCGTCTATTTATTTATTTTATCATTATACTACAAATTTCGTTTATAAAAAAGATAATAATTACCACACTTTAAACTTTTAATTTTCATATAACTTAATACAAAAATAGACCCCAGGATTTCTCCTGAGGTCTATAGTTATTTGGGAGTAACTCAAAAATTGTGATTTCAGATAAATCGCATTTATTGAGTTATTCTCTTTATTGGGCTAAATCAATATATTATTTAATATCAATTTTCAATTCGTCATTTACATAGTCTAAGTGAATTTCCATTCCATCTTCAATACCATGACGGATTAATTCAACTGAAAGTTTGTTTTCGATTTGACTTTGGATGAATCGTTTAAGTGGACGAGCACCGAATTTCATATCGAATCCAGCAGTCGCAACCCAGCTAGAAATATTATCGGTATATGTTAAAGTAATGTTTCTATTAGCAATACGCGCAACAAGTTCGTTAAGAAGTTTATTAGCTATACCTTTAATATTATCTTGTGTTAATGGTTTGAAGATAATTATATCATCCATACGGTTTAGAATTTCTGGTTTGAAGTAACCATAAAGTTGGTTAGTAACATTTTTACGAGTTTCTTCAGAAATTACACCGTCTTTAACTTCTTCTAATAGTTCTAATGAACCGATATTAGAAGTCATGATAATAATTGTATTTTTGAAATCTACTACCACACCTTTAGAGTCAGTAAGTGTACCTTCATCAAGAAGTTGAAGTAAAATATTGAACACATCTGGGTGAGCTTTTTCGATTTCGTCCATTAAGATAATGCTGTAAGGATTACGTCTTACACTTTCAGTAAGTTGACCACCTTCTTCATATCCGATGTATCCTGGAGGGGCACCGATTAAACGGCTAACTGAGTGTTTTTCCATATATTCACTCATATCGATACGCACGATGTTACGTTCATCATCGAATAAGTTAAGAGCTAATGCTTTAGCAAGCTCAGTTTTACCTACCCCAGTAGGACCTAAGAATAGGAAGCTACCGATTGGTCTATTTGGATCAGCGATACCAGCACGAGAACGTAAGATCGCATTAGTTACACTCTCTACAGCTTCATCTTGACCTATCACTTTTTCATGAATAGTATCAGCAAGATGTAATAATTTTTCTTTTTCAGTTTCAACTAAACGAGTTACAGGAATACCAGTCATTTGACTTACGATAAATCCAATCTCATCTTCAGTAACTTCTTGTTTTAGAAGTTTGTACTCTTCGTGTTTAGATTTTTCTTCTAACTCTTCTAATTCTTGAGTTAATTTTGGTAAAGTAGAATATTGTAACTCAGAAGCTTTTTCTAAATCGTAGCTATTTTGAGCTTGTTCTAATTCTAATTTAACTCTATCAATTTTTTCACGAAGATTTTTAACAGCTGATAATTTTTCTTTTTCACTATCAACTTGTAATTGAAGTTTGTTTTGTTCTTCTTTTAGATTAGCTAATTCTTCTTTTAAGTTTTCTAAACGTCTTTTAGATACATCGTCATCTTCACTACTTAGAGCTTTTTCTTCTATTTCAAGTTGCATTACTTTACGATTAATTGTATCTAATTCAGCTGGATTAGATGAATTTTCAGTTTTGATAGTAGCACAAGCTTGGTCGATTAAATCGATAGCTTTGTCCGGTAGGAATCTATCGGTAATATATCTGTTAGATAATTCAGCAGCTTCTACAATAGCACGGTCAGAGATTTTCACACCGTGATAAACTTCGAATCTTTCTTTAAGACCACGTAGTATTGAGATTGTATCCTCTACTGTAGGCTCTTTAACAAGAACTTTTTGGAAACGACGTTCTAATGCAGAGTCTTTTTCGATATATTGACGATATTCATTAAGAGTTGTAGCACCGATACAGTGTAGTTCACCACGAGCAAGCATTGGTTTTAAGATGTTACCAGCATCCATTGCTCCATCAGTTTTACCAGCACCAACAAGCATGTGAATTTCATCGATGAATAAAATGATTTTTCCTTCTTGTTCTTTAACTTCTTTTAATACAGCTTTTAGTCGTTCTTCGAACTCACCACGATATTTAGCTCCTGCGACTAAACTAGTTAAGTCAAGTTCGAACACAGTTTTGTCTTTAAGACTTTCAGGCACATCACCGCGTACAATACGTTGAGCCAGCGCTTCAACAATCGCAGTTTTACCTACCCCAGGTTCCCCTATCAACACTGGATTATTTTTTGTTTTTCTTGATAAAATTCTAATTACATTTCTTATTTCTTCATCACGTCCTATCACAGGATCAATTTTCCCACTACGTGCAGCTTCTACAAGATCACGACCATATTTCTCTAGAACTTCATAGTTGTTTTCTGGATTTTCGTTCATAACTTTTTTACCTCCTCTGACATTATCGATAACCGCTACTAAATCTTTTAACGTAGTCACCTTATCGATATATTTTTTTACTATACTATTTTTCAAATAACTCGCTAGAACAATATGTTCACACGAAATAAATTTATCTTCATATTTCTCTTTATATTTATTAGCTTCTATTAATAAAGCATTCAAATCATTACTTAAGTAACTAGCGTAATTGATATTATCACCTTCTACACTATTTACCTTCGCAATCTCGTTATCCAACTCATGAGTTAAATTCACCTTATCAACATTTACTCTTCCTAATATATCACTATATAAATTACTACAAGTAAGAGCTGCTTTTAAGAACATCTCACTCGTAATACTTTGACTTTTTTTATCTGTTGCTAATTCGGAAGATTTCGCTAAGATTTCTTTCACACTATTAGTAAAACTATTAATATCCATTGTAAATCTCCTTTGATTAAATTATTAGATCAAAAGGTACGTTTATTTGTTAACCAGTATTTCAAATAATAGAAACACTAGAGACACTCTTCAAAAAATACACTTAAATACTCAATAAACTATAAGGTTTTAAGGAATATATTTAAGTTTTATCTTTTTGACCTTCTTTGACCTTAAATAAATTATAGCATGTTTGACCTTTTTTGACAATAGTTTTTTTAAAAAAAATTAAAAAAAGAAAAAAAGCTCATAAACCCTTTTGTTGACAAGTTTTAAACTATATATTATACTTATAATTATCTTAGAGATATAAAAATATATGCTCTACTGGTAACTTTCCCAGAGAGATTAATTTCTGCTCTGCAAGACACCTATGAAATTTCATAGGTGTTTTTTAAAAAATAAAAAAGCGTGAAATAAACCACGCATAAATTATATATTATTTTACTAACAAACTAAAACATTAACTATAATTTTGCATTAGGATTCTCATTATTAAAAATCTCTATTAAATTCTCCATATCCTCTTTTGTTGCATAGCGTCTCACAAATGTTCTAGCCGCAGTTCTTCTATTATTCATTAAAGCACGTTCTTTATTTTTCTCATAATAAGCCTTACTCGCTTTCTTTTGTGCTTCAGAAGTTTTTGATTCTGTCATTTTAGTTTCCCCCATTTTTTACTTTTACTATTTATTATAGAAAAAATAATAAATCAATATTCCTATAATAAAAACTCCAGAAATACTTTGTAAAAATTCTTTTTTTGTATTTTTTCGTATTTCTAATTTTAATTTAGCTTTACCTAAGTTATATTCTTTTTTCATAAATAATTATCTCAAGGGTAGAAATAAGATCGGTATTGTCTTTTTATCACTTAAAAAATATTATTACAACCAACAAACATAAACAATTGACTAATCTATTATTTTACCACTTTGCACTCTCCTTTTTTATCTTTCTCTTAAATATAATACATGTATCAAGGTTTGTCAATTAGATTTTTAGAAAAGAATGGCTCAAAATCATGATTTCAAAGAAATCAATTTTATCGAGCCATCCCCAACGATAATTTATATTTATCTAAACATAATTTTCGAACTGAATTATTTTTATCCCGTACCATCACCAAGCGGCACTATTTTCAATTTAATATGTAATCACTTTACATACAATCAAACATTTTTTTTGCATATGATTCCATATCATTAGGATTTATCATATTATATTTTTCTCTAACGTCTTTAAAATATTTTCCAATATACTCTTTTTTTATTATTTCAGTAGATGATTTCAATTCTGGAATTTTTCCTCTAGTTTGTAACCATGGGTATTCAGAATGAGTAAATTTTTCTAATACTTTACCGCTATAGCAACAAAAATGTTTTACTACATTTTCCATAATTATCAATTCTGATGATGTAAATATTGTATCTGAAACTTCTATTTTTGATTCAATCGGATCAAATTTATAATGTTTATATTTAAAATAAACCTCTGGATATACCGGACCATGCGCCCACGCTTGGCAATCTTCTTCAAATAAGAATTCATTATTAAACGCATAATAAAATCCTTGTACATAATACAATGATTTTTGTAACGCTAATGGCGTAATATCTTCGCAACGATTTAAGATATAATTAATAACCATATTTATTTTTGATTCTTCATTTAAATTCCCTTCAAGAATTTTATCAACAGCTTTTTTACTTTTTTTATACGCTGTTTCTGAAGGTAATTTCTCTTTATTATTTTCTAAAAGTTCACTATAAAATACAGGACTTTCATAAATTTTATTTAGTATATCAGAATACTGTTTACTAGGAATATCCCCATTACAGTAGCGTGAATAAGTTTGTTCCCCCCATCCTAATAATAATGACAATGGACGCTTAGATATATTATACTTTTCACATATTCCTAATACTTTCTCTAAAGAGATGATACCATTCTTTTCTCTATATACATCATATAAAGCTTTTAGATTATAATCATTTATACTATTCACAAAGATATCAGATTTACAATCTTTGCATCTAGCAATTTTACCTGTGTAAGTATAAGTCTCACCCTTTATAGTTCCTGTCATTTGTTCTTCAATAACATTATACTCAACATCATTTCTACAATTCTCACAAAAAACTTTTTCCATATCAAAATTCCTCACTTACTAATTAACCATTTCAAACTATATATCATCTATATAATTAGATTATCTAAATGCATAGTCTATTACTTTATTTCGTTTATGAAATGAAATCACTATAGTTCGATTAGTATTTCCATAATCAATTATATTAAACTTTGTATAAATATCTACGACTTCTTCTACATCATCTATATTAAATAATTTCACTTGAGGTACAAAAACATACAATACTTCATGCTCATATCCGACATTCGTATTCTGAAGAGAGTGACAAAAATCATCAACTTTAATATTCAATAAAATTCTTTTTTGCTTATCACTTCTAATATTATAATCGTTAACAAATGTGATATTTTCTCTCCTATTTTGATTAAACGAAATCGTATATTTATTGGATTTTATACATTCTTTTATTATACATAGAATATTTTCAATATCTTCTTTTGTATAATCTTGATTATAATTAGGATTCATAAGATCACCTCTTTGTACTATCATCATATCTAAAACTATGACTTTTGTCAATTAAAAACGCATCAATTAGTACATTTTTTTAAAAAACAGCTCTTTACTTCTGTTATTATATCTACAATCACTAGATTCAAAATATCAATAATACCAGCAAACAGTGATAAAATTGCACTCAAATTAGAGATTTATACCTAGTATGAAACATTTTAACATTATTTTTATAATATTTGATAATTTAAATTTTTTGCAAATAAAATCCAAGATCTAGTGCTAATTTTTTCTATTAGTTTACAACCTAAAAACACCACATATATATTATTAAAATACATATGTGGCAGTTATTTATGCATCTATATATCTAAACTCTATCTTATGTCTATTTTTTGTTAAATTAATTTGTTATTTTTTATTTTTCATTTTCTTAGTATACAAATATTCAATAATTATACTTAGGATCATTATTAAGTATAATATAATAAAGGTTTTTATATGATCTTGACTTATGTTTATATTTAATGTGTTTTTTATATAAGAAAAGTATAAAATAGGAAAAAGTATTAAGCTTATTATGTTATAAAATTTATTAAGCATGATTAAATCACAACATAAGATACGTAGTTTAAGCTCATTATACTTTTACTTATATGATAATATGCGTCAATACCTTTATCTTGCCAATATAATTGTTGTATAGCTTGTTCAGATCTAAAAATGTGGTTATTAAATTTACCTAATGATAAAATAGAAGTCGTTAACTTGAATTTTTTATATTTCATAAGAAGAACCTCCTTTATAAAATAGAAATTAAAAATAAATTTGCAACTAAACATTAATAGTAATTATATTCCACTATCTAAAATATATCATGAAAATCTAATGATAACAATATAAAAATTAAAAAAGGTGTTTGTTAGATAAAACCACTTATCTAGCATGAAACTACATAAGCGGTTTTCTAATTTAATCTTATTCTTTATTCCTTCTCACTCACAAAACCATTTTTTTCTAATAGTTCTTTAGTTACTTTTTCTATTCCTGAAGGTTGTGCATAGAAGTCAGCGAATTTCTTAGTCCATGTTTTTGTCTCACGTGCTTCAGCGAAGTCTACCATAGTTTGACGGTATTCTTTTAATACTTTTACATTTGATTTAGGAAATTCATTGTATCCTACATTAGCCGCTTCTGGTAATCTAGGTTTAACTTTCTCCGTAGATAACTCTTCATCTTTCACACCGATACTTAGTCCACATAGGAACAGAGCATTTTCTGGAATATTTAGTAATTCAGAAATCTTATCACCAAAACCTCTTACTCCACCACAATAAACAATTCCGTATCCTAAAGACTCAGCAGCTAAAGCAGCATTTTGCATCGCAATACCAACATCTAAAGTACCGATAAACAGTGGCTCATGTTGATTAGTAATATCAAACTCTCCACCTTCAATATCAAACGCTAATTTGATGTTAGTATAATCTAAACAATATAATAAGAACGCAGCAGAATTTTCAATATGAGCTGCATTACCAGGTGCTTTATCACGGATTAAATCAGCAATTTGTTGTTTAGTTTCACCTGTTGTTACGATAATACTATAGTGTTGTCCATTCATCCAGCTTGAACCTTGTTTTGAACTAGCAATAATTTGCTCAAGATGTTCTTTAGGTAGTTCATTTCCTTTTACAAAACTACGAGTCGTACGATGATCTAACATCGTTTTAATAACCTGATTCATATGTTACCTCCGAAAATTTCTAGTAATAGTAACTTAATTATAACGTGAAAAAGAATAGAATGAAAGGAAATAGGCTAATAATACTCTATATTTTTATCTTTTTTAATATAACGTTTATACATTGACAATCTCCTAATTAAAAAGCAAGGTTATTTCCCCTATATTTCAACATAGTTTTATAGTAACTCTGTAAGTTAATTTAAGTATCCCATCATTTTCTTAACCTACTTTTTGACGTTTGAACGTAAATAGAATATCGATTTTCAACTTTATAACCATTACAATTAAGTTATAGGTTCTTTATATAAAATTTTAAAGTTTTAATTTGATTTGACATTAATATAATAAGAGAATATATTTTCAAAATACTAATCTACGCATATGCGACAATAGAATATTGATTTTCAACTTTATAGCTATTACAATTAAGTTGTAAGTTCTTTATACAAAATTAAAAAATATAATTTGATTTAACATCAATATAAAAAGAGAGGTTTCTTATGAACATGCAAAAAATTATAGAAGTTTTTTTAAAAATTGTACTATCTCTATTATTTTTTAATATCTTCTATTTACCAATACTAATACTAAACAATATTTCTGCTATAGAGATATTAACACTAATGATAGTCACAATTATTATAGAATTCATTATAGCTAAAATATATAGATTTTTATTTAAAATTGATAAAAAAGTTAGAATACCAAGACCTATTTCTACTATGTTATTTCTTATATCAATTCTAATTTCTATTTTAATCACTAAAATAAATATAAGTATCAAAACAATTATTGTATTAATATCATTAAATATTATCCTTATAGGTTTAGAAAAAGTACTGGCTTCTATAAACGATAAGTTGAGTAATATTATTGATAAATTAGATGATTAATTCTTTGTGTATCAAATAATCCCTTTGAAGTCGTTTATCTTCAAAAGGATTAAAATACTACTAAATTTCTAGTGAGTTCTTCGGTCATATTCCAAACTTAATAAAGATCTTTAACTACAACCTTTTAATACCATACTAAATTTTCTTCATCAGGCATATCTCCAGAATCGAAAAGCCTTTTAACATATGATTTGGCTTTATTTGCATAAATAGGGTACTCTAATTCTTGGTCTAGAATAGATTCGATAACTATATCAACATCACCTGTCTTCGTGTTTATTTCTATCATTCCAGGTGCTTTGTTGTTTTCCGGAAAATACCAATACCCAGTAATTTTCGAATTAAAAATTTTAACAAATCTTATCATAATTAGATACCTCCTTTTCAATTGTAACTAACTAATCATTAAGTAAAAACTTGTCTAGCATACTTTTATAAATACTACTTAAACATTTTCAATACACCATACAAAACCTTTAGCTACACGTAAATCTGAATTACTAAAATGACCACCTTTATTCCACTCTAATATTGTATTTATATTATCATTTTTTAATAGTTCTACCTGTTTTCTAATATTATCTCCAACAGCACACATTACTTTATTTTTTGTCTTCTCTTCATTATCACCTAAACTTAGATAAATAATGTTGCTTAATGGTGTATTATTATTCATAAAATCTTCCCAGCCATTAAACCAAACAGAAGGAGAAGCTGCAGCAATACCTGAAAATGTATTTGACTTATATGCACTCCAAAGACTGAACAAACCTGCTAAAGAATAACCGCCTAGAATAAATTTAATATTATCTAGATTATATTTTTCTTTAACCGTTGGTATTAATCTACTTTCAATAAATTCTAAAGTTTCTGTAGCACCTGACCCAAAAGATTTATTTCCAAATGCCGGAGGGGCTTCCCAAGGAGAAAGTTCATTATTCCAATCTTCTATTTTAAAAGCAATAAGCGAGAATTGTTTGTCTGTATTCTTTTGAATTTCTGCCACTTCATTATCCAACACTTCTATATCATGTCCATCAACAGGTTGAATCAATAAGTATTTTGCAGTATCAGTTATATATCCAATACACTTTTTACTATCTATTACAAAATTCTCTTTTCTAACTTTCATTATTTTCTCTCCTGTAACATTTCTTTATACATATATAATATAATTCTCTTCATTTCTCTTTAAACATCATCTTCTAACGATATTTAATAGTTCTCTAGCGTTTTATTAATACTGTATACTTCATAAGAATTCCTATTAATTCTTAACAGAGCTTATTCCCTTTTCTCTATCACTACCATATTTTCATTTTATAATCTATTATTAACTCATGCTACAATGATACCATTTTTAGTAGTAATGTCAATAGCTACACCCAGAATATTATTCAAATTTCACAAACATAGAAAAAGCCTTTGGAATCAGCTATTCCAAAGACTTTCGATTATTATTTTATATATAAATTGCTAATAATATATACTATTTCATTCTTATGTATACACGTCGTGTCATAATTTTACTATTAAGATACTTGTATGTATTATTAAACTAATTTTTCGTAACCTTCCTTAATTTTATTTAATAAGGCTGTGTCCATCAACTCTGTTACTTCACTTAAAGCTTCAATAACACCTTTTTCTTTAATTAGTTGTTCAAGTTTTACAGATTGTTCATCTTCTTCAGATTTAAATGTAAGAATATATGAACAAGCTTTTAATAAAGCACTATTTGATAATCCTAATTCTTCTGCCTCTCTAATAGGTTTAATAAATCTTTCATTATACCCTAATTTTCTTATAGGAGTACGACAAATTCTAGAAACATTATCTACAATACGAGGATTTTCAAAGCGTTTGATCGTTTTATTTCTATAAGCTTCCATCTCTGCTTTATCGAATCCCCATTTTTTCTCAAGTAATGCACTAGTTTCTTCTAATACAGCGATGAAATCTTTTCTTACATCAGCATGTTTAGCACCATCTGAAACTAACTCAATACCTAAGTAATTCGCAATATAGCTTAGTGCTGCATGCCCTGTATTTACCGTAAATAGTTTTCTTTCAATAAACGGATTAAGATCTTCTACGTAGTGTACTTGTTCAATATTTCTATTACTTTCTACTTTAATTTTATCCGCTTCTATTACCCATTCACAGAATTTCTCCACTTCAACTAGAAGAACATCATCATGTTTTTGAGCTGGTACGATTCTATCTACTGCCGAATTTGGGAATCCTACATATTTATTAACAAACTCTTGTTCTTGTTCTGAAAGGTGTTTAAATACTTCTGTTTTTAAAAATTCAGATCCAGAAATCATATTTTCACAAGCGATAATATCTAATAATTTAGTATTATTATTCTCTACTTTTAATTTTAATCCTTCTGCGATGTCTTTAGCTATGATAGGCAGAACATTCGGACCTATAGAAGTAGTAATTAATTCAACCTCACCTATTGCTGTATAAAGTTGTTCTTTTTCTTCAGCAATGTTTAAAGCATCAAAGTTATTAAGTTCAACTTCTTCAATATTTTCATCTAATATTCTAATAGTGTATGTATCACGGTGTTTTAAATCATTAACCACATCTTTATTAATATCTACAAAAGTAATGTGATATCCAGATTTATTTAATAATTCTCCTATGAATCCACGTCCGATATTTCCTGCACCAAAATGTAAATTTTTCATTGTAATACCTTCTTACTAATTTTATTTTTAATTATTCAACTTCTGATAATAAAGTAATAACTTCTTCTTCAGTGGCAGCGTTTACTAATTTTATAACATTTTCTTGTTCTGAACAGAAGATTGCTATTTTTGATAATAATTCTAAATGCTCCCCGTCTTTACCAGCTATACCGAATACTACGAATACCATCTTGTCTTCTGTATCTTCAGGTTTAGCAAATGAAACCCCACCTGGAATTTGAATAATAGAAATTCCTGTACTTTTAATTGATTTTTTTGCTTCATCTGTTCCATGAGGAATCGCAATAAAGTTCCCCATGTAAGTTGATACGATTTCTTCTCTTTCTAACATCGCAGGGATGTAATCACTATCTACATATCCATTTTCTACTAAGATTTCTCCTGCTTTTCTAATCGCTTCTTCTTTATTACTAATTTCTTGCCCTAACCTAATATCTTTTTTTGTTAAATTCATCTTCATTTCTCCTTCGAGTTTTCTTGTTCTATTTCTTATAAGTTAATTATACCTTTAGTTATCCTTCTAAACAATATCAAAGTCGGCGAAACACTTTTTGCCAAAATAGAGTTATAAATACTGCCAAAAATTAAATTCAGCAATAAATCACTTTAAAACATCGCTATATATTAACTTTATTTATAACAAAATAGCGACCTGAAATTAATTTCCAAGTCGCTATTATAACTATAACTGTAAGATATAATTTTTCAAGATTAGTTCAATCTTTGTAAGGATAAAGTCTTTATTCTTACTAGCTAAAGCCTTAGTAAACACCTCATCATCTAATATCGCAATACTAATTTGACTAAGTAAATCTGTAAATTCTTGTTGATTTTGACTGACCATCACTATAAAATTATCAATAATCTGATCACTTCCCATTGAATCCTTCATAACGATACGATCATTTAACGAACTAATAATAACAAACGGTTCTTCGATATCATTATTTAACGTATGAAAAAGAGCTATGTTCGTATTAGGAATAACTACAGAACTCTTATTATGTCTTTCTAACAAACTATTTAAAACTTCATCTTTGTTAGTAATATTCTGTGCTGAATCTGTCAGAACACCATCTAATATTACTTCATAGTTAGCTTTGCTATCTCTTTCAACATACTCAGTGTTTTTCAAAATAATTCGACACGCACTGCTAAACTTATCAATATTAACAATATTCTCTCTTTTAACAGTATTATTTCTTTTGAAACTTCTACTAGATAATATTTTTTCGCGAATTAAGTTTATATCTTTTTCTTTTAGTATAGTCGGGATTAATAAGTAATCGACATCTTGTTCCAGTTCGATTGTAGATATAACTACGTCATAATTATTTACTAAAGATTTAGTTACCTTACTAGGAATTGTATATTCTAGATTTTTTATTTCAGGAATATTTTTTCTAATCTGACTACCTAAAATTTTTGAACTTCCAATTCCACTAGCACATATTACAAGAGCACGAATAAAATTCTTTCTATAAATTTGTTCATAACTAGATGCAAAATGTATAACGATATAACTTAACTCCGTAGAATTAAACATTATTTCATCAAAAACAACTAACAATTCTGATTTAATTACAAGATATAGCTCATTGTAATTTTTCAATACAAAATCTTGTAATTCATCATTTTCTTCTATTAAGTTCATCTGATGTCTTTTTATCGCAGATTCAACATGCGCAATAAGACCACTAGAAAGATTCGTATCTTGTGTGAAATCCACATTCATTTTTTCAGATACATATTTTATCAATAGACTAATCTTATATACTAGAGTATATGAATACTTATCATTTAAATATGAAAGTTGTTCGATTAAACGACATGTTTTTAATATTTTGACAAGGAATTGGATTATATCATCTGTAATATCGAAGTCAATTATATCTTTAGAAGCGGTTAGTAGTGATTTTATACTATCATATTCTTGTTTCGTAATATTTTCTTTAATATCAGTTGGATATGACATTCGAAGAAAAACTACATTTAAACTTATAAGAATTTTCTTAATACTAGAATCAGTATATATTTTAAACACATCAAGATGTTTATTTTCATAAAATACCTTTTTTAAAAAATCAAAATTCAAGAATTTTATGAATGGATTACTTGATAAAATACTACGGTCATTTAATCTAGTGAAAAATTCCTCATCACTAATCTCATTACACAGCAATGAAATAAGAAGTACTCTTCGATCTACTTCACTACCTTCTATTTCAATACCCTGTCCTTTTTTTCTAATCAATGTCAACTTGTAATCAGATAAAATCTTTTCGATAGTACCTATTGCAGTCGCAACAGTATTATAACTTAACATCAGTTTTTCAGAAATATCTTTAATCGAAGTATCTTCACTTAAAATTAAAAAGCATAATATTAAATTTAATCTAGTTTCTGTTGAATATGCATAATCTTCAAAACTAGCTTCAAATAGCGAAGAATCCAGCTCAGATAAATCACCTTTTAGTATATACTTAGATTTTTCTTTCGTTAAATCTATTCCAAGTTGATCTAATGAACTCTCTAAGTTTTTAATCTCTCTATAAAGTGTTCGTTCTTTAATTTTTGTAGCCTTAGCAATCTCTTTTATACTAAGTGCTTCATCAGTATTTTTCAACAAAACTTGTAATATTAGTTTTTCACGTTCGTTAAACATATGACCTCCATTCAAAAATATTCAAAACTTTCTTTCATAATAAAAATATGACTCCCTCTTAGTAATGCATATCGCCTTATCTAAGAAGAAGTCATAAACACTACCGTCTCTATTTACAAAATATTATATAGTTATTTTTCTATTTTTGCAAATTCTCAACGATTTCATCGTATTTTGGACTGTTTAGGAAATTATCTACAGATACGTGTAGAGCTTTTCCATTCATTTGTTTTGCTCTTGGCGTTAATTCGTTTTGAGTTACGATTAATAATCCACTTTCCTCATTTAGATTTCTAATCGCTACATTTGTTACTTCATAATCAAGTCCAGCTTTTTTCACTTTATTACGTAGGATAGAAGCACCCATTGCTGAGCTTCCCATTCCTGCATCACAAGCGAAGATGATTCTTTTAACATCAGCATAAGAAGTTTCACTTGCAGTATCAGCTGCTACGTCTTGACCTTTTGATTCAGCTTTCATGTTGCTTACTTTGCTTTGTGCTGATTCTAAATCTCCTTCACCTTTATCACGTTTTAAGATGATACTTGCGATTACGAATGTTACTAAAGTAGATACTACTACACCAGCTACTACAGCAAAGTAACTTCCAGTTGCTGTTTGAGCAAGTACTGCTAAAATACTACCTGGTGAAGCTGGAGCACGTAGACCTGCACCTAATAATTGGAATGTTGCTGTACCACTTACTCCACCTGCCATAGCTGCGAAGATTAATGCAGGTTTCATTAAGATGTATGGGAAGTAGATTTCGTGGATACCACCGATGAAGTGGATGATTACTGCACCTGGAGCAGAAGCTTTAGCAGAACCTTTTCCAAAGAACACGTAAGCTAATAAGATACCTAATCCAACACCTGGGTTAGCTTCTAATAAGTATAGAACTGATTTACCAGTATTTAATGCTTGTTCAGTTGCGATTGGTGTTAATATACCGTGGTTAATCGCATTGTTTAAGAATAAGATTTTTGCTGGTTCGATAAACACGTTAGCAAGTGGTAATAAATGCGCATTAATAATCACATCTACACCAGCACTAAGTGCTTTTGTAATAACTTTAACAATAGGTCCAATTCCAAAGAATCCTAAAATAGCTAAGATAAATCCAAGAATACCAGCTGAGAAGTTGTTTACTAACATCTCTAATCCAGTTTTAATTTTTGGTTGAACTGCTTTGTCAAATTTTTTCAT
The DNA here is from genome assembly GCA_032567735.1 of Gemella haemolysans. GTDB lineage: Bacteria > Bacillota > Bacilli > Staphylococcales > Gemellaceae > Gemella > Gemella haemolysans_E. Next base: position 17,851 of record JAWHCX010000001.1, on the reverse strand, counting down.
TAGGTGAGCAGCGATAGGTCCCATAACCATAGCTCCTAGGAACATTGGTGTTCCACCTAAACCTTTTTCTGTAATTGTCACTGTTCCAACAATAACACCCATAGTAGCAATCGCCGCTACCACTCCTCCACGTTCATCATGAACGTTTTTACCAGCTGAATAAGAAATTAATAGTGGTAATAGGAAGAATATCATTGGTGCAACTAATGCTGCAAGTTTTGCATTTGGCATCCATCCTGTAGGTATAAATAATGCAGTAATTAATCCCCAAGCTATGAATGCACCAATATTTGGCATTACCATACTTGAAAGAGCTGTACCGACTTTTTGAACTAAAACTTTTAAACTACTTTTATTTTCGCTCATAAGTATAAATCTCCTTTTTTGTTTTACTTTTATCTTATGAACTCATTATACATTCTGCCTAGTCAACGAACAATATCAAAGTAGGCAAAATGAATTTCGCCAAATTGAAAACGTAACACAAATACTTTAATATTAGTATTTTAGGAAATAATTTCAGATTGGAGAAATAATTAAAAATAGTTAATGGTTGGGGTTGGCAATGGTATAAAAGATTATAAATTCATCAAAAAATCTGGATTGATATAATATCAATCCGAATAAAACTTGTTCTATTTTACAGCAAATTCCTGACTACCTAGTTCAGCTCCACCTACACCTTTGTAAGCAGTAAGTTTTACCGGTGTAGTTAAGTCTGTAAGTTCATAAGCTACAGCTCCAGAAACTGTTCCATCTTTTTTAATAGTTGCAAATTGGTCATTTAATAATGTATTATCTGGATGACCAGCGACCTGAAGCTTATTAACTTTATTCTTGTCGTTATCCTGAATCGCTCCTTCAGGAAATGCCGCAAACCATGCACTTAAGGGATTAATAATATCTTTTCCACTTTTGTTTGTAGTATCATACCAAAAGGCTATAACAGGTTTTTTCCCATATTCATTTCCTTCAGCACCTACTGGAATTACTTTATATTTAGTAATTTTCAAATCAATATCTTCCATTGATACTTTACCATCTTTAAAAGTATACTCTCCCTCTCTACTAGAAGAATTCACTTTATCTTTATCAGTTTCATTCTTAACTGGATTTTCTTTCTTCTCTTCTTTCATTGTTGAACATCCACTTATCAATAAGCTAGATGCCATTAATGCTGTTAATAATTTTTTTGATTTCATGATAATCACTCCATTCATTTTTTTTATTTAATTTATATATTAAAAATCTACAACTTTAATTTTGAATTTAATACCACAAAATACTTAATAAGAATATTCACTATCTTCTCGTGGAGCAGCTACTTCCCTAGATATATTTTTGTTTAGCCTTCTGTTAGTTTTTAATTTTTCAATATTTGATATTTTATTTTTTGCAACCCATCCTATTGAATCTTCAGGTGGATTATTTTCATCTATCCAAACAAACTCAATCCCAATTTCATCTGTATCTACATACTTTATAAATCTTATTGCATTTATATGTAACTCAGCTAATCGTTCTGAAGTAAGTAATTCTCTTTCTTCTAATTGAAATACTCCTCTTAACAACCACTCACCCAAAATATCTTGTCTATCGATTGATTGGATAGCCTTTCCTGAGTCTTGATTGATATATGCATCTATTACGTTTCCAGAAGAAATAAATTTAAGTTTAAATGTTCTATTTTCTTTTGACAACGCTAACGAAGATTTCCCTTGTTCTAATTTTCCTGCATCCTTAGCAAAAAAATCTGGAAAATTCTTGTGGAATTTTTTAGAATCTGGTATAGGTATATATACTTCTCCTACAGGTCTATATACCATTTTTTCAATTTCATTTGTTAAGTAATCATCATTTAGATTTCCAATAAAATTTATCAACTTAGATCTTAGTTGTTTTTTCTCTACCGTTTTAGTATTTTCAATCAATATTTTTTTTAATAAATCAATTATAACATTTCTATCCTCAACACAAAAATTGTCACTAAGATATTTTTCTACTTTTTTTATTCTCTTTTCTCTACTACTTTTTCCAATCTTACTTGAACCATCAAATGCATTAAAACCTGAACTTTCCTCTACTTTCCCATCTTTATTAGCAATCATCCACGATACTGTTTGTAATATCTTGTTTTCTTCAGATTTCTTTGAAAGTAAATGTAGATTTTCAAATATATAAAACGGGTCTTTTACATATTCTAGTTCCCATTCTTCCAATATTATATCTTTATTTTTAAAATTCATATATAATTGACTGTCTGCTGACGTATATTTATAAAAGTGTTTCCCATCATTAAATTTGAAATTTGTAGGAGTTTTTAATGACGTTGCCCCTTCTATTTCAATATTTTCTATATCAATCGGCAAATAATCAATTTCTCCTACATAAATTTTAGGATTTTCTCCTTTTTTTGATGGCATTAAAACATGATAGACTGATTTAACACTCACATCATCATATACAAATCCTTTTAATTGCTCTTTTGAAGAAGCAATACGTTTATTTCTAAGTAATGATATTTCTTTAGCTAATTCATAATAGTAATTTTTATTTATACTATCATTTTCTTCTTTTGTTTTTGCGTTTTGAGAATTATCTCTTATAGTGTTGAATTTATCTATCCAACCTCTTGATTGACTATCGCTTTTAAATTGAGCTATTTTTTGATCTCCAGAAGAAATTCCAAATGATTTTATTCCTACTAAGTATTTATTTTTTTCATCTAAAATTATAGAAGCATCAAATGATGTATTTGATATATCTTCACCAAATGCATTGAATGATTTTTGAAATACTGTTTCTTGAAATTTAGAATTAATAATAGGTGCTACAAAATCTTCACTTTCTTCATCTTCTTTTTTTTGAGAAAAAGCTTCACTTAAGCTCGCAAAGTTTGTTATTAATAGTTTGTAATTCTGTTTATCTTCTTTATTTAAATTAAACCACATGACTTATCCCTTTTTTTATTAAATCTCTACTATGCTATAAAATTCTAAATTCCCACCTTTTTTTACTAATTTCAGGTATTCTTCACTAGACAAAATAGGTAATTTAATATCATAGTTTTTTATACAATTCTTAGCTTGTTCAATGGTTTCAACTACTTCTTTAACGTATGATTCTCCTTCAAAACGGCTTTGCATTTTTGTATATATTATAGAGTATCCAGATAACATTTTTATTTCATTATTTTGTATGTATACTCCATCTAATGCAAAAGAAATATTCTCAGCAATTCTAGTAATCACTGGTACTACTACACTATTCCCAGCTTGTTTATATAACTGACCATTAGAAACATCCTCAGGTAGTTTATAATCTTTAGGATATCCTTGAGCATTAAAAGTTTCTTTTGGAGTTAATTTTCTTATTTCTCCTGATGATGTACATATTAACGGAACATTATGACCACCAGTTCCCATATTAGCTGTTAACGCAGGAACTACACCACTTTTATTTTCTCTAACATACTGTCTTCTCCATTGATATACTGTATTCTGACTAGTTATTTCATCTTTCAATTTATCATAAAATGGTTGTTTTCCGTCTCTATAATAATATATTTCTTTTTCTTTTATATCAAAATCAATAATATCTGACAACTTTATTTCTAACTTAATCTCATTTGGAAACTCAAATTTATCATATGATTCTTTTTCTAAAAAACCAACTATATATATACGTTCTCTATTTTGAGGTATATTCCCATAATCTTTCCCATTTAATACTTTCCATTTTACATAATAGTTATTTTCAGTTAAAGCTTCTTTTATAACTTTAAAAGTATTACCATGGTCATGAGTAACCATGTTTTTTACATTTTCTAAGAAAATAGCTCTAGGTTTCTTGTTTTTTATTATTCTTAACAATTCAAAAAACAAATCGCCTCTCTCATCCTCAAACCCTTTTCTATAACCTGCTATACTAAATGCTTGACACGGAAATCCTCCTACAATAACATCTAATTTTTCTTCCTTTATTTCTTCCGGTTTTACTTCATGAATATCCCTAGGATCCAGAAAAACATTAGGAAAATTTAATTTATATGTTATTCTAGCATTTTTATCTATTTCATTGGCATACACCACTCTGAACTTATTAGTTTTTTCAAAACCTAATTCAATTCCACCAACTCCGCAAAAAAAAGCGGCAACATTATATTTTGTAGAACTTACAGAATTTGTCATGTATAACTACTCCTTTTAAAATTTATTAATACTTTATTATATCATAAAATTTTGTATAATAATTCTATATAGCTTTTTATTTTGAGATTTATTTTCACTTATAAATTAAGATTAACTGTTTTTAATCAAACTACAAAGATTGTTATGATTGTATTTCAAAAAATTTTAACAAATTGGAATTATATCATTTATTTTTAAAAAAATAAGTACATCTATTCTTTAGAGAGTATGTATGATAACATTTCTGGATATATGTCATCTAATTTTTTATTGTTTAAATATAGCTCATACATTAGTTGAGCTGGTAATGATATTATTTGTATGTTTTTTAAACCAACACTTTCTAATAGTTCCAATTTAACTATTCCTCTCTTACATATCTTATCATCATCTGTCGGAAATAGGAATAAATTGTATATACTATTACTATATTTATTAAAACCATGATTTTCTATAAATTCATTATAAGCTAATTGATATAAATACTGTTTAGTAATTTCACCTATTCCTGGTAGCCCTGTAATATTTGGTTCCGATTCTATAATTCTATATTTAGCATCAAAAATTATAAAGCTAAATTTACCACTTTCATCCTCGTATATTGATATTCCATCTGGCTCTAGGCTTTTCTTAGCATTATAAATACACTTATCTAGTTCCCATTTTGGCTTTTCAATTACATCTATCAATTCTTTATACCCCTTATATTTATCAATTAGTTTTTTCGGTAAATTTATTTCGTTTGGATTTACATATAATTTATCTTCAAAAACTTCTTCACATACTTTTTGCCAAATAACATGAAAACTACTAACACCATAAAAACTAAACTCACTATTATTTTGAAAACCATAATTACTATTTATAAAATTATACATTACCCTTAACAACGTTAATTTTCTCGTATTATACTGAATCTTCTGTTCTTTTTCAATCTTATTCAAAATATAATCTATATCTCCCAAATCTGAAAGTTCCTCATCACTTAATCTAAATTCTTGAATATCAAGCAATTCTATCAAACCGAAGTATTTCATATTATTAATACACTGTGTTAATATAATTTGATGTAATCTCTTAATAAAATTTTTATCATCCTCTATTATTTTTTTAGTAATTAATTCTGGATAAAACAGACTATTATTATTAATAAAAACAAAACTCTCATTAATTGTTTTATCCCAATTTATTTCCTTTATTCCATTAATTTCATGTGTATTTTCAATACTTGTATACACTCCGTGATCATAATAATCATTTAATAAATATAACATTATTTCTATTAAATTAAATTCTTTATTATTCATATCAAGATTTTGAAATCCATAAAAACTTACTATCTTATTCTTTTTCATCTTACTAATTACCTTAAGAACTTGCTTAAGTAAGAGAGTATACCCTTCTTCTGGATTATTTAATATATATTTCGGATAACATTTTAAGATTATATCTGATACCATAAAAATTCCAACAAACGTAAATTTATAGAAATATTTATTTCTATCATCAGAATCGATATTTATGATTTCTTTCTCTACATCAATAAAATCATCAACTTCATTTTTTTTATTATATTTTACTTTTAAAATACCATAACTTATAAACTTTTTTAGTAATTTCTTTGTTTTATCAATTTCATAATTAAATAACTTTGTTAAATCTTCTAAGGTATACCAATTTTCTTCTCGAATATATACTGATTTCATTATATCATCCATTTAATCCTACCTCTTTATTCTATATAATTTAAAAAATTATGTTTTTTAAATTATAATTATATATTTAGCAATTAAATCTTTACTACTCTCGTTGATATTTATTTTGTACTTCTTTAGAAAAAATTCCTATTCCATTTTTTTCAAACTCTTGGCATATTAAAGAATAACTATTACATGTGCTACATCCACTGAATAAGATAGTACGTTTATGTTTAGCAGCATCATCAAATAAATACGCAATTACTTTATTCTTAAACACTTTAACTAATTCACTATTATTTACCTCACTTTTTTCTAAGATATTTTTAGAGATAAAATAAGGACCCATCAACTTATCTTCATTCACTCTACATTCCTCTAATAAAACATGATTTATGGCTTTTCTTAAATTATTCCAATTATACTCTTTTTTAGCTACTATTATTTTATAATTCTTTATACCTTCTTCTTTTTCATCAATACCCAGATATGTAAAATCCCATCTACGTTTAAACGCAGTATCCATCGGATAAACTCCTTGATCTGCACTATTCATAGTAGCCCAAATATACATATTGTTAGGTATTTCTATTGTTGAATACTCTTCTAAACTCCCCCCTAATTCATCTACTAAATATTTTCTTATATCTTCTGTTGGATGTATAGGATACTTACTTTTGTTAGAATCATTTCTATCTAATAATTGAAAGACATCTCCGAATACTGATGAAACATTTGCTCGATTAATCTCCTCAATGATTAATAAAAAAGGTTTTACCACGCTTTCTTTCTCATTCTTTTTTGCTTTAACATAGATTCTAATAAATGGGCCAGGAACAAATTTATATAACACTTTTTCTCCGGAAACTACTGGTTTATATGTTCCAACAAACTGTGAATAGGAGTAGTCAGGATGAAATGTAACCCTCTCATACTCTCCACCTGCTTTTAATAAAACATCTTTTTCTTCATCTAATACATGACTTTTCCCTGTGCCCGGTGCTCCAAAAAAAATACGATTATATTCGAATAAATTAAAATTCTCTGAAGTATTCAAATCCTCTATCATATTAGATATTTCTGATAAGTATTTTTTATATTGATATAGAGCACTTTTCATTGTATTATTTCTGTTCTTATTTTCTTCTTTAAATTTTGTACTACTGGTAATAGTTTCTTGTATTGCAATAAACTCATTAATATCTGTAATATCATAAATGCTACTAATACCCGTTTCTTCTTTTAAATTACATTTTTCTATTAATATATTTAAACCACTACAATAATTACCAATAGTTTTTTTAGAGAATTTTCCTTCTGTTCTTTCCGATTTTACATTTTGTAACCAATATTTAAATTTTTCTTCAATAGTCATTAATATTTCTCCTTTAATATTTTTTATCTTTTTATTTAAATATCAATATCTAGTATTATTAATAAATTATTTTTAATATTTACTATTATGTCCTTAAAAACTATTTATCACTGATATTTTTTATTATATATCTTATTTTTTTAAATAACTAATAAGCAAATTTTTTACTGATGCGTGCGTTAAAAATCTAATAAATTATTTTATATTGTTAATATTTTGAAAATTTAAACTAAATCTCTCTAATATATTTCCTAAATCCATATATAACCTTCCTACCTCATAAACTTCGTTATTTTACCTTCTTTTTTGTATGTTTCCACTGCTTTTGCTACTCTCTCGAAGTCTCGTTTTAAGCTGTATGAATAGATATCTCTGAATAATCTATATCCTAATTTTTCATTTACTTCGAATGCTAGCGTGTATAGTTCATATGTTTCCATTGAATCGAAGTTTTCATGTGCTTTTACTACATCTACTAATATGTCGTCGCAATGTTCTAATAATGCTTTTTCTAGTCTATCATTTAAAAATTTTGATTTATCTAGAGTATATTTATATATTTCTCTTGATGTAGTTGAGAAGTCCGCTACTAAGCTTTCTCTATCTAGTTTATCATACAGTTCATACCCTAACTGTTCGTTTACATCTTTCGCTATTTCTATCAATCTTTCTTCTGATACAGGTTCTAAACTATATGCTGCGTTATTAACTTCTGAAAATACGTTTTTCTCTTCTTCTATCGCCTTTTGTAATAATTCTAAATTCATAAAGATCCTCTCAATCTAATTTTCTTACAATCTTCTATATAATATCTTAAATAATTCATTTTATCAAAACATATATTTCTTACAGATTAAATAAAAACTTCTTTTATCGTTATAAAATATTTTTAGATGACATTTGACATCTATCTTTTTTTAAAAATCCAATATAAATTATTTACTCCTCTCATCATGGAAAAAATAATGTTTAAAATCATAAAAATTTCCAAAAAAAGTCCTACAAAAGAAATTTCTTTACTATAAAATAGTCCTCGTATATATTGATTGAACAGCAATATTAATAACAAAATCAACTCATTTAAAAGTGCGTACGTAAATAAGATATGTAACAAATCAAATAGAGTTACTTTTTTTCCGTATAAAAATTTCTCTGTCTCTTTTTCTCTTAAAGACTTTATATTTTTATTTTCAGTTGTTAAAAATAAGGTCACAAGTATCCCAGTAAAACCTATTAATACTGAAGTAATATTTAATAATTGTTCAGTAAAAATCTTCAGTGTACTTACTACATCTTTATATTTATAATAAGATGCTGAAGCAACACTAGAAATTATTATTGGAAATATAATTTCCATATTTTTTTCCTTCTTATTAGAAACTGATAAGTAGTCAATTATAATCCTTATCCATTCAATATTCATATTATTTCAGACACTTTCTCAAAATAAGAGGTCGAATCCACTACGCCTTTTTCATCCAGTTCTACATATATTTGTTCAAACTTACTTTGATTTAATGAATCCAAAAGAACATTAATATTATCAGAATCTCGTCCATTAACTCTTATTCTCTTTGTTACTTGACCATTTGTTCCAATCTTATTAAAAATATTCTTAATATTCTCAATAGCAAGTGTTTTTTTTCTCTCAGCTTTCACTGTAACAATGACTTCCTCCTGAGTGTTTTCAGTAGGCTCAATTAAATTCATGTATTCAGAACCAATAATTTCTTTTTTTACATATAATTCAATATTTTGAATCGTTTTTAATGAGTTTAAATTATTAAGAAAATTTTGTTTTAATTCTTTGACAACTTTAATTTTATCTATCTGTATTTTTTCATCTTTAATAAATTTATTAACATACCTTACAAAAGCAGCAGAAGATACTCCACTTCTTCTATATTCAATAATTAAAGTTGATTCTTTAACATTAATAACTACATGAGTTTTTTCACATTCTCCTTCATCAAGATTCTTATCAGATACTCTTTCAACTCCATCTAATCTTGATATATAATTAGGAGAATGGTTATATTTACCAGATTTAAAAATCAAATAAAAAAGGTCGTTTTTCCTTTTTACACTATCCAGTCTCCAAAATTTTTTCGATTTAACATCATCAAATATAAAATTTTTATCAAAAGATTCAATCAAACGGATTAGATTATCTGTATCTTCATATTCACTCTCCTTATTATAAAAATAAATTCCATAAAACTCAATTTTTCTTAAACTAGTACTCAAATTTTTTCTCCTCTCTAAATTAATTTTTTGAATAAAAATCTAACTTAAACTTTACATCTTAATTTTTCATAACTTTTCTAAGATTATTACATTTTTTACTTAATGCCCTCCATTCTTATATAATATTTATCTTCACTTTAACTAAATTAACTACCGTTTTGATATTATTTTACCATAACTATTCGTCAATTGGTAGCACACTTTAAATTTTAGTAAATCATACTCTTCTTCTATCGCCTTTTGTAATAATTCTAAATTCATAAAGATCCTTTCAATACTGTTATTTCATTTATTCTTACATATTATTATAACATATTTATTGTGAATTATTTTATCACTCATAACTATATTTCTTCTTTTTATCCCTACTATTAATTCTTTTCTACACCTTATTTTTCATTTAAACACCTCTTGAAAAATCCGTAATTCTACGTTAAAATTAATGTATTAACTAAGGAGAGTTTGAAATGAGTGAATCGAAAATTGTTTTAACTATTGATAATGAATTAAAAAATGAAGCTGAGGATTTATTCTTTAGTCTTGGATTAAATCTGGAAACTGCCATTAGCATGTTCCTTACTAAAGCTGTTAATGAAGGTGGTATACCTTTTGAAGTGAAACAAACAAAATTCGTTGAAAGTCCTGATTTTATCTCTAGCCACTTCACTATTAAATCGGCTGTGTATGAGATTAATGAATACATTAAAGACAGATTCAACGAAGAACCTTCATTTTACTTAGCATGTGAAAATAGAGGACTTACAGATGATGAAGCTAGTAAATTATTCATTCTATTTTCTAATAATACTGAAGAAATTGATCAAGAAGAGTTCACAGAAAAAAATATTGACAATTTGGTAGAATTATCTACAATCGCCTTCCCAGCATTAAGACGACTAACAGATGAACAACTACGTGATGTCGTGAATGCATATATCACAAACTACTATTTAATTAGATAATAAAAACTAAATGACGTACTTTTAGGAGTGATTTTAAAATCAATGAGTATAAATTTTAAATCACTTCTTTTTTTATAAAAACTTAAATTTTTATTGGAAGTAGACTTCCAACTTTTATCTTTTTTACCTTAAGTTGGAAATGAACTTCCAACTTTCTTTGTTTTTTCCCTTAATTGGAAGTTCACTTCCAACTTTCCTTTTTTCCTTATCCCTTTTCTTCAGATTTTTATTTTTACAATCACTTTATTTTCTGATAAACTATAATTGTAAATAAATAAAACACTTACATTTATGTAAATAAGAGGAGATTATTATGACAAAATTTAATAAAAAAGTTGTTTCAGTAGCTTCACTTGCCGCTACTTTACCTGTCCTTATCGGTAGTTTTGCCGGTTATCAAAAATTACGTTATAACCGCAGTACAAAAGCTGGTTTAATCGAGTTATATCTTGGTAATAAGTATAAAAAACTTAGAGATATTGACGAAACTAAAAGACTAGAAAAACAAAAAGCAGATAAAATCGAAGAAACTTTAAATGTATATGAATTCGATACTGAATCTAAATTCTATACTAGAATTGTTTCTGATAGACAGGTGTGGCATTTAAACAGTGTTAATAATTCTAACTCTACTATATTCTATATTCATGGTGGTTCTTACGTTCATGAATTCGTAGATATTCAATGGGAGATGGCTGATAAAATAGCTCAAGAAGCAGATGCTGAGGTTATCATTCCTGATTATGGTCTAGCTCCTTTGTATACTTATAAAGATAGCTATGAATTTTTAACAAAATTATATACAGACTACGTTTCTAAAAATCCAGATAAAGATGTGTATATTTTGGGAGACAGTGCTGGTGGCGGATTAGCACTTGGATTAGTTCAAGATTTTATTCAAAATAGCGTTAAACTACCTAAAGGTCTTATCCTTCTAAGTCCATGGGTTGATTTAACTATGTCGAATCCTGATATTAAGAAATATATCAAAAAAGATCCTCTACTGCACGTAGATACTTTACTAGCTGATGCTAAAGCTTGGGCTGGTGATACTCAATTAACTGATTGGAAAGTTTCTCCATTATACGGTGAGATGAAAAATTTACCTGAAGTATTATTATTCTCAGGAACTCGTGAGCTCTTATACCCTGATATAGTTTTATTAGCTGAAAAACTTCGTAAAGCGAATATAAAAACTGATTTCGAGATCGGAGAAAACTTAAACCACGTCTTCCCTGCTTTCCCAATCCCAGAAGCAGATATTGCTATTAATAAAATTGTTGAGTTTGTGAAGAATTAATAGTAAGTAAATATTTCTAATACAAATAGCTATCTTTATTTAATAAGAAAGAAAATAGACCACAAAAATACTAACAAATTTTTGTGGTCTATTTTCATTTAGTTTTGAATTTTGTATCTTATATATTTTTAAAAACTTTAAATTAAATTTAAAATATTTCTATGTTATTATCATCTTAATAACGAAGAAAGGTGACTAGTACTTCTCTAGATTACCTTTTTCGTTTTGTATAAATTCTAGTTTTCAATTAGATCTTCTATTTTTTCTTTAGCTTCTTCTAATGTTTTGCTATTATTTATCTTTTCTAATACTAACTTTAGAAGAGTCTCTTTATATTCGAAAAATTGTTCATCTGTCATGCCTTCCATTTTTTTCTCCTTTCTTTTCTTCTCCGCAATATTTCTAAATAATCATCTAATTTATCTTCTAGTGCTAATTTTATCAGCATACTTTGATTATAGAGTGAAAATTTTAGAGTATTATAAAATATATAACTGAATCACCATTAGCTGCATTTATTACAAATTAAATATTATACTTATTTGATAATTCTACTCGTTTTACTTTTATACTTCTTATTCTACAATAAGTGAGCATGAAAGTAAAACTTTTTCTATATTTCCCTAATAATATCTAACATTAAATCTAATATCCACTATATTTTTTTTCAAAAGTCCTGTCTCATTTCTCAATATCCACTTTTTCAACCACAAAGGTCCAATTCCATTCCCCAATGTCCACTCCTTTAACTATTAAAGTCCAGTTCTATCTTCCAATATCCATTATTTTAACTACGAATGTCCAGTTCTATTCCCCAATGTCCACTATTTTAACTACGAAAGTTCAGTTCTATCCCCCAATGTCCGCTCCTTTAACTATTAAAGTCCAGTTTTATTCCCCGATATCCACTTTTTTTAACCCCGAAAGTCCAGTTTTTACATTTTAATAAAAAAACTCGAAACAAAGATTTCTCCTTACTTCGAGTTCGTTTATTTTTATCATTTTGTGAGTTCTATTAATTTAACTCTATTATAAATTTGTATTTTCCTTTTCCGTAACCTTCTACTTTTTCGATAATTTGGTTTACTAGCATTTCTTTTATTATTTCTGATGCTCGTGATGTTTTTAGATTTGTAACTTCCATCACTTCTTTTCTTCCAAATACATACTCTGAATTGAATTTGTCATAAAGGTTCTTAATATATTCCTTATTCTTATCAGAGAAGTTTTCTAGTTTATCGTTATAATTATATGTTGAAATCTCTCTATCTTCTTTTATCCAATTGATATGTAATTCTCTATTTTTTAATGTTGTACTTTCATCTAGTAGTAAATTTCTTAAAAATAACTCTACAAATTCAAATGTTGAATAGATTTCTTTCTTTAGATTTCTGTAATTTGCTCTAACTAATGCATTTCTAAAATACCAAGAGTTAGCAGCGAATATATCATTTGTTACATCAAAACCTAATGTTCTTAGATATTTGATAAAAAATACAGCTGTTGTTCTTGTATTCCCTTCTTCAAAAATATGGATTTGCCATAGTCTTGAGATAAATTCTGATAAGTGTTTTATTATTTCATTCGTTGATAAACCATTATACTGGAATTTTTTCTCCTGCTCAAGGTCATACTCTAGTGTTCTAAGTAATTCACTTGCACTTCCGTATATTACTGTTTCTCCGTCTAAGACCCATTCTTTTTTTGTAATATTATAAGTTCTGATTTTCCCTGCGTGTTTATATATTCCTTCAAATAACTTCCTATGAATAGCTAAATATTCCGTTGGAGAAAAGGTGAAAGCTTCTTCCGATAAAATTCTTACAGTACGAACAGATACTTTATCAGCTTCTTCTACACGACTTTCTTTATTCAGTTTTGGATTTTCTTCATAATATGAATGAAGCAGTATATCAGCTTCTTCTAGTGTAATTTCACCTTCTATGTTACGCAATGCAGTATTGATTAAATATTGAGATGGGGTTAAACCATCAACTTCCTGCAAACCTATTGCTGTCTGCCATGCATAACCTTTTTCTCTCTTAGAAGGTTCTGATTGTATTAAATATTCTTTAAACGGATCTTCAGTCATTTCATTTTCCTCCCATAAGTTATTTTTCGATAATTACACATTGACAGATTTGATTTTAACATTATATAGTATATACATATTTTTTAACTTAATAAATTATATTTCTCATTTTATTTCCGTAATATTTATTATATATAACAATTATGTTCTTTGCAATACATAAAAGACTATTCTATGTTTTAAACACTAAAAAACTCGAAACAAAGATTTCTCCTTATTTCGAGTTCGTTTATTATTATCGTTATTATCGTTTTGCGATTTCTTCTAATAACATTTTGTTGATCATTTGTGGGTTGGCTTGTCCTTTTGAGGCTTTCATGATTTGACCTACTAGGAAACCAATCGCACGGTCACGACCGTTTTTGTAGTCTTCGATAGATTTTGGATTGTTATCTAATGCTTCGTTAACCCAAGCTAATAATTGTCCACTATCTGATACTTGTACAAGACCTTTTTCTTTAACGATTTGTGCAGCATCTCCACCGTGTTCGATAAGTTCTGCGAATACTTTTTTAGCGATTTTACTTGAGATTGTTCCGTCAGTGATTAATTTAATCATTCCTGCTAAACCTTCTGCAGTTAATGCTGTTTCTTTAAGTTCTTTTTGTACTTTGTTTAAGTACGCATTCACATCTACCATTAAGTAGTTAGAAGCTAATTTTGGATCCGCTCCTAAAGCTACAGTTTGTTCGAACATGTCTGACATTTCTTTAGTTAATGTAAGAACGTGAGCATCGTATGCTGGTAATCCTAGTTCTTCTTGGTATCTTCTTTGACGAGCGTCTGGAAGTTCTGGAATAGTTTTTCTTACTTCTTCCATCCATTCATCAGAGATAATCATAGGTACGATATCTGGCTCTGGGAAGTAACGGTAATCGTCTGAACCTTCTTTAACACGCATAAGTTTAGTTGTTCCTGTTGTTTCATCGAAACGACGAGTTTCTTGGTTGATTACTCCACCTGAAAGGATAACTTGTTCTTGACGTTTTTCTTCGTACTCTAATCCTTTTTTAACGAAAGTGAATGAGTTTAAGTTTTTAAGCTCAGTTTTTGTACCGAATTCATCTTGACCATATGGACGGATAGAGATGTTCGCGTCACAACGCATTGATCCTTCTTCCATCTTAACGTCTGATACTTCGATGTATTGAATGATTGAACGTAATTTTTCTAAGTAAGCATATGCTTCTTCTGGAGTTCTGATATCTGGTTCAGATACGATCTCGATAAGTGGTGTCCCTTGACGGTTAAGGTCAACTAGTGAATAACCATTTTTGTGAGTTAATTTACCAGCATCTTCTTCAAGGTGAGCACGTGTAATACCGATACGTTTTGTTTCTCCGTTTACTTCGATATCGATCCATCCGTTTTCTCCGATTGGTTGGTCAAATTGTGAGATTTGGTATGCTTTCGGGTTATCTGGATAGAAGTAGTTTTTTCTATCGAATTTTGACTCGCGAGCTACTGTCATGTTAAGCGCCATTGCTGCTTTCATTCCCCATTCTACCGCTCTTTTGTTTACTACTGGAAGTACCCCTGGGTATCCTAAGTCGATAACGTTTGTGTTAGTGTTTGGTTCTGCACCAAAGTGAGCTGGAGATGGTGAGAATATTTTTGAATCTGTTTTTAATTCTACATGGACTTCTAGTCCAATTACTGTTTCAAAATGCATCTTGTTTCTCCTATTATAATTCTATTTTTTTATCATGTAAGTTGTAGTGTTGTTCGAAGTTGTACGCTACATCATATAGTGTAGATTCTGCAAATGGTTTTGCAATAATTTGCATACCGATTGGACGGTTACCTTTGAATCCACACGGAATACTGATACCTGGTAATCCAGCCATGTTTACTGGGATTGTTAAGATATCGTTAGCGTAGATTTTAATTGGATCTCCTACTTCTTCTCCAATGTTAAATGCTACTGTTGGAGCAGTTGGTCCGATGATTACATCGTATTCTTCGAATACTCTATCAAAGTCTTGTTTAATTAATGTACGAACTTGTTGTGCTTTTTTGTAGTATGCATCGTAGTATCCTGAAGATAGAACGTATGTTCCTAACATGATACGGCGTTTAACCTCAGCTCCAAATCCTTCTCCACGTGTTTTTTTGTAGATTTCTTCAAGGTTTGTTGCGTTTGGACTTCTAAATCCGTAACGAATACCATCGAAACGAGAAAGGTTTGAACTTGCTTCAGCAGAAGCGATGATGTAGTAAGTTGAGATAGCGTAGTCTGTGTTTGGAAGACTTACTTCTTCTACGATAGCTCCTTGGCTTTCTAAGTATTTAACACCTTCAAGTACGGCTTGTTTAACTTCTTCGTCAATTCCAGCACCGAAGTATTCTTTTGGAAGAGCGATTTTCTTACCTTTGATGTCTCCAGTGATGATTTTACTGAATTCTGGCACTTCTACAGGTGCACTAGTCATGTCGTTAGCATCTAATCCTGAGATGATTTCTAATACACGAGCGTTATCTTTAACTGTACGAGTCATTGGTCCGATTTGGTCTAATGATGAAGCAAATGCTACTAATCCAAAACGAGATACACGTCCATATGTTGGTTTTAATCCAACGATACCACAGTATGAAGCCGGTTGACGTACAGAACCACCAGTATCACTTCCTAGAGTGAAGCTTACTTGTCCTGCTGCTACTGCTGTAGCTGAACCACCACTTGATCCTCCTGGTACTGCATCTAAGTCATGAGGGTTACGAGTAAGTTTGTAGTAAGATGTTTCAGTAGATCCACCCATTGCGAACTCGTCCATGTTTAATTTCCCTAAAAGAATTGGGTTTTCTTTGTTAAGTTTGTTCATTACTGTTGCATCATAAATTGGATTGAATCCTTCTAAGATTTTTGATGCACAAGTTGTTTGAATGTCTTTTGTAACGATGTTATCTTTGATTCCCATTGGGATACCGAATAATTTACCTTCAGCGCGTCCTTCTTCTTGAGCACGGTCTAAAGCTTCAGCTTGTTTTAATGCTACTTCTTCAGTTACTGTAATGAATGACCCTACTTTTTCATCAGTAGCTTTAATTCTGTCTAGTGATTCTTTTACTAAATCACTTGGTTTAATTTCTTTATTTTTAAGTTTAAGTTCTAAACTTTCAATTGATTCATGTAATAAACTCATTAAATTATCTCCTTATTTTATTCAATAATAGTAGGTACTTTGAATTGTCCTGCTTCAGTCTCGTGAGCATTTTTAAGAACTTCTTCTCTATCCATTCCTGGTTTTGCAACATCCTCACGGAAAACATTCACTAAGTCTAAAACGTGATATGTTGGTTTTACATTTTCTGTTGGTGCGTTGTTGATTGTGTTGAATAAATCTACAACTTTTTCTAATTTTTCGATGTACCCATCTACTTCACTTTCTTGGATTTCTAATCTAGAAAGATGAGCGATGTGAGCTACTTGTTCTTTCGTAATTGTTGTCATAAGTGCCTCCATATTTTTATCAATTTTAACTTCTAATATTAGCAAACCTCTTATAATTTGAAATAAAAAAACGTCCCATATAGTTATTTAACTACATGGGACGATTACTAGTTTCGTGGTGCCACCCGAATTCATATCAGTTTCCTGATACCTTTCAATTTATATTCGGTTTTATAAAGAGTGTTGCTTATTTCAATCATTATTATTTAATCTTTCAGCCTATGGATTAAACTCTCTTCTAAAAAAAACATGAAATAAAAGTCTCTTTACTAATATTTTATATTACGGTTTACTTAGTCTATATTATACTAAACGACCGTTATTGTCAAGGATTTTATTAAAAAAGCATTGTGGATGCATATTAATTTAAATTTTTTGAATTTAAATTAAATATCAAGTTTATCATATAATGACCACCCCTGAAAAGGGGTGGTTTTCTCTTCGGGTATAACCCTTTGTTACTAACACGCACCTCAAGGCGCTGGCTTTCACATTCGTTCAAGCCCTATTGTATTTTAACGCCCGCTACCCGTTAAA